>NZ_PVNK01000151.1 GCF_002994615.1 Enhygromyxa salina | reverse complement strand
GCCGCGCTGCTCGGCGAGGCCGAGGTCGCCTCGAGCCCGGCCATGTCGTTGGCCCCGACGTCGGCGCCGCTGCGCCAGTGGGCCTGGACGCCGTCACGCAGGACCCAGTAGGGCTCGGTCGTGATCGAATCGATGTAGGCGTCGCCGATGTTGTCGTCGGTGACCGCGCCGGGGTTGATGAGCTTGCCCTCGGCGTCGGAGTAGACCCGGATCTCGCTGCACTGGCGGCCAAAGCCGAGCCCTGCCATGCGCAGATCCGTGCCGATCGAATACATCGATCCTTCGAGGGCCTGCTGCAAGACGATCTGCCGGCGCTGGAGGCTCGCGGTGTCCTTTTGGATCGAGGCAAACGCGAACACGCCCATCAGCACGATCGACGACACCAAGATCGCAACCATCAGCTCGATCAGGGTGAAGCCCCGCTGCCCCCGAACACCCTGGGCGTTTTTGTACTTGTGAAAATTCATTACCCTGGCTCCCGCGCGTCGTTGACCCGAACCGTGCGCAGCTGCACGCCGCGGACCCAGGGCGAGAATTCCGGTGAGGCCGGATCGAGGTTGTCGGACACGAGGTCGTCGACGTCGACGTCGGACGGCGGTGGAAAGGCGGGGTTGGTGTAGTCGAGCCACAAGACCGTGACCTCGAGCTGGACCGCGTCGGGCGTGCCCGCGCCGCCGGTCGGCCAGCGGTCGACCCTGCGCCCGACCCAGTAAAAGTCGGCGCGCACGCCCGGGGCCCGCTCGCCGGTCGCGTTGGGCACGGCCCCGTAGTCGCGCAGCTCCCAGGTGTCGAGGTCGACGTCGTCGTAGGGCAAGGCCGGGTTTTGGGCCCCGGCGAAGTCGAACTCGATCAGCTCGTCGAAGCTCGTGGCCATCAGCTCGGCCATGATCTCCTGGGCGATGCGCTCGCCCTCGCGGGTCTCCATTGACGCGCGCTGGGCCTCGATCCCGCGGCTCTCCATCGCGACCAATCCGACGACCGCGACGATGAACACGATCAGCGCGACCATGACCTCGGCCATGGTGAAGCCGGCCTCGGACCCGCGCGATTTTCGTTCAGGTGTCCCCATCATGGCTCCGGGATCTCATCGAATTTGCGAAT
>NZ_PVNK01000150.1 GCF_002994615.1 Enhygromyxa salina | reverse complement strand
CTTTGTCGCCAAAACTTGCAGTACGCCCGGTACAGCGGCGTTTTGGCTTCGCGCCCTCGGCGAACATTCCGGCGCGAGGCGACACGATGCATTGCACCCCGGGCTGCTAGCACCCCGGGCTGCTAGCCTTCGAAGGCCTCGTCGGTGATGTCGAGGCCCCGATCGATGATCTCGAAGCCCTCTCGCAGTTGGGCCTCGGTGATGCACAGCGGCGGGTTGCACATGAAGCTGCCCCAGCGCACGAAGGTAAACAGGCCCTCGTCGCGGAAGAAGGCCGCGAGGCGCTGCATCGCGGGGTGGGTGCCGTCGTAGGGGGCGATCGAGTCGCCCGCGGCGTTGCGCTGGATGTCGATCATTCCGAACAGCCCGATGCAGCGCCCGCCGCGAACCGAGGGGTGCTTGTCGCGGAGCCGATCCATCTCGCTGCGCATGACCGGCTCGAGCTTGGCGGCGTTGTCGACCATGCCCTCGTCGACGAGCACGTCGACGGCCGCGAGCGCGATGCTGCACGCGAACGCGTGGGCGTTGTAGGTCAAGCCCCCCCAAAACACGTGCTCGCGGAAGTGATCGGCGATCGCCCGGCGCACGCCCATCGCACCGAGCGGGACCGTCGAGCTGGTCAGGCCCTTGGCCATGGTCAGGATGTCGGGGACCACGCCGTAGTGCTCGACGGCGAACAGCTTCCCGGTCCGGCCCCAGCCGCACATGACCTCATCGCACACGAGCAAGATGCCGTGCTTGTCGAGCAGCGCGCGCAGGCCCTGCATCCAGCCCCGCGGCGGCGGCAAGATGCCGTTGGTCCCGACGACGGTCTCGACGAACATCGCCGCGATCTGATCGGGCCCCTCGTACATGATCACCTCGTCGAGGTAGCGGAGGTGGTTTGCGGTGATCTGATCCTCGTCGGCGCCGAAGCTGTAGTCGTAGGGCCACGGCGGCATCACGTGGACGTAGCCTGGCCCGCCGGGCTCGTTGTGGATGCGCCGGGGATCCCCCGTGAGCTGCATGCACGCGTTGGTTGCCCCGTGGTAGCTGCGGTAGCTCGACAGGATCTTGGGCCGCCCGGTGTAGAGGCGCGCGGCCTTGATCGCGTTCTCGTTGGACTCGGCGCCGCCGAGGGTGAAGAAGAAGCAGTCGATGTCGCCGGGGCACAGCTGCGCGAGGCGCTTGGACAGGCGCGCGCGCGCCTCGGTCGCCGCGCCCGGGTACACGTAGATCAGCCCGTCGGCGGCCTGCTTGATCGCCTCGACGATCTTCGGGTGCGAGTGCCCGACGTTGACCGACATCAGCTGGCTGTTGAAGTCGAGGATCTTCTGCCCCTCGGGCGTGTAGAGGTACACGCCCTGGGCCCGGGCGATCGGCAGGGGCGAGACCGTGCCGCTCGCCGCCCACGAGAACATCGTGTGCTCGAGGCAGGTGCTGATCATCTCTTCGCTGGACATGCTCATGACATCCACGTCTGATCCTTCTGTAGCGCCCACTTGCTGGTGACCTTGCGCGGCCGGGTCCAGAACCGGAAGCCATCCCAGCCCGTGATGTTGCCGTGGCCGAACGCGGAGTCGTTCCAGCCGCCAAACCCGAACGGCTCGCGCGGGACCGGGACGCCGATGTTGACCCCGCACATGCCGGCCTCGACCCGGCCCATGACCTCGCGCGCGACGTGCCCGGAGGTCGTGTAGATCGACGAGGCGTTGCCGTAGGGGCTCGAGTTCTCCAGCGCGATCGCGGCCTCGAGGTTGGGCACGCGCACGATGCTGAGGACCGGGCCAAAGATCTCGTCCTTGGCCGCGGGCGTGTCGGCCCCGACGTTGTCGAGGATCGTCGCGCCGACCCAGTAGCCGCCCGCCTCCTCGCCGCGCTTGGCCCGGCCGTCGACGAGGACCTTGGCCCCGCCCTGCTCGGCCCGCTCGATGTAGCCGTTGATCCGCTCGATGCTGCCGGCGTTGGTGACCGCGCCGTGGTCGACGCCCGGGACCAGCTTCGCGGCCCGCTCGGCGATCGCCGCGATGATGTGGTCGACGTCGCCGACGGCGACGAGGTTGGCCGCGGCCATGCATCGCTGGCCCGAGCAGCCGGTGAACGAGGCCACGACGTTCTCGGCCGTGAGCTCGACGTCGGCGTCGGGCACGACGATGAGGTGGTTCTTGGCCCCGCCGAGGCACAGCGCCCGCTTGCCCGTCGCGCACGCCCGGCCGTAGACGCTGCGCGCGACCGCGGTCGAGCCGACGAAGGCGAAGGCCGAGATGCCCGGGTGATCGCACAGCGCCTCGACCGTGGGCTTGCCGCCGTGGACGAGGTTGAACACGCCGCTCGGGAGCCCGGCCTCGGCCAGGAGCTCGGCGAGGCGGACCATCGACAGCGGGACCTGCTCCGAGGGCTTGAGCACGAAGCAATTCCCGCCGACTAGGGCCTGGGGGAGCATCCACAGCGGGACCATCAGCGGGAAGTTGAAGGGCGTGACCCCGGCGACGACCCCGAGCGGCTCGTGGCTGAGCTGGCAGTTGACCCCGCGGCTGACGTCGAGCTGGGCGCCCGCCGCCATGTTGGGCAGCGCGCAGCCAAACTCCACGCACTCGATCGCCTTGTCGACCTCGGCCAGCGCCTGGGCGTAGATCTTGCCGTTCTCGTGGGCGATCAGCCAGGCCAGGGCCTCGCGCTCGCCCTCCATCAGGGCGCGGAGGCGATAGAGGACCTGGGCGCGCTCGCGCATCGGCCACTGCTTCCACTCGGGCAGCGCCGCCGCGGCCGCCGTGACCGCCCGATCGACGTCTTGCGCCGCGGACATCGGCGCCGCGCTCATGGCCTTGCCGTGGCGCGGGTTGAGCACATCAATTGACGCGCCCGAGCTCGCCTTCGCCCACTCGCCGCCGATCCAGTTTTGAGCCGGAGCCGTGGCCGTGAACGCGTAGTTGGTTGCGGAGAAGGTCCCGAGGATCTGACTCATGTTGATCGTCCTTTTGCCGGCGTGTTCGAGCCGGTGAGTGTCATCAGCGCCCAGTAGAGGCCGCCGCCGAGCAGGAAGCCGACAAACCACGCGTAGGCGTAGATCTGGTCCCAGATCGGCGCAACCTCGTCAACGATGCCGGCCACGTGGGCGAAGCCCGCCACGTTGGGCACGACCGCGAGCGCAAACGCGATCAGCGCCGCGGGGTTGAACCCGCCCTTGTAAAAGTAGGGTCCGCGGCGCCGGTACAGGCCCTGGAGATCGAGCTGCGTCCGACGCAGCACGAAGTAGTCGATGATCAGGATCCCGCCGATCGGCCCGAGCAGCGCCGAGTACCCGATCAGCCAGGTGAAGATGTAGCTGCCCGTGCTCTCGATCAGCTTCCACGGGAAGATCGCCACGCCGAGGCCCGCGGTCACGTAGCCCCCGAGCCGAAAGCTGATCTTGCGCGGGTTGACGTTGATCATCGCGTTGGCGGGCGAGACCACGTTGGCCGCGATGTTGGTCGACAAGGTCGCGACAGTGAGCGCGAGCAGCGAGATCACGACCGAGAAGCCGCCGCCCATCTTGCCGAGCAGCACGGTCGGATCCCAGACCGGCTCGCCGAAGATCACCGTGGTCGCCGAGGTCACGGCCACGCTGATGAACGCGAACAGGGTCATCGTGGTTGGCAGCCCGATCGCCTGGCCGAGGACCTGGTCGCGCTGCGATTTGGCGTAGCGGGTGAAGTCCGGGATGTTGAGCGACAGCGTCGCCCAAAACCCGACCATCGCGGTCAGGCTGGGGAAGAACACCTGCCAAAATTCGCCCTCGCGCGGCTGCCCGGGACCGAACTGGCTGGGGGTCGAGAGCATCGGGCCGAAGCCCTCAGCCTTGACCCAGGCCCAGGCCAGGAGCGCGAGGCCCATGACGATCAAGAAGGGCGCGGCCGCGCTCTCGAGCACCCGGATCGACTCGACGCCGCGATGGATGATGACCACCTGCAGGGCCCAAAAGCCCATGAAGCAGGCGAACTCGACGGCGTTGATGCCGAGCACGGGCAGATCGACGAGCGCGGTCAGATCGCTGGCGATTATCACGTCGGCGAGGGCGAAGATCGCCGCGCCGCCGACCCAGGTCTGGATCCCGAACCACCCGCAGGCCACGAGCGCGCGCATCAGGCTCGGCACGTGGGCGCCGTTGATCCCGAAGCTGGCCCGGGCGAGGACCGGAAAGGGCACGCCGTACTTGGTCCCCGGGTGGCCGTTGAGGATCATCGGCGCGAGCACGACGACGTTGCCGAGCATGACCGTGAGCACGGCCTGCTTCCAGCTCATGCCCTGATCGATCAGCCCACCGGCGAGCATGTAGGTCGGCACGCACACGACCATCCCGACCCACAAGCTGGCCATGCTCAACACCGACCAGTGGCGCTCCTTGGCCGGGACCGGGCGGATGTCGTCGTTGACCAGGCTCGGATCGGGATCGTGAAGCTCGAGCTCGACGCTCACCTGCGCTCCCCTACCCTTCCTCGGGCGTGGGCAACGTGCGCTCGACGGCCGTGGCCTTGGCGCCCTCGTTGCGGAGCCGCTGCGCGGCCCAGTAAGGCGCGTGGCAGGGCCGGTCGACGTAGCGGCCCGTGCCCTTCTCGGTCTTGAGCTGGCCGTCTTCGTAGACGACGCGCCCGCGCGAGAGCGTGTAGGCCGGCGCGCCGATCACCTCCATGCCCTCGTAGATCGAAAAGTCGATGTTCTGGTTGTGGGTCGCGGCCGAGATCGTCCGCTCGCGCTTTGGATCCCACACGACGATGTCAGCGTCGGCGCCGACCGCCAGCGAGCCCTTGCGCGGGTAGACGTTGAAGATCTTCGCAGCGTTGGTCGAGGTCACGGCGACGAACTCCGAGGGCGTCAGCTTGCCGCTGCGGACCCCGTGGTGCCACAGGACCGCCATGCGATCCTCGATCCCGTTGGTCCCGTTGGGGATCTTGCGAAAGTCGTCGAGGCCCATGCGCTTTTGCGGCGTGCAAAAGCAGCAGTGATCGGTCGCCGTCGTCTGGAGCATGCCCGAGGCGAGCCCAGCCCACAGCGCGTCCTGGTGGTGCTTGGGCCGAAAGGGCGGGCTCATGACGTGGTGCGCGGCGCGGTCCCAGTCGCGGTCGCGGTAGACCGAGTCGTCGATGACCAGGTGCTGGGCGAGGACCTCGGCGAACACGCGCTGGCCCTCGAGCCGGGCCCGGGTCACGGCCTCGAGCGCGTCGATGCACGAGGTGTGGACCAGGTACACGGGCACGCCGAGGACCTCGGCGATCCGGATCGCCCGGTTCGCGGCCTCGCCCTCGACCTCGGGCGGGCGCGAGCGCGGGTGGCCCTCGGGCCCGGTGATGCCCGCCTCGAACACCCGCTGTTGCAGGGCCCAGACCAGCTCGCCGTTCTCGGCGTGAACCGTGCACAGGGCCCCGAGCTCACCCGCGCGGGTGAAGCTGTTCACGAGGACCTCGTCGTCGCACATGATCGCGCCCTTGTAGGCCATGAAGTGCTTGAAGCTGTTGACCCCGTGCTCGGCCGCGAGCGTGCCCATGTCGGCGTGGACGCTCTCGTCCCACCAGGTCACGGCGACATGAAAGGAGTAGTCGCAGGCGGCCTTCTCGGCCCAGCCGCGCCACTTGGTGTAGGCGTCGAGCAGCGGCTCCTTGGGGCTCGGGATCACGAAGTCGATCGCCATCGTGGTCCCGCCTGCGGCCGCCGCCGAGGTCCCGGTGAAGAAGTCCTCGGACGCGACCGTGCCCATGAAGGGCAGCTCCATGTGGGTGTGCGGGTCGATGCCGCCGGGCATGACGTAGGCCCCGCCCGCGTCGATGACTCGGGCGCCCGCGGGCGCGTCGAGGCCCTCGTCAGCGGTCGAGACCGCCGCGATCTTCCCGTCGATGACGAGCAGGTCGGCGCGGCGCTCGTCGTCGGCGGTCACGAGCGTGCCGCCGCGGATCAGTAGGTGCTTGGACATGGCGGTGCTCCTCGAGCTCGGGTTGTGACGCAGCCAGGGATCAGATCTTGTTCAGCTCGTCGTAGGCCTCGGGCCGGCGGTCGCGATAGAACTGCCAGGTCGAGCGGACCTCGTCGATCATCGCGAGATCGAGGTCGGCGATCACGAGCTCGTCGGCGTCCTCCGAGCCCGTCGCGACGAACTCGCCGCGCGGGTTGACGAAGTAGCTGGTCCCGTAAAACTTGCCGATCTCCCACGGCGGCTCGACCCCGACGCGGTTGATCGCCCCGACGAAGTAGCCGTTGGCGACGGCGTGGGCCGGCTGCTCGAGCTTCCACAGGTACTGCGAGAGCCCGGCGACCGTGGCGCTGGGGTTGAACACGATCTCGGCCCCGTTGAGGCCGAGGCAGCGCGCGCCCTCGGGGAAGTGGCGGTCGTAGCAGATGTAGACCCCGACCTTGGCGTAGCGGGTGTCGAACACCGGGTAGCCGCCGTTGCCGGGCTTGAAGAAGAACTTCTCCCAGAAGCCGGCGACCTGCGGGATGTGCTGCTTGCGGTACTTGCCGAGGTAGGTGCCGTCGGCGTCGATGACCGCGGCGGTGTTGTAGTAGACCCCGCGCATGGCCTTCTCGTAGATCGGGACGACCAGAACCATCTCGTGCTTCTTGGCGTAGGCCGCGAGCCGCTCGGTCGTCGGGCCCGGGACCGGCTCGGCCGACTCGTACCAGCGCGGATCCTGGCTGGGGCAGAAGTAGGGCCCGTTGAACATCTCCTGCAAGCACAGGATCTGCACGCCCTTCTCGCCGGCTTCATCGATCAGCGGCAGGTGCTTTTGAACCATCGCCTCACAGATCTCGGCGACGGGGCGGCTCTCATCATTAATCGGGTTCGCGCACTGGATCAGCCCGCAGCGTACAGTCTCAGCCATGTCTCACGCTCTCGCTTGGTCTTCGGGTTGGGAAGTGGCCCAGCTTACAGTGGGGGACGCGCTGGGGACAACCAAAGAAGAAGGGAGCCCGCTTGGGCCCCCTTCTTTCGTTGTTTGACCGGCGCGCGGCTCAGTTCTTCTCTTCGAACTCGGCGTCGATCACATCCGAGTCGCCTGCGTCGGCGGGCTCACCCGCGTCGGCTCCCGGCGCGGCCCCCGGATCGAAGCCCGGGCCGGGCTCGGCGCCGGGCTCACCCTGCTGGCCGTACATCGCCTGGGCGAGCTTGTGCGAGGCCGCGGTGAGCGACTCCTGGGCGGCCGCGACACGGTCCGGATCGTCGGACTCGAGCGCCTCTTTGGCGTCGCTGATCGCGGTCTCGACCTCGGTCCTCGACTCGGGCGGCAGCTTGTCGCCGCTCTCGCCGAGCAGCTTCTCCATCTGGAGGATCGTCGCGTCGAGCTGGTTGCGGTTCTCGACCGCCTGACGGCGCTTGGTGTCCTCTTCCTCGTGGGCCTTGGCGTCGTCGACCATGCGCTCGATGTCGTCCTCGGACAGACCCGAGCTGGCGGTGATCGTGATCTTCTGCTCCTTGCCCGTGGCCTTGTCCTTGGCCGAGACGTTGACGATGCCGTTGGCGTCGATGTCGAAGGTGACCTCGACCTGGGGGACCCCACGCGGCGCCGGCGGGATGCCGACGAGGCTGAACTTGCCGAGCGTGCGGTTGTCACCGGCCATCTTGCGCTCGCCCTGGCACACGTGGACCTCGACGCTGGGCTGGTTGTCAGCCGCGGTCGTGAAGGTCTCGGACTTGCGCGTCGGGATGGTGGTGTTGCGCGGGATCAGGACGGTCATCACGCCACCGAGGGTCTCGATGCCGAGCGACAGCGGGGTCACGTCGACGAGCACGATGTCGCTGACGTCACCGGACAGGACGCCGGCCTGGACCGCGGCGCCGAGACCGACGACCTCGTCGGGGTTGACGCCCCTGTTCGGGCCCTTGCCGAAGAATTCCTCGACGGCCTTTTGAACCAGCGGGATCCGGGTCGAGCCACCGACGAGCAGGATCTCGTCGATCTGGCCCTTGTCCTTCTTGGCGTCGGCGAGGGCCTTCTTGACCGGCTCGATGCTGCGCTTGACCAGGTCGTCGATCATCGACTCGAAGCGAGCGCGCGAGAGCTTGATCTGGAGGTGCTTGGGCCCGGTCGCGTCGGCGGTCAGGAAGGGCAGGTTGATGTCGGTCTCGGTCGCGTGCGAGAGCTCGATCTTGGCCTTCTCGGCCGCGTCCTTGAGGCGCTGGCGGACGAGCTTGTCGCCGCTGACGTCGATGCCGGTGTCCTTCTTGAACTCCTGGATCAGCCAATCCATGATCCGGTCGTCGAAGTCGTCACCGCCGAGGTGGGTGTCGCCGTTGGTCGAGATGACCTCGACCACGTTCTCGGCGACCTCGAGGATCGAGATGTCGAAGGTGCCGCCGCCGAGGTCGTAGACCGCGATGATCTGCTCGTCGGCGCTGCCCTTGGACCGGCCGTAGGCGAGCGCGGCCGCGGTCGGCTCGTTGACGATGCGCTTGACCTCGAGGCCGGCGATGCGCCCGGCGTCCTTGGTCGCCTGACGCTGGGAGTCGTTGAAGTAGGCCGGGACCGTGATCACCGCCTCGGTCACGGTCTCGCCGAGGTAGTCCTCGGCCGCCTTCTTGAGCTTCATCAGCACGCGGGCGCTGATCTCGGGCGGCGGGTAGTTCTTGCCGCGAACCTCGAACTGCGCGTCGCCGTTGCCGCCCTTGACGACGTGGAAGGGCACGCGATCGAGCTCCTTGACGACCTCGTCGTGGCGCCGACCGATGAAGCGCTTGGCCGAGAAGATGGTGTTCTCGGGGTTGGTGATGGCCTGGCGCCGGGCCTGCTGGCCGACGAGCACGTTGCCGTTGGCCTCGAAGGCCACGACGGAGGGCGTCGTGCGCCCGCCTTCTTCGTTGGTGATGACCTTGGGCTCGTTGCCCTCCATCACGGCCACGACGGAGTTGGTGGTCCCGAGGTCGATGCCGATAATCTTGCCCATGGTTGGTGAGTCCTTTCTGATGCGTGTGCTTTGGGGGCTCGCGCCCCGGCTGCTTGCGGGACCCGGGCGACCGCTTCTCGGTCTGCCGGCACGGGCCGCGCTTTGAACTGCTGCGTTGGTCGGCGGCGAACCTAAGACGCCGGTCCCGGATGTCAACCGGAGCTCAGGCGGCGCGTTGCGAGCCTGCCGCCTCCCGGCTCAGTGCTGCTCGGTCCCGCTCGGTCCCGGCCTGGAGATGGCCCGGAGATGGCCCGGAGATGGCTCAGTCCGCGCGCTCGCGGTCTGCCTGGGGCTTGTCGAGCGCCGCCTCGAGCACGTCGTCCACGCGCTTGACGTGGACAATCTCAATCTCGTTGCGAATCTCCTCGGGGATGTCGACAACGTCCTTCTCGTTGCGATCCGGCAGCAGGATGCGGCGGATCCCGGCGCGGTGGGCCGCGAGCAGCTTCTCCTTGATCCCGCCGACGGGCAGCACGAGACCGCGCAGCGTAATCTCGCCCGTCATCGCAACGTCGGCGCGAATGCAGCGACCAGTGAGCAATGACACGAGCGCCGAGAACATCGCCACGCCTGCGGACGGGCCGTCCTTTGGGATCGCTCCCGCGGGCACGTGGACGTGGATGTCGCGACCCTCGAGCGCGTCGCTCTCGATGCCGAGCGCCTCGAGGTGGCTCTTGAGGTAGCTCATCGCCGCCTGGGCCGACTCCTTCATCACGTCGCCGAGCTGACCGGTGAGCATCAGCCCGCCCTTGCCGGGCATCGCGGTGGCCTCGATGAACATGATCTCCCCGCCGGTCGGCGTCCACGCCAGGCCGGTCGCGACGCCGGGGGACGAGGTGCGCTCGGCCATCTCGGGCAAGAAGCGCTGGGGCCCGAGAAAATCGGGGATGTCGGTCGCGCGGATCTCGACCTCACCGGAGATCTCGCCCTCGACGTACTTGACCGCGACGCCGCGGACGACCGACGAGATCTCGCGCTGGAGGTTTCGGACCCCGGCCTCGCGGGTGTAGCTGTCGATGACCTCCATGATCGCGTCATCGGCGAACCCGAGCGAGAGGTCGTCGCGCGCGAGCCCGTGCTCGCTGATCTGCTTGGGGATCAAGAAGCGGCGCGCGATCGCCAGCTTCTCTTGCCGGGTGTAGCCCGGCAGCTCGAGGATCTCGAGGCGGTCGCGCAGCGCGGGCGGGATCGGATCGATCGTGTTCGCGGTGACGATGAACATCACGCGCGAGAGGTCGAAGGTGACCTCGAGGTAGTGATCCGAGAAGGTGTGGTTTTGCTCGGGGTCGAGGACCTCGAGCAGGGCCGAGGCCGGGTCGCCGCGAAAGTCGTGGCCGAGCTTGTCGATCTCGTCGAGCACGATGACCGGGTTGTTGGTCCCCGCCCGCTTGAGCGCCTGGATCAAGCGTCCGGGCAGCGAGCCGACGTAGGTCCGACGGTGACCGCGGATCTCGGCCTCGTCGCGCACGCCGCCGAGGCTGATGCGGACGAAGCTGCGCCCGATCGCCCGCGCGACGCTCTTGCCCAGCGAGGTCTTGCCGACCCCGGGCGGCCCGACGAGGCACAGGATCGGCCCCTTCTTGGACGCGTTGAGCTTGAGCACCGCCATGTACTCGAGGATCCGCTTTTTGACCTTCTCGAGGTCGTAGTGATCCTCGTTGAGGACGTCGCGGACCGTGGCGATCTCGAGCTGATCTTCGGTCGTCACGCTCCACGGCAGGTCGACCAGCCACTCGAGGTAGGTCCGCGTGACCGTGTACTCGGCGCTCGAGGGCTGCATCTGCTTGAGCCGGTTGAGCTGCTTGAAGGCGACCTTCTCGGCCTCCTCGGGCATCTTGGCGTCGGCGATCTTCTGCTCGAACTCGTCGGCTTCGGCGTTCTCGTCGTCGATCTCGCCGAGCTCACCCTTGATCGCCTTGAGCTGCTGGCGCAGGACGTACTCGCGCTGCGAGTGGCCCATCTCTTCTTGGACTTGGGTGTTGATGCGCTCGCGGATCTCGAGGATCTCGAGCTGGCGGGTGAGCAGGGTCAGGACCTTGCGCAGGCGCGTCGACACGTCGAAGGCCTCGAGCACCTCTTGCTTCTCGCTCGGCTCGATGTCGAGGTTCGAAGCGACGAGGTCGGCGACCTGGCCCGGCTCGCTGACGCTGTCGAGCAGCGCCGCGGCCTCGCGCGGGAGCTCGGGCACGAGCGAGATCAGCTTCTTGGCCGTCTCCTTGATGTTGGCGACGAGGGCCTCGGCCTCGAGCGGGGATGGATCGTGCTCGGGCAGCTCGCTGACTCGGGCCTGCAAGAAGGGCTCGTCGGACACGAGCTCCTCGATCTTGATGCGCATGACCCCCTGGAGGATCACGGAGTAGTTGTCGCGGGCGAGCTTGATGACCTTGAGGATCCGGACCGCGCAGCCGACCTCGTGGAGGTCGTCGGCGCCGGGGTCCTCGGTCCGGGCGGCCTTCTGCGTGACGATGCCGATGACCGGACGCTCGGCCGCGATGGCCTCTTCGATCAGCTTGACCGACTTTGGCCGACCGACATCGATCGGAATGATCGAGCCGGGGAACAACACCGAGTTGCGCAGCGGCAGCAACGATACGACCTCGGGGAGGTCCTTGATTTCTTCGATCTGCGGCGGCGGGTTGGTCATGAGTCGATCCCGAGAAAGCCGCCCGACCGTATCATTGGCGCCCCCCCTGTCAACCAAGCAAAGTCGTCGATAACGGGCACAGGAGCCCTGCAGAGCCCAATCTCGCCGAGCACCTGGCCGCGCGTCAGGGTCGGCCTGCGCAGCGACACGACGCGGCCCTATCGGCCCCCGGCGCCATCAGGTAGAAACATCGTCGTGCACGATGCTCGGCCTGGCGGCGGAGGGACGACCGCCCTACGCGTGATCGTCCGCGCCGGCCCCGACGTCGGTCACGGCGCCAGCCTGCGGCGCGGCGAGGTCCTCAGCGTCGGTCGGGGCGAGGGCGAGGGCCTCAAGCTCGGTGATCAGGCCGTCTCGCGCCACCACCTCAGCGTCGAGTTGACCGACGACGGCCAGATCCGCGTGGTCGAGATCACCGGCGTCAACCCGGTTTGGACCCTGGTCGAAGGCCGGCGCATGACCCTGTCTGGCGGACAGCTGCTCGGCCGCGGCGCCGCGATCACCGTCGGCAACACGACCCTGGCCTTCGAGCCCGAGGCCCCCGCCCGGGGCCCCGGAGCGCCGGTAGATGGCCGCGCGACGATCGAGATGGACGCCCGTCAGCCGGGCGCGACGCGCTTGGCGGCGCTCGCGGCCCTCGGCGATCGCCTGGCCCGATGCGGCTCGCTTCAGGCGGTCTACCGGACCGCGAGCGAGTGGGCGATCGAGGCCCTACCGGCCGCCCGCGCCCTGCTCCTGAGCGCCGACGGCACCGACATCCTCGCGGCGGCGACCTCGGGCCCCGTCGTCGATCTGGCGATCTCGCGCACGCTGCTCCATCGGGTCCTGTCCGAGAAGCGCGCAGTGCTCGTGCGCGACGTGCTCGCCGAGCCCGAGCTCGCCGATCGCCGCTCCGTTCAGATCCGCGGCATCCAGGGGGCGATGGCCGCCCCAGCCCGGAACCTGGTGTTCTACGCCGAGTGGGGCGCCTCCGAGGCCGTCCGCAGCCGCGGAGACGACAGCGCGCTGACCCTGCTCGTGTGTGCAGCGCAGCTGCTCGACGCCCTCGGCGAGAGCGCGACCGAGCGCAGCCAGATGCGAGCGGCCCTGTCCCAGCGTGGGTCGGCCGCGCCCGGGCGGATCGTCGGCAGCTCGGCTGCGGTCAAGAAGCTCCACGTGTTCCTCGAGCGCGTGGCCGCGACCAACGCCACCGTGCTGATCAACGGCGAGAGCGGCACGGGCAAGGAGCTCGCGGCCCGCATGGTTCATGCTCTGTCGCCCCGCGCCAACCAACCTTTTGTCGCCATCAACTGCGCGGCGGTGCCCGAGAACCTGCTCGAGAGCGAGTTCTTTGGCCACGAAAAGGGCGCGTTCACCGGTGCGATCGGGCGCCACCAGGGCGTGTTCGAGCGCGCCCACTCGGGCACCTTGTTCCTCGACGAGATCGCCGAGATGGCGCCCTCGACCCAGGCACGAATGCTGCGCGTGCTCGAGAACCATAGCTTCACCCGCGTCGGTGGCACCGACGAGGTCGAGGTCGACGTTCGGCTGATCGCCGCGACTCACCGCGATCTCCGTCAGCTGGTCGCCGAGGGCCGGTTCCGCGAGGATCTGCTCTACCGGCTCAGCGTGATCCAGACCAAGCTGCCGCCCCTGCGCGAGCGTAGCGAGGACATCCCCGAGCTCGTCCGTCATTTCTGCGGCGTGCTCGGCGATGACATGGGCCGCCACGTCGAGCGCATCGCCGATGATGCGCTCGAGGTCCTCGGCAACTACCGGTGGCCCGGCAACGTCCGCGAGCTCCGCAACGTCGTCGAGCGCGCGCTCGTGCTCGGCGACGGCCCGGTGCTCGAGCTCGACGACCTCCCGCCCGAGCTGCAGCTGGCGAGCCCTTCGCCGGGCAGCGCGAGCGGGTCGTCGAGCCCGTCGAGCCCGTCGAGCCCAGCGGTCTCCGCCCAGAAGGTTCTGCCCCTGGCCGAGCTCGAGCAACTGGCGATCGCCGCCGCGCTCGAGGCGACCTCGGGCAACAAGGCCCGCGCGGCCGCGCTGCTCGGGATCGACCGCACGACCCTCTACCGCAAGCTCAAAGATCAAAAGAGCTGACCCGGACGACAAGCCCTGCAACGGGCGCGGCCGCGGGCCGACACCCGTGCATGGCGAATCGAAACCTCGCAGCCCTCGCCCTGATCACCTGTGCATGCCTCGAGCCCCCCGAGCTCGACGAGCTCAGCGCCCCGCTCGCCGACCTCGGTGGCGTGGACACCTGGGGCCCCCTCGACGGCGCACCGATCCCGAGCTTCGACGACGAGGGCACGAGCGCCGGCGCCGACGGCCCCGGCGAAGACTCCGGTGCCGCTCCGGCGGACAACCCTTCACTCGTTCAGCTGCGCATCACCGAGATCCTCGTCGACCCCAAGGGCAAGGACGGCGGCGCCGACTCGCCCGAGTTCATCGAGCTGCAAAATACGGGAGCGGAGGTGGTTGATCTCAGCGGCCTCCGGATCGACGCGCAGAGCTGGCCCGTCCTCGACGCGGACGAGCTCGAGCTGAGCGGCCTCGAGCTCGCGCCGGGCGCGTTCCTCGTGATCAGGAGGTGGGCGACCGACGTCGATCCGGGCCTCGCTTCTGCGTCGATCACGCCCGCGATCACCTCGGTCGGCTTCCTGCATTCGGGTGGCTTGCGCAACGCGGACGGACGAGTGGCGATCGGATCTGCGTCCGAGATAGTCGACGAATTCGTCTATGGTGTAGACCCCGCACGTCCGAGCTCAGGCTGGGCTGGTGCGGCCTTCACGGAGCTGAGGTCGGGTCAGTCCGTGTGTCGAAGCGACCCCAGCGCCGACCACGACGACGCCTCGGACTGGTCGAGTTGCGTGCCCAACCCGGGCCAGGCGAGCCCGGAGGGCTCCGGTGGCGAGCCCCTGCCCTCGCGCTCGATCACCCCGGGCGCGATCCAGATCGTCGAGGTCTCGACCAATCCCCCGGGACCTGCGTCTGAAGAAAAACCTTATGAATTCATAGAAATAGTTAATCTTTCTAATGCAGAGGTTGAGCTGTCGGGGGCGACCATAGGCGATGCACCCAGTGCCGACGCGCCGGGCGTCGATCCGCTCGAGTACTTCGCAGGTGACGGTGGCTGCGAGTCGCTCACCTGCCTCGCGCCCGGTGCGCGAGCGTTGATCGTGGGCCAGGGCTATGCCGGACCAATAGGTCTTGGCCTCGTCCTCACCACGGATGACAGCACGATCGCTGATGGTGGATTGACCAACACCGAGCCCGTCGTGCTCTGGGATCCGAGCGGCGTCCTGGTCAGCAGCTACCGGCTGTGGCCCGACCCGAGCGGCGAGCCCTTGCCGGCTGACGAGCAGCCCCTACACCGGATCGAGCCGAGCGCCGACGACGCCCCCCTCAGCTGGGTGTCGGCCCCGGCGAGCCCGGGCGAGTGACAAACAAAAAACGGCCCGGCGCCAACAGGCGCCGGACCGGCAGCGAGACGGGTGGTCGTGACCCAACGACCACCCGAGCGAGAGAGAGATCGGCGTCAATCCCAGCGGCTGAGTCGAGGCTTGCTGTGGAACTCGTCGGCAGCTTCGAGTTCTTCGATCAGCTCGAGCTCGTCCTTGCCAAACTCGCGGTCTCCGTAGTCAAAAGACTCGCGCTGGAATTCCTCGAAGCTGCTGAAACGGCGGCGGAAGTACATGGCTGATCGTGCTCCTGTAGGCTGGCTAACTGAGATCGGGAAGAGGTGGTCGCGCGGCTGGAACGTTGATCTGTCGGTCTGTGAGTCGTTCTGAGCCGGTCTTCGGTGGCGACGACTGGATAGTAGGTTCGCATCCTACATGTAGGCAAAAAACCTACTCAGAATTCTCGCCTGCCCTCCCGGGCGGCCAGTGGTAAGGATGGGCGCCCGTGCCCTCGGCCAAGACAAGCCCCGCGCCAAAAAAGCGCGCCCCCAAGCCCGCGGTGCTCGCGATCAGCAACCAAAAAGGTGGCGAGGGCAAGACGACCACAGCGGTCAACCTCGCGGCCAGCCTCGCGGCCGCCGAGCACCGTGTGTTGCTCGTGGATCTCGATCCCCAGGGCAACGCCAGCTCGTCCGTCGGCTACCCCCGCGGCATGGCCAAGCAAGGCAGCTACGATCTGCTCCTCGGCCAGGCCGAGCTCGACGCGGTCGTCCACCCAACCGAGCTGCCGACCCTCGGCGTCGTGCCAGCCTCGCCGGACCTCGCCGGGGCTGAGATCGAGCTCGTCGGCGTCGACGCGCGGGAGTCGGTCCTCGCGCGAGCGTTCCGCCGCGCCCGCGCGGGCAACAACTTCGACTGGGAATTCGTGATCCTCGACTGCCCCCCCTCGCTCGGGATCCTGACCCTCAACGCGCTCGTGGCCGCGAGCTCCGTCCTGATTCCGATGCAGGCCAAGTACTTCTCACTCGAGGGCCTCGGCGCGCTCGTCGGCACGATCGAGCGGGTCAAGGCCGCCCTCAACCCGTCGCTGAGCCTCGAGGGCATCGTCTTTTGTATGTTCGACCGCCGCACCAACCTCGCGCAGCAAGTCGTCGCCGAGGTCCAGTCGCACTTCCCCGGGCAAGTATTCGAGACCATGATCCCCCAAAACATCCGGCTCAGCGAGAGCCCGAGCTTCGGGAAGCCGGCGCTGCTCTACGACATCGAGAGCAAGGGCGCGCAGGCCTACCTGGCGCTGGCCAAAGAGATGCTCGCCCGGCGCCAAGCGGGGCGCTCATGAGCCGCGCCAAGCGACCGGCGCTCGGTCGGGGTCTCGGGGCGCTGATCCCCGAACCTCCGAAGGCCCCCGCC
>NZ_PVNK01000149.1 GCF_002994615.1 Enhygromyxa salina | reverse complement strand
AGCTCGCGCCGAGCAGCTCGCCCCGCCCGCCCCGCTCGCCCGTGGACACGATCAAGCTCAGCTTGGCGATCATGGGCTCGCTGGCCCTGCTCGCCGCCGCGATCGCGGGTCTGATCTGGGCGCTAAGGGCGACATAGACTAAGGTTCCACATGTCTTCGGAACTGCGGGCGCTGTTCTCCAAGCTCGACATCTCGCTGCCGCTCGTGAGCCCGAGCGCGGCGTCGCTCGCTTGCGAGGATCCCTCGCGCGCCGAGCTCCTCGGGCACCTCGGCCAGGACGATCTCGAGACGGCGCTGGCCAAGGTCGGCGCGGCGACGCGCGCGTTCGAGTCGCTGCGCAGGGTCCCGGCGCCCGAGCGCGGCGCGATGGTTCGGGCCATGGGCGAGCGCCTGCGTCGATACAAAGATCCCCTCGCGATGCTCGTGTGCATCGAGGTCGGCAAGGGCATCGAGGAGGCCCGCGGCGAGGTCCAGGAGATGATCGACATCTGCGACTACGCCCTCGGGCTGTCACGGATGATCGGCGGCCGGACGATGCCCTCGGAGCGGCCCGATCACCGCATGTTCGAGCAGTGGCTGCCGCTCGGACCGATGCTGTGCATCTCGGCCTTCAACTTCCCGGTCGCGGTCTGGTCGTGGAACGCGGCGATCGCCCTGGTCTGCGGCGATCCGGTCGTGTGGAAGCCGAGCCTCGCGGCGCCCCTGAGCGCGCTCGCGGTCCACGGGCTGCTCCAGCCGGTCCTCGCCGCGGCCGGCCACGGCGACGCGATGCAGCTGATCATCGGCCCCGACGATCCGGTCGCCCACGCGCTGGTCGACGACCCGCGCCTGCCGCTGGTCAGCGCGACGGGCTCGTGCGCGATGGGGCGGGCCGTGGCCCCGCGGGTCGCCGCGCGCCTCGGTCGGACCCTGCTCTAGCTCGGGGGCAACAACGCGGTGATCGTCGATCGCAGCGCCGACCTCGATCTCGCCGTCCGGGCGATCGCCTTCGGCGCGGTCGGGACCGCCGGCCAGCGCTGCACGACCACCCGGCGGGTGTTCGTCGAGCGCTCCGTCGCCCACGAGCTGACGACCAAGCTGATCACCGCCTACGATCAGCTCGGCGAGCGGATCGGCGACCCCCGCGATCCCGACAAGCTCATCGGCCCGCTGATCGACGCCGCGGCCGTCGGCCGCTTCACCGCCATGGTCACCCAGAGCAAGAGCCTCGGGGCCGAGGTCCTCAGCGGCGGCAGCTCGATCCACAGCGCTGGCCACTACGTCCGGCCAGCGCTGATCCGCGTGCCCGACTCGCTCGGACCGAGCGAGAGCTTCCCGCCCATGCAGGTCGAGACCTTCGCGCCGATCCTGTATCTGCGCAGCTACCCCGACGGCGAGCTCGACGCCGCGATCGCGGGCCAAAACAGCGTCGAGCAGGGGCTGTCGAGCGCGCTGTTTAGCGACAGCGCCCGGGCGATCGAGCACTTCTGGAGCGCCCAGGGCAGCGACTGCGGCATCGCCAACGTCAACATCGGGACCTCCGGGGCCGAGATCGGCGGGGCCTTCGGCGGCGAGAAGGCGACCGGTGGTGGGCGCGAGGCCGGCAGCGACGCGTGGAAGGCCTACATGCGCCGCCAGACCTGCACGATCAACGGCGGCACCACGCTGCCCTTGGCCCAGGGCATCCGCTGGGACTGAGCTTGCCTTACCCCGGCTGCGCTGCCGGGTCTGCGGGGTCGGGCGGGCCCGCCAGCGCGCTCGGGACCAGCATGCTCGCGATGCTCGCGGGATCGGCGACGCCGTTGGCTGCGAAGTAGTTGTGGGCCGCGCGAGAGAAGCGCTTGGTCTCGCGGCCCTCGGTGACCGTGGCCAGGTGCCAGCGCACGCACGCGAGCTGGCACTCGATCCTGTGCTGATCGAAGAGCAGCTCGGCCTCGCGCCAGCGCTGCCGCGTCTCGCCCTCGTCGCCGGCGATCGAGCACAGCGCGGCCTCGTTGATCGCGGCCTCGCCGATGTAGAGCGGGACCTTGGTCCGACGCAGGCGGCGACAGACCTTGCGGACCTGGGCCCGGAGCTTGGCGTCGTTCGGCCGGCGCACGGCCACGACCGCCCAGCAGCGCCCGATCAGCTGATCGACGAAGCGCTTGACCACGGGGTTGAGCGCGACGCTCGAGCGGCTGACCGCGACGAGCAGCTTGTCGATCCGCTCGAGCAAGCGGTCGAGCTCGCCCTCGGCGAGGAGCATGAAGATCTCCACGCGATCGAGCATCAGCGTGGTGTAGTTGTAGCGGGTGTCGTCCCAGGCCTCTCGGCCCTTGTCGAGGTGGTAGCGGGCCTGGCCGAGGTCGCCGCGGTGGAGCTCGGTCATCGCGGCGTAGGCGTCGAGCTCGACGATCTCGCGCAGGTTTCCGCGCTCGCGCGCGGCCGCCAGCCACTGCGGCAAGTTGCGGTAGAGCTCGGCCCAGCGCCCGGTGATCACACACAGGCTCGAGTAGACGAGGACCGAGGAGAAGCGGATCCAGTCGGCCCCGGCGACGTCGTCGAGGCGCGGGAGCAGCTCACGCAGCTGGTCGGTCGCGTCGCTGAAGCGGTTGAGCGCGTAGTCGACGAGGTCGCGCTGGAGATCGATGGTCCGATCGAGCTCGACGTCGTTGGCCGAGGCCGCGAGCTCCCGGGCCTGGCCCGCGAGCTCGTGGACCTTGCCCTCACCACCGAAGCTGGCCACGATCAGCATCTCGTTGGCGAACATCGTCGCCAGCCGCCGGGGCTCCCCGGCGTCGAGGGTCAGGCGCAAGAGCCGGTTGTGCAGGACCCAAGAGTGGATCTCGAGGTGCAGGACCAGGCCCTTGTAGATCGTCAAGAGCGTGTCGATGTGCTCGAGCTGTGCCGCGGGCAGCTCGGCCTCGGGCCGGGCCCGATAGCCGAGCCCGCGCAAGGCCAGGCGCAGGCGCCCCCACATGAACATCCACATCGAGGTCCAAAAACCCCGCGGGGGCGACTCGCCGATCTCACGCAGGACCACGGCCGCGAGCTCGAGCCCCTCGCCGACGTGGCCAGCGTGGAGCAGCTGCTCGGCGGCCTTGCGCCGCAGGACCAGGCGCCCGCCCGGCCCGTCGTCCGAGGGCTCGGCCTCGTCGGCGAGCTCGCGCAGCAGCCGACCCGCCTCGCTCGAGCGGCCAAAGTTGACGAGCTGGCCCGCGAGCGCGACCCGCAGCCGGCGGCGGCGCGCAGGATCGGGGGCCTGGCCGCCCTGACCGCGGGTCGACACGGGCTGCTCGAGCAGGTCGAGCAGGCGCAGCACCCGACGGTAGAGCAGCACGGCGCGACCAAAGGCCAGGGCCTCGACGGCTTGCTCGGCGGCCTGCTCGGCGTAGGTGGCCGCGCGGACCAGCTCGCCCGCGCGCTCGAAGTGATCGGCGAGGGCGTCGGCGTCGCCGCCGAGGCGCTCGAGCGCCGAGCCGAGCTCGAGGTGGATCTGCTCGAGCTCGTCGGTCTCGAGCTCGCCGACGGTGACCTCACGGATGCGCCCGTGCGCGGCCTCGAGCAGCGGTCCGCTCAGCGTCCCGCTCGTGGCGCTGTCGTGGCTGCTGTCGAACTCGCCGCCGCGGCGCGTGAGCAGCCCGAGCTCACACAGCTTCTCGATGACCTCGCCGACCTCGGCCAGCTGATCCGACCACGAGGTCTCGGCCGCGTCGCCCTTGCTCCCGAACACCTCGCGGACCACGGCGATCGGCGTCGGCCCCCCCGACACGGCCACCGTCGCGAGCAAGCGCCGCGCCGCGGGTTCGAGCTGCACGATGCGCCGCGCGACGATCCGGTCGTCGCCGGACTCGCCCGCCTCGGCGTCGTCGTCGAGCACCATCTGACCGATGTAGAAGGGGTTGCCCTTGGCCCCGCGCGCGAACGCGTCGGCCCGGCGTCGGAGCTCCTCACGCTCACCGATCGAGCCGCCGTCTTCGACGCCCATCAGCGTCCACGCCAGCTCGCTGGCCTCGGCCCCGGACAGCGGACCGACGGCGAGCTCACGCACGTCACGGCCGAGCCGCGCCTCGGCCGAGGTCAGCTCGCGCAGCGCCTCGCCGAGGCCACCGCTGAGACCGGCCGAGCCGTCGGCGCCCGCCCCCGGCTCGGCCCGGAACGAGACCACCAACAGGATCGCCGGGGGATCGGGCGGTCGAAGCAGCGAGGTCAAGACCCGGGCGCCGTCGACGTCGGCCCACTGAAAGTCGTCGACGTGGATCAGCAGCGGCCGCGTTCGGGCGATCGAGCTCAGGACCTCGCGCAGCGCCGCGAGCCCGAGCCGGCGCAGCTCGGCGGGCTCGAAGCGCTGCTCCATGACCCCGTCGAGCCTCCACACGTCGCTGAGCACCGGGAAGATCTGAATCAAGGGCGCGACGTAGCGCGGACGCAGCTCGGCGACCTCGTCCTCGAACATCCGGTGGAGACGAGCGGAGAGCGAGTCGACGACGGAGTCGATGCCCTTGTAGGGCACCGACTCGCGCTCGAGGCAGCGACCGCGCAAGATCATCGTGTCGGTCGTGGCCCGGACCTCGGCGAGGAAGCTGCCGACGAGCGCCGACTTGCCGTAGCCGCTCTCACCGCTGACGTGGATCGTGACCGCCTCGCCCGTGTTGCGGACGTCCTGCAGCGCGCCGTTCAGGACCTCGAGCTCGGCGCGTCGGCCGACGAAGGGCGCGCGCCCCCGCCGGTCTCGACGCTTCGCGCTCGGGAGGGGCCTGCTGTGCTCGCTGGCGCCGAGGGCTCGGCTGGCGAGGCCGTCGAGGATCTCGTCACGCTGCGGCCGCTGGCTCGGGTCCTGGGCCAGCAAGCCGATGCACAGCTCGCGCAGCGCCGGCGGGATCCCGGACACGAGGTCGCTCGGATCGGGGATGTCTTCGTCTTGCTTGAGCAAGACGATCTCCATCGCCGAGCCGCGATAGGGCAGCACGCCCGTGAGGCACTCGAACAGCAAGACCCCGACGGCGTAGAAGTCGGTCGCCGACGACACCTGGCTCATGCTGGCCTGCTCCGGGGCCATGTAGGCGGGCGTCCCGAGCAGCTGCCCATCGCGCGAGATGCCCTCGTCCTCGTCGTGGAGCTCCGAGACCAGGCCAAAGTCGAGGAGCACGACCCGGCCCTCGCGCGTGACCAGGACGTTCGACGGCTTGACGTCGCGGTGGACACAGTCGGCGTCGTGGAGGTGCCCGAGGCCCGCGACCAGCTGCCGGAGCGCGCGGCCGAGACGCACGAGGTTGGGCAGCTCGCCGGCCCGCGCGCGCCGCCGCACGTACTCGACGAAGGGCAGCCCGTCGATCAACTCCATGGTGAAGAAGGCGGCGCCCGTCGGCGGCACGACGAGCTCACCGAGGCTGATCACGTTGCGGTGCGAGACGTCCGCGAGCGCGCGGAACTCTCGCTTGAAACGATACAGCAGCCGCGGCGTCGTCCGCGACAGGAACTTGATCGCGACCTCCTTCCCGGTCGTGGTGTGACGGGCCGAGTAGACCTCGCCCATGCCGCCGGAGCCGAGGTGACGCTCGAGCTCGTAGGGTCCGAGGCGCTGGCCCGGCTCGAGCCGCGCGGTCTCGTAGCCGCCGTAGCCCTCGGTCAGATCCGTGAGCGCGCCCAGTTGCGTCCCGGCGATGCTCCCCTCGTCATCAACGGTGGCACCGGCGCCGGCGGGCGTCGAGCGAGTGTCGAAATTGTGGCCGTGCTCGGACAACAGCTCCCAGTGAAACCATGGTACCCGGGTCTTCGGTTCCGATCAGTCGAATCCTCATGTTTCGTGGACCGAGAACAGAAACCCGCCATGGGCGCAAAGGTTCGAATCTGCGCGCTCCGCCAGTATTGACATACTGTCGCCGGCAAATTGTACAGACTTGATCTGCGTGGCATCATCTCGGCCCAAGGATGCCGCGGACCGCCGAGCCACTGATCCCCGTCCGCGTTCTCGGAACGAGCAGCGTCTTGCCCGGGCGTGCGGTCACAACGGCCGAGGTCTGTGAGCGCGCGTACCCCGGGCGGGATCCCGCCGAGCTCGTGGCCCGCACCGGGATCGAGACCCGCTGGTGGGCCGACCCCGAGACGACCCACGCCTCGCTGGCCGCGGAGGCCATGCGCGTCGCCCTCGACCGCGCGGGCATGGACGCGACGCAACTCCTGCGCCTGATCCAGGTCAACTGCACCGGCGGAGACATGCTCTTGCCGGCCACCGCCAACGCCGTCGGCGACGCCCTCGGGCTCCGCGGCAGCTGCGACTGCATCGATCTGAACAACGCCTGCACGGGCTTCCTCTCGGCCCTCGACATCGGCGCGCGCAGCGTGGCCACGGGGCTGCACCCTGTCGGGATCGTGGTCTCGGAGCTGTGGTCGCGCCACCTCGATCCGAGTGACCCGCGCTCCTACGTCGTGTTCGGGGACGCCGCCGCGGCGCTGGTCCTCGGACCCGGCCGCGGGCGCGAGGGCCTGCGCGCGTCCTGGCTGCGCAACGACGGTCGACTTCGGGGCAGCGTGACCCTGGCCCACGCGGGCCTGACCCACCAACCCGAGATCGTCCGCTTCGGCGTGTCCAACAAGCAGATCACGCAAGAGGCCACCAGCGCGATCCTGACCAGCGCGCGCACGGCCCTCGACCTCGCCGGGGTCACGATGAGCGAGGTCGACTGGGTCCTGCCGCACCAGCCCAACGGGCGCATGTTCGACATGCTCGCGCGCGAGCTCGACATCCCCGCGCACAAGCTGCTGCGCGTCGTCGGCGAGATCGGCAGCGTCGGGGCGGCCTCGATCCCCGTCAGCCTCGATCGTCTGTGGCGCAGCGGGAAGGTCCAGCCCGGCCAGCTCGTGCTCCTGGTCGCGGTCGGCTCGGGCATCAGCTACGGGGCGATGATCTACGAGGTCGGCGCGTGAGCCTGAGCGCTCGCCGCCCCTCTCGAGCTGCGACCGCGCACTGGCTCGCGCTCATGGCCGGGTGGCGGCGATGGTTCTCGTACACCGTCGAGGGCATGGACCACCTGCGCACCCACGAGTGCAAGTTCGTCGTCGGCTACCACGGGCGCCCGCTGGCCTGGGATCTGTTCATGCTCGGCGCCGAGATCCACCGCGAGCAGGGCTACCTGCCGCTGGCCCTGGTCCACCGCAACTTCATGAACTGGCCCTACCTGCGCTGGCTGACCGAGGGCCTCCAGTGGTCGACCGGCAAGGGGCCGACCCTCGACAACGCGATCCGCGAGGGCCGCCACGTCATCTTCGCGCCCGGCGGCGCGAGCGAGGGCCTGCGCCCGGGCTGGGTCCGCTACGAGGTCGACTGGCGCGGGCTCGGCTACCTCCGCCTGGCGATCTCGCGCGGCGTCGAGGTCGTGCCCGTCGCGGCCTCGGGCGTCGACGACGCCTACTTCGGGCTCTTCGACAGCGAGCGGGCCAAGCAGCGGCTGGCGATCAAAAACGGCGACGCCGCGCTGTGGGCCGGGCTCGGGCCGCTGGGTCTGTACCCGTGGTCGCCCCCCTTCCCCGCTCGCGTCCACCAGATCATCGGACGCCCGATCGTGCCCGTGATCCCCAAGCCCGAGCGCGCGTCGCTGCTCGGCGATCGCGAGGCCCTGCAAGCGCTCCACGAGCGGGTCCAGGCCCGCGTGCAAGAGCTCCTCGACCTCGCCCGAGTCCGGGCCGGGGTCACGCCCCTCGACCCACCATGGAACAAGCACCGCAAGACGTTGAGAACACTCGCTGGGCGCTGATGCTCGGCGCGACCTCGGGCGCCGGGGCCGCGATCTCCAAAGCCCTCGCCCACCAGCCCGGGCTCAACATCATCGGGCTGCACCGCGGCAACCACCCCGAGGGCGTCGCCGAGGTCAGCGCCGCGGTCGAGGCCGCCGGTCGCGAGATCCGCTGGCTCGTCGCCGACGCCGGCAAGCCCGAGCTGATCGACGACGAGGCCGACACGGTCCTCGCCACGATCGGGACCGAGTCCGTCCACATCATGGTCCACTCGATCGCCAACGCCTCGGTCGGGCTGCTCGCGAGCGGGCCCGAGGACCGCTGGATCCACCCCAAGCAGGTCGCCAAGACCTTCGACAGCATGGCCCACTCCTTCGTGTACTGGACCCAGGCCCTGCTGCGCCGCAACATGCTGGCCCCTGGCGCCCGCCTGCTCGCGCTCGACAACGCGATCAACGAGTCGCTGCTTGGCAACCTCTCGGTCATCGCCGCGTCCAAGGCCGCGCTCGAGACCTACGTCCGCCACCTCGCCCTCGAGCTCGGCCCCCGGGGCTACCGCGTCAACGCGCTCAAGTTCGGCACCGTCGAGTCAGCCGCGCTCGAGTGGATCTTCCCGGCCGAGGTCTGGGACCGGGTCAAGGCGATCCACGATCGGATGTTCCCGGCCGGGCGCATGAACACCATGGACGAGGTCGCGGCCTTCGTCTCGGTCCTCGCCGACGACGCCGGGTACTGGTTCAACAGCGCGATCATCGACTTCACCGGCGGGCAGATGCACGCCGTCTACCAGACCCTGATGAACGTGGTCATCGAGGGCGCGGCGAGCCCCGGGGGCCCCGCCGGATCCGGGGACGCCTGAGCCATGCGACGCGGCACCGCCCTGGTCACCGGCTCGTCGAGCGGCTTTGGTCTGCGGACCTGCGTGGCCCTGTGTGCCCGCGGGTTCAAGGTCTACGCGAGCATGCGCGAGCTCGGCCGCGCGGGTGAGCTGCGGCGGGCGCTGCAGGCCTCGGGCTTCGGCTCCGAGCGCGTCGAATTCGTGACCCTCGACGTGACCGACGCCGACCAGCGCGAGGCCCTCGTCGAGCAGATCCTCGACGCCGAGGGCGCCGTCGACGTGCTCGTCAACAACGCCGGGCAGATGCTCACGGGCTTCGCCGAGGAGCTCGACGAGGCGGCCCTGCGCGCGCAGTTCGAGGTCAATTTCTTTGGCCTGGTCCGCCTGACCCAGGCCCTGCTGCCCGCGATGCGCGAGCGTCGGCACGGGCGGGTCATCAACGTGTCGAGCATCGTCGGGCGCAGCGCGATCCCAGGCCACGCGGGCTACTGCGCCAGCAAGTTCGCGCTCGAGGGCTGGTCGGAGTCGCTGCGCTACGAGCTCGTGCCCTTCAACGTGTTCGTGTGCCTGGTCGAGCCGGGCCTGTTTCCAACCCAGATCTTCGCGCGCAACCGCAACCAGGTCGAGAGCGAGCCCGGCTCCGTCTACGGCCGCCTGAAGACGGGGCTCGACGCCGGCACCCGCCAGCTCCAAAAGCTGCTCGCCCGCGCCGACCCCGACGACGTCGCGCAGGTGATCGCCAAGCTCGCGCTGGCCGAGCGACCGCGGCTGCGCCACCTCGTGGGTGTCGACGCCTGGATCGGCGCGCTGGCCTCGGGGCCGGCGACCCAGGCCTGGTGGGAGGCGCGGATGATCCAGCTGTTTCAGCGCTGAACCACCGCCACCGCCACCGCCACTCCGCCGCCACCGCCCCGCCGCCGCGGTCGCTCAGTAGCGCATCCGCTCGGCGCCCGGCGAGGGCGGCCGCCCGATCGCGGCGTCGAGGGTCGCCTCGACGCGGTCGGCGACGCCCTCGATCACCGACTGACGCATCCAGTTGCGCGAACAACAATAATTGAGCTCCATGACCCCGCGGAAGCTCTGGACCCCGAGCACGAAGTCTGCGGCCGGGATCATCGCGAAGAAGCCGAAGGACTCGACCTCGACCCCCGCGGCCCGCTCGGGCAGCGCGACCCGGCCGAGGTTGCTGACGACCATCAGCCCGTCGAGCACGACCCGACTGACGCGCTCGTAGACGCCGGCCAGCGCCGTGCCCTCGCTCAGCTCGATGAGGTCGAGCAGCCGCCGCATCCCGGCGAGGGCGGGCACGCTGCGATAGGCCTTCACGATCCGTTGCATGCGCCTGGCCAGGCCCCAAAAGTCGGCGCCCGGGCCGACCGGGTGGTACGAGGTCGGCGCCCACGCGTAGATCCCGAAGTCGTCGCCGACCGAGGGCGTGAGCAGCGAGCGGATGTCGATCGGCGTGATGCAGCCGATCAGCCCGCGGGCGCCCGGGCCCTCGACGGTCACGAGCGCGTCGGCGCAGGCGACCGCCAGGGCCGACAGCACGGTGTTGTCGTGGGCGCGACAAGCCTCGACCAGCGCGCCCGTGCGCTCGGCGTCGATCCGACGGTGGACGAAGTCGATCGGCGCGGGCTCGAGCGGCGGCCGCGGCTCGGCGGGCACGCCCAGCGCCCGCGCCCGCAGACGCGCGAGCCGACCCCCTTCGAGGCGGGCCAGGAGCTCCTGCGATCGCTCGGCGACCAGCCCCCGCAGCGCGTCGGGCAGCCGCGGGCCGAGGGCCAGATCCCAGGGGCCCGTGGGCAGGTAGTCGTCGAAGCAGCTGCGCTCGCGCAGGGGCACCAGCCGCAGCTTTGGGTCCTCGATCACCCGCAGCACGTCGCGCAGCACGAACAGGCCCGAGCGGCCGTCGGCGTTGACGTGGTCGGTCGTGCAGATCAGCTCTGCGCCCGCCGAGTCGCGCACGAGCACGAAGCGGATCAGCGGGCCCTCGGCCGCCATCGGCGTGTTGAGCTCATCTCGCACGATCGCCCGCCAGTGGTCCTTCGACTCACGTTCGATCACGCGCAGCGGCACGGGCGGCACGTCGCGCTCGGAGAACCACGGCGTGGCGTCCCGCACCAGCTTGACGCAAAGAGCGGGGTGGCGACGCTGGACGGTCCGGATCGCATGCTCGACGCGCTCGACCGGCAGCGAGCCACGGCACCGAACCATGACCACCGGGTTCATCACGACCTGCTCGGCCATCGCGAGAAACAGGCGCTCGGAGGTTGTCAGGTAGCGGTTCAAGTTGAGCCCTCGGGCCGGCCCGCGGCCGGTGCCGCGTAGGATATACTCCTCCCGCCGCGCCGGGATCCCGGTCGCCGCGATCGCACTGGTGAGCCCGATTTTGGCCGACACGCTGACCACCCCCGACGAGACCTCACTGTCCCGCTTCTTGCTCACCTGTCCGATGCTGAGCGGGTTGACCGCGGACGCGCTCGAGCCCCTCGGCCAGGCGCTCACGCTGGTCCGCCACGACGACGGTGCGCGCCTGTTTTACGACGAGGTCCCCAACCGCGACGCTCCGCTGCGGATCCTCGTCCACGGTCACGCGACCTGGGATCCCGCCCACAGCAGCGACGACAACGGCGCCTGGACGCTGACCACCGGCTCCGTGTTCGGGCTCGGCGCGGTCAACGACTGGGCCGCGGAGGCCGGGCTCGACCGGACCTGGCCGCGCGCGGACCTCCCCATGATTCGCTGCCGCGCCAAGGGTCCGATCTCGACGCTCGAGCTCGCGCCCGATCGCTTCGAGGCCGTGTTCATGTCCAAGCCGGGCGGGGTCCTGCGCGACAGGCTGCTCGCGATGTTCCCGACGGTCGTCCACGGCGGGGAGATCGTGGCCGCGCTGCGTGCGACGCCGCAGTTCTCCCGCGTCAACGCGGTCGCGCTCTACCGCCTGCTCGACCTGGCCCCGACGGTGACCTACCAGCCGACGGCCAAGGACCCGGACCAGCCGCAGCAGCCCGCCGCTCCCCCTCCGGGCCTCGCGGTCGCCCCCGGCCCCGCGCTCTACTACGTCCTGCGCGGTCAGCTGCAGCTCGTCGTCGACGAGACCCTGCTCTCCTTCGGCGCTGGCGAGGTCGGCGGCTCCGACCTCTTCGCGGACGAGGGCGCCGCGACCCTGAAGGCGGCCACGGCCACGACCAAGGCCACGGCCGTGGTCGTGACCAAGGAGGCGGTGGCCGCCCTCAGCGGCTACATGCCTGGGTTCGCGCGCAGCCTCGGGCCCATGTTCAACGGCCAGCGGGTCAAGCCATGAGTGTGACGAGCCTGACCCCCGTCGTCCTCCGCGGCGCCATGACCATGGTCCTGGCCGACGCGACCGTCGACCACACGACCCTGCCCCTGCCCGGGGTGGTCGAGGTCCTCGCCGACACGATCCGGACCGAGCTCGATGATCTGACCTGGGTCCTGCACGTCGTCTGGGACGTCGGCCTCCCGCCGCCGACGACCCCGCCCACCTACATCCGCGTGCCGCCGGGGACCCCCAACCTGACCCCGGTGGTCCACGCCGAGCTCCAGACTTTTTGTCAGGACTGGGGCATCGCCTTCGACCAGATCCTGATCGAGGCCAGCGGCGTCAACCCCAACGGAGCGCGCAACGCCGAGCTGTGGTGGGCGATGACCGGGCTCGACTGCACCGCGAGCGTCGACTACCTGTTCGACGACCCCGAGGTCTGGAACGACCTGCCGCTGACCCTCGGCCTCCTGCCCGCCGACGTCAACCAGCAGCCCGTCGCGCTGCTCGGGCCGATGCCCGAGGCCCAGCTCGTGCGCACGCTGCTGATCGAGCTGATCCAGATCGTCAACTCGGCCAACCCGGCCAACTCGCTCCAGGTCTGGATCCAAGACGCGATCGCAACCCACCGGTTCCGACGCTGGCTGCGGCGCTGGGTCGCGGTCGTCTCGCAGATCTACAGCTCGACCCGCTTCATGCCGAGCGCGTGGCCGCTCCACGCGCTTCGGCTCCGCTTCGAGGGTGACCCGAGCGTGCCCGTGCCCGTGGTCGAGGACAACGTGCGCAGCTTTGGTCGCTGGGCCCGCGGGGTCACGGCCCGGCGGGTCGGCGTTGCGATCGGCGGGGCCGGGGCCCAGTCCTACGTCGGCATCCCCTTCATCGAGCAGCTCGAGGACGCCGGCGTCCCGATCGACCTCCTCTCGGGCTCCAGCACCGGCGCGTTCATCGGGGCCTTCTACGCCGCGCTCGGCGATCGCGGCCTCACGCGGATGCTGCTCAACTCCAACACGATCGGCTGGGGCGTGTTCTTTGCCCTGGTCAACAACATCCCGCTGACCTGGTGGCTGGCGTGGGCGACCCGCTTCGTCGATCTCAGCGAGCTCGGCCAGCCGACGATCTCGGTCTCGAGCATCGCCGACACGGGCGAGACCAACCACCAGACCACCGGCCTCGCGGGCAAGAGCCTGATGGCCAGCGGCTCGCTGCCGCCCTTCGTCGCGACCTACATCGGCAACACCCGGCTGCTCGACGGCGGCCCAACCCAAGACCTGCCGACCGCGATCCTCAACGCCGCCGGGGCCCAGCTGGTGATCGCGGCCCAGCCCATCCCCAAGGTCGCCTCGATCCCGCGCCTGCCCGACGAGGTCCCGGTCCCCTTCCTGACCAAGTGGGCGATCACCCTCAACCCCTTCGTGCGCAGCCTCGACGCCTATCGCGCCTACCTGATGCTCTTTCGTCAGGCGGCCCTCGGCGAGGAGCAGTACGCGCAGGTGTTCTACAACGCCACGACCCGGTTCTCGAGCGCAGGCTCGTGGTACGCCGGCCCCCGCATCGCCCACGAGGCCGCCAACTCGCAGGCCCTCAAAGACGCGATCATCGAGGCCCAAGCGCACTGGCAGCTCTTGCTGACTGACGGGGCCGGGCGCGTCCGCATCAACCGCAGCACCAACCTGGTCGAGATCGGCCCGGCCGTCGACATCGGCTTCGAGCTCGCGCCCGACGGCTCCTGGCGGCTCAGCGGCGACGCCGAGCAGGTCCTCGCGGCCGTCGGGGCCTACATCGCGAGCGGCTACGCGAGCGCCCTCGAGGTTGAGCTCATCAACGTCCCGCCGCCGCCGCCGGCCGACTACCAGCCGCTGTTCGAAGCGGCGACCGGGCTCGCCGCCCCCCAGATCACCTACACCACCACCGCCACAATCCCCCCCACCGACCCAAGCTTCGCCCTCGCGGTCGCCCCCTGAGACACGGCCATGGACAACCCCCAGCTCCACGCAGTTCACCAATTCCTGAAGTCACAGCTGACCGAGGCGAGCGATCTCAGCCTCGACGGCATGCGGACCAACCTCGACAACGTCGGTCGGCTCGCGCCCCCGCTGCCGGGCGTGACCCGCGAGGTCGTCGACACCGGGGTCGTGCGCTCGGAGTGGATCCGGCCCGCGGACGCCGACGAGGGTCGGGCGATCCTGTTCGTCCACGGCGGCGGCTACATGCTGGGCTCGGTCGACTCACACCGCGATCTCATCAGCCGAATCGCGGTCGCGGCCAAGGCTCCAGCCCTCGCGATCGAGTACCGCCGGGCGCCCGAGCACCCCTTCCCCGCCGGCCTCGACGACACCCTCGCCAGCTACCGCTGGCTCGTCGGCCCCGGCGGCTACGCCCCCGCCAAGGTCGCGCTCGTCGGCGAGTCGGCCGGCGCGGGCTTGCTGCTCGGCGCCGCCTTGCAGATCCGCGACACCGAGGGCCTCGACAGCCCCGGCGCGCTCGTGTGCATGTCGCCGTGGACGGATCTGACCCTCAGCTCCAGCTCGCTGGCGACCGTCGAAGACCCGTCGATGAAGGCTCCCTACGTGGCGATGATGGCTCAGGCCTACCTCGCCGGCCAGGACCCCAAGACCCCGGGCGCCTCGCCGCTGCACGCCGAGCTCGCCGGGCTGCCACCGATCCTGCTCCAAGCTGGCGCGGCCGAGGCTCTGCGCGACGACAGCGAGCGCTTCGCCGAGCGCTGCAAGGAAGCCGGCGTCGACGTGACCCTCGAGCTGTGGGACGACATGTTCCACGCCTTTCAGCTGTGGGCGGCGATGCTCGACGAGGCCAAGCGAGCGATCGAGGCGGTCGGCGAGTTCACCCGCGCGCGCACCTCGTGACCCCAGCGCACGGGTCACGCGACGGCCGCGCGCCGACGCAAAACACGCACAGTGCATCGAGGCCCGTTTCGCGCGACGATCTCGAGCCGTGACCGCGAGCGCACAGAGCAAGGGCGCGAGCTTGCTCGTCGTCGACGACAACGAGGACAACCTCGACATGCTCAGCCGTCGGCTCCGGCGCCGCGGCTACGAGGTCGAGGCCGCGCGGTCGGGTATCGAGGCCCTCGACGCGATCGACGCGCGCCGCTTCGACGTGATCCTGCTCGACGTGATGATGCCCGGCGTCAACGGGCTCGAGGTCCTCCAGAAGGTCCGCCAGCGCTTCTCGAAGACCCAGCTCCCGGTCCTGATGGCGACCGCGCGCGGCGACAGCGAGGACGTCGTCGAGGCCCTGCAGCTCGGGGCCAACGACTATGTCGTCAAGCCCCTCGACCTCGCCGAGCTCGTCGCCGCGCTCGAGGTCGCGCTCGGCCACTCGACCGGCGCCGAGCGAAGTATCCCGTAGGGGAGTCGACCCCCTGTCTTCTGGCTGAGAACCAGAGATACCAATCAGTCAATCAATACCCGAGGCGGGAATCGAACCCGCTCCATTGCATTGAAAATGCAACATCCTACCAATGGACCACTCGGGCCAAAGCATCGGCCACATGGCCACATTCACGATAGAGGGCCCGGTGGGACTCGAACCCACGTACACCGGTTAACAGCCGGTAGCTACACCTCTCAGCTACGAACCCATCGACGACACACTGCCGTGATCGCTCGCGCGCGGGGTCTGGCAGATCACCCCCGGTCTACGAACGATCCAGCTCGCACGGGCCGCTGCGCTCGCGTTCTCGCGGCGCATGTTCTCGCCCGTGCGGCTCAATATTTCGCGTCCGGTCCATGACCAACTCCAACGCCCACGGGATAGCCGAGAAAATCTCGGGGTCAAGCCAGACGGCACAAAAAGGGTAAGCTCCCGAGACCGTGCGCTGGCTCGACCGTCTCCTGTCCCGCGAGGGGCCCTACGTCGCGCGGCAGATCGCCGAGCTGCGCGCGACCGACAGCCGCGTCGAGCTCGCGGGCGAGGTCGAGGCCCTCGAGCTGCTCCGGGACCCGGTCGACGACGAGCCCGCGGTCGTCCTCAACTACCGCGCGCGTCGGCCCGGCGTCGCGCAGCGCTACTTCGGCATCCACGGGTCCGAGGGCGAGATCGAGGCCTACGAGGCGACCAATTTCGTGCTCCGCGACGCGAGCGGCGCGGCGCTGATCCAGGTCGAGCGCGGCGGCGATGTCGGCCAGCTCCACGCCAAGCTGCGCGAGCAATTCGGCGTCGACCTCCAGGCCTCCGTCGAGCAGGTCGGCCCCGGCGACCGCGTCCGGGTCCGCGGTCGCCTCCGCGCGCACAGCGTCGGGGGCTCACCGCACCGCCGCGAGCCCTGGACCGTCGTGGTGATCCTCGACGAGCTCGAGGACGCCTGAGGGGCGAACTGCCAAATCCCACGAGCAGCGATTTGTCAAAAACCTGTGATCTGATCTCAGACCAGGCACAATTGGCGGCGCGGGCCTCAGCGGCCCGCGGAGCTTCAGGATGCGACTGCAAATTCCGAGTCTGGTGTGCGCCCTCGGCCTCATGGCCCCGTCTCTCGCCCTCGCGTGGGGCCCCCCCGATGACGGCGACAGCGGCGCAGAGCCGGAGGCATCGGGTGATGCGGGCGTCTCTGGCGGGGTCTCGCTTGGGGGCGAGAGCGACGCAGAAGCCGACGCCAGTGGTGCAGCCACCTCCCCCACAAATGACCAGGATGACCCCGCGAAGGTCGAGCAGGTCGAGCAGGTCGAGAAGTGGAACCCGCGCAGCGACCGGCCCTGGATCAAGCGCTGGGCCCCCGAGCCCCACATGCTCGAGCTCGGCGTCTACGGCGGCGTGTTCCTCCTCAACGGCTCACACGAGCTGTTCGAGCCCGACTTCACCCAGCCAATGCAGGGCTGGCAGCCGCTGCGCAAGCTCAACCCCGATCTCGGCGCGCGCTTCGGCTACTACCCGATCCCTTACTTCGGCGTCGAGGCCGAGGGCGGCGTGATGCCGAGCAAGCTCGACGACGGCAGCGGCGTGGTCCCCTTCACGGTCCGCGGCCACGCGGTCGCGCAGCTCGGGCGGTGGAGCGTGACCCCCTTCGTGCTCGTCGGCGCCGGAATGCTCGGCGTCAACACCAGCGGACCGCTGGGCAGCGACATCGATCCGGCCCTCCACTTCGGCGGCGGCGCGAAGATCTACCTCAACCGCTGGGTCATGCTCCGGCTCGACCTCCGCGACGTCGTCAGCCACCAGCGAGGCGTCGACAACACCTTCATCTCGCACAACCTCGAGGCCCTGCTCGGCCTCTCGATCACCCTCAACCGCAAGAACGAGCCCCAGGCGCGGCCCGAGCAGCCCGAGCTCGCGCCCAGCGACCGCGACGGTGACGGCTTCCTCGACCCCGACGATCAGTGCGTCGACGAGCCCGAGACCGTCAACGGCTACCAAGACGACGACGGCTGCCCCGAGTCAGACCGCGACGGCGACGGCTTCTGGGACGACCAGGACAGCTGCCCCGACGAGGCCGGGGTCGCTCCCGACGGCTGCCCGATCAACGACACCGACGGCGACGGCTTGTTCGACGACGTCGATCAGTGCATCGACGAGCCCGAGACCGCCAACGGCTTCGAGGACGAGGACGGCTGCCCCGACGAGCTCCCCGACGAGGTCAAGCGCTTCACCGGCAGCATCGAGGGCATCACCTTCGAGACCGACAAGGCCACGATCCAGCGCAGCTCGATCAAGACCCTCGACGAGGCTGTCCGGATCCTTCAGCAGTACCCGAGCATCCGGATCGAGATCGCCGGCCACACCGACAGCCGCGGCAAGCCCGACCACAACATGAAGCTGTCCCGCGAGCGCGCCGACTCGGTCAAGACCTACCTCGTGGGCATGGGCGTCAGTGAAGATCGGATCACGACGGCCGGCTACGGTCCCGACAAGCCGATCGACACCAACGAGACCCGGGCCGGTCGCGCCAACAACCGCCGGATCGAGTTCCAGGTCAAGACCGGGAGCGACTGAGTCGCGCCCAGCACCGCGCCGCAGCGGTACGAGGCCTGAATCAAGCGCTGCCCCCTCGACTCAGGCCTGCGGGGGCAAAAAGAACCCGAGCCCCCATTTTAGGGGGCCACACACCCGACTGCGAAGCTCATCCCAGCCCACCGAGCACGCGACCGGCCGCGCAGCGGCCGTGCGTGGCAAAGTCGCAGATGGTCGGGGGGGTCAAAAAGAACCCAAGCCCCCTTCTAGGGGGCCACACAAACGACTGCGAAGCTCATCCCAGCCCACCGAGCGACCGAGCGCAGCGAGGACGCGACCGGCCGCGCAGCGGCCGTGCGTGGCAAAGTCGCTGACGCCTGTGGGGGTCAAAAACAGCTGCCTGTGGGGGGTCAAAGGAACCCGAGCCCCCTTCTAGGGGGCCACGCACCCGACTGCGAAGCTCATCCCAGCCCACCGAGCGACCGAGCGCAGCGAGGACGCGACCGGCCGCGCAGCGGCCGTGCGTGGCAAAGTCGCTGACGCCTGCGGGGGTCAAAAACAACCCGCCACACAAACGACTGCGAAGCTCATCCCAGCCCACCGAGCGACCGAGCGCAGCGAGGACGCGACCGGCCGCGCAGCGGCCGTGCGTGGCAAAGTCGCTAATGGTCGGGGGGGTAAAAAACAACTCAACTCGCAGTCCCAGCACGCGCGTAGCGCTGGAGCTTGCGGTAGAGGGTCTTGCGGTCGAGACCCAGCGTCTTGGCCGCGAGGCTCTTGTTCCCACCGACGACCTCCATCACGTGGAGGATGTAGCGGCGCTCGATCTCGGCCAGCTCGGCCAGCTCGGAGGGATCGTCGCTGCCGACGACCAGCTGGGCGCGGCTGTGGGTCCGCACACGCTCCGGCAGATCTTCGACCTCGATCTCGGCGCCGCGGCCGAGGGCGACGGCGCGCTCGATGCAGTTGCGCAGCTCGCGGACGTTGCCCGGCCAGCTGTAGGCCATGAGCCGCTCGGCCGAGCCCGAGCTGAGCCCGGCGACCTCCTTGCCAAAGCGCGCGGCGTAGCGCTCGAGAAAACTCTGGGCCAGGAGCAGCACGTCGCCCCCGCGAGCGCGAAGCGGCGGCACGTGGATGTGGATGACGTTGACGCGGAAGAACAGATCCTCGCGGAAGCTGCCGTCCTCGACCGCGGCCTCGAGATCCCGGTTGGTCGCGGCGACCAGCCGGACGTCGACGTCGCTCTCTTTGTCGGAGCCGACCGGCCGAACCTTGCGCTCCTCGAGCGCGCGCAACAGCTTGGGCTGGACCTGGAGCGGGATCTCACCGATCTCGTCGAGGAACAGAGTCCCACCCGTGGCCTCGACGAACAGCCCGGCCCGGGATTTACGGGCGTCGGTGAACGCGCCTTGCGAGTGGCCAAAGAGCTCGCTCTCGAGCAGGGTGTCGGGGATCGCCGAGCAGTTGACGGGGACGAAGGGCGCGCCCCGACGGACGCTGCGACGGTGCAAGGCGCGAGACACGAGCTCCTTGCCCGTGCCGCTCTCGCCCGTGACCAGGACCGAGGCGTCGGTCTCGCCCGCGCGCGCGACCAGATCGTAGAGCTTCTGCATCGGCGCGCTGGTTCCGAGCAGGCCCTCGAAGCCCCGCTCTTCCGCGACGATCTCGCGCAATTTTTGCACTTCGCGCTGGGTGTCCTGCTCGCGAACTACGCGGTCGAGCCGATGGACCAGCGCCTCGATGTCGAGGGGCTTGAGCAGGTAGTCGTAGGCCCCGGCGCGCAGGGCGGTGACCGCCGACTTGATGCTCGAGAAGGCCGTCATCACCATGACCACGAGGTTCCCGCGCTCGGACACGACCCGGGAGCAAAAGTCGAGCCCGCTCATGCCCGGCAGGTTGATGTCGGTGATGATCATGTCGTGCGCCGCGACCTCGAGCATCTCGAGCGCGCGCTCGGCCGAACCGCAGACCTCGACCTCGTAGCCCCCGCCCTCCAGCCCGGCCTCGAGCAGCGCCAGCAGGTCGACATCGTCGTCGACCACCAACACCCTGGCCTTGCTCCGTGCACCTGGTTCCCTCATCCACTCGTTTATGACAGCGGACATTGACGGGTGACAAGTACAATGACGCCGACGCCAAGCTCGAACTCCAGGTTCGGGCCGGCCGGGCGACTCGCTGCTGGTGATGCACGCCCGCGGACGGCATACTGCGGCGCAGTGACGTCCTCGAGCGGCGAGCAGGCCCGGGTTGGCGGCGAACCGGACCGCGACCCGGTGACTATCGGTGCGCCGGAGCGCGCGGACGGGGCCGCGCCGAAGCGCGCCGATGAGGACGCGCCGAAGCGCGCGCACGGACCGACCGACGAGCTGCTCGAGGCCATGCCCAATCGCGCGGCCCTCATCGATCGAGATGGCCGGGTAGTCGCTGCCAATCGCGCCTGGCTGTCACCCACAGCCAACGAGCAGCCCGACGCGCCCGCCTGGCGGCCGATCGGCAGCCACTACCTCGCCGGCCTCACTCCAGGGGGCCCGACCGACGAGATCGGTGCGTTCGTGGCCGGCGTGCTCGAGGTCCTCGACGGTCGGCGCCGTCGCTACGAGAGCGAGGTTCCCCGCGACGGCCCCCGGGGCCGGACGTGGTTTTTGATTCAGGTCAGCGCCGTCGACCGTGCCGAGCGCCTCGCGCTGATCACGGAAGAGGACGTGAGCACGCGGCGACGCGCCCAGGAGGCCCTGGTTGCGAGCGAAAACCGCCTGCGCACGATCATCACGGGCGCGCCGATCGTCCTGTTCTCGATCGACCCCGACGGGATCTTGTCGCTCTTCGACGGGCTCGGAGCGGCCGGCCTCGGGGTCTCGCCCGAGCGCGTCATCGGCCGCTCGGTGTTCGAGGTCTTCGCCCACGTGCCGCAGCTGCTCGGCGCGGTGCGCAAGGCGATGACGGGCGAGACCACGCTCACGACCGCGCCGATCGGCCGCCTGACCTTCGAGCTGCGCTGTTCGCCAGCGGTCACGAGTGACGACCGGCTCGAGGGCGTGGTCGGGATCGCAACCGACATCACCGAGCGCGCCCGCATCGAGCGGCTCAAGAACGAGTTCGTGTCGATCGTCAGCCACGAGCTGCGGACACCGCTGACCTCGATCCGCGGCTCGCTCGGGCTCCTCGACGGGGGCGTGGTCGGCGAGCTCGAGGCCCGGACCAGCAGCCTGGTCAAGATCGCGCTGAGCAACACCGAGCGGCTGATTCGCCTCGTCAACGACATCCTCGATCTCGACAAGATCGAGACCGGCAAGCTCGAGCTGCGCAACGAGTTCCTCGACCCGGTCGCGCTCGCCAACGAGGCCATCGCCGAGATCTCTGGCTACGCCGAGGAGTGCGGCGTGACCCTGGTCCGCGAATTCGAGCCAGCCTCGGAGCTGCGGGGTGACCGCGATCGCCTCCTGCAGGTGCTGATCAACCTGCTGTCCAACGCGATCAAATTCTCGAAGTCCGGCGACACGGTCTACGTCGAGCTCGACGAGGTCGCGACCGGCACCGTGCGCTTCTCGATCCGCGACGAGGGCCCCGGCATCCCCGAAGATCAGCTGCCCAAGCTGTTTCGGAAATTCTCCCAGCTCGACGAGTCCGACACCCGCTCGGCCGGGGGCAGCGGCCTCGGCCTCGCTATCTCCAAGGCGATCGTCGACGCCCACGGCGGGGTGATCGGGGTCGAGAGCCAGCCCGGGGTCGGCTCTCGCTTTCACTTCGAGATCGGTGAGACCGAGCGCGAGCGGCCGCTGCGTCGGTTTCGGGCCGAGTCGAGCCCCTTTCGCAAGGCCCGGCGCGCGCGCGTCGAGGGCCAGCGCAGCAACCCGGTCCTCGAGCTCGTCGACGGCGCGGTCGTGCTGATCGGCTCGAGCGGGGGCGACCACGACCGCGACCTCGCCCGCGAGCTCCACCGCCAGGCCACGAGCCTCGCCCGCCGCCGCGGGCTGCCCGTCCCCGTGCGCTCGAGCCTGATCCGCGTGGCCTCGGCCCTGTCCAACTTCGTGACCAGCTCCGGCGCCGCCGAGGACCGCGAGCAGCGTCAAGCCCTCGCCGAGGCCCTGCGGACCCTCGAAGACGAGGCCCAGCGCGCCTTCTGACCACCTCCTTGCCTCCTGCGTCCTGCCTCCCTCCCCCTCCCCTTCGCTGACGGAGCCACCGTGGCCGAGATCAACTCCATCCTCCTCGTCGACGACGAACCCGACATCCGCACGATCGCCGAGATGAGCCTGTCTCAAGTCGGCGGCTGGAAGACCATGCTGGCCTCGTCGGGGGCCCAGGCCCTCGAGCTCGCGACCGCGAACAAACCGGACGTCATCCTGCTCGACGTGATGATGCCCGAGATGGACGGGGTCGCGACCTTCAAGGCGCTCGCGGCCATGGCCGAGACCCGCAACATCCCGGTCATCTTCATGACCGCCAAGGTCCAGTCCCACGAAAAAGAGCGCTACGTCGGCTTCGGCGCGGCCGGGGTGATCCCCAAGCCCTTCGATCCGATGCAGCTGCCCAAGGAGATCCGCAACATCCTCGACCAGCCCGTCGAGCAGCGCGGGCGCAACCGCCTCGCGGCCCTGCGGCGGCGCTACTCCGAGGGCCTCGGCAGCAAGATCGACGGGCTGCGCGCGGCGATCGAGCACGCCCACGCGGCCGACGAGGACAAGCGCAAGGCCGCCGTCGACGCCGCCCACCGCATCGCCCACACGCTCCACGGCACCGCCGGGACCTACGGCCACGCCGAGGTCTCGCGGGCGATGGCCGAGATCGAGCTCGCGCTCGAGCGTCTGCTCGAGGATGAGGTCGAGAACGAGGACGAGTGCTGGCGCCTGGTCGAGGTCAACCTCGAGCGCGCGACCCGAGAGATCGACTGAGGCACGCCTTCGGCACCCGCCCTGCTTGGGGTGACGCCGACCTCCCAGCCCGGCACGCGATCGCTTCGGGGGCCGAGCGCGGCGAGCTTGCGGTGCCGCGAAGCAGCGCCGGGGCGAGGATCCTGGGGGACAAGGCTCCTGGCTCGGATGAGCGTCATGACCTACGGTCGGGGGGATGCCTGAGCGCCGCCGCCGGTCTTGGACCTCGTTCCTACCTGTCCTCGTCCTGGCGATCGCGCTCGTTGGCGCGTGCTCGACGGCCCGAGTCACGGTTCACACCGAGCCCCGGACGCTCGACGCCGAGGCCCTCGCCGAGCGCGTGCGTCTCGGCCACCTCGGCGCGTTCGGAGAGCGAAGCGAGGGCCAGGCCCGCGCGCGCGAGGCGGCCCGGCTCGCGGCCAAGCTCGGCAACGCCGACGAGGCCGCCGCCTTCGCCCGCGAGCAGCTCGACCTCGCCCGCGGGCGCCTGCTGATCGTCCGGATCGAGGGCGACTCCGAGGCCACCTACGCCGCGGCGCTCGACGAGCTCGACGAGGCCGCCCGCTTCGCGGTCGAGATCGGGGACGAGCTCCTCGACGGACAGCTCGTGGTCGAGGCCGCGCAATTCATGGCCACGCCCAAGCGCGCGCGCAAGGCCATCGCCCGCGCGCTGAAGCTGACCCAGGAGGCCGACCTGAGCTGGGGCTACGCCAAGCTGTGGGACGCCTTCGAGGGCAACCCGAGCATGCTCGTCGCCCTCCAGCGCCTGCGCTGGCGCAGCTACCGTGGCCCCGGCCTCCCCGCTGGCAGCCCCCGCCTGGCGCCCGAGTCCCTCGCCGCGGCGGGGCCCGAGGCCGTCGATCTGCTCTGGACCGAGGCCAACCGCGCGGCCACCGAGCGCCGCGACGCCGACTACGAGCGCTGGCTCGGCGCGGTCCTTCGGGCCGACCGCTGGGATCCAGACGCGCTCGCGGCCCGGGTCGTGCTCGACGCCCTCGCCCGCGCGGAGATCAGCGAGGACGAGGCCCTGCTCCCCGACCTCGCCACCAACGGCGCCGCCCCCCTCGGCAGCCAGGCGCGGATGCTGCTGCGCCATCGTGAGACCCCGAGCAGCCGCGCCCTCGCCCTGTTTCGGGCCAAGCAGATGGTCGCGGGCGGGACCTTTGGCGACGCGGGCGAGCTGCTCGCCGAGCTCGAGCTCGACGACGCCACCGACGCCGAGAAGGACCTGCGCGACACGCTGACGGCGATGGTCGCGCTCGAGTCCGGGACCGAGGCGGGCCGGGCCGACTTCCAACGCTGGCGCCGCAAGGCCCGGGCCCAGCGCTCGACCTCGATCTCGAACTGGGTCAGCAACTTCGAGCAGGAGCAAGCCCCGGCCGAGCACGTCGCGCTCGCCCGGGCGGCCGACCGAAAGCTCGTGACCCAGGCCCAAGGCCGGACCGCGCCTCGGCTCGCGCTCCCGGTCCTCGGCTCCGCGGCGATCGACGCCGACTCCCCCAAGCGCGTGCGTGACCGCGCCCTCGCGGCGGTCGCCGGGCGCGAGCCCGAGCTCGGCAACAAGCTCGCGGTTTGCCGCGAGCGCAAGCTGTTCGACGAGGACTGCCGCCACGTCCTCGACGAGCTGGCCAAGCTCGACGTCGCCAGCGAGGAGTACAGCGCGGGCCTCGACGCCCTCGGCGGCTCGGCCAACGTCCGCGCGTCGTGGTTCTCGCCGATCCCGTGGCTCGAGGGCGAGCAGCTGCCTGCGGTCCGCGAGCGCCTCTCGGTCTACGCCGGTACGCGCGTGGCCGCGACGACCGACTTTCAGGCCGCGGCGCTGTTCAGCGAGCTCGCGGCCAACCGGCCCGACCTCGCGCGCGCGCGCCTCGAGCAAAACGGACAGATCCTCCGGCCCGAGACCCGCACGATCGCGAGCATGGCCCTGCGCGATCTCGAAGACGGCCTCGTCGAGCCCCGCGAGCTGTCCAACCTCCTGCTCGAGGTCCCCAGCGCCGACGTCGACGCGACGTGGTTTCTCGAGCGCAGGCTGCCCGGCGATCCGGCCATGGTCGGCGAGCTGTTCCCCGGCCGCTCGCGCCTGGCCCTGTTCGCCCGGGGCCTCGCGCTCGCGCGGATGGGTGCGTGGGACGCCGCGACCGCGGAGCTGCTGCTCGCGGTCGAGGAGCTCGACGGCGTGGCCAAGGGCATGGTCGCCGGCCGCCTCGCGCTCGCCGCCCAGCTCGCCGACCACACCATCCTCCGCGACCGCGCGCTGGCGATCGCCGACGCCGAAGATCCCCGGGGCTTCATGGCCCCCTACGTGCGCGCGCGCGTGGCCGAGGCCGCCCACGACCACGCCACCGCCCACCCCCTCTACCTCGAGGCCCTGGCCCGGCGCCCGCGCGCGCTGCCGGCCTTCGAGGGCGCGCTGCGGACCCTCGAGCTGCGCAAGCGCGAGGTCGGCCGGGTCCGCGACGCCCTGCTCTTGTTCCCCGACAGCGCCGTGCACTGGCACGCGAGCGAGCTGCTCGACGCCGCCGCGCGCGAGGAGATCGACGGCCCGCTGCTGACCAAGCTGTGGCTCGCGCGCGAGGACGGGGCCGCGCTGCTCGGCATCGGCGAGCCCGCGACCAAGGTCCGACCGCTGGCCGAGCTCGGGCTCCAGCGCCTGCTCGAGCAGCTCGAGGCCGCGCCGATGCCCGCCGACTCGTTCCCGATCGCGGCCAAGGTCCTGGCCTGGCTCGGCGCCGCGCCGCCCGAGCTGCGGGTCGAGTACCGCGACGTCGAGCTGTGGCTGACCTACCTGATCGGACGCGACAGCGAGCTGGTCGCGCTGGCTTCGGCGACCCCGCGCTACCAGGGCTTTCGTCAGCCCCCGGCGGGGTCGCACGCGACCTTGCTCTTGGCCGGCGCTCGCAAGCGCCACGCGATCGACGACTTGCTGAGCTGGACGATCGTCCGCGAGGAGCTGTGGAACGCCGACGATCCGGTCACGCGCAGCGTCATCAGCGATCTCTACGCGCCGATCGAAGATCCCGACCTCGCCCAGTACGCGTGCCTGCGCATGTTCCAGCGCGACGAGTTCGAGATCGCGGCCGAGCGCTGCGTGCCGCTGTGGAACGAGCTCGGCGGCACCCGCTTCCTCGCCGTCGACCTCGCCTACCTCGCGCTCAACGACCCCGAGCGCGCGCGCGCCAACGGCCTCGACCTCGGCGAGTTCTTCGCGACCGCGGCGACGATCGACGGCCTGCGCGAAGATCCGGTCTGGCTGCTCAACGCGTCGCTGTGGCTGTCGAAGCAAGACGAGGACGAGCGCGGCGCCAAGCTCCGGGTCGATCAGCTCGCGCTCGACGCGATCGCGACCGAGCCCGACGACATCGAGCTCGGTCAGGGCCGCTACCGCGGGGCGCTCTTGCGTCAGCAGATCATCAGCCAGTTCGCGCCCGCGGACCGCCGCCGCTTCGCCTACGCGGCCGGCTCGGCCGTGCGCAGCCTCGACCTCGAGGCCGCCGATCTCTACGCCCAGCGCCTGCTCGCGTGGCTGCCGAGCGCCGAGGACGACGAGGCCCCGGAGTTCACCGCCCGCTCGCCGCAGATGCTGGCCGCGACCCGGCAAGAGGGCGACACCAGCGACGCCGAGCTGCGCTCGACCGCGCACTACGGGCTGTCGATCACCGCGCTGATCCGCGCCGACCTCGAGGCCGGCCGCATCACCCGCGCGGCGATGCTCGAGCTCCTCGACGCCTACGCCGAAGACCGCGGCCTCGCGGCCTACGAGCGCGTGGCCACCGACCACCCCGAGTGCCACGTGGTCAAGCTGATGCTGCTGTCGGAGTACGGCGACGCCCGGATGCGCGAGCAGGCCCTGGCCCTGGCCCGCGAGCTCGTCGAGCTCCACCCCGACAACCCGCTGGTGCTCGCCGACGCCCTCCCGCTGCTGACCGGCCCCGACGATCTCGACGCCGCCCGCCAGCTGCTCGCCGCCGCGCGCCTCGAATTCCCCGCGCACCCGTGGCTCAGCGACGAGGCCCTGCCCGCGGTCCTGACCGGCGCCGAAGACCAGCTGCCCGCGTGGCTGCGCACGCCCGAGGCCTTCGACGTCCAGATCGCGACGATCGACGACGCCGATCTCGACGCCCTCGCGCCCACGCGCCACGCCGACATCCAGACCTCGGCCGAGGCCTTCTTCGCGGCCGCGGCCGAGCGAAACCCCGACGGGCTCGGGATCCACGAGCCGATCCCCGGGCTCGCGCCCGACCCCGAGGACCCCGAGGCCGAGACCCACAGCCGCGTGCAGTTCGTCGTCCGCGAGCCCCGAGCCTCGCGCTGCGAGGGCCTCGGCTGCGCCGAGCCGCTGATCGCCGAGTGGACCGCGCGCAACTACGCGCTGCTGTGGACCCGCGAGCTCGAGCTGCCCGCCGGGCCCGCGATCGAGTTCCTCGTCGCGGACGGCGAGTCGGTCATCCACAACGTCCTGATCCCGACCGGGGGCAACCTGTTCATGCTCATCTCCGGCTCGACGCCCGACGACCTCGGCGCCTTCTTGGCCCAGATCGTGCTGCTGCGGGAGAGCTTCCGGCCCCTCGACTGGTCGCAGTCGGCCGCCGCCGCCGAGTCGATGCGCAGCTCCGGGCGCCCGCTGCCCGACGACCGCGCCCGCTTCGAGGCCCGCCGCCTCCTGTCGCGGATGACGGCGAGCGAGGTCGACAGCTGCGTGCTCGACAAAGATCGAGACCTGGCCGCGCTGGCCCCCGAGCCCCGCGCCGAGCTGCTCCTCGACCTGTTCCTGGTCACCCGCGAGCCCTGGCAGCGCCGCGCGCTGCTGACCTGCACCGCGCCCGAGCAGCCCGAGGCCGCTCGCCTCGCGCTCTTGACTCTGCTCGACCCCGACGCTGCCGTCCACGCCTTCGGCCGGGCCGCGACGCAGATCCACCATGAGCGCGTCATGACCGACACCCGCCGCGTGCTCTACCAAGAGCGCGAGCCCGCGATCTCGGATCCGGCCCTGACGACCAGCGGCGCGCAGCCGGCCTTCGGGCTGCTGCAGGTCATCGCGGCGCTGCCCGACGAGCACAGCCGGGCCTTGACCCGCGAGCTGCTCGGGCTCCGCGACCCCCGGCTCCGCGCCCTGGCCCTGGCCGCGAGCGCGACCATGGACTACTTCGACGGCCAGGCGAGCCCAGGCATGCCCCGGACCGAGGTCGAGCGCCTCCGCGAGGTCGTGATCGACGGCGCGAGCAAGGACGCCGTGCTCGCGGTCCGCAGCCTGATGGACATCCCCGGCGCCGCCAACCTCGCGGCGATCCGCGAGCGGACCGACAAGCTGATCGAGGCCGGCATCGAAGACGACAACGCCCGCGGGCTCGCGATCGACCTGGCCTGGGCGCTCGCGCGCGAGCTCGACGCCAAGGATCGCAAGCGCCTCGCCAAGCTCGTCGAGGCCGTGAAGCTCGACCCCGACGACGACCGGCCCAAGCGAGCCAAGCGCACGCGCGAGGGCCTCGAGTCCATGGCCGAAGACCACGCCGCCGGCCGCAAGCTGCTGACCCGGCGCGAGCCCGCGACCAACGCCGAGCGGGCCACGATCTGGGTCCGCGAGCACCGGCCGCGGCCGGCCCCGCGCAGCGTCGAGCAGCTCGGCGCGACGCCCCTCGCCGAGCTGACCCCGGGCCACGAGTGGACCTACGTGCGGGTCGGCAACGCGGGCCTGTTTGCGACCAGCCTCGAGGGCCTCCTGCGCCGCCTGGCCCCGGCCAACGCCGCCGACGCCTACCTGGTCCGCACGCTGATCTACGACATGCTGCTGCAGGGCTCGTTCTCGCTCCTGAGCGAGGCCGGCGGGCTCGACCTCAGCGAGCCGATCGAGTGTGTCTCACCCAAGGGCAGCGAGAGCTTCGCGTGCTCGGCCACGGTCCGCGATCGCAACGCCGTGCTCAGCACCCTCGCCGCCCGCGAGCTCGGCGACGACGCCGGGGTCGCCGTGCCCCTGAGCCTCGCGACCGAGTTCGCGGGCCTGCCCCTGACCCTCGGCTCGCTCCCGGTCGCGCTCCACTCGCTGATCGAGGCCCCCGAGGACGAGCTCGAGCCCGACGGCTCGCCGCAGATCACCGCCGAGCGCCTGCGCCTGGTCCGGACCATCGCCGGCCACGAGCTCGAGTACTACGCGACCATCGAGCTCCACGAGAACCGGGTGATCGTCGACTCCGAGCACTACATGTTCATCGGTGACCGCCTCCTGGTGTTCTCGGGCTCGGATCTCGCCGAGCAGCTGCTGCGCGAGCCCCCGAGCGGCGCGAAGGCCCTCGCCGCCGACCCCCGCTTCGCCGCGGCCGTGACGGGCTGGCGCGACGGCGTCGCGCTGCAGGCCGTGGACTTCACCGAGGAGTTCGGGCTCCCGCAGCTGGCCCTCGAGGTCGTGCTCGACAACGAGGGCATCGAGTTCTCGGCCCGCGCGAGCGGCGAGCGCACAAAAATCGGCGAGTTTGGCGGGCTCCGCCGGCTGCTGCCCGATCAGCACGTCGCCGCGGTCGCGGTCGCGCTCGAGCCCGACACCTTGCGCGAGTACTTCGAGGACGCGGAGCTCGAGCGCTGCGCCGGCCACGGCAACGGCGCCCCGCCACCCGCGCCCGCCCCCGACCAAGGCCTCCGAGGACCTGAGGGCCCGAGCGAAGCGAAGGTGTCGGGGCGCAACCCCGAGTCCGGAGACGATAAACAGACCTGCGGCCTCTCGGCCGACGACAAGCTCCCGCCGGTCGAGCTGGCCGAGGCCGCGCGCGCCGTCCTGCTCGGCTGGTACCCCGAGGTCGGCAGCGCCCTGTGGCAAGACTGGGTCCTGGTCATGCCCCTCGACGCGAACCTGCGCAAGGCCATGAAGGCCATGAAGGTCAGCACGCCCGCCGCGGGCGAGCTGCGCGAGCACGCCGGGCTGTTTTGGGTTGTGAGCGACGGCGCGCTGATCGTGGCCTCGACCCAAGCCCTGGCCGAAGACGCTCAGGACAGCCCGATCAAGCGCGCCGGGTTCGACGATCCCGCGGCCTTCGCCGCGTCCAGCCTCGACGGACAGCGCGCCGCCGCCGTCGTGCGTGAGATGGCCGAGCGCTACACGGGCGATCGGCGCGGTGACTACCTGCGCCTGATCGCGACCATGGTCGGGCTCGTCGATCGCGTCGAGCTCCGCGGCGAGTGGACCCCAGCCGATCCCAACAGCGACGAAGGGGTCTTGAGCGCGAGCGTGGCGCTCAACCTGGCCGAGTCGGACGAGGAGCTCGCGCTCATCGACCGCTGGCTCGCGAGCCCCGAGGTCGGCAACGCCAGCAAGCTCCCGCGGCGCCTCGGCCAGGCCGAGACCGACAGCGGCCTCAGCTACCGGATCCGGGTCGACGAGGCCGAGCAATTCGCCCGCACGGCGGTGCCCGACGACAACGCCCGGATCAGCGTCGAGCTCGTCGGACCCGACGAGCTACGCATGACCGTGCTGCCCTCACGCGCGGTAGCGAGCGCCACAACCCAGGTCCTGACCGCGGACGAGCGCGATCGCATGCTCGCCTCCGACAACATGATTCGGGCCAAGGATCAGAAAATTCGTGACGTCGCCAACGCCCTGCGTGTCTCGGGCGACGACGCGGCAACAGTTGCGGCCATCGTGACCTGGGTCCACAACCAGGTCCACTACGAGATCACGCCGACGAGCCTCGACGCCGTGACGATCCTCGAGCGCGGCGAGGGCGACTGCACGGAGTACGCGCTGCTGACCGTGACGCTCCTGCGCGCCGCCGGCATTCCCGCGCGCCTCCAAGAGGGCATGGCCGCCAGCGGCGAAGAGATGGTCGCCCACGCCTGGGTCGCGTGGCACGACGGTACCCGCTGGCGCGAGGTGGATCCCACGGCTGGGACCGCGAGCGTCGGCTCAGGCCACCTCGAGCTCGAGGTCGTCGACGTCCTGGCGATGATCTCCCTGGGTAAATTCGAGATCCTCGCGATTGATCCTGTCGGTCGCTGACCGACCGCCGGGCCCTCGGTCGCTGACTAGGCTCGTTTCGCCGGCCACAGGTGGCTACGTCGTTGTGCGGATTGCACGGGCGCGACCGAGCCCCTAGAGTCCCGCCCGCACGCGATCCGAGCCTGGCCGTACCTCGCCGGTCGGCTCTCGTCCCACTCCAGATCCAGCCGAGCTCCCGATGGAAAACCTACCTGTCCCCGAAGCCCTCCAGCCTTACATGCCCCTGATCGTCGGCTCCGTGACCGCGATCGTCATCTTCATCGTCGGCGTCATCGTCGCCCGTTGGGCCCGCGATCTCGTCGCGCGCGCGCTAAACAAGCGTCAGCTCGACAAATCGTTGGTCGGATTTCTGGCCTCGCTGACTCGGTGGCTGGTGCTCGCCGCCGCCGTGATCGCGGCGCTCGAGCGCGTGGGCCTCCAGACCACGAGCTTGGTCGCGCTGCTCGGCTCGGCCGGTATCGCGATCGGCCTCGCGCTCCAGGGCAACCTCGCCCACTTTGCGAGCGGCGTGATGATCTTGCTGTTTCGGCCGTTCACGGTCGGCCACTACATCGAAGCCGCGGGCAAAGAGGGCCACGTCAAGGTCGTCGGCCTGTTCACGACCACGCTCCTGACCCTCGACAACGAGACGGTCATCATCCCCAACGGGGCCGCGACCGGCGGCGTGATGATCAACTACACGGTCAGCGGCAGCCGCCGGGCCCACATCGAGGTCGGCGTCGCCTACGGCAGCGACATCCCCGAGGTCATCGCGGTCCTGAAAAAGGCGACCGCGCGCTGCGATCTCGCGCTCGAGGACCCCGCGCCGGTCATCGCCTTCGTCGGGCTTGGCGCGAGCTCCCTCGACTTCGTCGTCCTCGCCCACTGCGACCCCGCCAGGTACGCCGACATGCTTCACCAGGTCCGCACGGCCGTCTACGAGGAGCTCGCCGCCGCTGACATCGAGATCCCCTTCAACCAGATCGTCGTCCACCAAGCCGCCTGATCAACCAAGGCCACTCGCCCATGCCAAGCTACACACCCACGCTCGCCAGCCTCGCGTTCGCTGCCGCGCTCGCAGTCCCCAGCCTCGCCGCAGCGGCCCCGCCCGAGGACCCCGCGGTCCCGGAGGGCACCGCCTCTCAAGACAACGCGAGCTCGGGCTCGACCGAGCTCGCCTCCGGCGACAAGTTCTCGACCGCGACCGACATCGCGACCGAGGACGCCTCCGCCGAGGGCGAGGTCGACCCCCACGCCAACGACGCGACCGAGTTCGACATCGCGCTCGGCGGCATCTTCAACACCGGCAACTCGACCTCGCTGGCCTTCACCGGGCTGTCGAACTTCCGCCTGCGCCGGACCATCCACCAATTCGGGGCCTCGCTCGCCGGCAACTACGGCGCGAGCGGCTCCGACACCCCGCCGCCCAAGTACGACACCGACACGGGCAACGTCCAGGGCCTCGTCCGCTACGACGTGTTCTTCGCCAAGCGCTGGACCGCCTTCGTCCAGGCGACCGGGCGTCACGACACCTTCCAGGGTCTGGACTTTCGCATGAACGTCGACCCCGGCTTCGCCTTCTACGCGCTCAACAAGACCGACCACAGGCTGTGGTTCGAGGCTGGCTACGACTTTCAGTACGATCTGCGCACCGACGCAGCGCTGCCCGTAGTCGACGAGAACGGCGACCCGGTCCTCGACATGAACGGCGAACAAGAGCGCCTCGACAAGTTCCAGCTCAACCACGCCGTGCGCCTGTTTGCCGGGTACTCGAACAAGCTGTCCGAGCGCGTCGGCTTTGACACCGGGCTCGAGTACCTCCAGAGCGTGATCGACCCCCAGCGCCTGCGCCTCAACTACCTCGCAAGCCTCAACACCCAGCTGGTCGAGCGCCTGTCCTTCGCCGTGACCTTCACCTTGCGTTACGAGAACCAGCCGCTGCCCAACGTCGTCAAGCTCGACACGATCACCTCGTTCCAGCTCGCCTACCGCTTCTTTTAGGAGCTCGCTCGAGAGCTCACTCGCTCGCCCGGGCGCGCCAGCACAGTGCTGGCGCGCCCGCGCGCGTCTTCGGGCTCGGCGTCGAGCCGCTCGGCGGCTTCCTCGGCGTGTTCCTCGTCGCGTTCACTGCCGCGACCAGCTGCTCGGCGGTCAGCGGGCGGACGGCGTGCGGCCTGCGCTCGCCCGAGGCGGGCGAGCGAGGATCTCCAACAGCCCCGCCTGGTTCTCGACGTGAACCCAGTGGCCGGCGTCGGGGACGATCGCCAGCTCGATACGCCCGGCCGCCGCGAGGAGCTCGGCGCGGGCGCGCTGCGAGGCAGGCACGGCGTCCGAGCGGGCGCCGAGGACCAGGCCGACGCCCACGCCCGCGTCGGACTCGGCCTCGAGCGCGGGCCACAGATCGACGGCCCCAAAGTCGCGCAGCAGCGCCGTCACGCGGTCGAGCTCCAGGCCGAAGCGCCAGCCGCCCTTGTCGCTGCCCTTGGCTCCGGCCTCCACGACGTTGGTCGCGAGCCACAGGGCGACGCGCCGCGAGATGCCGGCCGCGACGACCGCGTCGATGAAGTGGTCGCGGCTGTCGAAGCGCGGCGGCAGCTCGGCGAGGACCGCGAACACTTCATCGGTCACGCGCTCGCGGCCCTGCTCGAGCGGCCCCGGCGGCGCGTCGATGACCCACAGCTCGTCGACCTCGCGCCCGACCCCGCGCAGCTGCGCAGCCGCCGAGATCGCGACCTTGCCGCCGAAGCTGTGCCCGAGCAGACCCGCGACCCGGCCGCCGTGCTCGGCGACGACCGCCTCCGCGAGCGGGATCAGATCGGCACCCGCCGCCGCGACGGTGCGCTCCCCTTCCAGCCCCAGCGACTCGCCGTGATCACGCAGATCGACGAGCACGGCTCCCCAGCGCTCGTCGGTGTCACGCTGCCGCAGCCACTTGCGCGCGAAGCTACGCCAGTTGGCACGGCGACCGAGGATCCCGTGCAAGAACACCATCCAGCGCGCAGCCGCGCGGTCCGAAGTCAACAGCTCGTGAGCGAGGATCATGGTCCGGTCAGGGGCATCATGACACAAAAACCGTGCAATTCCCTGCACACCCGCCGTCGATGGCGTATGAAGGAAGGAGGGCATGACCGAAGAACACGCCATCAACCCCATTGCGTTCGCGGTCCCGCTGTTCTTGACCGCGATCCTCCTCGAGGCCGCGATCGCCAAACGCCAGGGCAAACAGGGCTACTACTACTTCGGCACGGCGCTGGCCGACGTCGCCAGCGGGACCGTGTTTCAGGCCCTCGAGGTGTTCTTCAAGTTCGTCCCGCTCCTGGCCTACGCCTGGGTCCTCGAGCGCTACGCGCTGATCGACTGGGGCGAGAGCAGCTGGGCCGTGTTCTTGGTCGGGCTGATCGCGGTCGACTTCGCCTACTACTGGTGGCACCGCTACAGCCACGTGATCAACGTGCTGTGGGCCGTCCACGGGGTCCACCACCAAAGCGAGGACTACAACCTCGCGGTCGCGCTCCGCCAGCCGATCCTCGAGCCGGTCACGTGGTTCTTCTTTTATGTCCCGCTCGCGCTGCTCGGCATCCCGGTCGAGGTCTTCCTCCTCGCCTACGCCCTCGATCTGCTCTACCAGTTCTTCATCCACACCGAGCTGGTCCGCAAGCTGCCGGCCCCGATCGAGTGGGTGTTCAACACGCCCTCGCACCACCGGGTCCATCACGGCGTCCAGGATCAGTACCTCGACAAGAACTACGGCGGCATCCTGATCGGCTGGGATCGCCTGTTTGGAACCTTCGAGGCCGAGGGCGAGCGCGTCGTCTACGGGACCACGGTCCCGGTTCACAGTTACAACCCGGTGTGGACCAACCTCGACTACTTCCGCCACATGGGCCGGCTCGCGGCCAAGGCCACCCGCGCGCGCGACAAGCTGTGGGTGTGGTTCGCCCACCCGGCGTGGCTGCCCGCGGGCGTCGAGCGTGACCCCAACGAGGTCAAGCGCCTCAAATCCGCCAAGTACCGGCCCGCGATCCCGCGCGAGCTCGCCTGGTACCTCAGCGGCCACTACCTGCTCGTCGGCGCGCTGATGCTGGTCTACCTCATGTTCGAGGCCTGGTACGACTGGGGCCAGCTCGCGGCCGGGGCCGGCGCGATCGTGCTCAGCAGCACCGTGTTCCTCGGCCTGATCGAGGGCAAGCGCTGGGCCGACTGGCTCGAGCTCGTGCGCGGGCCGCTGGTCGCGGGCGCGGTCGTGTACCTCGCCAGCGTGTGGCTGGAGGGCTGGCTGCTCGTCGGCATCGGGCTCGGGACCCTGGCCATGATGTGGGGCAGCTGGAACATCTGGCGGGCCAAGACCCGCGCGTCGACCCGAGGACGTTAAAACGGACCCGCACCGCGTGCCCGAGCTTTCATCTGGGGTTCATCTGGGGTTCGTGGCGGGGACCTCGAACTCGTTGATGAGGCTCTGTCGTCGCCCTGGGGGCCCCGCTGTGCTCTCGGCGGTGGGAGACCCCGCGTCGAACCGCTGGGCGCCACCTCGGCCCGGGCTGCTAGCAGCCCGGGGTGCAATGCCTCGCGCCACCTCGCTTGGCCTTTTCGCCGAGGGCTTTGTCGCCAAAACTTGCAGTACGCCCAGTACAGCGGCGTTTTGGCTTCGCGCCCTCGGCAAAAATTCCGGCGCGAGGCGACACGATGCATTGCACCCCGGGCTGCTAGCGCTCTTTGGCGATCGGCAGCGGGCCGGCGTTGATGCTGATCGCCGGGTGCTCACCGGTCTTCGGCCGGTCGTCGGCTGAGTCCTCGCTGTCGATGCTGACCTCGACCAGCTCTTCGCCGCTCTCGTCGCCGTCGAGGGTGACCGCGCGCGGCGGCATCCCGTCGCGCAGATCCTCGAAGTGCTGGCGGAAGCGGGCCGAGTCCCACAGCGAGTGAACGGCGAAGCCGAGGGCGAAGACCTTGTCCTCTTCGCTGGCCTCGCGGCGCCCGAGGATCTCGGCGATCTGCTGGCGCAGCAGCAGGCGCTCGTCCTCGTTGGCCCCGAGCTGGCCGCTGTCGAGGAGCTCGACGGTTCGCAGGCGCAGGGCCGCGAGCGGGACGCCGGTCAACAGCTCGCGCACGACCTTGGCCCGCTGGACCGGCAGCGACGCGCCCCAGGTCCGGCTCTTGACCACGCCCGCGCCCGTGTCCGTGATGCTCGCGGCGTTGAAGCTCGGCACGCTCGCTGGCGCCTGCTCGACGCTCGGGAGCTTCTCGGCGACCGCCTTGAGGAAGGCCTCGCCCATGAAGTCGAGCAGGATGAAGCCGAGGGCGTAGGACTTCTCGTGATCGGGGATCTTGCGATCGACGACCTCGCGGATCTGATTGGCGAGATCCTTCTGATCCTGAAGCGAGAGGTTCTGGCGGCTCCCGGTGATCATCGTGCTCGCGTGGATGCGCGAGCCGTCGAAGTCCTTGCCGTCCATGACCTCGACGACGATCGAGACCCGCTGGAGCGCGCGGCGACGATCGATCTGGGCGTCGATGATCCCGAGGAGCTGATCGACGACGTAGCCGGGGCCGATCGAGACCTGCTCGTCGCCGAGCCGGGCGGTGAACACCCGCGCGCGCAAGACCAGAGCCGCGGACAGGCCCGACCCGACCGAGAGGCCGAGGCGACTCGTGGTCGTCTCGGTGCTGGTCAGCTCGCTGTCGAGCAAGATCGCGTGGGCGCCGAGGGCCATCAGCCCGTTGAGCAGGAGGTAGACCCAGGCGAACTGGCTGGTCGCGATGACCTTGATCGGCTCGTCGCGATAGCGCGAGAGCAACTCGACCAGGGCGGTGCCCATCCCAATCGCGAACGCGAGGACCCAGTCCATCTCAGTGATCTTCGTCGGTCTCCGACGCGGAGACCCCAAATGTATCAGCCCGGCGCACGGCGCGACCCTCGGCGAACAAGGGGGTCGGCGACAGCCGGGTACAGGTAACTACAGTGGAGAATTGATTAGCGGTAATGGATGCAGCAGTGGCGAGTCAGGCGACGCGCTGACCACCGCGGGTCAAGCTGGCGACGACGTAGCCTTCGGAGGTCTCGAGCTCGACGAGACCCTCGCGCGCGAGACCCTCGAGGGCCTGGCGGATACGCGAGGGCGGGTGGCTGACGCGCATCCGCAACTCGAAGTCCGTCGCGGCGCCGCCGACGTCCGCCAAGTAACGTAGCACCGCGCGCTGTACGTGGTCGAGCCGCACGTCACGCTCCTCTACGATCTGCCAAAACAGACTCTTGTCCGTCGGCCGGTCTGCGCCCTTGGCCACATCGCCACTCTAGCCGGGGCGTGGGGAGCGTCAAGCACGAAGTTTGGGAAGTCTCCCGATGTGGCGTTTGGCCCCACTGCCTTCTCGGGCACGGCGGCCGCGGACCAGAAAAAAATCCCCGCGATTGCGACACCTCCAGCGCGGGAGCGGACAGTACTTCGTGAGGCGCTGGGCGTCCGAGGAGCATGCATTGAAGCCAAGGTTCAACCCCGCGCGAGGGCTCGATGGGCGCTGAGCGTCGCGCCGACGCCCAACGGCTGGCCCGCGCCCGAGTCGGCGACGAGTCGGCGCTCGGCGAGCTCTACGAGCGCCACGTCGACGGGCTGTGGTCCTTCGTGTTCTACCGCGTCGGTCGCGACGCGGTGCTGTGCGAGGACGTGGTCCAGGAGACCTTCCTGCGCGCGTTCGAGCGCGGCCACGACTTCGATCCGGCGCGCGGATCCTTCGGAGGCTGGCTGTGTGGGCAGTCGCGCAACGTGATCCGCAAGCACCTGCGGACGATCAGGCGGGCTCACGAGCTCAGCGAGACCTGGGAGCGGATCGACGCGACCCTCGTGCAGATCTTCCAGGGCCTCGACCGCGCGCCGCTCGGAGACGAGGTCCTCGCGCGCGACGAGACCCGCGATCTCGTCCACATGACGATCGCCAACCTGCCCGACGACTACCGCGAGGCGCTCGAGCGCAAGTACATCCGCGGCCAGAGCCTGCGCGAGCTCGCGGCCGCGTGGGCGTGCAGCGAAGCCGCTGCCAAGTCGCTCCTGGCCCGCGCGCGCCGGGCCTTCCGCGAGGCCTTCGCGGCCCTGGCCAGCGCCTTTGGTGAACGAGAGGTTCCAGATGTCCGAGCATGAGCGACCCGATGAGCCCGACGACGCCGTCCTCGACGCAAACATCGAGCGGCTCTTGAGCCACGCGCAGCGCCGACCCGAGGTCCCGAGCGAGGCCCGAGCGCGGATGCTCGCGGGCCTGCGTGAGGCCGTGCGCGACACGGCCGACGAACGACCGGGCGAGGCGGCCGGGCTCCGCGCGGTCCCCGAGCGCCGCCGCCCCGGCCGCGCCAAGGCCCGACGGCGCCTCGGCGCGGCCACGCTCGTCGTCGCGCTCGCGGCCGCCGTGCTGCTCGCGTGGGTCCTCGGGCTGGGCGGGCGCCTGCTCGAGCGCGACGGCGCTGCGCAGCTCGCGAGCTACGATCACCACGAGCTCGGCGCCCGCGAGGTCACCCTCGCGGACGGCAGCCGGGCGCTGCTGCGCAGCGGCACCGAGCTCGAGGAGCTCGGACCCCGGCACCTGCGCCTCGTCGCTGGCGAGGTCCTGCTCGACGTCCGCGAGGCCGCCGCGCCGCTGCTGGTCGAGACCCCGCAAGGTCGCGCGCTGGTCCTCGGAACTCGGGTGCTCCTGCGCAGCGACGCGGGCCAGACCCTCGCGGCGGTGTTTCGCGGGCAGGCGACCGTCGAGTCGTCCACGGGCGCCGCGAGCTCGCTGCTGCTGCGAGCCGGAGAGCAGGCGCTGCTGCGCAGCGAGCTCGCGCCCGAGCGCATCGCCGGCCGACGCCTGAGCTTCGAGATCGACTGGGCCCGCGAGCTGCTCGCGCCCGACGCCGAGCTCGGCCCGGTCCGCCGCGGCAACCTCGTGGCCCGCGTGCCCCGCTGGACCGGCCAGGTTCAGGCCAGCCCCGAGTGGCCGCTGCCGATGCGCGAGCTGAACGTCGACGTCCACGTCGAGGACGGCCACGTGCGCGCGACGATCGATCAGACCTTCTTCAATCACCTCGAGCGCGATCTCGAGGGCGTCTACCAGTTCCCGCTCCCGCCCGAGGCCGCGATCTCGCGGCTGGCGATGTACGTCGACGGTCAGCGCATGGAGGCCGGGGTCGTGAGCCGCGATCGCGGGCGCGACATCTACGAGCAGATCGTCCACCGCCGCCGCGATCCGGCCCTGCTCGAGTGGATGCAGGGCAACTTGTTTCAGGTCCGCATCTTTCCGCTCCCGGGCCGGACGGAGAAGCGCGTGCTGCTCTCGTACACGGCCGCGCTCGACGAGCTCTATGGCCGCGGCCAGCTCCGGGTGCCGATCCCCGAGCTCGATCTGCCCGTCGCCAGGGTCAACTATCGCGTCCGCGTGGTCGGGGGCGCGGGTCGGGAGCTGTCGTCGCAGCACCACGCCTTCGAGGTCCACGACGAGGGCCCCGATCTGATCGCCGAGTTCCGAGCCCTCGACCACCGCGTCGGGGCCGACATCGTCGCTACGCTGGCGGGCGAAGGCCCCGGGCTCGCGCCGCCGCAGGTCGAGCACCACCGCTTCGCCCACGCCGACGGGCGCCGCCACGTCGGCCTCCGCCTCCGCCCGGAGCTCGGCGCCGAGCTCGGCCAGGCCACGGCCGCGCCCGCGCGCGACTGGGTCATCCTGTTCGACAGCTCGGCCTCGCGCGGGCCCGCCGAGCTCGAGGCCCAGCGGCGGTTCTTGCTCGCGCTGCTCGATCACCTCGACGACGGCGACCGCGTGGGCGTGCTCGGGTTCGACAGCCGCGTGCAGTGGGCCAGCTCCGAGCTCGAGCTGCTCGCCGGGCTCGACCGCGAAGCGCTCGAGCTGTGGCTGAGCCGCCGGGCCAAAGTCGGGCTCGGGGCCACCGACCTCGGCGCGGCGCTCGACGCCGGGATCGAGCGCCTCACGACCGCCGCCGCCCCTGTCGGGGACGGTCGCGAGCGCGTCGCAACGGTGCTCTACCTCGGCGACGGCCTCGGCCAGGATCTTCAGCCCGGGCCCGAGCTCGCCGATCCCGGGGCCTACGTCGACGCGCTCAGCCAACAGCTCCGCGCCGCCGAGGTCGAGTTCGTCGGCGTCAGCTTTGGCCCGCGCTACGACGCGCCCGCGCTCGCGCGCCTGGCCGCGGCTGGCGACGGGCTGCACCTGCACCTCGCCGAGGGCGAGCCGATCTCGTGGCGCGCGCTCGAGCTGCTCACGACCCTCGCTACCACCCGGGTGCTCGATCTCGAGGCCACCCTCGTCGACGCGCAGGGCCGCGCGATCGCCCAGCCCCGGACCCACGCCGACGCGCGCTCGCTGGCCGAGGGCGAGACCCTCGAGGTCCTCGCCGAGCTCGGCGCCGACGACCCGGATCCGGTCGCGGTCGAGCTCCGCGGTCGCGCCGACGGCCAGGACTGGCACCAGCGCATCGAGCTCCCTCACGCCGCCGACGAGGCCGGCTGGATCCCCCGCGCCTGGGCCCGCGCCCACGTCGGCGCGCTGAGCTCGGCCAGCGTCGAACAGCACGCCGCCGAGATCACCAAGCTCGGGCTCGAGCACTTCCTGGTCACGCCCACGACCTCGCTGCTCGTGCTCGAGAGCGAGAAGATGTACCGGGACTTCGACGTCCACCGCCCGCCCGCCGACGGCTGGGCCCACTACCCGGCCCCCGACCGGATCGAGGTCGTGCGCGAGGGCGTGAGGACCGAGGCCGGTCACGGCCAGTACGTCGTCCGCGAGCCCGTGCCGATGCTCGTCGACTACTCCAACAACGGCCTGTCCGCGGGCTGGGGCAACCTCCGGACCCGCGGGCCGGGCCCGAGCTCAGCGCTGGCCAGGCCCGGAGCCTTCGGGCTCGGCGGCCTCGGGCTCAGGGGCACCGGACGCGGCGGCGGCGGCACGGGCTTCGGCTTTGGCGTCGGCGGCGAGGGTACGACTGGGCTGGGCGAGGCCGGGCGGATCGGCGAGGGCTCGCGCGCGGGCTTCGGCGCGCGCGGCCGGAGCTCGCGCCGCGCTTCGCTCACGCAAGAGGAGACGAGCCGGAGCTTCGGCGGCTTCGTGAGCCGCGAGCTCGGCCCCGTCCAGTGGTCGGGGGGCCTGAACAGGCAACAGGCGACGGCCGGCGATCTGGGTGACACGCTCGCGAGCGACGCTCGCTTCGCCTCGACGATCGTCACGGGTGCGTTCGCCCCCGGCCACGGTGGCGGCGGCTTCGTCGGCGCCCAGCCGTGGCCCCAGGCCCGGCACAACTCGTCAGACTCGGGCCTCGACGATCTCGGCGAGCTCGCGCCCGCGCTGTTCGAGGAGCCCTTCGACCTCGCCCGTGAGCAGCTGCTGCTGACCGGGCTCGACGGCACCCGCGGCTCGGTCAGCGAGGCCGCGGCCGAGCTGATCCGCGCGGCCCGAGCGGCCCAGGCCGACGCCCGCTACGAGCTGCCCGAGGGCGGGACCCTCGACATCGACGCCGAGGGTCGGTTCGCGGTCGTCAGCGAGCGCTGGGGCTTCCTCGACGAGCACGTGATCTACGACGGCGAGCAGCTCCGCGCCGACTACCCCGAGCTCGGCCTCTCGGTCGCCCGCGCCGTCGGCCCGACCTCGCCCGCGCTGCTCAGCGAGTGGGTCCCGTGGATGGTCCCGCGCGCCGATCACCTCGCGCACTTTTACGACGTCACGCGCAGCGGGCCCCGGACCCTCGAGCTCGTGGCGACCGCCGCCGCGAGCGAAGCCCAGCCCGAGCAGCCCCGCGCGCGGCTCGAGGTCGAGCTCGACAGCGAGCACCGGGTCGTCGCGCTGCGCGCACATGTCGGCCAGCGGCTCAGCTCGGTGACCGAATTTCGCTGGACCGACGAGGGCGTGACCCTGCTCGGCGGTCAGCACGAGCGGAAGCTCGCGCGGGTCGGCCCCGCGCGCGCCGTCGAGCCGCTCGCGGCGCCCCAGCTGACCAAGGTGAGCCTCCCGCTGCCGAGCCCCGCCGACCTCGAGCTCGCCCTCGACGCCCACAGCCCCGGCGACGAAGCGTGGCTGCGCCTCCAGCACCAGCGCCTGGCCGGGTTCGCGGCGCTCGCCGACCACCGCGAACAGCTCGCGGTGCTCGAGCAGATCCACGCGCACACCGGGCGCGTGGTCCCGGGCGAGCTCGTCCTCGCGGGCGCGGCCCTGCGCTTCGCCCAGACCAAGAGGGGCGCGGCGATCCTCGCCGGGGTCGAGGGCCCGATCGCGTCCTATCTCCGCGCGACCCTCGGCGCGCAGATGATCAAGTCCCAGGCGCTGGCCAAGCTCGGCCGCGACGACGCGCTGCGCCGGACCCCGGTCGGGTTCATGGCCAGCTACCGGACCTTGCTGCGCGAGGCCGAGCGCGGCCCGGAGGAGTCCACGCTGCGCAGCCTCCAGACCTTCTTGCGCGACTATCGGCACCCGACCTACGCCTACATTGCGACCCTGCAGATCGCCAACCGCTGGTGGTCGAAGTACGCGCGCAAGTCGGCGGCGTGGCTGTCGCTGGCCGAGCAGGACAACCGCTTCGAGTACGTCGCGCTCCACCAGGCCGGGCTCGCCCTGTACCAGCACGGTCGCAACGAAGAGGCCGCCGAGATCTTCGAGCGGAGCTTTCGCGCGGCCCGGGCCGACGAGACCATGCCGATCGTCGACTCGACCGTCCAGTACGCCATGACCCAGGCCCGCGGCGAGGCCGGCTGGCAGCTCGCGTGGACCCGGCTGCGCGAGCGGGTCGCCGCGTCCGGTGACCCCTTGCTCGCGATGCGCTTCTTGGCGGCGGCCCAGCAGCTCGGACAGGTCGACGAGGCCCAGCGGATCATCGGCGGCCTCGATCCCTCGACCCTGGATCCCGAGCTCGCGCTCGCGCTGTTCGACGCCCTGCTCGGTCATGGGCGGATGAGCGAGGCCGGCTCGGTGCTGCGCTCGCTCCTCGCCCGCGAGGGCCTCGACGACGCGCCCGCGCTGCTCCTGCGCGCCTCGCTGTTCGCCGAGCAGCAGGGTCGACTCGACGAGGCCGCCGCGACCCTCGAGCAGGCCATGGTCGCGGTGCTCGAGCGCGAGGGCATGGGCCTCGGCGAGCTGCGCCAGGGCTTCGCGCGGCTCTTCGATCTGCGCGCCCGGCTCGCGCGGCCGCTCGCCGCCCCCGCGGCGGACCGCGCGGCGGCCCTCGAGGCGGCTTTGAGCGTCGCCGACCGCTGGCGCCTCGAAGACCCCGACAACCCCGAGATCGATCGGCTCTGCGCCCAGCTTTTGTGGTCACTCGGGCACGACGACGAGGCCTGGCGTCATCTGTCGAGCACCCTCGATCGCCACCCGGCCGAGGGTCAGGCCCTGGCCTGGGTCGCCGACGCCCTCGAGCGTGGCGCGGACCTCGAGCGCGCAGACCGGGTCTGGGCCCGCGCGATCGCGGTCGAAGCGACCAACCCGCTCCATCGACTCCGGCGGGCCCAAAACCTGCTCGCCACGGGCCACGAGCGCGAAGCCGCGAGCCTGCTCGCCGAGATCGAGTCCGGCGAGTGGCAGCCGCGCTTCGTCCAGACGGTCGCCCAGGCCAGGCGCCTGGCCAAGACCCTCGACCGCGACTACATGCTCAACGAGTAGTCGATGCCCATCGAGGGCTTCTTGAACACGTCGAAGGTCGCCTGCTTGACCGCCGCCTCGACGCAGGAGCCGAGCGGCGTCCCGGCGTGCTCGCCCTTGGCCGCGACCGAGCTGACCGTTCCAGTCGAGCCCTCGATCGAGACCTTGACCTTGACCTTGGTGCCCGGCGGCACGCCGTGCTGACCCCCGCACTTCTTGGCCGCGCTCTTGATCTTGTTCATGCCACTGCGCAGCTGCGAGGTGCTGAGCTTGTCGGGGACCTTGGGCGCGAGCACCTCCTGCTCCTTGGGCTTGGGCGCCGCGCCCGACTGGCACTTGGGCATGTCGGGGTTGAGGAGGCAGTCGACGTCTTCCTCGCTGACCTTGCCGCCGCTGCCGGAGGGCTGAGGCTCGGGCAAGGGATCGAACTCGGGCTCGGGCTCGGGCTCGGGCTCGGGCGCGGGCGCGGCGTTGGAGTCTGGCGCGGGCTTGTTCGACGCGGAGCTCTTGCCCTGATCCCACTTGCCGACCTTGGCGACGCCGTTGCTGCCGTCGTTCTCGAGCAAGCCTTCTTTTTGGGCCATCGGGTCGGCGGCGTCGGCGTCGGCGAGCAGCCCGGCGCCTTCGGTCTCGCCGGCCAGCAGCCCTTCGGTCTCGCCCTCGGGTTCGGGCTCGGGCTCGGGCTCGGGCTCGAGCGCCGGGCCTCCCCCCTCGGCCGGCTCAGCGTCGGCGACGCTGGGCTCCTCGACCTTGCCGACCGCGGCATCACCCTGGCTGTCCTTGGCCGACACGCCGGCCTGGGCTTGGTCCTGGACGGGCTGCGCCCCCTTGTCGGTCAGGAGCACGGCCGCGCCACCGGCGAGCACGAGGCCGAGGACGACCGCGACCGCGACCAGCGGGTTGCGCTTGGGCTCCTCGGCCGTCGCCGTGGCCGGCGCGGCCTCGGACGTGCTGGCGAGCGGGACCACATCGGTGGACGAGCTCAGCGGATCAGCCGCCGCCGCCCCAAAGCCCGCTCCGAGCCCGCCCGCGAAGCTGCCGAACAGCGCGTCGTCATCTTCTTCTTTGGTCTCGCCGACGTCATCGCCGCCGGCCGTGAACAGGATCAAGCCCGAGTCCTCGGCGTTCATCTCGGACTCGGCAGACGCCGGATCGTCCTCCTTGTCCTTGATCTTCGCGGCGACGGCGAGGATGTCTTGGAGACCGGAGTTCTCCCGCTCGTCATCATTGCTCGGAAACAGGCTGGACTCTTTGCTCGGTTCGTTGGCCATGTAGTTCACTCGATGATTCGACGATTTGCGCTAAGTCGCGCTCCGCTGGTCGCCGGGACGCGCATATCGCGTACGGCAATTCTCGTGTCCCCGACCCGAGAACAGATCTGCGGTGCGGTATTGAGACCCTACTAGGCAACGCCAGCACAATCCAGACAAGTGAGTTTCGTGGACCCAGCAACACAAGGTACAGGCGGCAGGTGCGGACGTGTGGCTCATCACAGACACGAGGGTTGGCTGGGCCCAAACGCCGACGCCCCTGCAGCGCTTGCAGAGATCGCAACCCGGTGATCCGCAAGAAGGCGAGGAGCTTGCGCGTGCGCCGAGCTCGTGGCGCGCTAGTCCTGTAGGTGTACGGCGTGCGCTCCCGCTGACACGGGAGCGGAGTTTTTCGGCGGAGCTGGACAGACACGCGAGTTGCCCCTAAACACTGGGCCGCGGCGCCGGTGATCCACGACCTCAGTCACGAGTACCGGCGCCAAGCGCCCAGGGGAGGCCGGCCTGTAGCTAATCCAGCTATCCGCCGCTCCTGCTGCGAGCGCACATCGCAACACCAACGAGGAGGACCCCATGAAACGCACCGATCAAGAACGAATCGCCCGCGAGATCGGCCGCCAGCAGAAGAAAGAGAGCATCCGCGAGAAGCGTCTCACCGGCAAGATCGACGTGTCGGTCGGTGGCTACGCCAAGCAGCTCGAGGACGTGTTCATGTGGGACGACGAGACGATCTACAACGTCCAAGACGACTCGGTCCTGGAGGTCCTCATGGAGATGAAAGAGGATCTGTCCGACAAAGAGTGCGAGGCGGCGCTCAAGCGCGCGATCAAGCGGACCAAGGTCAAAGATCGCAGCACGCCCTTCGATGAGGTCATGGGACTCCTGGCCGAGGCCTGAGCCCCCGATCTCCCGAGCTCTCGAGCTCCAACAAAAGAGGCCCGCGTGAGAACGCGGGCCTCTTTTGTTTTTGCCTGGTGTTTTTGCGTGGTGTTTTGCCCGAGGCTCAGATGCTCGGCTCGACGCCCATCTCCGTCAGGAGGTGATCGGCGCCATCGACCGCGTCCATGACCCACAAGACCGAACGAATGTCGACGTGGATCGAGCGGGTGATCTCCGGCATGAACACCCAGTCCGAGGCCATGGACTCGTAGTTGCCGTCGAACACCAGCCCGATCAGCTCGCCGCGGGCGTTGAGCGTGGGCGAGCCCGAGTTGCCGCCAGTGATGTCGAGATCGGCGAGGAAGTCGATCGGCAGCTCGCCGAGCTCGGGGTCGACGTAGGGTCCAAACTCGCCGGCCTCGATCGCCGCGCGAGCGGCCTCGGGCAAGTCGAAGGGATCTTCGCCCGTGTGCTTGGCCAGCATCTCACTGACGGTCGTGAAGGGCGTGTGCTCGGTGCCGTTGGAGCTGTAGCCGCGCACCGTCCCGTAGGTGATCCGCAGGGTCGAGTTGGCGTCGGGGGCGAGGATCTCGCCCTTGCTCGCCGCAAATTCACGCAGGGCCGCGATGTAGCGCGGACGCAGGAGCGCGAGCTTGCCCGCGCGCTCAACGCCGAGCGCCTGCTGCTCCTCGATGATCGGCGCGAGCGCCAGCGCGAGCACGATGAAGGGATCCTTGCTCCGCTTCAGCTTGGCCAGCTTGGCGCTGCCGTAGAGCTCGATGACCTGCTTGGGATCCTCGAGCTTGGTCTTGGCGTAGAGGCGATCGAGGGCCTTGGTGATCGCGGCGTCGTCGATCGGGTCGGCGTTGACGAACAGCTTCAGCGCGGCGGGCTGCTGATCGGCGGGGAGCTTGGCGGCGCGGGCGAGGTGCAGCTCGAGGACCGCACGATCGATCTCGCGGGCGTAGCTGTTTTGCGCCTCCTCGAGGCCGGTTCGTGCCTCGGCGATCTTGCCTTCGTCGGGGCCCTCACCCTTCTCGCGCTCCTCGGCCGCGCTCACGATCATCTGCGCGCGGTGGAGCAACGACGACGACCGCATCAGCTCCGCGCTCGCGGCGTCGCGCTCGCGCGTGGCCTTGGACTCGGCGTCGAGCGCAGCGATCTCGGCGAGCACGGTCCCATAGGCGGCCTTGCGCTGCTCGTCGGCGTCGATCCAAGCCTGGAGCTCGGCCTCTTGCTGGCGCCGCTTGTCCGCGAGCCCACCCTTGCCGAGCCCGTCGAGCATGCCCTTGGCGTTGGTCAGCCCGTTCGACAGCCCGCGGACCCGGGGGCTGGCCTTGATCGCGAGGGTCTCATCGTCGCCGACCGCGGCCGCGAGCGCGGCGAGGTACTGCTCGTAGCGGGCGATCTTGTGCGGGTAGGACCAGGTCGTGGCGTCGTCGACCTCGGCGGCGGTCTTGAGCCGCGAGGTCCGCCCGGGGTAGCCCGCGACCATCACCAGATCGCCCTCGTCGAGATCCTCGGTCGCGACCTTCAGGTAGTGCTTGGGCTGGTAGGCGACGTTGTCCTCGGCGTGGTCGGCGGGCTTGCCGTCCTTGCCGACGTAGGCCCGGTAAAACGAGTAGTCCCCGGTGTGACGGGGCCAGCGCCAGTTGTCGATCTCGCCCCCGAACACGCCGATGCCCGCGTCAGGCGCATGGACCAGGCGGATGTCGCGAAGCTCGAGCTGCTCGATGCGGAAGAACTGCGCGCCCTCGAAGTAGGAGGCGACGCGGCAGGTCACGTCTTGCTTGGCCTCCGCGCACTCCTTCTCGATCGCCCGCCGCCGCGACTGCATCTCGTCCCAGCGCGCGCTCGGATCTTCGATGTCCTCGAGCCCGGCGAGGACCTCCTCGCTGACGTCGGTGAACGAGGTCGTGACGTACACGTGCTGGCCCGGCCCAGCCCAGCGCTCGTCGGCGCGGGTCTTGGCCAAGAAGCCGTCCTCGAGCAGGTTCTCGTCCTTGCTGCTGTTGCGCGCCAGCGCTCGGATCACGCAGTGGTGATTGGTGATCAGCAGCCCGTCGGGGCTGACGAAGGAGGCCGAGCAGCCCCCGAGGCTGACGATCGCGCCGAGCGGGAATTCGGTGGGCTGGGTCAGCGCCGCGGGGTCGTACTCGAGCCCGAGCGAGGTGAGGGTCTCGGCGTGACCCCCGGCGCCGAGCTGAGCCGGCATCCACATTCCGCCGGGGTTGGCGAAGCTGAAGGTCTCGGCGATCTCTTCGCCCTCGCTGACGGGCTTGTCCGTGCCCGGCGCGGCATCGGGCTTGCTGCAGGCCGAGCTCAGCGCCACGCAAGCGGCCAGCAACGAGAGTGAACACATGTGGAAACGCGATGGCTTGGCCATGGTGCGCAGGGGTATCAGATCTGCGGGCCACACGGGAACCAGCAAGCGCACGCGCAGCTCGCTCCGAAGATGAAACCTTCTGGGGTGGCGCCCATGCCCTGCTATCCTCGCCCTTCCGGCATCCTGCCCGTCACCATGAGCGCCCGCACCTCCATCCTGGTCGCCAACCCGACCGCCCAGACCGGCAAGGCCGAGCGCGCGATCGATCGCGCGCTCGAGGGCCTCGCCGCGGCGGGGCTGGATCCGGAGTTCTTCTCGACCCTGCCCGAGGGCAAGACCGTGGCCGCGCTCGCGGACCGCATCGAGCGTGAGGACGTCGCCCGGGTCATCTACTTCGGCGGCGACGGGACCTTCGCGGAGTCGGCCAAGGGCATCATCTTGGCCCGGGAGCGGGCGGGGATCGACGTCCCCCTGGGCATGCTCCCGATGGGCACCGCGAACGATCAGGGCCGCTCCTTCGGCATCAGCGCCGGGGCCCGGGCGCTCGAGCAGAACATCAAGACGATCGCCGACGGCGGCGAGCAGTGGATGGACGTCGGCCGGATCGAGGCCGTCGACGAGGACGGCGAGACCCTCCGCTCCGACCTGTGGTTCGACAACTGCGGGTTCGGGCTCTCGGCTCGGATCCTGGCCCAGCGCAACCGCGACCGCGAGCGCGTCGCCAAGGTCCCGGTCGTCAAGCAGTTCTACCGCGACAAGCTGGTCTACGCGGGCGCCGCCGTCAGCCAGATGGTCAAGTCGGTGGTCGGCGGGCCGACGGGCTCGCTGTTCTCGTGCGAGGTGACCGTCGACGGCGAGGTCTGCGAGTGGGTCGGGCTGACCGATCTCGTCGTCAACGGCACGATCCTCTACGGGGGTGAGTGGATCTTCGTCGAGGACTCGCGCGCCGACGACGGAAAATTCGAGGTCCTGCCCTTTCGCAGCCACGCCGACTGGGTCATGTCGGCGCTCGCCCGGCACAAGAAGAACCCGGTGACCAACGATGACCTCGAGGTCGTCGGGCTCAGCGGTCGAGAATTTCGCCGCGGACGCTCGATCGAGATCCGCCTGTTCCGGGCCAACTCGGGCCCCGAGATCCCCGCACAGATCGACGGCGAAGAATTCGTGGCCGCGCACCACTACAAGGTCGAGAACCTGTTTCACCACCTGCGCATCATCGTCCCCGAGGATACGCACTGGATATGAGACTCGCGTCGGCCGTGGTCGCCGTGCTCGCCCTGCCCACCGTGGGCCTGAGCGCGAGCGGCTGTCACCTGTTCGAGGAGGTCGAGGAGCAGCAGCCCGACGACCATGACGCCGAGGTCGACCCGGCCGACTACGCCGAAGAGGTCGACTCGAAGCTGCGCCGGTTCTCGGCCTGCCGCGACGTCGTGGCCTCGGTCATGGTCGAGAGCTGGGATCGCTACAGCGATCAGGTCGACTCCCAGGGCACGCCCAAGCGCAAGCGCGAGGGGGTGTACCTGCGCGGAATCAGCGTCAACACCTTTCGCTCGTGCCAGCGAGTGCTCGAGGCCGCCAAGACGCCGCCCAGCATGCCCGTGATCGAGTCCGGGGCCGCGCGCATCGTCGCGGCCGGCAGCCACTACGCCGAGCTGACCCGAACGCTCGCCGCGTACCTCGACAACGAGGGCTGGCGCGACGACCAGTGGGCGCGCCTGAGCGAGCTCGACCCCCAGCTGCGCGCGGCCCACGACGCCTGGCTCACGGCCGACCTCGAGCTCCAGCAAGCGATCGATGAGGCCCACATCAACAACGATGTCTTCTTGCTCGGCGTGCTCGAGAGTCGCCGGAGCGCGCTCGAGGTCGCCTCGCGCCGCCTGATGATCCGCGCGCGTCCGATGGTCCGGTGCATGAGCGATGAAGCGGCGACGGCCGAGCAGTGCCAGCCGCTCTACGACGAATTTGATCAGGCCCGGGGGCAGTTCTCGACCATCTATCAGTCCGACCCCGAGGCCGCGGGCAAGGTCTTTTGGATGTCGACCTTCGCCAACGACGTCGAAGAGTTCCACGCGATCGCGGCCGAGTTTCAGCGCAAGCTCGGCCAGCGCAAGCCCAAGCTCGGCGATCTCGTGAAGCTGACCGACGGCTACTCCTCGCTGGTCCGCGACGCCGAGACGCTCGACTTCGACTTTCCCTGAGCTTGGCCCTGAGCTTGGCCCTGAACCTGGCGCTCTACCGGGAGCTCGCCTGACTTTCATGGTCGCGGCGGGCCCCGCTCCCCAGAGCGCCCCGGTCCTCCCAGGACCCGCGGCGACCCCGTCTTGGACGGACCGACCACACCTTTGTTATTCCGACAAGGGCCGCAGCGCACAAGTCGGGCGCGTGCCGAGCGAGACACCATGAGCAATTCGATCAACGCGGTCATCCTGGGCGAGCACGGCGGCCCCGAGGTCCTCGAGCTCGCCGAGCTCCCGGCCCCGCGACCGGAGCCGGGCCAGGTCGTCGTCCAGATTCACGCGTGCGCGCTCAACCGGCTCGACATCTGGGTCCGCAAGGGGCTCCCGAACCTGCGTCTGGACTACCCCCACGTGCTCGGCAGCGACATCGCCGGGGTCGTCCGCGAGGTCGGCGAGTCGGTCGACGCCAAGCTCGTTGGCCGAGAGGTCGTGCTCAACCCCGGGCTGTCGTGCGGACGCTGTGAGCAGTGCCTGTCCGGTTGGGACAACCTGTGCCCGCGCTATCACATCCTCGGCGAGAGCTGCCGAGGCGGCTACGCCGAGCAGATCGCCGTGCCCGCGACCAACCTCGTTGACAAGCCCGCGTGTCTGTCGATGGTCGAGGCCGCGGCCTTTCCACTGACCTTCTTGACCGCGTGGCAGATGCTGGTCGTGCGCGGACGGATCGAGCCCGGCGAGACCGTGCTGATCCACGCGGCTGGCAGCGGCGTGGGCTCGGCTGGCCTCCAGATCGCCAAGCTCCACGGCGCGCGCGTGATCGCGCTGGCGAGCACCGACGCGAAGCTCGACAAAGCGCGCGAGCTCGGGGCCGACGCCTGCGTGCGCAGCAGCGACGAAGACTGGCCCAAGCAGGTCCGCGCGCTGCCCGGCGTCGGGCGCCGGGGCGTCGACCTGGTGTTCGAGCACGTCGGCGAATCCACCTGGGAGCACAGCATCAAGCTGTGCCGCAAGGGCGGGCGCGTCGTGACATGCGGCGCCTCTTCGGGCTGGGACGCGCGCACCGATCTGCGCCACGTGTTCTTTCGCCAGATCCAGATCTTGGGCTCGACCATGGGGTCGAAGGCCAGCATGTTCCGCATCGCGCAGCTGATCGGCGAGGGCGCGCTGCGCCCGATCGTCGATCGCGTGTTTCCCCTGGCCGAGGCCGCCCAGGCTCAGCGCTACCTGGATCGCCGCGAGCAATTTGGCAAGGTCGTGCTCGAGATCGCCTGAGCCCGATGCGAAACGACGACCAGCCCACGGCGCCCCCCGAAACGCCGAGCGACGAGCCGCCGGCCCGCGAGCTGTGGGCGCCGCGGATCAGCGTGGTGATCGGGCTGATCCTGGCCTGCGCCTACGCCTTCGGAGGCGCCGGAGTCGGCGACTTTTGCCTCGACGACGCCTGGATCCACCTCGCGTACGCCAAGAGCCTGAGCCTCGGCGAGGGGCTGTCCTACAACCCGGGTGACCAGGAGACGGGCTTCTCGAGCCCGCTGTGGGTCGCGGCGCTGGCCGTGTGGCCGACCGAGCCCGACCCGGTCGGCTCGGTCAAGCTGCTCGGCGCGCTGCTCCACGCCGCGACCGCCGGGCTCGCCAGCGCGATCGCCCTCGACCTGGTCCACGCCCGAGCCAGCGTCGCGCGTCCGATGCCAGCGATGTCGATCGCGCTGCTCGCCGGGATCTTGACCGCGACCTCGCCGACGCTGCTGCAGGGGGCGAGCTCGGGCATGGAGGTGCCCCTGACGACCTGCCTGCTGCTCGCCTGCCTGCGGACGAGCCTGCGCGAGCAGTGGCTGCTCGCGGGGGTGCTCGGCTTCGCCGTCGAGCTCGCGCGGCCCGAGGCGCTGGCCTGCCTCCTGGGCTTCGCCGCGCTCGCGTGGCTCGGCCAGACGCTGGCCAAGCGCGGTCTGCCCGGGCCCGAGCGCGCGCGCGCCGGTCTGAGGTCGCTCGTGGTCGCCACGCCAGCGCTCGGCGCCGGCCTCGGCCTCGGCCTCTGGGTGGTCTACTGCGAGCTCGTCAGCGGCTGGCCGTGGCCCAACACCGCCTACGTCAAGTCGACGCTCGGCCAGGCCAGCGGCCTCGGCAGCGGGCTCGACTATCTCGGGGCCCAGGTCCTGCCGTGGCAGCCGTGGTTCGTGGGCGTCGGCGGGCTCGCGCTGATCGCCGCGGCGGTCTGGACCGATCTGTCCGATCGCGGCGTGCTCGACCCGCGCGACTCCGACTCCTCGTCGCGGCCCGAGCCCCCGCGTCGGCGCTGGCAGCTCTCGGCGCTGCTCGTCGCCTACCTCGCCGGGATGCTCGGGACCGCGATCACCCGACCCCTCAACCCCGACACCTTGTTTTATGAGGCCCGCTACTTCGCGATCTTCGCCGCGATCCCGCCGATCGTGATCGCGCTCGGCGTCGCCCGGACCCACCGAGTGCTCGGCGTGGTCCTGATCCTGCCGATCGCGCTGTTGACCGGTCTCCAGATCCCCGCGGCCCACACGATCCAGCGCGCCCAGGAGCGCGGCATCGCCCTGCTCCACAGCGACCCCGCCCGGCTCGCGACCCGCGAGCTCCCGGCCGACGCCCGCGTCGCGGTCGAGGGCGCGGGCGCGATGCGCTACCGAACCCCGCGCGCGATGACGATCATCGACGTCATCGGCCTCAACGACGCCGCGATCGCCCACGCGCCCGACGACGCGGCCAAGGCCTGCGTGCTCGTCGAGCGGGCCCCGCAGTATTTCGTGCTCCCGGACCACATCGCCGCGCCCCTGAGCCGGGTGTTCGAGCTTCGCGTCCTCGCCGAGTTCGTCGATCCTGCGTCGGCCCAGGTCGCCGAGCCCCACGAGGTCCGGGTCCTCTTGCTCGAGGTCCTCGGCGTCCGCGAGCGCTGGCGAGGCTGCGTCGATCAGGGCGACGGGTTGGCGCGATCCCGCGCGCCAAACAGCCCGCGGGCCCCGAAGCTGAGGTGATCTCGCTCGTCGAGGTAGTCGTGGAGCAGCTCGCGGTCGCTGGCTGACATCTGCTCGAAGCGAACACCGAGCATCTCGAGCGGGCCGAAGCGCCGCCGGTGGACGACCTCGGTCAGCGCGCACACCTGAGCGCCGCGCTCGGGCAAGGGGACGGCCAGCCAATTGAAGCGGCGATCGAGGCCCCGCGCCTCGCCCTGCTTGCTGGCGACGCGAAGCAGCGACATGCCCTCGCGCGAGAGCTCCGCGACCATGAAGCCCTCGCCGGCGCCTGCCTCGCTGCCGGGGGCGACGAAGCTGCCGATCATGTGGCGGCTGTCTCGACGGGTCACGGTCGCGGTGGTCGGCGGCATGGCGCGGCCAAGCTAGCGGAGCCCGGATGGCCGTCCAAAAACCCGGCGAATCCTCGCGCCTTGCAGATCCCTTGACGGCCGCGAGGGGCGAGCGACACTCGAGCGTGCGCGCGCTGATCCTCGACCCCGCTGGCGAGCTCCGCGTCCGCGACGATCACCCCGAGCCGGTCCCGGCCGCGGACGAGGCGCTGATCCACGTGCGTCGAGCCGGGGTCTGCGACACCGACCTCCAGCTCGTCGACGGCTACGCGGGCTTTGAGGGCGTGCTCGGCCACGAGTTCGTGGGGCTGGTCGACGCCGCGGACCCCGAGCTCGGCGGACGCCGCGTCGTCGCAGACATCAACATCGGCTGCGGAGCCTGCCCGGCCTGTACCCACGGCGACGGCCACCACTGCCGTGCCCGCGCGACGATCGGGATCCGTGGGCGCCCGGGGGTGTTCGCCGAGCGCGTCGCCCTGCCCCGCCGCAACCTCGTGCCCGTGCCCGAGACCGTGGACGACGAGCTCGCGGTCTTCGCCGAGCCCCTCGCCGCCGCGCTCCACGTGCTCGACGAGCTCGAGCCGGGCCCCGGCGAGGTCCCGCGCGTCGACGTGCTCGGGGACGGGAAGCTGGGCTTGCTGATCGGCCTCGCGCTGCACGCCGCCGGTCAGCCGGTCCGCGCGATCGGCCACCACCGCGCCAAGCTCGACGTCGCGGCTGCGCTCGGCATCGAGACCTCGCTCGAGCGCGAGCTCGACGCCCGCGACCAGGGGGCGGCCGCGCTCGTCGTCGAGGCCACGGGCCACCCCAGCGGGCTGAGCCGCGCGCTGTGGCTGGCCCGCCCGCGCGGCGCGGTGATCCTCAAGACCACCAGCGCCGCGCCGATCCCCCTGGATCTGTCGACGGTGGTCGTCAACGAGCTACGCGTGATCGGATCGCGCTGCGGGGACATGGCGCGCGCGGTCGACCTGCTCGCACGCGGCGGCCTCGACCCACGCCCGCTCATCGCCGCGCGCTATCCCCTCGCGCGCGCGACTGAAGCGCTCGAGCACGCCTCGCGCCGAGGCGTGCTCAAGGTCCTGGTCGACCCAGGCTGCTAGGGCCTGCGAAGGCCCTCCGGCGGGTTGCGAAGAACGTGAACGATGTCGCGGTCTTGGCTCGTAACCCACCGATTTGATTGATTTTTCGGGATCCGTCTCGTCCCGTCTCGTGCACTGCTTGACCCCAGCGCGGAGCAGCTTCGCAGCACACTCACAGCACACGATCTAGAGGCACGAAGAAGCCGGCCCCGCAGATTCGCGGGGCCGGCTTCTTGCACTCGAGCAGCGGCCGAACTCAGCTTGAGGACATCCAGGCCAACACGGCGTCACGCCGGAAGCGCAGGACCCGACCGATCCTGATCGCGCCGGGGATCTCGTCGCGCCGGGCGGCCTCGTAGATCGTCTTGCGGTTAATACGCAGCAGCTCGGCGAGCTCCTCGGCCTTGAGGAACTCGGGCAACGTCGACGTTGGCTTGGTGCCGGACATGGGTTCTGCGACCTCAGTGAATGAACTCGCCCGGATCGGCGGCCGTCGTCGACCGGATGATTACGTCGAGAAGCGCGAGGAAGGTCGCCGGATCGAACCCGAGCTCCTCGAGCTCCTCGGGTGTTGGAATTCGCCGGCGCATGAGCGTCGTGATCGTCCAGATCATCATGCCCAGCGCTTGACCGGTCAGAACTTCGCTGGCGGCAGAGAAGGTCGCCTCAAACTCCTCGAGGCTCTCCTTGTCCCACCTCGCGTCGACGACGGCGGAGAAGAAGTCGCAGTAAGCGGTGAGCGCGGGGTCATCGTGATCCATGGGTCTCTCTTCGTCAGCTGAGGCAGTATAGGAGCCGGGTGGGCGCATCACTGCCACGCGCGGGTGGTACTCGTCGTTGACGGGTGTGGTCCGTCGGCCGGCGGGCACGGGACGATCGAGCTCGGGGCGGGGCCGTTGTTCGTTGGTTGTCTTGCATGTCGTCTCTCCCATGGCCTCTCAAGCGTTGACGTCGAATGTCCGCCAGCTCTCCGGGATCGGCCGCCCGCTATCGACCGCGTACTGCGCCCCCCCGTCGGACAGCCCAAGCTTCTCGATCCCCCACTGCCCGACCGTGGACCAGATCTCCGGCCCCGGATCGTTCCCCTTGTCGTAGTCGCTCTGGCGGTGGGCGAACACGTAGCGCACGCCCGCCGAGCGAAGCAGCCGCAGCAGCTTCCGGCCCGACTCGACCTGCGCGGCGGTGAGCGAGTCGCGTCCGTGGGTCTCCGGGCTCCACCAGTTCCCGTTCGCCGCGCGTAAGTTGCCCGCGAACTCGATCGCCACAGAGCGCCCGTTGAACCCCTTCGGTGCCACCAGCCGAGCGCTCATCGGGTGCAGCTGCCCGACACTGCCGTCCGGAGCGATCACGAAGTGCGCGGTCACCTTGCGGTAGCGGTCCAGATCGTTCCCGCGCTGGAACGACATCTGATGCAGGACCACCGCGTCCACGGCTCGCGTCCGCTTCGATCGCTTCGTTGCTGGCGCCACGTCCAACATGTTGACGATCTCCAGCTTCGTCTCCCGAGCGTGCGCCCACCAGGCGACCAGCCCGAACGCGACCACCGGCGAGAATCCGAGCGCCACCGCCAGCATCACGACCTCCGCGCGAGCTCGGCCAACAGACGGCGGGTCGTGGCCGAGATCGGGCCCTCGTACCGAGAGAGCTTCGCCGCGCAGGCCCGGACTTCGGCCGGGACCTGGTCAGCTCGCCGGACGATCGCCAGGTGGCCGGGCGGAACCTTCATGAGCGCGAAGTGCTTTCCCTCGCCGTAGCGCAGCACGACGAGGGGGCGCCCCTCGTGGCTGGTCACCGCCTCGACGGTGTAGTGCGTGTCGCCGCGGACCCCGAGCCCCTTGGCTACTTGCGAGCGCTTGCGGAACCGGACCACGTCGTTGCGGTCGAACCGGAGTCGCCGCTTGCCCGCCGCCTGTTCGTTGGCCCCTGTGGCCTTTTCGCCCGAGCGCTTCGGATCGGCTTTCGCTGACCTGACCCCGTCGCCGTTGACCTTGGCCGTGGTCGCGGGCTTCTTCTTGGTCGCGGTCTTCTTCTTGCTCGCGGACTTCTTCTTGCTCGCGGCCTTCTTCTTCGTCGCGGCCTTCTTCTTGCTCGCGGCCTTCTTCTTCGTCGCGGCCTTCTTCTTCGTCGCGGCCTTCTTCTTGCTCGCGGTCTTCTTCTTGCTCGCGGTCTTCTTCTTGCCAGCCTTCTTCGCGCTCATGTCCTGCTCCTTCTTGCGTTCCGCAGCCGCCCGCTTCCTCAGCCACGACTTCGCCCACTGGATCCGCTTCGGCCCCAGCTTCACCCACAGCGGCAGCACCTCGTTCTCCGGTGCCGAGCGGGGGTGCCTGGACGATGCCCTGGACGGGAACGAACAGCCCGGCAAGGACTACCTCGACTGTGCGAATTCGGCTTTGCGATTCTACGTGCAGTGTCTCGACGGGAATCCGGGTTGTGAAGACGGCTGGAATGCCAGTTGTACCAACGACTACACGGCTGCGATCGCAGCGTGCCCCGCGTTGCCCTCGAGCGTGCAATCGGCATTTGACGGCTGCGTTGGGTAATGTCGCCGGAGGCCGTCAGGAATGGTGGCGACAGCGCAATGCATGTGCGCTCGTTGCGCGTGCTAGCGTCCGCGGATGGAGCTCACCACGCTACTCACCACCCTTTTGACAACCTTCGCGATCTACTCGCCGGATCTCTGCGACGACGTCTATTTGGACCCGTCAGGAGCACCAATAACCGACGCCGTCGGCCAGACCCTCTCGCGGTACTGCGAGTGGGCTGGGCCCGACGTGCCTGTCTGGGCAGACGACATCTGCTGCACGATCCGCGACGGCGAGGCGCAGTGCACGTTGACACGCAGGGACGGCGACTGCGACGTCGGCGAACCCAAGTACTGCGAGTACGGCGAGGAGACCGCGGCCGGCGTGGTCTGCTACCAGCCGTTCCCGAGCATGTGCGACCACGGATGGTGCATCGCGCCTCCGCCCGTGCCGAAGGCCGAGCTGGCAGCCCTCGTGGCGTGTTGCACTTCAGGCGGCGCCTGCCAGCTCGTCGTTATCGGTACCACAGACCAATGCCAAGGGGAACTCCTGGCGTGTGAGCACGGCGTGTCCAACGGGGATGGCACAGTCGACTGCTTTGAGTAGCTAGCCGTCAGAGCCGACGCCGCCGAACGGCCGATAGAGGTCCGCCCGTTCGATCACCGCGGCGGCGTCGGCTGCAATCTCGCCCTCTTCCACGTCAGAGCGAACGAGGATCGCCCAATGAAGGGCATTCTCTGCGGCGGAACGCGCTTTGTTCTCGTCCACCCGGTCGAGGGCCTTGGCTTCATCGGCGAAGGTCTGCGCGACGATCAGCGTGTCTGAGCCCAAGTCGGCCCACGTGTACACCAAGCCATCTTTCCACGGGCTGGGTTCCCGAGCGATGCGTTGCGCCTCCCACAGATCGTTCGCCCGCTCGAAGTGGCCCGCTCGGATCAACACGCAGGCGGCAAGAACATCGTCGTCCACTTCGGTCGACGGCCGCGCCGAAGCCGGCAACGCGCACGGCGATCGGGTCGCGCTCGCGGGCGTCGGCGGCGTCGGTCGTGTTCCCACTGACAGCAACGCATGGCCCAGCGCGCCGAGCATCAGGCAAAACGCGGCCCCCATGGCCAGAAAAAACAAGATCCCCCCACGTGGCCTGCCTGCGGGGGGCACTTCGCTGGCGGACGGCTCCCCATCTCCAGGCGGCTCATCGATCAGCTCCTCGAGTGCGTCGACCAACGCGGCCATGCTGGGATAGCGCTCGCCGCGGTCCGCCGACAGCCCCTTGCACAAGATCGCCCGCAACTTCGCAGGCAGCTCTCCCGCACTCCTCGGAGAGAAGGGCTCGTCATCGGTGATCGACTCGAGCAGGTCCAGGATGGTCCCGCCAAGATAGGGTAGCGCGCCCGCAACCGTCTCCCACAGCGCCACGCAGAACGACCATTGGTCCGCCAGCACGTCGCCAGGCTCCCCGCGGAGAACCTCTGGCGCCATGTAGGGCAGCGTTCCCATCCGATGCTCCAACCCCGCGTGAGTGTCGTCGGGCTCATAGCTGCGCATCACCTGCGCGAGCCCGAAGTCGACCACGCGCGGGCGGCCGGTTGGATCCGTGAGGAAATTTCCCGGCTTGAAGTCTCCGTGGACGACGCCCGCCTCGTGCGCGGCGGCGAGACCGCGGCCGACTTGGCGGTAGACGTTGACGGCGTCACGCCAGTGCGGCCGCTTGAAGATCAGGTGGTTTCCGGTGTTCTCGAACTTCCCGTTCGCGCCCTTGATCAACTCCATCACGAAGAACACGTCGTCGCCGAGGTTGCCGGTCTCGTGAACGGTGATGATGTTGGGATGCGAGAGCTTCGCCATGACCTTGGCCTCGCGTGTGATGGCCTCGGCCGCCTTGGGTCCGCGGGTCAGGCACAGCTTGAGCGCGACGTGGCGATCGAGCTCGGGATCGATGACCTCGAACACGGCCCCGTACCCACCGTGGCCGATCAGCTTCCAGCCGTCGAATCGGCCGATCTTGGCCAGCGGGTTGTCGGGATGCGCCTGATGAGCCGTCCGCGCGTCGAGCATGTCCATCCACATCTTCCGCCAGTGGGGCGGAAGCCGACGGGGCCGGCCCGGCGAGTCCGGGGGTTGTTCGTCATCCGACAACCTCACCAATGTACACCAGTCAGACCGGGCAGATGTGCGGTGACCAGTGCCGCAGGATCGTGGACGCGAAGTCCTTGCGGTGTCCGTTTGGACAGGTCGCCAGCTGCCGCTGCTGCGGTATCGTGTACATCATGAAGCTCGACGAGTTGATCCACGCCGCGCGAGCCGGCGACCCAAGAGCATACACGGAGCTCGGGATCTGGTTGAATCGCGTGCTTCGGTCGTTCTTCTCGAACAACTTCAGCGACACCGAGATCGACGACCTGGTTCAGCAAACTTGCGAAGACACGCTAAGGAAGCTCGACACCTTCGAGTCGAGCGGTGCAGCCGAATTCCGCAAGTGGGTACTCAAGGCCGCGAGCTTCGAAGCCAAGACGAAGACACGCGAACGGCATCGCGAGTGGGCGCGCAAACAGACGCTGTATGCTCGAACTGTGACGCCCGAGCTGAGCCCCGCGTCGAGCATCTACGATCGGGAGTGGCATGAAGCGTTCGCCCGGTGCCTCGCGCAGCTACCGGAGCACGAGCGACAGGCGGTCCAGCACTGGCTCGACGGCGCCGACGACGCGGAGCTGGCCGAGCGCGAAGGGATCTCGGTCAAGACGGTCTGGACCCGGCGCCACCGAGGGCGGCACCGGTTGGGCGAGCTGCTGAAGCTCGCCCTGCGGACGCCGATCTTGCGGTCGTCGCCGTCATCGACGCCCAGGAATTGATCACGCGCTCGCGCGGTGCTGGGCGATGTCGCGCGCCCATGGTCGTTCTCCTCAACAGGCCGCCGAAGTCGCGGCCCTCGCCGAGCGCGTGGCCGCGACGTGGGCCGATGAGGCTGGGCCACGATTCGTCCGGCTTGGCCGCTACCAGCTCGATCGGGAGATCGGTCGCGGGACCTTCGGCGTCGTCTTCGCTGGCTTCGACTGCGCGCTCGAGCGCGAGGTCGCGGTCAAAGTGTTTCATGTCGGCGCTCCCGGGCGCGCGCTCGCGGTCGAACGCGAAGCACGGGCTCTCGCCCGCGTCGCCCACCCCAACGTGGTCGCCCTTCACGATCTTGGACGCGTCGGCGAGCACGCCTACCTGGTGATGGACTTTGTCGAGGGGTGGTCGCTGGCCGAGCGGATGCGGATGCCGATCGGCTGGCGCGCGATAACGCTGCTGTTCGTCCAGGCCGGCCGGGGCCTCGCGGCCGCGCACCGAGCCGGGCTCGAGCACGGCGACGTCAAGCCAGGAAACATCCTCGTTGGACCGGACGGGCGCGTGCAAGTCGTCGACTTCGGTCTCGCGCGTCTCCTGCACGAGACCGCCCGCCCAGAGCCATCGAAGCGCGGGGGAACCCGCTGTTACGCGGCGCCCGAGTGGCTGTTCGAAGGCCAGAGCGACGCTCGCTCGGATCAGTTCTCGTTCTGCGTCTCGCTGTGGGAGGCGTTGTTCGGGCAGCGGCCGTGGGCGAGGGAGGGGGTCGAGTACGAGGCGATGCTCGTCGAGGTCGTCGAGCCGGCCAAGCGACGCTCCCTGGCTGGCGTGCCCGCGCAGCTCGAGTGCGTACTTCGGCGAGGACTCGCGGCCCGGCCTGGGGATCGATTTGCGACGATGGATGAAGTCGCCGACGCGCTCACGCTCGCGGTGATCGGCTCGGAGCAACGGCGCTCTCGACGTCAGGCTCGGATCGGAGTTGGGGCGGCGGCGGCGATCTCGATGTTGGTCGCCGCGAAGCTGCTCATGCCGGCGGCGGCGCCCGCGAAGGCCAGGCCCAAGCTCCCCGGGAAGATCGTCGATGTTGTCGGGAAGTTCGCCCCGGCTCGCGCGGTGGTGGGCGATGTCGGCGATCCCCCAGCTCGAGAGCGCCCTGCAAGAAGCCGAGAAACTCGCGCTCGTGACGGTGCTGCGCTCCCACCCCGAGTGGACCCTGGGTAACGTGCTCGGGTACCTCGACCAAGGCGGGGCCCGAGCGTCGGCGCTCCGCGGGCTGACGCTGCGCGAGCTGCTGTCCGAGCCCGACGCTGGCTGCCTGTCCATCCCCGACGACGACGGCCCGGTGATCGACGTCGCCCGACTCGAGCGAGCCAAGCGCGTGCGGGCCGATGCGTTCGACCAGCTGGTCGAGGAGGTTCTCGTTGAAGCTGGGCGGGCAGTTGGGGCCGGCTACCTCCGGGCTCGCGTGGGTGGTCCCCGCTGGAAACTCCAAGGGGCGCTGCGCCGCTTGGTCGCGGCCAACGTGGTCGTGCGGACCGGGTCGACGAGCGCGACGCTCTACCAGCACGTGGGGCGACGGTGAGCATGCAGTTCGGGACGCTGTTCGGGCACCACGTGCGACGACTTCGCAAGGCACGTGGGCTCACACAAGAGCGTCTCGCTGAGCTTTCGGGGCTCGCGGTCGACACGATCCGACGGCTCGAGCGGGACGAATTCTCGCCCTCGCTCAACACCATGCGGAAGTTGGCCGGAGGTCTCGACCTGCCCATGAGCACGCTGTTCGAGGCGTTGGACGTCGGGGAGCCCGTGGACCCGGAGATCCAAGAGCTGGTGACCGTGCTGCGCGGGAGGCCCGATCTGCCGGTGAGCGCGCTAACCGCGTTTGTGCGCGAGCTGATCGCGGCGTTCCCGGACGAAAAAAATTGAGAAGCCCGGGATCAATCCCGGCGCTCCCGACGACTCTACAAGTACAGGGCGCGCTGTCGCCCGAGCGCCCTGTCCTGGCTGATTGGGTCACGGTCCGCCGAGCGGTACCGTGGGCCCGTGACCTCGCTCGAGGGCTACCACCTCCTGACTGAGAACCTGCGTCGGTTGACCGAGGCCAAGAAGGTCCCGCTCACGGTTCTCGCCGACCGCGCCGGGATCGACCGGCGTGAGCTGTTCGCCGCGATGGCCGGCGAATACGATCCCGATCTCGACTGGCTCAACAAACTCGCCGACGTGCTCGAGGTCGATGTCGGCGAGTTGCTGGTGGAGCCGCGGGGCAAGCCGAAGCCGTCTTAGTCGTCGCCGACCGCGACCTGGACTCGCATGGCGCCGACCAACGCGAAGGCCAGGTTCTGGTCCCGGGCAGGGAGTTCGCGGATCAGCGCGGCGAGTTCGTCGGGGCGGTCGAAGTCGTCGCGGATCAGGCCGAGCACCGGGAGGCCCAGGGCCCGGCCGATCTTGACCATGGTGTCGAGGGTGGGGCTGATCCGGCCGAGCTCGATGCGAGAGATCGTGTCGGCGGAGAGCCCCGCGAGCTTGGCGATCCGCTCCTGCGAGAGTTGCTGGCCCTCCCGCAGTTCGCGCAGGCGCTTGCCGAAGTCGCTGGTGTTCATGAGTCGGGCCTCGAATTTGAAGCCGTGCGGGGGGCGGAGCGGGGGCGTTGGTCGGACATGAGCGTACACGCGGGTGCGGAGCGGGTAGGAGTCCACCCCGCTACTCACCGAGCCCCGACTTTCGCCCGGCAGGTCGCGCGGCAGCCTAGGCGGGCTGCCGCGGACGAAGTTGATTTGATGCCTAGCCCCTCCTACAGGGCTGTTTTGGACGGTAGCCGACGACTACCCCACGTGCAAGTCGGGGTGTGCAGACGCGGGCCGCCGTCGGCGGGCGTCGGTGCTCCCCGCGGACCTCATGTTGTGCGACTCAGACCTCCTTTCTTGGGTGAGGGATCAAAAGCTCAGCAGGCTGCCGGGGCATCATGCGACCGACAGGCTTGACTCACGAGCCCTCGAGCGTACGCACGAGGATGTGCGCACATGGTCGCCAGGCCACCGCGCGCAGCACAGAAGGCCCGACATCATCTGCCATCATCGCGGCCACCTTCGCCTGCCCTCACGGACCCAAGTGGCGAGCGTCGTCCGCGGTACTTTGACCACCTTCGACGCCTTCCGGATCGACCCAGAGTCTGCGACGATCTGTCGGAGCAAGTCGGCGGTCATGCGTTCCCAGTTATCAAGCCGGACCGTGTAGCTGTCGCTAACTGCCGAGAGCTCGGGCGGGTTGTCGAAGGCGAGCCGACCACGCTCGACGGCTTCAGCGAGGTCGAGGTAGGCCGCGCTCGTGGGCGTGTCATCGCCCGGCGCGACCGGCCAGCGTGAGCGCGCCGCGTCGACTGACCCCCGCGACACAAACCACCGGACCCACTTCCCCAAGCTAGGCCGCCTCACTGCGAGCACTGTTGCCGCGTGCTCGACCGAACCAGCATCGCCGACCAACTGGCCGAGCAGATCGGCGACCATGCGCAGCCATGGACCGCGCTCGATTGTGTAGCGCTGGCGTAGCCGGGCCGGGTCGAGAGCACCGTCGCCCGCGATCGCCGGGCGCGTCCCAACCTCGGCGAGATCGAGGTAGTCATCGCCTCGGAACGCCCGCGCGCTGGGCCCGAGCGCGATCCGTCCCATGGGGTCGGCCCGCCTAGCTGCCAACCACTCCACACTCGCTTTGGTCCCGATCATCGGGCTCTGGCCCCACGCGCTGAGCAATTCCGTCGGGACGCCCAGATCGATCAGCGCCTCTCGAGCTGAGCCCGCATCGGTGGCGAGCAGATCGAGCAAGTCGGAGAGCATCGCCTCCCAGGTTCCGATCCCGATCGTGTAGCAGGCGCGCAGGCCATCGGGCTCGAGCTTCCCGTTACCCGCGACGGCACCACGCTCGACGGCTTCGGCGAGGTCGAGATAGGTCTCCTGGGGCGTCAGCCCGTGCCTGGGCCTAGCCATCGGCAAATGTCTCCGAACTTGCGCGACAAGTGGTCCCGCTGCGTCGGTCGTCATTACCAGTGTTCAAGGTCAGTCCTGATCCTCGTCGACTCGGCGGTGAAGCACGGCGACAAATTGAAGTAGCGCCTGTTGTTCTTCCGGGGTCATGCGCGCCACGGCATCGGCCAGCTCCCGCGAGCCGGGTCGGTCGCCAAGCTCGAAGCTCTCGAACAACGTGGAGAGCCGAAGCTGTAGCCCGTGGCAGAGCTTCCGCAGCGTGTCGAGCGACGGCGAGAAGCTGCCCTGCTCCAGCCGTCGGATCGTGTCGGCCGACAGGTCGCACAGACCCGCGAGGACCTCCTGCGTCAGGCCGCGGGCCCGTCGGCACGAGCGCACATGCCGACCGAAGCGCCGATCGCCTCCGGTCCGACGCCTTCCACCGGGCTCCTCGCTCACGAGGGCAACTCCTCGAGCGCATCCAAATGGATGGAGAAGGGTGCGAAGAGATCCGCGACGACATCTGACATGCCGTCAATATCGCGAACTACCGCAATGGCGAACAGGTCAACGATGCCGGATCAGACGTAGTTTGTTGCGAGCAGGTCGACCCCCGGCGACCGAGAACAAGTCACGGATTACGGACGCCGCCGCAATCCATGACGAGTGTCTTGCTCGGTACCTGGGCTACTGCTACGGTCGCGGTCGAGGTTCGGATGCGATGACCCACTCAAGCGATCAACGACTGCGTATCCATGGGTGGTCGCCATGCTGAGCCCCGGAGAACTGAGCCCCGAGGAGCTGGGTAAGCGGATCCGCGCCCAGCGTCGTCGCCTCGGTCTGACGCAAGAGCTCTTCGCCGAGCGCGCTGGTCTCTCGAAAGAGACGATCGGACGAATGGAGCAGGCGATGGGTTCGCCGACGCTCGACACGCTCTACAAGATTGCGAAGGGGCTGGGCACGACGGGCTCGGCGTTGATCGCCGAGCACGCGTGCGACGAAGTCAGCGAGCTCGTTCGCGGGCTGCCTGAACATGAGCAGGAGATCGCTTGCGTCATGCTCCGCGCCTTGTCCGCGCACGTATCGCCGCCGTAGTCAGTTGTAGTTGGGTTCGGCGATCAGCTCGGACCCGGTGACGCCGACGGCTTGCGCGATCCGGTAGACGACATCGAGGTCAGGGTCGATCTCGCCCGTGCAGATCGCGTCGAGTTGCTCGCGCGTGATGCCAGCCGCCCGTGCGACCTCGTCGAGCGTGGTGCCACGCTCGAAGACGAGGCGGTGTAGGTTCGAGGCGAGAACCTCGTAGCCGCGACGCTCGGTCACCCGGGTACGGTACACCCGTGACCGAGCAGCCGTCAGCGGCCGCGGGAATATCGACCGCCCGTGCTGCGTGCCCTGGGCTGATGACCGAATCAGACCCTGTCGGCATGCTGACCCACGACGAGCTGGGTGAGCGGATCCGACGGCAGCGGTGCAGCCTCGGCCTCACCCAGGGGCAGCTCGCAGAACGCGCAGGGGTCTCCAAGGAGACGGTCGGGCGGCTGGAGCAAGCGGTGGGTGCGCCGACGCTCGACACGGTCTTCAAGGTCGCGCGGGCGCTGGGCAAGACTGGGTCTGCCCTGCTGGCCACGTGTGCGAGCGACGAGGTCTTCGCTCTCGTCGGGGGACTCCCCGCGCGCGAGCAGGAGATCGCATGCGTCATGCTCCGGGCTCTGTCGGCGCACGTCAGCACGCGCTGAGCGTTGTGGCTGACTTCATCGAGGCCGGGAGTCCGCAGCGGCTCGCTGCCGCTTGCACTGGTCACACGCGACGCGGGACAATACGGCTCCGCAACCGATGGCCCAGCATGGCCGCGCTTCATCTTGACCTCGCGGACGGCGACCCCGTGGGAGACCTGCTTTTCGTCGACGGCAAGCCCTCGAGGACCCTCTCGGGCGTCGTGGTCCTACAGGCCAAGATGTACTCCGAGGGCCTGCCCAAGGCGCTCAACGCCCCGGTCCGCCCGCTGCCCTTCATGACGTCAGCACCGGCATCGAGACCCTGGTGCTGTTCCTCGTCGACCGCACCAACCTCGCCGAGCAAGCCGACACCGAATTCGACAACTACACCACCTACGACGACAACCGCCGCTTCAAGGGTCCACCGCCTCCAGGGCGACAAGATCCGCTCGTCGGCCTCGGTCGTGATCACCACGTCCAGCGGCTCTATTCGATGCTCCGCGGTCCCAGGTCTCACCCTCGGGGTCGAGCTCGTGCCCTAAACGGTCGCTTGGCGTCGCCATCGTACTGCGAGTGCTCGTCGGCGTCGTCATCGAGGCTTCGTCCCAGAGTTCCTCCACCGTGGCCGAGATCCACTCGCTACACTCGATCGGCGACTCATCAGTCGAATGAATCCACTCGAAGTGGACGCCAGGGACCGAGCGATGGACGCGAACCCGAGGTGCGTGGTGCGACTCCAAGCTCGTCGGCTTCGCCCCCACTTCGTCAACCGAAGACTCTAGCTAGCTCTTCGGCATCGCTTGCCATCCTCGAACAGAACCTCGCCTAGTCGAACAGCGCGCCTGCGAAGATCAACAAAAGGACAATGGCCACCAATAGGCCTCCCGTTGTTCGCGCAGCCCATGGCCGGTTTGCATCGCCAGTTGAACACGTGCCTCACTCTGCCACAGGGGTGGTGAGGACCAAGAATTCGTCGAGTCGCCGAGTCCGAGTGAGAGGCCGTTGGGACGCCACTCGGCAAATGTCCAGGTCGTTCTCTCACTTGGGGACTCATGCGAGGGTCGAAATCGCCCCTGCCAAATTCTAGTAGACCAGTCTCGTCCTGCCGATGTAGCGTCGCCTAGACATGGCGAAGAAGAAGTCCGCCGCGAAGAAGAAGAAGAAGTCCGCCGCGACGAAGAAGTCCGCCGCGACGAAGAAGTCCGCCGCGACGAAGAAGTCCGCCGCGACGAAGAAGTCCGCCGCGACGAAGAAGTCCGCCGCGACGAAGTCCCCTGACCCACTGCGACTGAAGAGTTTTTCAGTCAAGGGGTTGTTTGGGTCATTCAGTCACCCCATTGAGTTCAAGACCAACGATCGAATAACTATTTTACATGGGCCAAATGGGGTTGGAAAAACCACCGTGCTTCGTCTGATCCAGGCCGTGTTTAAGCCAACGTCACTCATATGGCGACAAGTCGCTTTTGATAAAGTCGATGTAGAGTTCTTGCCTTCGGGCCGGTTGACGATCACCCGACAACACAGCACAGATACGCACATCCCTCAGATTCAATATGTTTACACGGACGCAAAGCGCCGCAAACGGTCCGCGCTAATACCTCCCCCGCGTCGCGGGGGTCGCTCAGCAAAAATGACCGATCGCTTTGCAATGGTCGAGCGCTTTGTCCCTAGCCTTCACCGAGTCGGTCCGCGAGAATGGATGGACGATCGCACAACCGAGCACCTATCGTTTAGCGAAGTGTGCGAGAAGTACCCGGAGTACTTGCCCGCGGAGATTTTTGGCCTCCGCCGACCTGTCGACGAATGGCTCACAAATCTGCTCAGGAGCGTTTCGACACAGTTCATTGAAACCCAGCGACTGAGGAAACGACGACCCCCTAGCGAGTACGGCAGGGAAGAATCTGACCATGCTGTGGAGCGTTTGGCACAGGATCTTAGTCGTCGAATCAAGGACAGCATCCGCGACTCAGGGACGGTAGGCGCATCTCTCGATCGCACATTTCCCAAGAGGATTCTGGAGGGGACACTTCCCGCGCATGCCACAGAGGAGTCCATCCGCGCGCGCTACAAGCAAGTGGAACTCACGCGAGGTCGACTGATGACTGTTGGATTACTCGATGCCGAGGAACAGGTCCCACTGCCCGAAACCACCCTTGACCAGGCAGAGCGTAAGGTCTTATGGTTCTATCTGGAAGACGTTGAGAAGAAGTTTCACGTGCACCAGCCATTGCTAGAACGCGCTGAACTCTTCAAGATGATTATCGATGCCAAGCGCTTCCTGCACAAATCAATGGAACTGAGTCGGGATGACGGTTTCCGATTCGTAAGCGAAGGGGGCCATCGTGTCGCTCTCGAACTCCTCTCGTCTGGCGAGCAGCATGAAGTTGTGCTCACATATGAGCTTCTGTTCAGCAGTCGGGGGAAACAGCTAATTCTGATCGATGAGCCCGAACTTTCGTTGCATGTCGTGTGGCAGCGCAAGTTTCTGCGCGACATGCAAAGGATCGCCCAAGTTGCTGATCTCGACTTTGTAATCGCAACGCACTCTCCAGCCATTATCGGAGATCGGGACGATCTCATGGTTGGACTTTCAGGGTGATAGCATGTCAAATATAATTGACTGCATCGACGGTGCCCATGTTGCGGCGGACGTCAAGTTGACGCGTGCAGGGTTTGGCGGAGCGATACTTGTCGTCGAGGGCCCAACAGATCAGAGGTTCCTGAAGCACCTGGTCGACAACGAAGAGTGCATGACGGTGTGCGCGCATGGTAAAGCCAACGTGGTAGGGGCGATTCACATACTCAACGAGAGCAAGACAGAAGGCGTTCTCGGCGTAGTCGATTCAGATTTCGATCGGATCGGCTGTAGTGCCATGGCCCGAGACCTCGAGAATGTTGTAGTTGCCGACTGTCATGATATTGAAATGATGATTATCGTTAGTCCTGCATTTGACCGAGTTGTCGAGGAATATTGTTCCGAGCAGAAAAGGACTCGATTTGAGGAGCGCCGCAACACTTCTGTGCGCGACGCCATTTTCGAAGAAGTCAGCAAAATTGCTCGGGCTCGGTATGCAAATGAGCGCGAGGCCTTGGGGTTGAAATTTAAGGGGCTTGACTACGGCAAGTTTGTGGGGGGGCGCGACCTAGTTGTTGACCTTTCCAAGTTCATCAGGGCGACTGTTGCGAACACCAGGGCTGCTGGACTATCGGCAGAGTTCGTCAGTGGCAAGGTCTCGGAGGCGCCTCGGCTTTCGCCTGATTGGGATTTCTGCTCAGGCCACGACTTTAGTCACATTTTTAGCATTGGACTGCGCAGTTGCCTTGCCAGCCACCCTAGCCCCATCGCTAGCAAAATCAACACAGAGCGACTATTGCGCCTCGCATACGATGAGGCCGACTTCGCTGCGACAGAAATGTGTTCTGCGATTCGGAAGTGGGAAGCGAGGAGTGGATATATCATCCTTGGCATGACTGTTCGAGATGAAACAACTGGCAAAACAACAACTGGAGAAGAAAAGCATGTATAGTGGTGCCGCTTTCCGTCCAGTTCTGTCGTCGGAAATGACTGCTCACCGTACCAGGCTGGACCACCCACCCGTAACGCAGGGGCGCGAAATCGCGCCGAGCGCTGCGCAAGGACTTCCGATCCCGACTTAAGGGCACCCGCAGATTCTCAGGACTTCGCCGCAGACGTGTGGGTGGCCGCGGGAAAGAACCTCGCTGCGACACTACTGTTTGTCATCGCCGTTTCGTGGCTGATCACTGGCGTCGGGCGCGTCGACCGCCCGGCAGATGCTCCCGGGTGCGAAACCGCGCTCCAGGAGCTAGCTTGCCATGCCGCGCTGTAGCTATGAACACGATCCCCCCATGTAGGCGCCGAACGCGGTCACTATCGGGGTCATGGTGGCTGCAGGAACTCACTCCCAGTGAGTCCGTACCAACAGGTTGAGCACGTGGCGGCCGGTCAGGTCCTCCACGCGCTTGAGACTTGCATCGATGCTGGAAGGCGACCCAAGCTCATGAACACAGATGGGCCCGACTGCCAGCCACCCAAGGGGGTACTTGCGGGTGTCGCTCGCGGTGTGCCATCGTGTCCGCTGACAGCCGGAGCCCACACACGAAGCCACAACACCATGAAAGTATCGCGACAACCCGATAAGACGATTTTCGATGCGGTATGGTCCGCCATCGCTCAATCTGGCTCCGCCCCGGATGAGTGGTCAGTCCGCAGCACCTCTTTCTTTGGCACTAGTCAGGAAATCCGCCGCGACGCTGCACCGACATCAGTTCTTTCCTGGGAGACCGTCACGCTGGCGTACGAGAAGACTGGGTCCACTATCAAACTCAGCCGGAACCCGAATGTCGCTCTTGATGATCTTGCGGCATTTCCGAACAGGAAGCCACTCCCTCAACAACCTGCGAACGCCAATACAAACCACCTAAATTACAAACAGTGGACGAAGGATCGAGATGTCGCAAACAAGAACAACAAGATATTGGAGCAGCACCTCCCACTCTTGGATAGTGTCTACTCCAATCTGGCAGCTGCTCTAAGCCATGCGTCGACGAGCCCCGACACGGTGGTCAGTGACATGGTCTCACGCCGCGACGCTCAACTCGCCCGGTTCGAACTTCACATCGAAGAACTGACAAAGACATCTGTTCGGCGCCGGGAGCAACTTGAGAATGAATATCAAGAACGCAAAACCGCCCTGGGCACGGCTGCTGCCCAGGAACTCGCGGCAGATAAGGATGCCCTTCGAGCGGAATTTGATGAGTACAAGGCAGAGCTTGAAGCCAATACCTCGGAGATTCGCAACAAACTGGCCGATCGCAAAGCTGCGGTTACGGCGCGCGAAGAAGCTGCTGATCTGAATGACAATCGATCAGCTCGGAGGAACCTTCGGAATGCAATGATGGATATCATCAACGAGCGCGAAGAGTCTTTTTCACTTACCGATGAAACTCAAGGTAAACGCACGCCCGTCCTTTGGGCCTCCGGACTCACGATGGCTTCTCTCTTTGCTACCCTTGTCGTTATCATACTTTTTTCGGATGTGGGGCCCCAGGATTTGCTGGCGCGTTCAATTACTCAAGTCGTACTCTCCGCAGGTTTTCTCGGGACCCTGCTGTTCTTCCTGCGCTTCACGCAGAACTGGGCCAAGCAGCATGCGGACGAGGAGTTCTACCTCAAGCGGCTCAAACTTGATCTCGAGCGGGCGAACTGGCTGGTTGAGATGTCTCTTGAGTATGCTCAGGAGCGAAATGAGCCAATCCCGGCAGAGACATTCGCAAGTCTATCTCGGGGGCTCTTCCAGGTGGCATCAACTCCCGAGACACTTCACCCTTACGAGGCCCTGCTCGGGTCTGCCTCCGAGGCGAACGTGACGATTCCGCACGTCGATTTGAAGCTGAAACGTCGGGGTCTCCGAAACCTCCAAAAACAAGCGGAGAAGCTTGATGCAGATTAGTGTTTGAAGGCAGGCGTCTAAGACATCCGAAGCGGCAATGTGGATTGCGGCCTGGTCAAGCGGCATCACATCGGCAAGCAAGTCTCCTGAACCGCCGCCGCTTTGATTTTGAGAGCCGGGCCCCATCCGGGTGTCGGGGTTGGCCCGTTCCCGCGGCGGTTTCGGTGTAGTGCTGCCTCCGGCAGACTCAACAAAGTGATGTCGGCTCTGATCCAATCCCGGCCGGTTGGGCAATCCCTCGCCCCGAGTCGTGGGCTGTGCTAGCCTCGGCACGCCAAGACCACGGCATCGCTGAAAGGAAACAGCGATGAGCGTGAGGAAGCGAAAGTGGCGCGACAAACAAGGGCGCCAACACGAGAAGTGGATGGTCCACATCGAACATACCTGGCCCGACGGGCGCAAGCAGACGATCCGCAAGGTCTCCCCCGTGCAGACCAAGCGGGGCGCCGAGCAGTACGAGCGTGAGCTGCGCTCGCAACTCGTGTCCGGCCAGTGGAAAGGAGCCAAGCAACAGACACCGACACTCGAGGGCTTCACCGAGGAGTTCCTCGCCTACCAAGCCACCGTCAACAAGCCGACCGAGCTGTCTAAGAAGCGGGGCATCATCCTCCACCATCTGATCCCGGCGTTCGGCAAGCGACCGCTCGATCAGATCGACGCACGAGCGATCGACGCCTACAAGGCCAAGAAGCTCGAGCAGCTCTCCCGTCGGGGAAAGCCCTTCGATCCGAAGACGGTCAACCACCACATCAAGGTGCTCGGGCGGATGCTCCGCGTCGCGCACAAGTGGAACCTGCTCCACGAGGTCCCACAAATCGGCAAGCTCAAGGAGCGCAAGAGCGACTTCGACTTCCTCGACTTCGAGGAGACCGAAGCGTTCATCGCGGCGGCCGCGGAGCACTCCCCGGAGTGGCATCCGTTCGTGGTGGTGGCGATCCGAACCGGCCTGCGCGTCGGTGAGCTCGTCGCGCTGCGCTGGCGCGAGGACGTCGACCTCAATCGGGGTCGCGTCCGGGTCCAGCGGTCCTACCACCCCAAAAACGGGTTCCGGACGACGAAGAACGACAAGATCCGCGAGCTCCCGCTCACGTGGGACGCGGTCGAGGCGCTCGAAGTCCAGCGCTCACGAGTCGACGGCGAGCTCGTGTTCCCGGGTCCAAATGGAGGGGTGACCTACGCGAACCCCTGCAACGACGCACTCGAGGAGATCGCCACGGCGATCGACATGCGCCCGATCCACAATCACGGCCTGCGCCACACGTTCGCATCGCACGCGGTCATGCGTGGGATCCCGATCTCGCAGGTTCAGCAGTGGCTCGGTCACGGCAGCATCCTGATGACCATGCGCTACGCGCACCTGGCCCGGGGGTTCGGCGACGATCTGATCGGTCGCCTCGCCCCCGACCGCCCGCATGGGGCCAACCCCCGGCGCGGGGGTGCAAAGTCACAGCACATGGGCAGCACATGGAAACGGCCGGGACCGAAATCGGTCTCGAAACCGCCCCTAGGAGACGGATCCTGAGTTAGTGTGAGGGCCTGTGAAGGCCCTCCTTCAAGATCTAGTAGCTAGATCCCTGTGGCTGGAGTTCCGCCAGGAACTTCAGCTACAGGGGACTAGCGATCCGTAGCCATGTCGACGCGGAGGCTGCGGCCGTTGAGCTCGAAGCCGCCGAGCTCGCGCATCGCCTTCGTCGCGACCTTGCGATCGACCATCGTCACGAAGCCGAAGCCACGGGAGTCGCCGGTGTCGCGGTCCATGACGATGACGGCGTCGACGACCTCGCCGATGTCCGCGAAGGTCTTGCGAAGATCGCCTGCGGTCGTCTCCCAGCTGAGCCCGCCCACGAACAGGCGACACGGGGGTCCCGACGCCGCGCTCTGGTCTTCGCCCGAGAGGATCGTGCCGTCGGCGAGGACACCCTCGACGGTGGCGTTGACCGCCGCGGTCTGAATGTCTTCGACCGAGGCGATCTCGATGCCTCCGCCGCCTTCGGCCCGCCGCTGTCGGGCGCGCTCCTGCTTCTCTCGCTTCTTGCGCTCGCGCTCGGCTTCACGCCTGCGTTTGGCCTGGGTGTTACTACCTCGCCCCATACATTGACTTCCTCGTGAGTGGTTGAGCCCGCCCGGCGATCTTCGCTCGGCGCGGACGAGTAGCGTTGGAGATCGGCTCGCGGCGCTTCTGACTGAAGCACCGCGCCCCGCTTGTCCGCCATCGGTTGTTGTTGCTCTGGATGATCCAGCCGACCCGATCGACCATCAACGCTGTGGCCCCTTCACGCTCGTCCGAGCCCCGTAGAGAGCGGTGCGAGCGGTGCGAAAGAGCGCGCGATGTTGCCGAGCTGCGATCGTCTTGTCTCCATCGGCGCCCCCCTGAACCGGGTGGTGCGCCCGAGCAAGGCCGTACCGTAGCTCATCACCGTGAAGGTTTCCAGACAGGCGGAGGCCGCAGAGATCGCGCCACGTGCGTTTTGCGCCCCTCGACCTCGAGCGGCGACTGACACCGCCAGCCCCGCCGGGCTACCCTGCCCCCAGTGCAGTTCAAAGACGCCCCCGAGCTGACGCGAACGTGGCTGGCCTGCCCACGCGCGCGCCCCGACCCGAGCGTCAGGCTGCTGAGCTTCCACCACGCAGGCGGCAGTCCGTCGGCGTTCAGGCCGTGGCTCGCCGAGCTCCCGGCTCACGTCGAGCTGCTCCCGGTCCGCCTCGCCGGTCGTGAGGCGCGCCTGCGTCAGACCCCCGTGACCTCGGTCGCGGAGGTGGTCGAACCCCTCGCCGACGCCGTCGCGCCGCTGCTCGCCGAGGGGATCCGCCTGGCGCTCTTCGGCCACAGCCTCGGCGCGCTGCTCGCCTTCGAGTTCGCCCGCGAGATGCGGCGCCGGGAGCTCCCGCGACCGGAGGTCTTGGTCGTCTCTGGCCGCAACGCTCCGGGCCTCGGGCGAACCCTCCGGCTCCACGAGCTCGACGACCGCGAGCTCGTCGACGAGGTCCAGCGCATCTACGGCGGCATCCCCCAGGCGATCCTCAACGAGCCCGAGCTGCTCGCGCTCACGCTCCCGGTCCTGCGCGCGGACCTGACCATCAACGAGACCCACGCGTTCAGCGACGAGCCCCCTCTCGAGCTCCCGATCCACGCCTTCGGAGGCGTCGACGACCCCCACGTCGGGCGGGCAGGCCTCGAGGGCTGGGCTGCCTTCACGAGCGCCCGGTTCGAGTGGGCCCAGTCCGAGGGCGACCACTTCTACCTCGCAAGCCCGGCAGGCAAGCGCTGGCTGCTCGCCAAGCTGATCGAGCTCGCCGGGGATTCATAGCTGCGCGAGCAGCTCGCGGGCGCGCTCGGGTGAGACCGCAGCGAGCTCGGCGAGCTCGAAGAACACCTCACGCTCTCGATCGCCCCGCTCGCTGGCCTGAACCAGGGGCGCGACCTCGTAGAGCACGGCCTCTCGGGCGTCGCGCTCGAGACCCACGAGCCGCCCGCCGAGCGCCTCGAGCTTCGGCGGCGAGTACAGCAGCATCGACAGCTCGACGCGGCGCGAGACCGAGACCGGCATGCGCTCGAGCAGCGAGTCGAACTGCGCCGCCTCGGCGCTGTCCATGCGCCCGTCGAGGTTGGCGAGGGCGGCGGCGAAGCCCACGACGAGCTCGGCCCGCGTCGCCGCCTCGGCCGTCCAGCGGTCGCGCCAACTCTGCGCCTGATCGGGGCTGACCCCGATCTTCTCGGCGATGCGATCGTGGACCGCGGCCTCGACCTCGGACCCGCTGCCATCCGCCAGGGCCATGCGCCAGGCCTGCTCGAGCAGCTCCTCGGCGAAGTGGGGCAGCGGCGGCTCGAGCTCGGCGAAGCGCCGCTCGAGGGTCGGACGATCGCCGAGCATGTCGAGCCACGGCTGCATCTGCTCGTCGTCGACGTTGGTGTCGATCAAGCGCAGGATCTGGTCCCACTCGCCAAACTCGAGCATGTCGTCCGCGTGGGCGATCATGCCGCAGGCGACCAGGGTCCACTCCTGCTCGGGCGTGAGCATGGCTTCGTTTTACGCCAGTCGCGCCACGCGATCCAGCCGGAGCCGCTAACCGTCGATCTCGACGTGGCACGGTCCAACGGCGAGGGCCTCGGGGGCGTCGCCGTGCCACATCGACGCGGGCAGCAAGCTCAGCGTCCGCAGCAGCGGGTCCGCGAAGCTCAGCGCGCGCCCGGTCATCGGATCGGTCATCGGATGGATGCCCGGCCCGCCGCCGAGACCGACCGCGCTGCCCAGCGGCAGCGAGAGATCCAGCCCGAACACCCTGCGCAGCTGCTGGACCAGGGTTGGCCGGGGAGGATAGTGGCGCACGCTCGGCTCGGCCCCGGGCCGAACCGGAAGCTCGGCCATGCGCGCGGCCCGATCGACCGCCTCGTGCATGCCGCCGTAGCTGTCGACGAGGCCGACCTCGAGCGCCCGCACGCCGCTCCAGATCCGGCCCCGCGCGAGGGCGTCGGCGGCCTCCGGTGTCATCGCCCGGGCCGCGGCGACGCGCTCGATGAAGAGGTCGTAGGACGCCTGGATCCCGGCCATGGCCGCGGCGCGCTCGTCATCGGTGTAGGGCTTCCAGTACGAGCGCATCGTGGCCCGATCTCCGATCGAGAGCAGCTCGGCGTTGACCCCGACCTTGTCGAGCAGACCCGAGAGGTCGAGCTTCGGCAAGAAGATCCCGATGCTCCCGGTGACCGTGGTCGCGTTGGCGAAGATGTACTGCCCGGCGGTCGCGATGTAGTAGCCGCCGGAGGCCGCGGCCCGGCCCATCGAGATCACGACCGGCTTGCGCGCGCGGGTCCGGTCGAGCTCGCGGGCGATCTCTTGGGCCGCGCGGACCGAGCCGCCGCGCGAGTCGATGCGGACGACCACGGCCTTGACGTCGCGATCTTCGCGCAGCCTGGCGATCTGCTTGGCCAGGGTGTCGCTGCCAGCGAGCTCGAGCCGGAGCAAGGGGAGGTTGAGGGACTCACCGGTGACGAGGGTGCCGCTGATGTGCAAGATCGCGACGTGGGCGGGGTCGCGCCAGGTCCCCGGCCGGTCCGGGCCCGCGGGCGGCGGCTCGATCCGCACCCGGCGACCGAGCCACTGCTCGAGCTTGGCGTCGAGCTCGTCGGGCCAGGCCAGATCATCGACGAGGCCCCGGCGTCGGGCGTCGTCGGGCTGCCACGGGGCCGCGTCGATCCAGGCCGAGACCACGGCGGGATCGCGGGCCCGCGAGCGCCCGATGACGCGGACCATGTGGTTCCACAGGTCGGTCATCAGCGCCCGGTTTTGCTCGGCGACCGGCGCCGTCGGCCCGGCCCGGCTCCAGACCTCGGGCGTGCCCTTGTACTCGGCGATCCGCACGAACTCGGCCTTGACCCCGATCCGGGTCAGGAGCTCGCCCCAGTACAGCGTCCGAGTGGTCAGGCCGGTGATCGACAGCGCCGCGTGGGGATGGGCGATGATGCGATCGGCGCTCGCGGCCAAAAAATAGTGGCTGAGAGCGCCGCCCTCGAGGTAGGCGACGACCCGGCCGCCCGCGTCCTGGAAGCGCAGCAGCGCCTCGCGGATCTCCTCGAGCTGCGCCGCGCCGAAGCCCGTCCCCCTGAGCTCGACCAAGATGACGCCGCCGCGGCGACGCGCGAGCTCGTCGATCGTCCACACGAGCTCGGCGAGCTGGCGATCGTCGCGCTTGCCCGCGAGCGAGATTCGGGTGACCCGCCGGGGCCGCACGGGCAGGACCTCGGCGTAGCGCGCCCGCGAAAAACGCACGCGCGCGCTCGCGCCGTGGAGACCGTCGGCGCCGCGGGTGCCGAGGCCGGCGTTGGCTCCGGCCGCGATCCCGAAGTGGGGGGTGTCGAACTGAACGCCCGCGCTGAACCGAACCGCGTCGAAGCTCTGGACCTTGGTCTCGTCGTCGTCGAAGTAGGCCACCCGCTCGGCCTCGGCGTAGAGCCGGACCCCGCGGCCACCGACGAGCACCCGACCCCGGGGCTGGAGCGCGTAGCCGCGGATCTGAGGATCGGGGCTGGCGAGGATCTGGTCGACGTCGCCGCCAAAGCGGGTCCGCATGCCGAAGGCAAACTCGAGCCGCTCGTCGCCGAGCGGGCGCAGGGCGAGCTCGGGATCGAAGACCGGGGCCGCGCGCCCGAGCGTGCCCGTCCGCGGCGCGTTGAGGTTGCGGGCGACGAGGGCCAGGCTCAAGTAGCGATTGGCTCGCCAGCTCAGGGCCAGATCGACCTGGTTGAGCCCGGGCGCGAGCTGGTTGACGCCCGAGAACAAGCGCGAGTACTGAACCCCGATCGCCAGCCCCGGCGCCCAGCGCATCAAGGGCAGCGCGGCCGCGATCGTGAACTTTCCGAGCGCGGCGTCGGCCGTGTCCACGTTTCCGCCCGACGTGACCTGCTCGCGCCACAGGCCCTGGACCCCGAGCCCGAGCGACAAGATCTGCCAGGGCAGCGGTACGGCGGCGAACACCCCGAGGCCGCTGCCACGCCGACCGCTCGACTTGGTGTTGAACGCGAAGTCGATGACCGCGTTGAAGCCGTAGAGGTAAGCGAGGTTGGCCGGGTTCTGGACGACCGCGCTCGCGTCGGCCTCACCGGCGACGACGCCGTAGGGCCGGTCCGGCTCGCGCAAGATCGAACGCGCCTCGCCGCCGTTGCCCGCGAGCGCCGACCGCGGCCCACACAGCAGCGCGACCAAGCACGACAGCGCCAAGCCAAGAGCAACTGACCGCGCGAAGCGACGGGGCATACGCGCAGTCATATCACGTCGACGGCCGGGTCACGACGGGCCCGCGAACAGCGAGCTCGACCGGCCGCGCGGGGCCGAGCCCCGGCCTTCGTCGCCACGCGATCCGCGACCCGCGTCACGACGCGCCCGAGGCTCAGCGTCCGCGCGCCGAGACCTCAAAAATGGGCTGCGTCATCGGCCCCTGATACACTCCAAGCGACCGCACATTCACATGCGCTTGGCCATTTGCACGTCTTGCTGGGCATTCATAATCCTGTGGTTCGTTCGAGCTACGCTCCGCGCCTGAGAACGACCCAATGAATGCATGATTGCAAAAGCCGCGGTGACCCCCCGGAGGTCACCGCTTATCGGACCAATGACCCACCATGTCCCGAAAGCATCGATCGACGAGTCGACGCCCGAACCCGTTCGGCCGCCGCTCCTCGACCACACAATCCTCCAACAACGCTCTGCCCAATCCAGCGTCATCAGATGAAAGACAATGTCATGTACGACAACACAAACGCGCCCACTCGCCGCCGCGCCACGGATCCGACCACGTTGATCCCGAGCCTGCCGACCGACGCGGCTGGTTTTCGCTCGTTGTGCGCCAACCTCGAGCAGCTCGAGGACGAGGTCGGCGCCCACCTCGACGCGTTCAGCGGGGCCGCCTTCGGTCAAGGCGCCGAGCTCGACCGCGACGCGCTCATCAGCCTGTTTCGTCGACGACGGCGGGATCTGGAGCTCGCCGTGCTCGTCCTGAGCACCCGCCTGAGCGCGGCTCCGCTGCGCTCGCTCTACGCGGGCGGGCTCCTGGCCACGCTGTGTGACGACGCGCTCGGACGCCGCCGCAGCCGGACCCTGACCCAGCTGCTCACCCGCCTCGCCGAGCGCACCCCCGAGGGCTGGCAGCGCGTCGTCGCCAGCTTTGAGGCGCTGACCGAGTCCAACCACCGCTGGCGAAGGTGGCCGGCACCACCGCTCGCGCGCGCAGCCGTCGACGCGCTCGAGGCTGTCGAGCCGACCTGGCGAGAGGTCGTGAGCGAGCTTCGCCGCGAGCTCTCGGGTGGCATCAACCGTGAGCGCCGACGGGACCCCGCCTTTCGCCGGGCGGTCAATTGGCACGCAATGACACTGGGACTATTCCGTCGGCTCACGGGCCCCGGCGGCCCCCAACGAATTATCATCGATTACTGCTTTGCGGTCATCGCCTACTTCGACTCCGCGGTCGTCAACGCGCCCCAGCACGGCGCCGCCAACCGTGCCGCGAGCGACCTTCTCGTCCTCGAGGTATTTGGCATGCTCGAGCAATTTTCACTCGCCGACGATGAGATCGAAACCAGCCCTCCTCGGTTTTTGGAGCAGGGCGAGACCAATCGGCGCAAACGAATTCAACGCGCACGGTTGCAGGTTTTGATGCGCTGGAAACTGCTGATCGACGACGACGCGTGGGTCGAGTGGGTCTATCCATCATTGGACAGAATCGCGCGAGGGCGTGAGCAAATGCGGCTCGAGCCCGACGCCACCCCGCGCGTCCAAGAAGCGGTCAAGATCGGGCAATTTCGGGACAGCGCGGCGACGGTCGAAGCGCCGCTGCCGAGCGTCGAGCCCACCTTCGGTCACTGAGTTCGCAAACAAGACACGCCCCGCCTCGCCCCTCGCCCCTCGCCCCTCGTGACGGCGAGGGGCGAGGGGCGCCTGAACGCTCAGGTCGCGCCGGAGCAGAGGAACGCGCGGAGCTGATCGATCTCGACCTCGACGCCCCCGGCGCAGCGCGCGTGCTCGCCCTGCGCCGCCCGATACGACTCGCGCATCGAGGCCCGCGCATCGAACAGCCGCCGCCGCACGGTCCCGGCCGGAATCCCCTTCTCGCTCCCGAGCGCCCGGGCGCTCGTGTCCTGCCAGTAGAAGCGCTCGACGAACTCACGGGTCTCCGGCGACAGCTGCTGGACGCAGTCGAGCGCGAGGCCGTGACGCTCGAGCTCGAGCAGCCAGCGCTCGGCGAGGGGGTCTTCGCTGGCCGCGCCGTCCTCGAGGCTCTCGACCGAGACTCTCCGGTAGCCCCGACGCAGATAGTCATTGAAGGTGTTCTTCGCGATGCTCAGCAAGTAGGTCTTGAAGCTCGACCGCGCCTGAAACCCACGAATCGCGCGGGTCAGCCTCGAGAGCGTCTCCTGGACCAGATCTTCGCCGTCGGGGCCGCTGACCCGGCGGCCAAAGTAGGCACGTACGACGCCGACGTGGCGAGTCACGAGCACGTCGCCTGCGCGGCGGTCTCCGCCTCGCCAACGCTGAAGCAGGGACTCATCGCTTGGGGGGCTCGAGCGAGGCGGGTCGACTTGCATGACGATCGCCATGCTAGTGCCGCGCGTTCGCGACCCGAGACCCCAGACCGTCACTCGAGCCAGGCGACGGTCACGGCGTCGCCGCCCTCGGCCGCGAGCCCCGGGCGCTGACGCCGAACGCTGCCGAGCCGGGCGAGGGCCTCGCGGACGGCCTTGCGCGCCGCGCCGCCGCCGTGGCCGTGGCGGATCAAGACAATGTCCTGGTCACGGCCGAGGGCCTCGGCGACGAAGTCTGCGACGCGATCCTGGACGTCTTCAAAGCGCTGGCCCCGGACGTCGCAGACGTTGTCGACGCTGGTCTTGACCGCGAGCGGCCCGTCGCTGCCCGAGCCCGAGAAATGCGCCGCGGCCTGGGCCTTCACGGCGTCCTGAAAGTCGAGGATCGGCGCGGCCTTGCCGGGCTTGAGCTTGCGCTTGGGCACCGGCTCGAGCGCCCGCGCGAGGTCCCGGACCTTGACCGTGGTCCGCAAGGTCGCGAGCTGCACCGTGGCCCGGCGCGGCGGGTTTCCGGACAGCGCGACGATGACCCCGTCTTGCTTCATGCTCCGGACCCGGACCCGCTGACCTGGGGCGAGCGCGCGCGGATCGAGGCGATCCTCGGGCAGGGCCGCGGCCGCGGCCTCGGCCTCGTCGACCGCGCGGTGCTCGGCGAGGGCGGTCCGAGCCTCGCCCGCGAGCTCGGCCCGGGTCGGGAGCTGCTCGAGCGCGTTTGGATCGGCGCGACGCAGCCGCTTGCGCTTGGTCTTGAGCTCGCCCTCGAGCGCCCGCAGCTGCTCGACCGCGGCCGAGTAGGCCTTGGCCTTGCGGCTGCGCGCGCCCTCGAGCACCCGCCGCTCGCGGATCCGGACCTCGCGATCGCGCTGGCGCAGGCGCAGCTGGTCTCGCTCGAGGCGCTCGCGGGTCCGGGCCAGCGACTGGCGCTCGGCCTCGATGTCGCGCAGGAGCTCGTCGATCTTCACGCCCTCGTCGCCGAGCAGCGTCTCGGCCCGCGTGAGCACGGCTTCGGGCATCCCGAGCCGCCGGGCGACCGCGATCGCGCTCGAGCTCCCGGGCACGCCGAGGCTGAGGCGAAAGGTCGGACGCATGCGGGCGAGATCGAAGCCGACCGCCGCGTTGTGAAAGCGCGCGTCGGGCTGGGTCGCGAGGAGCTTGAGCCGATCGTAGTGGGTCGTGGCCACGACCGTGGCGCCGGCGTCGACCAGCGCGCACAGGATCGCCTCGGCCAGCGCCGCGCCCTGCTCGGGATCGGTCCCGACCGCGACCTCGTCGAGCAAGACCAGGACCTCGGAGCCCGGCGCCCCCTCGGCCGCGCGCAGGGCCTCGAGCACGTGACTGACGTGGGCGGAGAAGGTCGAGAGGTTGGCGCTGATCGACTGATCGTCGCCGACGTCGGTGATCAAGCGGGGAAACAGCGGGATCCGGGGGTGGCCCTCGCAGGGCAGCGCGAGCCCGGCCGCAGCCATCAGCGCGAGCATCCCGAGGGTCTTGAGCGCGACGGTCTTGCCGCCCGCGTTGGGGCCGCTGACGATCAACGCGTGACCGCGCTCGAGCACGATGTCGTTGGGCACGACCTCGACGCCGTCGAGCAACATCGAGGGGTGTCGAGCGGCGCGCAGCTCGATCGCCGGACCCTCGGTGTCAGCGAGCTCGTCGGGCCCGACCAGCGTCGGGATCTGCCCGTCGAGGGCCTCGCCGAAGCGATGGCGCGCGAGCATGAGATCGACCTCGATGCAGGCCCGCTGCATCCCGCCCAGCGCCGCCGCGTGGCCGGCGACCTCGGCCGAGAGCACGCGCATGATCTTGCGCTCCTCCTCGGCGGCCTCGAGCTCGGCCTCGCGCAGGGCGTTGTTGTCTTCGACGAGCCCGGCGGGCTCGACATAGAAGGTCTGCCCGCTCGCGCTCGAGCCATGAATGATCGCGCCACGCGAGCGCACGGCCCCGAGCCGATCGCTGCGGACCGGCAGCACGATTCGACCGTCGCGCTCGGTCCAGTAGCGATCGCGCAGCGCCGCGCCGACCGAGGGGTTGCGGAGCAGGCGATCGGCCTTGGTGAGCAAGCGTTGCCTGGCACCGCGAACCTGCCTTCGCGCCTCGGCCAGGGCCGGGCTCGCGTCGGCCGAGATCTTGGGCTCGTCACCGCGAAGATCGATCGAGCGGTCGATCCTCGCCAGCAGCTCGGGGCGGACCTCGACCGGGCCCGGGGCCGCAGTGCCCGCAACCTCGCTCAGGCGCGCCTCGCAAGCACGCAACCCGCGCGACCGGTACTCGTCGAGCTCGCGCCGCCCAGCCGCGTCGAACAGCGCCGCCAGACCTGCGCACGCGCGACACAGCTCGGCCACACCGATCAGCTCCACGACACTGAGTAGCCCGCCGCCGCCCGCGACGCCGAGGCTCTCGTCGAGATCCTCGAGCCGGCCGAGCGCCGCCGCGATCCCCGGGCCATCGTCGCCGTCAAAGGAGAGCAGCACCCCAACCCCGACGAGCTCGTCGAGCCGAGCCCGGGCCGCGTCGATCTCGGTCTCGGGCCGGAGTGAGGGCAGGCGGTGGAGCGCGGCCGCGATCCGCGGATCCGCGCCTTCGTACCCGTGCTCGCGGCGATGTTCGTGCTCATGGCCGAGCACGCCGTCGATCGCGGCGAGCTCATCGAGCAGCCGGGCCCGGGCCATGTCGCTGTGCAAGAGATCCGCGATGTGGCGGACGAGACCCGACCAGCCGAGGTGCCGGAGCGCGTCTTTGCGGCCACTGGACAGCCACCGTAGCAACAGCGGCGCGTCCGCGGGCTCAGGCGCCTCGATCGGCCCTGAAGGGCCGGCAGCGCCCGATCGGCCGCCCGAGCGCGCAGATGTGCGAGAGGAGGACACCCGTTCACAAAACCTTGTTGATGCCTGCGGGTCTCCTGGGCGAGCGGCCTGCTGCGCAGAATCTCAGCGGGACGAGGTACTAGCACTTCGGTGCTTGGCGGGCGTACCATGCTTCGCGCCTGGGTCAAGACGCCCTGTGACCCGGCCAGACCCGCGAAGCCCAGCCCCACCCGCGAAGCTCATGCACGCCTGGATCCTGTTCGTCTCGCTGATGGCCTTCTACGTGGTGCTGTCCGGCCAGATCCACAGCGCGTTCTTGATGGGCGCCGGCCTCGTCTGCAGCGCCGCGATCACCTTGCTCTCGAAGCGCCTGGGCATCATCGACGACGAGGGCATGCCCTTTCGCTGGTGGTTTCGGACCCTGAAGTACCTCCCGTGGCTCCTGTGGCAGGTGTTCTTGGCCAACATCGACGTGCTCAAGCGCGTATGGAAGATCGGCCAGCTCGACATCCAGCCGCAGATGATCACCGTGCCTCACGAGCTGCGCACGGCCTACGGAGTCGCGACTTACGTCAACTCGATCACCCTGACGCCGGGCACGGTCACGGTCGAGGTCGGCAAGGACGAGCTCCTCGTTCACGCGCTGACCACGGACGCCGCCAACGATCTCCTCGCCGGTGAGATGCACCGACGCGTGCTCGCGGTCGAGGGCCCACAGGAGGTCCAGTGAGTCTGGTCGACCCGAGCCTGGCGCTGATCCCCCTCGCCGAGCAGACCGCCGAGGGTCCGCCCGCCGCGGCCTTCGTCGTGTTCGGGACCTGCCTCGTGCTCCTGACCGGCGCCGTGCTCCTGATGATTCGCGCGCTGCGCGGTCCGACCGTGTTCGACCGGATCCTCGCCGTCAACGCCATGGGCACCAAGACCGTCGTGCTCGTGGCCTGCATCGCCTTTTTGGACCTCGGCCACGCCGATCCGAGCTTCTACCTCGACACCTCGATCGTCTACGCGCTGATCAACTTCGTCGTGACCATCGCGATTCTCAAGTACATCCAGTACCGGAGGCTGAGCTGATGGGCGTGCTCGAGATCATCGGCTCCGTGTTCATGGCCATCGGCGCCCTGTTCGCGCTGACCGGCTCGGTCGGCGTCCTGCGCATGCCGGACTTCTATTCACGCCTCCACCCGGCCGGCAAGTCCGACACCCTCGCGCAGGCGTTGATCTTGCTGGGCCTGGCCCTGTTCGCGGGCCAGCAGCTGCTCGACACGGTGACCGGCCCCGACGAGCACGGCGGCCACGGCGACGCCTGGCTCGGGCTCGCCAACATCATGGTCAAGCTGGTCCTGCTCACGGCCTTGCTGTTCTTGACCGCGCCGACGGCCACCCACGCGATCGCCAAGGCCGCGCGCCTCGATCGCTACACCCGCGTGCCCGTCGAGAACGACCCCGGAGCCTCGCGCGTGGCCGAGATCGTCGTCGCCGGCGACGTCGGTGAGCAGCTCGAAGAGACGGCCGGGCCGGTCCTCGACGTCGGCACGGCCGAGCCCCAGCGGGCCGAGCCCGAACCCGAGCCCGAGGAGGACGAGCCGTGATCAACCCCATCCTCGTCCTCGACGTGTTCTTGCTCCTGCTGGTCGCGGCCACCGCGATCGCGGTCATCAGCGTCCGCAGCCTGTTCTCGGCCACGATCCTCGCCGGCATCTACAGCCTGCTGATGGCGCTGGTCTGGACCAACATGCACGCGCTCGACGTCGCCTTCACCGAGGCCTCGGTCGGCGCGGGCATCTCGACGATCTTGCTGCTCGGCGCGCTGGTCCTGACCAAGCGCTTCGCCAAAAAAGAGGCCACGGTCCACGTCCCCGCGCTGCTGATCTGCGTGATCACTGGCCTGGTCCTGATCTACGGCACGATCGACATGCCCAAGTTCGGCGATCCCAACGCGCCGATTCACACCCACCGGGTCCCGCGCCTGGTCCAGCAGCAGGTCGGCAAGCACGAGACCGCCGCGCCGCGCGACAAGGGCCACGCCCACGAGGGCCACCCCGACGACGACTTCAACGGCCACGCGCCCAACACCGTGACCAGCCTGCTCGCGGCCTACCGCGGCTACGACACGATGTTCGAGACCGCGGTCATCTTCGTGGCTGGGATCAGCCTCTTGCTGCTCTTGCGCAGGCGGCGTGAGGGCGACCCCGGGGTCGTCGCGTCGAGCCCCGCCGACCGCAACGGGCCTCGTGAAGGACGGGGTCGCGAGACCGAAGGGAGCCGATCCTGATGGCCAGCCCCGATCGCGGCCGCCCGGGCGAGCAGATGAGTCAGCAGACCCTGCTCCGGGTGGTCGCAAAGATGACGATCCCCTTCATCCTCGTGTTCGGGGTCTACGTGATCCTGCACGGCGAGATCGGTCCGGGCGGCGGCTTCCAAGGTGGTGTCATCCTCGCCGCCGCGTTCATCCTCTATGGCCTCGTGTTCGGCGCCGACGAGCTGCGGCGGCGCATCCCGCCGCCGATCATCGACGCGTGCATGGCCCTCGGCGCCCTGTTCTACGCGTCCGTCGGCCTCGCGAGCTTGCTCCGCGGCGGCACCTTCCTCGACTACGGCATGCTCAAACCACACCACGCGGGCGACGGCGAGGCCCTGGGCATGAGCCTGGTCGAGTACGGGGTCGGGCTCACGGTCTGCTCGGTCATGGTCACGATCTACCTGATGATCAGCGAGCGCCGCTCGACGATCCGCCCCGGCGAGGAGGGCCTGTAGGCGATGGAGTCCCTCGGCCACTTCAATTACTGGCTGGCGATCGTGATCATCATGATCGGCTTTTACGGCGTCATCGCCCGGCGCAACCTGCTCAAGCAGGTGATCGCCCTGGGCCTGTTCCAGACCGGGGTGTTCTTGTTCTACGTGACCATGGGCGTGTACCGCAGCCCCGACGGCACGCGCGGCGTCGCGCCGATCTGGACCGACGCCGCCAAGACCGGCCCCTTCGACAACCCCCTGCCCCACGTGCTGATGCTGACCGCGATCGTGGTCTCGGTCAGCACTCTCGCGGTGGCCGTGGCGATCATCGTCAACATTCAACGCAAGTACGGGACCATCGAGGAAGACGAGATCCTCGAGGCCGACAAGCGCGACAGCTGAGGGACGAGCATGGAGTTGGTACTTCCCGAAGCCATCCACGCGCACCTCCCGGTGCTGGTCGTGCTGCTCCCGCTCTTCGGCGGGCTGCTCGCGCTGTTCACCGGCCTGATCCAGCGCGGCGGCGGCTTCGTCGCGTGGCTGTGGTCGGCCATCATCACCGGCCTGATCCTGGTCTGCGCGGCCTCGATGCTGTTCGAGGTCCACACCACCGGCGAGGCGATGGTCTACCGGCTCGGCTCGTGGCCCGAGCAGTACGGCATCGGCTACAGCGTCGACGCCCTCAACGGCTACGTGATCCTGGTCGTCGCGATCATCGGCTTCTTGTCGACGATCTACGCCAAAGACAGCGTCATGGCCGAGATCGCCAGGGACCGTCACCACCTGTTCTACAGCGTGTGGCTCCTCGCGATCGCCGGGCTGATCGGCATCACCGTCACCGCCGATACCTTCAATATCTACGTCCTGCTCGAGATCAGCTCGCTGACGGTCTACACCCTCGTCGCCCTCGGCGGCGACCGTGACCGCCGGGCCCTGGTCGCGAGCCTCAAGTACCTGATCCTCGGCAGCATCGGGGCCACCTTCATCCTCCTCGGCATCGGCTACCTCCTGATGCTGACCGGCACGCTCAACATGAACGACATGCACGAGCAGCTGGTCCGCATGCACCAAAGCGGCGAGCTGGCCAACAACCGCACGGTGTTCGTCAGCTTCGCCCTGCTGATGGTCGGGCTCAGCCTCAAGATGGCGCTGTTTCCGCTCCACCTGTGGCTGCCCAACGCCTACACCTACGCGCCCTCGGCGGTCACGGCCCTGGTCGCGGCCACGGCCACGAAGGTCGGCGTGTACATGACCTTCCGCTTCGTGTTCACGATCTACGGCGGCGTCTACGACAGCAGCGCCGATCTCTACTTCCTGGGCCTGTGCGCCTGCGCCGGGGTCGTGATCTCGTCGATGGCGGCGATCCGCCAGATGAACGTCAAGAAGGTCCTGGCCTACTCCTCGGTCGGCCAGATCGCCTACATCGTGCTGGGCTTTTCGCTCGCCAACGAGTCCGGGGTCACGGCCTCGGTCATCCACATCTTCAACCACGCGCTGATCAAGGGCGGGATGTTCATGGCCGTCGGCGCCGTGGCCCTGCGCGCGGGCGGGACCAAGATCGAGGACTTCAAGGGCATCGGACGCAAGATGCCGCTGACGATGGCGGCGTTCACCGTCGGCGGCTGCGGGCTGATCGGCGTGCCGCTGACGGCCGGGTTCATCTCGAAGTGGTACCTGGTCGTGGGCGCGATGGACGAGGGCTACTGGGGCATCGCGTTCATCGTGCTGCTCGGCGGGGTCCTGGCCCTGGTCTACATCTGGCGGCTCGTCGAGATCATCTGGTTCGGCAAGCCCGACGACCCCACCAAGCAGGTCCGCGAGGCGCCGCTGAGCATGCTGATCCCGATGTGGATCCTGATCGGCGCGAGCGTGGCGTTCGGCGTCGACGCCGGGTGGACCGCAGACAGCGCGCACGCGGCCGCCGAGCTGCTGCTCGAGGGAGGACCCTGATGACCGCGACCCCCAGCATGTTCGTGGCAACGGTCGCGGCCGGCCTCCCGACCTGGGAGTTCGCGCTCAGCCCGATCCTCGCGATCGCGGTCCCGCTGATCGGCGCGTTCCTGATCGCCGCCGCCGGCCGCTGGCCCAACCTCCGCGAGGGCGTCACGCTCGTGACCGCCGCCGCCTTGTTGTGGGTCGTCGCCAACCTCAACAACTTCCTCGAGGCGACCCCGAGCGAGGCCGAGGCCCTCGTCGAGGTCATCCCCGGCATGCCGCTGGCCTTCCACCTCGAGCCGCTGGGGATGATCTACGCGATGATCGCCAGCTCGCTGTGGATCCTCAATTCGATCTACTCGATCGGCTACATGCGCGGCAACAAGGAGAAGCACCAGACCCGCTTCTACGTGTGCTTCGCCCTGTCGATCGCCAGCGTGATGGGCATCGCCTTCTCGGCCAACATGTTCACGCTGTTCGTGTTCTACGAGGCCCTGTCGCTGGCGACCTTTCCGCTGGTCACCCACAAGGGCACGCCCGAGGCGATCAAGTCGGGCCGGACCTACCTGGGCATCCTCATGGGCACCTCGGTCTGCCTGATGCTCCCGGCGATGATCGCGACCTACGTCTACACCGGGACCCTCGACTTCACCCAAGGCGGGGTCTTCGCGCAGCCGCTCGCCGACGGGGTCCTGACCCCGGCGCTGTTCGGGCTGATCTTCGCGATGTACATCTACGGCGTCGGCAAGGCCGCGCTGATGCCCGCGCACCGCTGGCTGCCGGCCGCGATGGTCGCCCCGACCCCGGTCTCGGCCCTGCTCCACGCCGTCGCCGTGGTCAAGGCCGGGGTGTTCTCGGTCTGCAAGATCTCGGTCTACATCATCGGCGTCGACCAGCTGCGGCTCTACGACCAGGGCGGCTGGCTGCTCTACGCGGCCGGGCTCTCGATCGTCATCGCGAGCTTCATCGCGCTGTTCCAGGACAACCTCAAGCGGCGCCTCGCCTACTCGACGATCTCGCAGCTCAGCTACATCACCCTCGGCGCGGCCTTGCTGTGGCCGATCTCGGTCCGCGCGGCCGCGATCCACATCGCCGCCCACGCCTTCGGCAAGATCACCTTGTTCTTCGCCGCCGGGTCGATCTACACGGCCGCGCACAAGACCAAGGTCTCCGAGCTCGACGGGATCGGGCGCAAGATGCCGTGGACGATGGGGGCCTTCGCGGTCGGGACCCTGTCGATGATCGGGCTGCCGCCGACCGGCGGGTTCATCTCGAAGTGGTACCTGATGCAGGGCGCCTGGACAGCCGAGAGCGGGTTTACGATCGCGGTCCTGTGCACCTCGACGCTGCTCAACGCGGCCTACTTCCTCCCGATCGTCTACCGCGCCTTCTTCCGCAAGCCACCCGAGCCCGACCTCGAACACGGTCACGACGATCACCACGACCACGGCGAGGCTCCCTGGCCGATCGTCCTCGCGCTGACCTGCACCGCGGCGGCGACCGTCGCGCTGTTCTTCTACCCCGACCTGTTCGTCGGCTACGCCAGCATGCTGGCCGAGGCGATGCCCCAGTAGGACGGAGCGAGCCATGGCGTTGGACGACCCCAAGACCATCCGCAAGCTCTGGCTCGGCTTTTACGCCGTGCTCGGGCTGCTCTTGCTCCTCGATCCGAAGCTGCTCGAGCTCGTCCACCTGCGCGAGCACGATCCTCACCACGCGGCCAAGTTCATCGTCGATGGCTGGCCGGTGTTCTACGCGGTGTTCGGCTTCGCGACCTGCTGGCTGATGGTCATGGTCAGCAAGCTGATCATCGGCAAGATCCTGATGCGGCCCGACACCTACTACGACCACTCGCCGCTCGACCCCACCCGCGACGCCAAGGGCAGGAGGCTCCGCGATGGTCGCTAGCTTCCCGCCTGGCTTCATCCTGATCTTCGGGGCCCTGCTCACGGCGCTCACCCCCGGCACGGCCCACAAGGCCTGGTCGCTGATCGCCCCGCTCGCGGCCCTCGCCGTGATCTGGATGTTCCCCGAGCACGGGCGCATCGTCACGCACTGGCTCGACTACGACCTGGTCCTCGCCCAGTTCAACCTCCCGACCAAGGCCTTCGCGACGATCTTCGCGCTGATGGCCTTCGCGGGCGGGCTGTTCGCCTACCACCAAGATCGAGGCAAGCCCGGGAGCCCCGGCTACGAGGACCGGCGCGTCGAGCTGGCCGGGGCCCAGCTCTACGCCGGCTCGGCGATCGGCGTGACCTTCGCGGGCGACCTCATCACCTTGTTCTTGTTTTGGGAGATCATGGCCGTCGGCTCGACGCTCGTGGTCTGGGCCGGCAACTCCGAGGCCGCGCGCAAGTCCGGGCGCCGCTACGTCAACATGCACCTCCTCGGCGGCGCGGTCATGATGGCCGGCATCGCGCTGCACGTGCACGCCAGCGGCTCGATCCTGATCCCAACCATGACCCTCGGCGGCGAGCTCGTCGATCCCGTGCGCATGGTCGTCGGCGAGGGCCAGCCCTGGCGGGTCCCGAGCCTCGAGAGCCCCGGCTCGGTCCTGATGCTGCTCGGGATCCTGATCAACGCCGGGGCCCCGCCGCTGGGCTCGTGGCTGCCCGACGCCTACCCCGAGGCCTCGCCCTCGGGCACCGTGTTCTTGTCGGCGTTCACGACCAAGACCTCGGTCTACGTGCTCCTGGTCCTGTTCTCGGGCTGCAACATCCTGGTCTGGGTCGGCTGCCTGATGGCGATCTACGGGATCGTCTACGCGATCCTCGAGAACGACATGCGCCGGATCCTGGCCTACTCGATCATCAACCAGGTCGGGTTCATGGTCTGCGCGGTCGGGATCGGCACCGGGCTCTCGGTCAACGGCGCGACCGCCCACGCCTTCGCCCACATCATCTACAAGGCCCTGCTGCTGATGTCGGCCGGCTCGGTCCTGTTCATGACCGGCAAGCGCAAGTGCACCGACCTCGGCGGGCTCTACAAGGCCATGCCGATCACGATGTGGTGCGGGATCATCGGCGCGCTCGCGATCTCGGCGGTCCCGCTGACCTCGGGGTTCACGACCAAGTCGATGATCACCGACGCGGCGACGATGACCGAGCTGTGGGCGCCGGTGACCGAGCAGGGCGGGCAGCTCGTGTGGGACTCGCTCCTGCACCCGAGCGTCGCGTGGTTCGTGCTCGTCGCGGCCTCGGCTGGCGTGTTCCTCCACGCCGGGATCAAATTCCCCTGGTTCGTGTTCTTCCAGAAGCCCGCGCCCAAGAACGACGACCGCAAGCTCGATCCGCCGTGGACGATGAAGGCGGCGATGATCTTGTTCGCCGCGCTGTGCGTCGCGCTCGGCGTCTACCCCCAGCCGCTCTACGACATCCTCCCCTTCCAAAAGCCCGACGGCGGCGAGCTCTACCACGCGTTCACCTACGCCCACGTGATCAACCAGCTGCAGCTGCTGCTCTTCGCCGGGCTCGCGTTCTTCGTCCTGCTCGATCGCCTCAAGCGAACCTTGACGATCACCCTCGACGCCGACTGGGTCTATCGGCGCATGTTCCCGGGCCTGTGGCAGTGGGTGTTTCGGCCGCTGCTGCTCGCCGCCGAGCCCTTCCACAAGGGCCTGATCCAGGGCTTGCCCCGGGCCGCGGCCCGCGAGTTTGGCTCGGGACCGGCGGCCGGCGAGGCCGAGGGCGCCCGCTACCGGCCCTGGGGCGTGGGCACGACGGTGCTCCTGCTGACGGTCGTGTTGCTGGTGTTCCTGATCCTCAACCTGTTCGTGGACTGAGGCTTTGCTCGGCCATTTTAGGCCGCGTCAGACCGCGCGACGCTCCGGGCCGTTGGTGCCTCCCGGAGACGAAAGCTACCCATGAACAAGTACCTCCTCCCCCTGTGCGCCGCCTTGCTCCTGCTCCCGACCGCCGCAGCCGCGGCCCCGAGCCCAAGCTCCTCCGCGGCCGGCCCCGCGACCACCGACGAGGGTGCGAAGGTCGCTGACGGCCCGACCCGCGAGTACATCTTCGAGGACGACAGCATCGAGGGTGAGGTGCTCAAACCCGGCGGCGTCCACGTGGGCGGCCGGATCGCCAAGGATCACCAGAACATGATCGGCGTCCGCGGTGAGTTCATCCCCCAGCTCATCATGCTGAGCTTCGACATCTAGCAGCCCGCCCCCGCAGCCAACTGCGGGGGCGTATTGTTGGCGCCTACTTGCCCTGCTGCTTGAGCTTCTGACGAGCGCGCCAGTAGCCCTTCTTGACGTCCTTGTTGGACGAGCGCACCCGCATCGCCGCCCGGTAGGCGGGGGCCGCCTCCTCCCAGCGCTCGAGCCCGGCGAGCGCCTCGGCCCGATACTTGAGCGCGAGGAACATCTTGGGTTCGCGGCTGAGCAGCTCGTCGGCGGTGTCGAGCAGGCCGGTGAAGTCACCCGCGGCCCGCTGCGCCCGGCCAAACTGACGCAGGGCGTCAACGAGGCCCGCCCGGGCGCGCTCGTGCTCGGGCCAGACCGAGAGCAAGTCTCGATAGGCGCCGACCGCCGTGGCCCAGTCCTTGTCCTTGGCGGCCGTCCGCGCGAGGGGCTCGAGCACCTCTTCGGCCGCCTGGCGCAGGCGACCGATCGCCTCGTTGCCAGGATTGACGATGCCGAGGTTGTTGAGCTCGACGGCGAGGCTGCGGTCGAGCGGCTCGCGCCAGTGCGAGGCGGCGAGGGCCTGCTCGGCCCGGGCGACGATCGAGGCGGCGTCGTTGGCCGGGGGCTCCTCGCCCGTCTCGCCTCCGTCCGCGCTCGGGTCCCCGGTCTCGCCTCCGCTCGTGTCGGTCTCGGACCCCCCGCCGCCCGGGGTCGGGTCGGCCTCGGCCGGCTCCGATCCGGCGTCCGTGGCCGCGGCGCCGCTGTCTGCTCCGGGCCCCTCGCCCTCGCCCCCCCACGGCGGCGGCCCAAACATCATCACGCCCGCGACCCCGACCGCCACGACGAGACCGAGGAGCCCGAGCCCGAGCCAGACACGCCGCGAGCCGCGATCTTGCACCTGAGCCTGCGCCGACCTCGATCGGGCGGCGGCGGCCTGATCGTGCACGGTCACGATCTTCTCGGCTGGGATCTCGCTGACCGAGCGCTCCGACGGCGGCGGCTCCCCGCTCGCCCGCCGCGTGGGTCCCGAGCCCGAAGCCGACGCAGCGACCTCGGCGTCGATCTGCAGGCCCATGACCGCCGCGACCGCCGACGCCCGGCCCTCGATCGCCCGCGTGAGCTCGTACTCGAGCGCCTTCATCGACTCGGGCCGCCGCTCGAGCTCGCGATCGAGGCAGCGCGCCACGACGTCGGCGAGGGGCGAAGGGACGTCGGGACGCAGCTCAATCACGTCCGGCGCCGGATCGCTGCCCTTCTTGACCAGCACCGCGACCGCGTTGCGCCCGGTGAAGGGCAGGCGCCCGGTCAGCATCTCGAACAAGATCGTGCCGAGCGCGTAGATGTCGGACTTGACGTCGGCCTCGGCCCCGGCGGCCTGCTCGGGCGACATGTAGGCCGGCGATCCCATGACCATGCCCGGGGTCGTCTGGGACGGGCTGACCGTGTCGATGTGCTTGCAGATGCCAAAGTCGAGGACCTTGACGAAGTCCGGGTCGCCGCCCTTGACCAGGAGCACCACGTTCTCGGACTTGAGGTCACGGTGGATGATGCCCGCGTCGTGGGCCGCGCTCACGGCCCGGCAGATCTGACGAGCGATGTGCACGGCGCGACGGACCGCCAGCGGCCCCGACTGACGAATCACGGACCCGAGGTCGGTGCCGTCGAGCAGCTCCATGACGAAGTAGAGGTCGCCCTCGTCCATCGTCCCGATGTCGAGGACATCGATGATGTTCGGGTGCCCGGTCTGCGTCGCGGCCCGAGCCTCACGCATGAAGCGATCGATGATGTCCGGGTCGCGGCCGTAGACCTCGTGGAGGATCTTCAGGGCGTAGGTCTTGCCGAGCGCGAGGTGCGTGGCAGCGAACACCGCGCCCATGCCACCGACACCGAGAAGGCGATCGACGCGGTAGCGCTTGCCGACCACGGTCCCGACCCGCGCGGCCGCGGCCTCGGCCAGCTCTTCGGCCGAGGGGCCACCGTCCCATCCCGAGTAGATCTTGCTCGACTCGAGCTCGACGATGTCGCCGTCGTCGAGCTCGAAGCTCGAGGAGCCCTGCTCGTCGGCCCGAGCCTCGGCGCTCGCCGCCCCGGCCCGCCTCGGGCCCGAGGCGCTCCGCGGCGGGCTCGAGAGATCGCCGCTCGCCTGACGACCGGCGCGGGACCGCGACCGCGACCGCGACGTCGGCTGCCCGACCTCGATCGAGTCGCTGATGCTGAGCGTGTCCGAGTCATCGATCGTCGCCTGGGCGCGGATCGGCGAGAAGTCTTCGCGCGAGTAGCTGGCGTAGTCTTGGGCCTCGAGCTTGTACTCGCGCGCGAAGATGTCGCGCATGAACGCGGCCACGCGATCGACGTCGCAGCTCGGGTGGTGGCGGGTCAGGACCTCGGACAGCGCGACCTTGAACTCGCCCGCGGTCTGAAAGCGATCTTCACGCTCGACCGCGAGCGCCCGGAGCACGACCGCGTCGAGGCCATCGGGGATCCCCGGAACGATCGACGAGGGCGCCTCGATCACGGGGTTGCGCAGCTCCGCGAGCGCGGCGGCGCCGGCCGCCTGGTGGCGATCGGCGGGGAACAGCTGGCGCCCGGTCAGCATCTCCCACAGCACGATGCCCGACGCGTAGATGTCGGTGCGTCGATCGGCCGGCAGCCCGCGAGCCTGCTCGGGAGACAGGTAGCTGAAGCGGCCAAACACGACCCCGGGGTTGGTCAGCTCGCTCTTGATCGCGTGGGTCGCGAGGCCAAAGTCCGTGACCTTGATCTGCCCGTGGTAGCTCACCATGATGTTCGGCGGTGAGATGTCGCGGTGGACGAGGTCGAGGCTCATCGCGTCGTGGACGTAGTCGAGCGCGCGGCACAGCTCGCGGACCACGAAGGTCGCAAACTCCACGGGGATCCGACGGTGGAGCTGGGCGCAGCGGTTCCAGACCCCGCGCAGGTCCTTGCCCTCGACCAGCTCCATGGCCAGGTAGTAGTCCTCGACGACCCGACCGGCGTCGAACACCTGGACGAGGTTCGCGTGGTTGAGACGCACGACGACCTTGGCCTCGTCGAGGAAGCGCCGGCGGACGCCGTCGTCCTCGAGGTCGGTCAGGACCTTCTTGACCACGCACAGCTTCTCGAACCCGCCGGTCTCGCCCGCGGCCGCGAGGAACAGCTCGCCCATGCCACCGCGCGCCATCGGCCGGAGCAGCACGTACTTGCCGAACACTTGCGGGAATGGGTTGTGGCTGCCGGACTGCGAGCCCGTTGGTTCGGCAGAGGGAGCCACGGCGCACATCTTACCCAATGCCAGCCCGACGGCGATGGGGCTCGACGAACTACCTGCCCCACACTCCAGCAAGCGCAGCTAGCAGCCGGGAGGCAGCCGCACGATCCTCGGCGTGACCATGCCAGGCGCAGCCACGTCCACGATCTCGCGCACGACGGGGCACTTGGCTGCCCGCAAGCGCAGTGTGTAGCGGCCTGGGAGCACGCTGGCTGCGGCGACGTAGCCCTCGTCGTCCGTCCAGGCCCCGCGAAACGGCCCGCCATCGACGCGGACCTTGGCCATTGGCCGGTCGTCCGCGGCTGTGACCTTGATCCCGAGCGTGACGCCGCGCGCGGGCACCTCGGCGCGCAGCTCGATCTCGTCACCGGGCGCGACATCGTCGGCGGTCGCGAGCTCGCGGCCATCCCGGACCACCCGCAAGCGATAACGCCCGTCACCGAGGCCGGACAGAACAAACGAACCGGACTCGTCGACTGCGCAGGCGTGCTGTTCGGCCTCCCGCGCCACGTTCGTCGCCAGCGCCATCGCGCGGGCCCCGAACGGCCGCCCATCGAGCCCGAGCACCCGACCCGTGATCGGCGCCGCCGGGGGCGGGAGGACCAGCTCGAGCGGGATCTCGGCGCCGATCTCCAGCTCGACCTCGACCTCGACCGGCGCGTAGTCGCTGGCCGAGACGAGCACGCGCCCGCGGCTGGTGCTCGCCGGCCGCGGATCCGCGCGACAGGTCGGCGTCCCGCGCTCGAGGTCGCAGGCGTCACACGGCCGGAGCCCGGGGATCGCCGCGCGGAACTCACCGCCTGCGTCGCTTCGCGCGGCCACGCGTCGGCCGTCTGCGTCGTGGACGATCAAGCTCGCGTCGGCGATGGCATCGCCTGCCGTCGACAAGACCGTCCCCCTGACCTGGGCCGCGTGAACGACCGTGAGCTCCCGCGCCTCGTCGGGCTCGAGCTCCCAGCCCCGCGGCTGCTCGAAGGCCGGGTGGACGAGGCGGACACAGGTCGTCCCCGGACACGCTGGGCCCGAGAAGCTGCCGTCCTCGCCAACGGCCACGCGCGCGGCCAGCTCCCCGTCTCGACACCACAGATCGATCCGGCCCGACGCGAGCGGACCGAGCTCGGGTGACACGACCACGCCCATGACCGCCGCCTCGCCCTCGGCCTGCTCGAGACCGCCAGCGGCCACCGCCCGCGCGCGCCCGGGGCCCGCGTGGGCGGTGGCCGCTGGCGGTCTCGAGCAGGCCGAGGGCGAGGCGGCGGTCATGGGCGTGGT
>NZ_PVNK01000148.1 GCF_002994615.1 Enhygromyxa salina | reverse complement strand
CGCAGATTCTGCTTTCTATGCGCTGCGGGTTCCCTGGGGCCGGGGGTTGGATGACGGCGGGGGGCCCGGCGGGCTCCGAGGGTCCCTCGAAGCGAATTCACTCACCGGGGGTATGAGCTGTGTCGGTCTTCGGGTAGTCCGAGTGACCGGCAGCGCTTCGGTTGGGGCGGATAGGCCGTGAAAACTTCGCTCCGAGGGACCCTCGGAGCCCTGGTAGCCGGGCCGTCGTGTTGCAACCGGTGGCTCCGCTGCGAGCCTCGGTCGGATGGGGTCCGGCGCTTCGGGTCACCTGGGACCGAGGGTTGGATGACGGCGGGGGGCCCGGCGGGCTCCGAGGGTCCCTCGGAGCGAATTCACTCACCGGGGGCATGAGCTGTGTCGGTCTTCGGGTAGTCCGAGTGACCGGCAGCGCTTCGGTTGGGGGGCATACGCCGTGAAAACTTCGCTCCGAGGGACCCTCGGAGCCCTGTTAGCCGGGCCGTCGTGTTGCAACCGGTGGCTCCGCCTCAAGCCTCGGTCGGATGGCACCTCGGGCTTCGGAGCGGGGTCACCCCGGGACCGAGGGTTTATTGACGGCGGGGGGGCCCGGCGGGCTCCGAGGGTCCCTCGAAGCGAATTCACTCACCGGGGGCATGAGCTGTGTCGGTCTTCGGGTAGTCCGAGTGACCGGCAGCGCTTCGGTTGGGGGGCATACGCCGTGAAAACTTCGCTCCGAGGGACCCTCGGAGCCCTGGTAGCCGGGCCGTCGTGTTGCAACCGGTGGCTCCGCTGCGAGCCTCGGTCGGATGGCACCTCGGGCTTCGGAGCGGGGTCACCCCTCGCAAAGAGCAGAGCGCAAAAAGGGCTACAGGAGGTCCGAGCTCGGGGTATCGCCGTACGAAAAGCACCTTCGACGCGCAGCTGACCGACCTGGTGGTGGTGTACCAAGAGCCTTCTGCACTCCAGATGGAGAGGCGACGCCCCGAGCTCGGACCTCCTGTGGCCCCGCGCGGACTCCCGACGGCCACGAGAGAGCTTCATCAACGGGTCCGAGCCGCCCGGAACGTACTTCAGGCACGGTCGGATGGCACCTCGGGCTTCGGAGCGGGGTCCCCCCCCGCAAAGAGCAGAGCGCAAAAAGGGCTACAGGATGTCCGAGCTCGGGGTATCGCCGTACGAAAAGCACCTTCGACGCGCAGCTGACCGACCTGGTGGTGGTGTACCAAGAGCCTTCTGCACCCCAGATGGAGAGGCGACGCCCCGAGCTCGGACCTCCTGTGGCCCCGCGCGGACTCCCGACGGCCACGAGAGAGCTTCATCAACGAGTCCGAGCTGCCCGGCCCGAAGCCCGGCGCGGACTTCGGGCACGGATGGCGTCCGGTGCATCGGAGCGGGGGGCACCAGACTTCGGGCACGGGCGATTAGCTGTGGAAGGGGCAGCCCGTCGCTGCCTCAGGGCGCTGACCTGCGCCAGCGTGCGGCTGGCGCGGGCCCCGGGGCGAGAGGCGGATGGGGAAGTCCTGCTTGGGCCCTGTGGTCAAGGTCGTGCGAACGTAGTCGACCTTGTTGGGGCTGCACAGCTCGGCCTCGTGGCTCGTGAGCAAGGTGCCGAGCACGACCGCCGCTTCGAACTTGGACAGCGCGGCGCCGAGGCAGCGGTGGGCGCCGCCGCCGAAGGGGAGGAACTCAAAGGGGCTCGGGCGGTGGTCCAAGAATCGCTCTGGACGGAAATTCTCGGGATCTCCCCAGATGTTCTCGTCGTGGTGGAGCAGGTAAGTTGCGGGGGCGACGTAGGTCCCGGGCGGAATCACCCACTCACCTAGTTCCCATGTCTTGCCGAGCCGTCGGGTGGTGAAGGGGGCCGGTGGGCAAATGCGCAGCGTCTCGTCGATGGTCGCGTTGAGGAAGGGCAACTGTGTGAACGCGACGGGATCACCGTCGGGGCCGACCGTGTCGAGCTCGTCGCGGAGGCGCCGGAGGGCCTCGGGGTGGCGATGCAGGAAGTACATGGCCCAGGTCAGGGCGTAGGCCGTGGTCTCGTAGCCCGCGACCAGGAGGCTGTAGAGGTTGTCGCGAATCTCGATATCCGACATTGACGAGCCGTCCTCGAATCGACCGCAGGCCATCGAGGTCAGCACGTTGGGCTCGTCGGGGCTCTCGGTCCGTGCGCGAGCAATTCGCTCGTAGAGCAGGGCGTCCAACTTCTGCGCTGCGAGCTTGTACCGGCGGTATGGCGTGAAGGGCCCGAGGTCGCGCTGCAAGTGGCGGGTGACCAAGAAGAAGGGGTGCTGTGCCCTCATGGTATTTCGGGCAGTTTGATACATGCGATCTTCTTCGCGTTGTCCGTTCGCGCCAAATATGATGCGGACGATCACGCGGGTCGTCAGCTCCGCCATACTCGAGCGGCATGGAAACACCTGGCCCGCTGTGCCACCGCGGAACACTCGCCGCGTGGTCGCGGCGATGGTCTCGCCCCACGGGCCCAGCGATGACGCGCAAAAGGACGGGGTGAGTAGCTTGCGCAGTCGTTGGTGCTGCTCGCCAACGCTCATGGCAACCGAGCGCGGGCCGATGATGATGTCGGCTGCCTCAGGCAGGGCGCCGTCGAAGGTCGACTCTGGCGCGGTGAAGATTTTGCGCACCAACTCCGGCTCGGAGGTCAGCACCATCTTCCCCGAGATCTCGTTGATCGTGAAAGTCGGTCCGTAGCGGCGCTTCCAGCTGCGCATTGCACCTGCGACATCGCCCGCGATGCCGAGTGTCGCGAGCAACCGCGAGCGTGGGCCCGACGGGAGGCGGTGGGCGCGAAGATCACCGAACGCCTCGTAATCGATCATTTCGATCATGAGCCGAGCGTACCGTCTGTGGTGTGTAATGTCAATATTAGCAGCTGCTAGTTATGCGTCTGGAGATCGCTTCAGTTCCCCTGTTGTACCAGTATGTTAGGTCTGTCGTCCCGGCACGTACAATGTGTGACTCACGACTCAAAGTCGTCTGGTGAAAGCGCCAGGGCTGTTTTTGGGATGCGAGAGGATTGTGAACTCTCGCGCCAGCTCCGGGACACTACAAGGTAGAATTGGCGAGGGGCGAGTGCGATATCGTCCGGCTTCGATGCGGTAATGTTGGCAGTATGCCAACGATGCATGCCAGCTGTTGAAGATCTAATTCAACAGTTTCCATATCGAGATGTCACCGCGTCACTAAGACTATTTGTTCTGACACAGTACTGAGGGCTGGGAGTTGGGCGGTTTTGCGCAATTTGTGCGCTAAGTGCCCGTTAATGTGGCGAGGCCTGCTGCTGCGCGAAGTTGCAAGGTTGCGCAATGTACGCGATCGCCCTCGGTGTGTCGCCTCTTGCGTCGGTGGAGGAAGCGGACATACTCCCTGCCAGAACACGTACGAGCGTCACAAAACGACACTCAGGGGGTGCATTGGCATTCGACGTGGGTACGGAAGGTGAAGACAGCGTGCCGCGGGTCCAGCGCCGCGTTACAAACGCCGGGAAAACACAGCTGCCAACGACAGCAACTACGGCCGTCTGGCCGTTGCAGCCTAATTAGCTGCACGCCTGCGTTTGAGGCGCCTCAGTAGGGCGTAGGCGTCAGCACAGAGGCTAGCAGCCCGGGGTGCAATGCCTCGCGCCGCCTCGCTTGGCCTCTTCGCCGAGGGCTTTGTCGCCAAAACTTGCAGTACGCCCGGTATCGCGCCCTCGGCGAAAATTCCGGCGCGAGGCGACACGATGCATTGCACCCCGGGCTGCTAGCGAACCGGAGGTCCCGGTCGGTGCGCGAAACTCAGGGACTCGCTTCCGAGAGGGCCCGTCTGTGGGCATGCTCGGCGGTCAAACCCAAATCCGCAGACTACGCACGTAGACGTCCCATCGGAAGACTCGCGGACCCGGGTTCGACTCCCGGCGCCTCCATTGCCAGATTTTTCCACTCTCCGCGCCCACGAGCCGCGCCACGCGATTCGCGCGGGGCATGGACACGAAAAACTACGTTCACGCCCTCTTCGTCACCCAGTGCCCGGCGCCAGTGAGCGCTCGATGCGAGCGCGAACTCGACTCAGAGCGTGATTTTCTCAAATGCGTAGTTGTCGGGGTACGGGGGCATCGGCAATCCGGCCCGGGTGTAGTGGCGCTCGACCTGCCTGGCGGCGTCCTTGAGGCTCGCGGCCGTGACCGTCGGGACCAGCGCGTTCGGAGAGATCCACTGCAGCGCGGTCACGACGCCACGCAAAACGGGGTTGGACATGATGAAGACTTGGCCCAGGACCACGCCTCGGAACGCCTCGTCTTCCTTCTCGCCGAGCAAGGCCAGCTCCTTGCGCATGACCGCGTCGGGCGGCGTCATGTTGGACACGTCCGAGACCAGCATGGCCTTCTGGCCGAGGGACATGGCGCGGGCGTAGGCTGGATTGCGGACAGCATACCACTGCTCCATCACCTCCATATTCACCACACCGACCGTGTTCGCGAAGAAGATGGGCGAGTACGTATCATCCCAGTGGACTTCACAGCCCGGGGCCTTGATGCGGGTGATACCCTTCAGTGGTGGAGCTGCCATGGCGCTCTGCAGACGGTAGATCCAACCTCAGTTCAGCGTCAAGCTCGCGTGAAAGAGCGGACTGCGCAAATGAGCGTGACGCAGCGCACGAGCTCAGCCGCGTCGGCGCTTAGCTACCATCACCCACGAAACTGGCACCCCCGTCCGAGTCGGAGGGGTCGAGGCGCTCGAGCCAGCGTAGGACCAGGTCCGCGACATGGTCGGAGCGATCGGTGATGATCCCGAAGTGATTGACCTCGGTCTTGATGATGTCGAGGCGATCGAACAGCGCGGGCCAAGGGGTGAGGTCGTTGGCGAAGGCCACGGTTTCAGAGAACGCCGCGCAGTGAATGTACAGGCTCGGCGTCTCAATTCGCGGCCGTGGCGTCTCCCACGCGGCATCGCAGAGCTTTGCGTTCCATCGAAATGCCGAGAATTGATAGAGGTATTCGCTGTCGACGCGATCCGAGCCGGTTCCAATCAGGTGTTGGGTCGTCGAGCGGACAAATGGTGGGTACAGCAGCTCGTCGTCGCTCGTGCCGGGATAAGCGCTGTCGATCAGGATCATCGCAACGGGGCGGTTCGCCCCGGTCGCCTCGATGTGCGCGAGGACATGGTAGGCCAGTAGACCCCCGGCGGAGTGGCCGAGCATGACCCAGGGCCGGCTCGGGTCGAGGCACTGCTGCAATGCCTCGTACTGATGCATGACCTGATCGTGCCAGGTCTCGGGCAGGGGATCTTCGATCGAATAGCCGAGCATGGAGGTCGCCCACACTGAGGCCCGATCACCCAAGGACCGCGCGACCTGAAAGTACTGAAACGCGGAGGCGGGGGGGCCGTAGGACGGCGGGCAGTAGATCTGAAGCCCGGCGTTGCTGCGCGAGAGGAGCACGGGGCGCGGGATCACCGGGGCCCGGGCCTCGGGGTCCTGCATTCGTCGGATGTCAGCGAAGTTGTCGAACAGGTCGAGGACCGTGCGAAAGCGTTCATGGCGATTGGTGACGAGGCGCGTAAATGCGCTGTGCCACTCGCTGCTCTGCGCGAGCCGCTCCTCGCGCGTGGATCGCCACATGTCGACCCACACGTCGCCCTTCGACTCCCCTGCGTTCGGGCGGGCGGGCGCGGGCTTGCGCGCGGCCATGCGCGCGGACAGCTGCTCGTGGAGCGAGGCGGCGAGCTGCTCGAGGGTGGGGTGGTCGAAGGTGAGGGTTGCGTCGAGGCTCAGCTGCGTGGTCGCTTGCAGACGGTTGCGCAGCTCGATCGCCATCAGCGAGTCGACGCCGAGCTCGGAGAAGTCGACCTCCGGGTCGAGGGCGTCGGTGTCGGCGGAGCCGATCACCGCGGCGACCTGACGGGCGACGAACTCACGCACGAATTGTGCTCGGTCTTCAACCGGGACCGTGGGCAGCTCGTCGAGCAGCGAGCGCGAGTCGTCAGCGACGCTTTCGTTCGGCTCGGGCGGCAAGATTTCGTCGAGTAGGTGGCGTGCGCTGCCGCGCAGATGGGCGCGAGCGAATGCCGGCCAGTCGATGTCGATGATGGCATCGTTGGTGTGCCCCTCACGCAGCGAGGCCTGCAGCGCGGCGATCGCCATGGCCGGATCCATCGCCGAGACCGCAGCGTCCATCGCAACATCCGTCGCCATGCCGCCGCCGGCCCACGGGCCCCAGGCGACCGCGATCGCAGGGAGGCCGAGGCTGCGCCGATGCGCGGCCATCGCGTCGAGGAAATGGTTGGCGGCCGAGTAGTTGGATTGGCCCGGGTTGCCGAGGGTGCCCGCCAGCGACGAGAACAACACGAAGTGATCGAGGCTCAGCTGCTTGGTCGCCTCATGCAGGTTCAAGGTGCCGTCGAGCTTGGGCGCGAGCACGCGAGCGAAGCGCTCGGGCGTCAGCTCGGTCGCGAGCGCGTCGTCGACGACGCCGGCGGTGTGGATGACGATCCGCGGGGTCAGCTCGTCGCGCTCGAGGTCGGCGAACAGACGCTCGACCGAGTCGCGACTGCCCACGTCACAGGCGACGACCGAGGCGCTCACGCCCCGGGCCTCGAGCTCGTCGAGCAGCGAAGCTGAGCCCGGCGCGTCGGCTCCGCGGCGGCTGGTGAGTACGAGCGGCCCCGCCCCGAGCTCAGCGAGCCAGCGCGCGACGTGAGCCCCGAGCGCCCCGGTCCCACCGGTGATGAGGACCGGACCGCGAGGCTCGAACGCCGCGGTCGAGGGCTCGGGACCTGCGGCGTGTACGAGTCGCCGCACGAACAGGCCCTCGGCCCGCAGCGCGAGCTGGTTCTCGATCTCTGCGGCGCCCAGGACGGCGCCGACGAGCCCGAGCAGCTCGGCGTCGGGCTCGGCCGGGAGGTCGAGCATGCCGCCCCAGTGAGCTGGATGCTCGAGCGAGAAGCTGCGCCCGTAGCCCCAGCTCGTCGCCTGGCTTGGGTTGGTCAGCGGGTCGGCGTCGCCGACCGAGACGGCGCCTTGCGACACCAGCCACAGCGGCGCGCGGACATCGAGATCCACGAGCGCCTGGGACAAGTGGACGTTGAGGGCGAGGCCGACCGGCGTCGTGGAGTGCTCGGGGTGCCGGGACTCGTCGAGGGCCAGGAGCGAGAGAAGGTACGCAGGTCGAGGGGCGAGCGCGTCGCGGAGCGCGGTGGCGGTCTGGGTTCGAGTCGCCGCGAGGGGCAAGGCGAGGGTTCGTGGGTGCCCGAGCGCGTCCACGAGGGCGGTCACGAGCGAGCTCGCGGCCAGCGACGCGGGCACGACGACGAGCCCGCCCTCGGGGACCGCGGCGTCGAGGTGCCGCGCGGCGGGCCGCCAGCGAAGCTCGTGGCGCCACTGATTGCTCCGCTGGCGCAGTCGCCACGACGAGAGCGAGGGCAAGAGCGAGCCGAGCGCGGCGCGGCGCTCGTCGTCGAGCTCGAGCTGCGCGGCCAACGAGTCGAGATCGCCGTGGCCGACGGCGGCCCAGAACGCGTCGGCGTCGGGACCGGCCCCGGGGGCCCGTCCGGGCGTCGCCTCGTCTGGCGTGACCCAGTAGCGATCGCGACGAAAGGCGTAGGTTGGGAGGTCGATGAGCCTGGGCGCGTAGGGCGAGAGCACCGCTGGCCAATCGACATCGACGCCGCGGCAGTGGAGGCTCCCGAGCGCGTGGAGCAGGGTCTGGTGCTCGTCGCGATGCTTGCGCATCGTGCTGATGATGGTCGTGTCGTCGAGCTCGCCCTCGGGCAGACACGCGGCGGCCATCGACGAGAGCACGCCGTGGGGCCCGATCTCGACGAGCACGTTGGCGCCGGCCGAGCGCAGGGCGCGGACGCTGTCGAGGAAGCGCACGGGCGAGCGGACGTGTCGGGCCCAATAGCTGGGATCGGTGTGGAGCTCGGCGCCAGCGATCGCGCCTGAGATGTTGGACACGATCGGGATCGACGGCGGGCGGAAGCTGATTGAGCGGGCGACTCGCGTGAGCGGGTCGAGGATCGGCTCCATGTGGTGAGAATGAAACGCGTGCGAGACGGTCAGCCGCCGGGTCTTGCGCTGGAGGGCCTCGAAGTGAGCGCGGACGGCCTCGACCGCGTCCTCGTCCCCGGATACGACTGTCGAGGTCGGGCCATTGATGGCGGCGATGTCGAGCCCTCGGTGGCGCTCGACGACCGGGCGGACCTCCGCCTCGGACGCCTGGATCGAGACCATCGCGCCTCGGGACGGGAGCGCCTGCATCAGTCGGCCGCGGGCCTCGATGAGCTTGGCCGCGTCGGCGAGTGACATGACCTCGGCGACACACGCGGCGACGAGCTCGCCGATCGAGTGGCCAAGGACGATGCTCGGCCGGACCCCCCAAGACTCGAGCAGGCGATAGAGCGCGTATTCGACGACGAACAGCGCCGGCTGGGTGTAGCGGGTCTGGTCGATGAGCGCGGCCGCGTTCGTGCCCGGCTCTGCAAACACGATGTCGCGCAGCGACGCGCCGATGAGCTCGTCGAAGTGGCCGCAGGCCTCGTCGAACGCGGCGCGAAACCCCGGCGAGGACTCGTAGAGGGACCGGCCCATGCCGACGCGTTGGGCGCCTTGACCCGTGAACAGCACGGCGAGCTTGACGGGGCCCTTGGCGACCCCGGTGGTGACGCTCGGGTCTTGGCCGCGTCGGGCGAAGTCTTCGAGGGCCGCGCGCGGAGTGCTGCTGACGACGCACGCGCGGTGCTCGAAGTGCGTGCGCGCGGTCGCGAGCGAGAACGCGACGTCGACCAGCCTTGCGTCGTCGGCTGCGATGCGGTCGCGCAGCCGCGCGGCCTGGCCAGCCAGCGCATCGAGGTGGCGCGCCGAGATGAGCAGCGGGACGCTCGGCGGTGGCGCGAGCGCGGCGGCGCCTGGCTCGGCGGGCTCGGCGGGCGCGGCGGGCTCGGCGGGCGCGGCGGGCTCGGCGGGCTCGGCGGGCGCGGCGGGCTCGGGGCCCTCGAGGACGACGTGGGCGTTGGTCCCGGACATCCCAAACGAGGACACGCCGGCGACGCGCCGCCCGGCGATCGCTGCCCACTCGACGGCGTCGCGGGGCAGGGCCAGCGGGGTGCCGGCCAGGTTGATCCGCGGGTTGACGTGGCGCAGGTGCAAGTTGGTCGGGATCTGGCGGTGCGCGAGCGCGAGCAGGACCTTGATGACGCCGGCGACCCCGGCCGCGCCCTCGAGGTGACCGATGTTGGTCTTGACCGCGCCGAGCCAAAGGCGGGAGTCGTCTTCGCGGGGGCGGCCGTAGACCGCCTTGATCGCCTCGAACTCGATCGGGTCCCCGAGCGCGGTGCCGGTGCCGTGGCACTCGAGGTAGCCGACGTCTCGGGGCTCGAGCCCGGCGTTGTCGAGGGCGCCGCCGAGCAGCTCTTGCTGCGCGAGCACGTTTGGCGCGGTCAGCCCGGCCGAGCGCCCGTCCTGATTGACGGCGGAGCCGCGGATGAGCCCGAGCACGCGGTCGCCGTCGCGCCGGGCGTCGGCGTAGCGCTTGAGCACGAGCAGCCCGCAGCCCTCGCCGCGGACGAAGCCGTTGGCCGAGGCGTCGAAGGCCTTGCAGCGCCCGTCGGGTGACAGGGCTTGGGTCCGGGCGATCGCCGCGGTCGTACGTTCCGACAAGATCAGGTTGACGCCGCCGGCCAGCGCCAGCTCGGAGTCTCCGGCGCGCAGACTCTGGCACGCGAGGTGGAGGGTCACGAGCGAGCTCGAGCACGCCGTGTCGACGGTCATCGCCGGGCCTTGGAGGCCGAGCACGTAGGACAGGCGCCCGGCCGCGGTGCTGGCCATGACGCCGGTCGTGTCGAAGGGGCCGAGCTCGTCCGCGGCCTGGGCCTCGACGTGGTCCCCGTAGTCGACGGTGCACAGGCCGACGAACACGCCGGTCTTCGACGCGCGCAGTGAGGCCGGGATCATCCGGGCGTGCTCGAGCGCCTCCCAGGCGACCTCGAGGAGCAGGCGCTGCTGCGGATCGAGCGACCTGGCTTCGCGCGGCGTGATGCCGAAGAAGGCCGGGTCGAAGCCGTCGACCTCATCGTCCGCGAGGATCCCCGCCCAGCGCGGCACCCCTTCGGGCCACGGGCCGACGCTGCGCTGCGGCGGCAGCTCGCGGACCATGTCGCGCTTTTGGATCAGCGTGTCCCAATACTGCGCGGGCGTCGAACCGCCCGGGAAACGACAGGCCATGCCGACCACGGCGATCGGCTCGTGGAGTTGGCTCTCGAGCGACTGAATCCGCGCTTTGGCGCGCAGCAGCGCGTCGCGGACGCGTGCGGACACCTTTGAGCTGTCTTTATCTTTAGTCACCGAGCAATCCCTCGAGTTGTGCGAGTTCGTCGAGCAGGTCGTCGTCTTCGTCGACCTCGACGTCGAGCTCTGGATCGAGCTGAGAATCGTCCGTCGCGCGCCGCGGGGGCGGGGCCTCGGCCGCGGGCTGCTCGATGAGCAGGCCGCCGAGGTACTGCGCGATCGCGTTTGGTGAGGGGTAGGTCCAGATCGCGGTCGACGGGAGCTCGACGCGGGTCGTGGTCTTGAGGCGGTTGCGTAGTTCGATGCCCATGAGGCTGTCAACTCCAAGCTCCACGAAGGGCGTGTCGGGATCGATGGTCGCGGGATCCGAGCGCACGACCTTGGCGATCTCCTCGAGCACGTGCTGCAGCAGCAGCTGGGCAGCCGCCGAGGGCGCGCTCGTTGCAGCGAGCTCGGCGAGCAGCTCGCTGTGGGTCTCTTGCCTCGGGCTCTCGCTGAGCATGCGTTCGAGGAAGGGCCAGCTCGCTGCTTCGGGGTAGTACTCGACCCACTGCTGGACGTCGATCGGGCACGGGGCGATGTTGGTCGCGGCGGTCCCGACGAGCGCGGCGAAGATCTCGACGCCCTCGTCGGGTCGCAGCGCGGTGATGCCTCGGCTCGACAGCCGCGCGCCGCGGATGTCCTCGCTCGCGGCCAGGCCGACCTCCGAGAACGCGCCCCAGTTGAGCGAGAGGCCGGGCAGCCCGAGCTGCTTGCGGTGGTGGGCGAGGGCGTCGAGGAAGGCGTTGGCGGCCGCGTAGTTGCCCTGGCCGGGGCTACCGAAGAGCGCGGCTGCGGAGCTGTAGCAGACGAAGAAGTCGAGCCCGAGCTCCTTGGTCAGCTCGTGGAGGTTCCACGCGCCCGCGACCTTCGGCGTCATCACGCGCTCGAACTTCTCGACGCTTTGGTTGATGAGCATCGCGTCGTCGAGCAGGCCAGCGGCGTGGATGACCCCGCGCAGGGGCGCGGCTTCGGTCAGCTCCGACAGCGCGGCCGCGAGCGCAGCGCGATCGGCGACGTCGACGGCGACCGCGCTCACCCGGGTGTCGCCGGCCTCGATCGCCGCGATCGTCTCGCGCTGGACATCCGTCGTCACGCCGCGGCGGCCGAGCAGGATCAGGTGGCCCGCGCCTTGCTCGGCCAGCCAGCGCGCGAGCGAGAGCCCGAGGCCGCCGAGGCCACCGGTGATCAGATAGCTGGCCTCGGACCCGACGAGCGACGCGCTCGCGGACGCGGGCACGGAGATCACTGGCGGCTCGTCTTCTTGCGGGGTCAGGACGAACTTGCCGATGTGGCGGCCACGGCCCATCTCCCAAAATACGTCGGCGACGCGCGAGAGCGGGTGCTCGAGGCGGGGCAGCGGCGCGAGCACGCCCGCGCGGACGTGCTCGAGGACCTCGACGAAGACCTCGCGGAGGCGCTCGGGCGCATGGAAGACCATCTCGCCGACGTTGACGAGGGTGTAGCTCAGGCCGCGGGCAAAGGGCGCCATCGCGAGCTGCGCGTTGGTCAGCGCGTCGCGGAGACCGAGGTCGATGAAGCGGCCCCCGTGGCGGACCAGCCCGAGGCTCTTGCGCATCAGCTCGCCCGCCAGCGCGCTGATCACCACGTCGACGCCCTCACCCCGGGTCCATCGGGCGACGTCCTCGACGAAGGCGGTCGAGCGCGAGTCCGAGACGTGCTCGACGCCCTGCTCGCGCAGCCAGGCGCGCTTGTCCTCGCTGCCGGCGGTCGCGTAGATCTCTGCGCCGACATGCCGGGCCCACTGCAGCGCCGCGAGCCCGACCCCGCCGGTCGCGGAGTGGATCAGCACGCGCTCGCCGGCCCGGAGGCGGGCGACGTGGTGGAGGCCGTAGTAGGCGGAGATGTGGGTGATCGGGAGCGTCGCTGCGTCGGCGCAGGACAGCTCGTCGGAGATCGGGAACACGAACTTCGCGTCGGCGAGGACGTGGGTGCCGAAGCCGTCGGCCGTGATCGCGATGACGCGCTGGCCGACCTCGAGCGCGCCGCTATCGGGCCCAAGCCGGGTGATGACGCCCGCGCACTCGAAGCCGAGCTGAACCCTGTCGCTGTCGCCGTCGCCGATCGGCGGCACGACCCCGGTCGCGAGCAGGACGTCGCGGAAGTTGATGCCAGCCGCGGCGACGGCGAGCTCGACCTGTCCGACCCCCGGCTCGGCGCGCTCGAACGCGACGAGCTCGAGCGAGTCGAGCGAGCCGGGCTCGCCAACCTCGACACGGTAGGCGTGATCGCCCGCGACCTGGGTCTGGTAGCGAGCCTCAGGCGGGACCGTGGCGGGTCCGAGCCGCGCGACGTAGCGGGCGTCGTGCCGCAGCGCGACTTGATCTTCGTCGGTGTCGGACAGGGTCAGCGCGACGAGTGAGGCGAGCTCGTCGGCATCGTCGAGGGCGCCAAGGTCGACCCGCAGCGGTCGCAGCGTGGCGTGCTCGGAGCGGAGGGTGCCGCCGAGGCCCCAGACCAGGGCCTGGGCGGGGTTGACAGGCCCGGCGCCGCGCGGCGACTGGGCGTCGAGGGTGACCATCACGAGGCGAGGCAGATCCCGAAGCCCGCGGGCCATCAGGCTCTGGACGAGGTGCATGACGCCCAGCCAGCCGGACCGTCCGCCGTCGAGGGGGGCGTCGGGCGGGACCTCGTCCATCGTCGGCCCGTCGAGGGCCCACAGACAGAGGATGCCGTCGAGGGGCTGATCGAGGAGCGCGCGCTCGAGCGCCGCGTCGACCGCCCGCGGGTCGCGGGGATCGAGCTCGGCTGCGATCTCGACGCTGGCGCCCTCGTCGCTGAGCAAGGCCGCCACGCGGTGGGCGAAGCCGCGGCGATCGGCCAGCAGCAGCCAGCGGCCCGGGGCGTCGAGGCGCTCGACGGCCTCGTCGAGCTCCTGCCACGAGACCTCGAGCAGGACGTCGGCGAAGGGGCCGCTCGAGGTCTCGCGCTCGTCGAGCGGCTGGGTGCGGAGGCCCTCGATGACGCCAAGCGGGACGCCCTCGGCATCCCACAGGTTCAGATCGGCGACGGGCAGACCCTCTCGCGCGCTGGGTCGCGGGACCATCGCGCACCACAGCGGCCCGCGCCCAGGCGGACGCGCGAGCCGCATGCGCTCGATCGACACGGGCACCGAGGGTCCATGCTCGGCCCCGGCGCCCAGCAGCGGCGCGAGCCCGACGTGAAAGCAGGCGTCGAGCAGCGCCGGGTGAACCACGAAGGCCCCCGCGTCGCCGGCGTCTTCGGGCAGCTCGACGCGGGCCAGCGCCCCGTCGCCGCTGGGGTCGAGCCAGACCGAGCTGACCCCCTGAAACGCGGGCCCGTAGTTGAGGCCCATGCTCGCGCCGAGGCTGTAGAGCTCTGCGGCCGCGTGGGCTTCGACGAAGCGCGCGCGGAGCTCGTCGAGCGAGGCGCCGAGGTCGAGTTCATCGAGCGCTCGGGTGACCCGGGCCGAGGCCAGGGCCTGCCAGCCCTCGGGCCCCGACTCGGCGATCGTCACCCGCCACGAGCTCGGGCCGTCGTCCGCGAGCGCGACTTGGATCGTCGCTCCCTGACCCGGGCGCAGCAGCAAGGCGCGTCGGAGCGCGAGCTCCTCGACGACGACCGCGTCGGCTCCGGACACCTCGCGGGCGGCAGCCAACGCGAGCTCGGCGAAGCCGGCTCCGGGGAACAGGCACGCCTCTTCGACGCGATGGTCGTCGAGCCAGGTGGGCGCGTCGGCGGCCAGGACCGGCTCCCAGAAGGTCGTGTCGGCCGGCTGCGACATGCGAAAGGCAGGCCCGAGCAGCGGGTGAGCGCCCGCCGTGGCGACGGTGCTCGGGCGCCGAAGGGCGTCGGCCAGCTGCGGTGGTTCACGCCAGTAGCGGGCGCGGTCGAAGGCGTAGGTCGGGAGATCGACGACGCGCGGAGCGTGAGCGGCGTAGAGCCGCGACCACTCGATCGCGTGGCCGCGGCAGTGCAAGGCCGCGAGCGAGAGCAGGACCCGATCGAGGCCGCCCTCGTTGCGGCGCAAGGTCCCGATCACCGCGCCGCGGGCTCCCTCGCTGTCGAGGATGCCGTCGAGCGCGACCGACATGATGGGGTGGGGGCTGATCTCCACGAACACGCGATGGCCGGTGTCGAGCAGGGCCCTGCTCGCTTCGGCGAAGCGGACGCGGTGCCGGAGGTTGCGGTACCAGTACGCCGCGTCGAGCTCGGGGCCGGTGACCGGCTCGGCGCTGACCGTGGACATCATCGAGAGCTTGGCCGGGCGCGGCGTGAGGCCGTCGAGCGCGGCGAGCAGCGGCGCCTGGATCGGCTCGATATAGGCGCAGTGCGAGGCATAGTTCACGCGGACCCGGCGCGCGAAGATCCCCGCGGCCTCGAGCGCGTCGACGAGCTCGTCGACGGCGGCTGGCTCGCCCGACACCACGGTCGAGGCGGGCCCGTTGTCGACGGCCACGGCCACGCGCGCAGCGTAGGGTTCGAGCCACTCGGCGAGCTCGTCGATCGCCAGTGACACCGCCGCCATCGCGCCTTCGCTGAGCTCCCTGGCGATGATGCGGCTGCGCAGCGCGACGGCCTTGGCGGCGTCGTCGAGCGAGAGCGCGCCGCACACGTACGCGGCCGCGAGCTCGCCTTGCGAGTGTCCGATGACGGCGTCGGGCTTGACGCCGAGTTCGTCCCACACGGCCGCGAGCGAGACCATCATTGCGAACAGAGCCGGCTGCACGACGTCGACGCGCTCGAGCGACGCGGCGTCGGGCTCGTCGCGCAGGACCGCGAGCAGGGACCAGTCGGTGTGGGGCGCGAGGGCCCTGGCGCAGGCCTCGATCGAGCGTCGAAACACCGGCGACTGATCGAGCAGCTCCCTGGCCATGCCGACCCACTGCGCGCCCTGGCCGGGGAACACGAACACGACCTTGCCGCCCGGGTTGACGCGGCCGTCGACGTAGGCGGCGTGGGGGACACCGCGCGACATCGCGTCGAGCGCAGCCTCGAGCTCGGCGGGCTCGGAGGTCACGATGCAGGCGCGATGCTCGAACTGTGAGCGGGTCGTGGCCAGGGAGTAGCCGAGGTCGACGAGGCGCGGCGTGTCGGTCTCGAGCCGCTCGCGCAGACGCTGGGCCTGGCCCCGGAGCGCGTCGGGGCTGCGGCCCGACAGCGGCACGAGCACCGGCTCGGCGAGCGGCTCCGCGGGCGCGGGCGCGGACCCGGACCTGGGCTCGTCCGCGTCGGTGGGGGCCGCGGGGGGCTCTTCAATGATCACGTGGGCGTTGGTGCCCGAGATCCCGAAGCTCGACACGCCCGCCCGGCGGAGGCCGGCCTCGGGCTGCGGCCACGGTCGCAGCTCGTCGACGATCTCGACCGGCAGCTGATCCCACTCGACCAGGGGGTTGCGCGGCTTTGTGTGGATCGTCGGGGGGATCGCGTCGTGGCGCAGCGCGACGATGACCTTGGCGATACCGGCGAGCCCGGCGGCGAGCTCGAGGTGACCGATGTTGGTCTTGATCGCGCCAAGCATCAGCGGCCGATCCGGCGGACGCTCGCCGAACACCGAAGCCAGCGCCTGAATCTCGATCGGGTCGCCGACCTTGGTCCCGGTCCCGTGGCACTCGACGTAGTCGACCTCGGCGGGGTCGAGCTCGGCGCGGGCGAGGGTGGCGCGGAGCACCTTTTGCTGGGAGCTGCCGTTTGGGACGGTGATGCCGCTGCTTTGACCGTCGTGGTTGATCGCCGTGCCCCTGACGATGCCGAGGACGTTGTGGCCCTTGGCTCGTGCCCGCGACAGCCGCTCGAGCGCGACCACGACCACGCCCTCGCCGCGCCCGTAGCCGTCGGCGTTGGCGGAGAAGGTCTTGGACCGCCCGTCGGGCGCCGACGCGCGCATCTTGGACAGCGCGATGAACACGTCCGGCGCGGCCATGACCTGGACGCCGCCGGCGAGGGCGACCTCGCACTCGCCGTCGAGGATCGCGTTGCAGGCGAGATGCATGGCGACGAGCGAGGAGGAGCAGGCCGTGTCCAGGGCGACCGCCGGGCCCTGGAGGCCGAGGTGAAAGGCGAGGCGGCCGGCGGCGAAGGAGGCGTGGGTCCCGAGCACGCCGTAGGCGTCCGCGCTCTTCATCGGGTTGAGCAGGCCGTAGTCGCCGTAGCCGGCCCCGACGAACACGCCCGTCGCGGAGTCGATCAGCGACGAGGGCACGATCCGCGCGTGCTCGAGCGCCTCCCACGAGGCCTCGAGCAGGAGGCGGTGCTGAGGATCGATGTTCTCGGCCTCGCGCGGGCTGATGTTGAAGAACTTGGGATCGAAGAGATCGATGTCGTCGATGAACCCCGCCTCGCGCACGTAGGACTTGCCGAGCGCGTCGGGGTTGGCGTCGAACACCGAGTCGAGGTCCCAGCGGTCGGCGGGCACCGGTCGGATCGCGTCGACCTCGTCGACGAGCAGGCGCCACAGCCCGTCGAGGTCGCGCACGCCCCCGGGCAGGCGCAGGCCGACGCCGACGAGCGCGATGGGATCGTCGGTCGTGCGCAGGCGCGGGCCAGGGGCCGAGGGGCTCGGCCCGGCGGACACGCCGGACAGCTCGTCGATCAAGAAGTCGCGCAGGCGCAGGGAGGTCGGGTGGTCGAAGGCCAGGGTCGCGGGCAGGCCGAGCCCGAGCTTGGCCTGGAGGCGGGCGCGGAGCTCGACGGCCATCAGCGAGTCGAGGCCGAGGTCGGCGAACCCGCTGTCGGGTCGCAGGGGCGCGGACGAGGGCAGCCCGAGGACCCCCGCGGCCTCGTCGAGGACGAGCTCGAGCACCCGCTGCGCGCGGTCCTCGGGGCGCATCGAACGCAGCTCGGCGGCGAGGGACTCGGGCGGGCGCGGCGAGGGGTCGGGCTCGGAGCTCGGCTCGGGTTCGGAGCTCGGCTCGAGGCCCGCGCTGTCCGACCCGGACGCGGTCGAGCTCGCGTCGATCCAGTAGCGCTCGCGGGCAAAGGCGTAGGTCGGCAGCTGCACGCGACGCGGGGCGTAGGGGGCGAAGAAGGCTCGCCAGTCGATGTCCACTCCCTCGCAGTGCAAGGCGCCGAGCGCCGCGACGAGGGTCTCGAGCTCGGGCTTGTCCTTGCGCAGCGAGGCGATCAGCGTCGTCGAGGTCTGGCGGTCCTCGGGCACGCACGCGGCGGCCATCGAGGTGAGCGCGCCGTGGGGCCCGAGCTCGAGCAGGACCGAGGCGCGGAGCTTGGCGAGGGTCCGGACGCCGTCGAGGAAGCGCACGGTGCCGCGAACGTGGCGGCGCCAGTAGCTCGGGTCACACAGCTCGGCGCCGACGACCTCGCCGGTGAGGTTCGAGACGACCGGCACCCGCGGCGGTCGGTACTCGACCGACGCGGCCACGCGCTCGAAGGCGTCGAGCAGCGTGTCCATGCGCCGGGAGTGGAAGGCGTGCGAGACGTTGAGCGCTTTGGTCTTGCGGCCGAGCCCGGCGAAGTGTGCGGCCACGGCCTGGGCCGGCTCCTCGTCGCCTGAGATGACCGCGGAGCTTGGACCGTTGAGCGCCGCGATGTCGACGCTCGGGTGGTCTCCGAGGTGCTCGATGAGCTCGGCCTCGGAGGCCTGAATCGAGACCATCGCGCCGCCGGCCGGGAGCGCCTGCATCAGCCGAGCGCGGGCCGCGACGAGCTTGCAGGCGTCGGCGAGGGAAAACACGCCGGCGACGTGGGCCGCCGTGATCTCGCCGAGCGAGTGCCCGAGCAACAGGTCCGGGACCACGCCCCAGCCTTCGAGCACGCGAACCAGCGCGACCTCGATCGCGAACAACGCGGGCTGGGTGTACTCGGTTTGATCGAGCCGCCGCGCGTCGTCGGTGCCGGCGTCCGCGAACACGACCCGGGCCAGGGGTTGATCGAGCAGGGGATCGAAGGCGGCGCAGACCTCGTCGAAGGCGGCGCCGAACCCAGGCAGCGCGGCGTGGAGCTCGCGGCCCATGCCCGGGCGCTGGGCCCCCTGACCCGTGAACAGCAGCGCGAGCTTGGCCGGGGCCTTGACGAAGCCGCGTCGCTGAGCGCCGCCGCGCTCGAGCGCGAGCGGCAGCTGCGAGGCCGGGACGAACATGCGGTGCTCGAAGTGCGAGCGGGTCGTGGCCAGCGAGAACGCGAGGTCGAGGGCCGACGCCTCGGTCGTGGCGAGGTGCTCGCGCAGTCGCGTGGCCTGGAGGTCGAGCGCGAGCTCGGACCGCGCCGACAGCAGGATGGGCAGCTCGGCCGGCGGCGCGACAGGAGCCGCCACGGTCGGCTCGGGCTGGAGCTCAGGCGGGCCTTCGAGGAGCACGTGGGCGTTGGTGCCCGACAACCCGAAGGACGAGACCCCCGCGATGCGTCGGCCGTCGATCGGCGCCCACTTCGTGGCTTCGCGGAGCAGGGTCAGCGGGGTGTCGTTGACGTTGATGCGCGGGTTGAGGTGGCGCAGGTGCAGGTTCGGGGGGAGCTGTCCGTGCTCGAAGGCCAGCAGCACCTTGATGACTCCGGTGACCCCGGCGGCCGCTTCGAGGTGACCGATATTGGACTTGACCGCGCCGAGCCAGACCTTCGAGCCGTCCTCGCGCGGGGCGCCGAGCACGGACTTGAGCGCCTCGACCTCGATCGGATCGCCCAGCGAGGTGCCGGTGCCGTGACACTCGACATAGCCGACCTCGCGGGCCTCGACCTGCGCGAGCGCGAGGGCGTCGCGGAGCAGGGCCTCCTGGGCGCGGACGTTGGGCGCCGTCAGGCCCGTCGAGCGGCCGTCTTCGTTGATCGCCGACCCGCGGATCAGGCCAAGAATTGTGTCGCCGTCGCGCTGGGCGTCGGCGAGTCGCTTGAGGACCACGAGCCCGCAGCCCTCGCCGCGCACGAAGCCGTTGGCCGCGGCGTCGAAGGCCTTGCAGCGGCCGTCCGGCGACAGGGCCTGGGTGTACGACAGGCTGTGCGTGGTCTTCTCGGACAAGATCAGGTTGACGCCGCCGGCCAGCGCCAGATCCGAGTCGCCGCTGCGCAGGCTCTGGCATGCGAGGTGGAGCGTGACCAGCGAACTCGAGCACGCGGTGTCCACGGTGATCGCCGGGCCCTGCAGACCCAGGACGTAGGACACGCGACCGGCGGCCGTGCTCATCATGTTTCCGGTCGTGTCGTAGGCGCCGCGGGCCAGGCCGTCCAGGCGGTGCTCAACCCGATCCTTGTAGTCGAGCGTGCACAGGCCCACGAACACGCCGGTCTTGGTCCCGCGCAGGGCATCGGGGAGCTGCCCGGCGCGCTCGAGCGCCTCCCAGGCGACCTCGAGCAGGAGGCGCTGCTGGGGGTCGAGAGGCAGGGCCTCGCGCGGCGCGATCCCGAAGAAGGCCGGATCGAAGCGATCGACGTCGTCGAGCAGGCCGCACCAGCGCGGGACGCCGTCGGGCCACGGCCCGATCAGGCGCTCGTCGGGCAGCTCCCGGATCATGTCACGACCCTCCATGAGGGTGAGCCAAAAGTCCTCCGGGGTCGGACCGCCGGGGACGCGGCACCCGACCCCGATCACGGCGATCGGAGCTCGCTCCTTGGACTCGAGCTCTGCGACGCGCTTTTTGAGCTGACGGACCGCGACGAGCGCGCGCTGGGTGATCTTGTCGACATCAGACATCGATGATGCCCTCCAATCCCTCGAGCTCTTCGAGGAGCAATGCGGCGGCGGCCTGGTCGCCGAGTTCGAGCGTGGTCTGGTCTTCGGCGCCCTCGTCGGCCTCGCCGTCCTCGCTCGCGTCGCCGCTCTCGGCGAAGCTCTCGGCGAGGAACTCGGCGAGCGAGCGCGGCTCCGGGTAGGTCCAGATGGCGGTCGACGGCAGCTGGACGCTGGTCGTGAGCTCGAGGCGGTTTCGCAGCTCGATGCCCATCAGGCTGTCAACGCCGAGCTCGGCGAAGGGCGTGGCGGGGTCGAGCTGGGCCGTGTCCATCCGGATGACCCGCGCGAGCTCGTCGAGCACGAGGTTGAGCAGCAGCTTGTGTCGCGCGGCCGGGCTCGCGGCCTCGAGCTGGGCGAGGAGCTCGCTGTCGGCCTCGCCGCCCGAGCGAGCGTCCTCGGCCAGGAGCTGCTCGAGGTAGGGCCAGCTGGCCGCCTCCGGATAGAACTCGACCCACTGGTGGACATCGAATGGGCAGGGCGCGACCTGAGTGAGCGAGCTGGACACGAGCCGCCCGAACAGCTCGACACCCTGGGCGGGGCTGAGCTCGGTGATCCCGCGACCGCTCATCCGCGCGCCACGAATGTCCGCCGCCGCGGCGAGGCCGACCTCGGAGAACACGCCCCACCCGAGTGACAGGGCCGGCAACCCGCGGCCAAGCCGATGGTGAGCGAGCGCGTCCAAGAACGCGTTGGCGGCGACGTAGTTGGCCTGGCCGGGGCTGCCGAGCAGCGACGCGGCCGAGCTGTAGAGCACGAAAAAGTCGAGCTCGAGCTCCGCGCTGAGCAGGTGCAGGTTCCAGGCGCCGGCGACCTTGGGCGCCATGACCCGCTCGAAGCTCTCGACGTCTTGGTGGACCAGCATCGCGTCGTCGAGCAGCCCCGCAGCGTGGACGATGCCGCGCAGGGGCAGCTCGGCGGGGAGCTCGGCGATGATCTTGGCGAGCGCCGGGCGATCTGCGACGTCGACGGGCGCGACGCTGACCCGGGTGCCCGCGGCCTCGATCGCGGCGATCGCCTCGCGCTGTTCGTCGCGCGTGACCCCGCGACGGCCGAGCAGCACGAGGTGTCCGGCGCCCTGATCGGCCATCCACCGCGCGAGCGCGAGCCCGAGGCCGCCGAGGCCACCGCTGATCAGGTAGCTGGCGTCGGCCGAGAGCGTCGGCTGGCTCGCGTCGATCTCGACGGCGATCACCGGGGGCTCGGGCTCGTCCGTGGTCAGCACGAACTTGCCGATGTGGCGGCCGCGGCCCATCTCCCAGAACACGTCCTGGGCCTCGGACAGCGGCGCGTCGCGGTGCGGCAGCGGGGTGAGGGTGCCGGCGCGGAGGTGTTCGAGGACCTCCTCGAAGACCTCGCGCACGCGCGCGAAGGAGTGAACGATCATCTCGCCGACGTTGACGAGGGTGTAGCTGAGGCCGCGGGCGAAGGGCCGCAGCGCGAGCTCGGCGTTGGCCAGGGCGTCGCGGAGCCCGAGGTCGACGTAGCGGCCACCGGGTCGGAGCAGCTCGATGCTCTTGCGCATCAGGTCGCCCGAGACCGCGCCGATCACCACGTCGACGCCCTCGCCCCTGGTCCAGCGCGCGAGGTCGGTCGCGAAGCAAGCCGAGCGCGAGTCGGACACGTGCTCGATGCCCTGCTCGCGCAGCCACGCGCGCTTGGCCTCGGTGCCGGCGGTCGCGTAGATCTTTGCGCCGACGTGTCGGGCCCACTGGAGGGCCGCGAGCCCGACCCCGCCCGTCGCCGAGTGAATCAGCACGCGCTCACCAGCGCGGAGGCGGGCGACGTGGTGGAGGCCGTAGTAGGCGGAGATGTGGACGATCGGCAAGGTCGCGGCGTCGGCCGTCGAGACGCCGTCGGGGAGCGCGAACACGTGGCTGGCGTCGAGCACGATCCGGGTCGCGTAGGCGTCGTCGGTGAGCGCGACAACCCGCTGGCCGAGCTCGAGACCCTCGACCTCTGGGCCGACCCGGACGACGGTTCCGGCGCACTCGAACCCGAGGCGCACGCGATCGGAATTCCCGCTCGGTGAGACGATCGGCGGTACGACGCCGGTTGCGAGCAGCACGTCGCGAAAGTTGACCCCGACAGCCTCGACCGCGACCTCTGCCTCGCCCGGCGCGAGGGCGTTGGGCTCGAAGGCGACGAGGCGCAGCGAGTCGAGGGAGCCGGGGCGCTCGACCTCGAGGCGGTAGGGCTCACCCTTGGCTCGACGCCGCTGGTAGCGGGCCGGCGCCGGGAGCTCGGCGTGTCCGAGGCGGGCCGCGAGGCGGGTCGGGCCGCGCACGACGATCTGATCTTCGTCGGTGTTCGAGACCGCGAGCGCGGCGAGGCTGGCGAGCTCGTCGTCGTCGTCGAGCTCGCCGAGGTCGACACGCAGCGGTCGCAGGGCCCCCTGCTCGGACCGGATCGACCCACCGAGGCCCCAGACCAGGGCCTGTTCGGGGCGTGTCGCCGCGCGGGTCGGCGCCTGGGCGCGGTGGGTGACCAGGACGAGGCGCGGGGGATCGCGCAGGCTCAGCTGGGCGAGGCGCTGGACCAGCGCGAGCGCGCCCGCCCAGCCCGCGCGCCCGGCCTCGAGCAGGGCCTCGGGGGCGAGTGAGCTCATCTCGGGCGCGTCGAGTGACCACAGGCAGATGATGCCCGCGAGGGGATCGCGGAGGGCCTCGTCGAGCGCGGCGTCGAGGCCCTCGCCGTCGAGGGGGTCGAGCTCAGTCGTGAGCGTCACGTCCACGCCGTGGGCTTGCAGGCGCGGCTCGAGCCGCGCGCCCACGCCGTGGCGATCGCCGAGGACCAGCCAGCACGCGCCCTTCGACGGGTTGGGCTCGGAAGCTTCGAGCGCGTGCCAGCTGACCTCGAGCAGCGAACGCGCGAGCGGGTCGCTCCCGCGATGAGCCGCGCCCGCGAGGGGCCGCATGTGCAGGCCCTGGACCCGGGCGATCGGCGCGCCGTCGGCGTCCCACAGCTGCAGGTGTGCGACGCTGCGCTGGCCCTCGTCGTCGTCGATGGCCTCGGTCGTGGCCGCGCACCACAAGGGCCCGGCCCCGAGGGGACGCCGCAGCTCGACGCGATCGATGCGTACGGGGACGGCCGGGCCGCGGTCTCGGTCTGCCTGCTCGCCCTCGTCGAGCATGCCGGCGAGGCAGACCTGAAAGCACGCGTCGAGCAGCGCGGGGTGGGCCATGAATTTGTCGGCTCGGCCTGCGGCTTCGGGCAGCTCGATGCGCGCGAGGGCGCCCGCGCCCTCGGGGGCGAGCCACAGCGCCTCGACGCCACGAAAGGCCGGCCCGTAGTTGAGGCCCATGCGCGACGCGAGCGCGTAGAGCTGGGTCGGATCGCGGGCGTCGGTGTGGCGTGCGCGGACCTCGTCGAGCGCAGGCGCGTCGCTGGCCTCGTCGAGCGCGAGCGCGATCCAGCCGGCGGCGAGAGTCTGCCAGTCGCCCCCGTCGGCCTCCGACACGGTCACGCGCCACGAGCCCGCGCCGCGCTCGCTCGCGGCGACCTGGATGGTCGTCGCCGAGTCGTCACGCAGGACCAGCGCCCGGCGCAGATCGAGTCGCTCGACGGCGAGCGCCTTGGCTCCCGACGCCGCGCGGCCGCTGGCGAGGGCGAGCTCGACGAACCCGGCCCCGGGGAACAGACACGCGGCCTCGACGTGGTGGTCGCCGAGCCACGCCGGGATCTCGGCTGAGAGCGAGGCGTCCGCGAAGATCGTCCCGGGCGCCGTCGACATGCGGAAGGTGGGCCCGGTCAGCGCCTGGCCGGTCGCGCTGACGGTCCGCTTCGAACGCGTCACGGCGGCCGGGTGCGGGGCGTCGAGCCAGAGGCGCTGGCGGTTGAACGCGTAGGTCGGCAGCTCGACGCTGCGGGCCTCGTGGGCGTCGAACAGGCGCCGCCAGTCGAGCTCGTAGCCCTGGCACAGGAGCTCGCCGAGCGAGAGCATCATCTTCGCCAGGCTGCCCTCGTTGCGTCGCAGCGTGCCGACGACCGCCGCGTCCATGTCGTGTGCGGCGAAGGTGCCGCCGAGCGCGACCGGCAACACGGGGTGCGGGCTGATCTCGACGAACAGCCGATGCCCGCTGTCGAGCAGGGCCTCGGTCGCCTGGGCAAAGCGGACGGGCTGGCGCAGGTTTCGATACCAGTAATTCGCGTCGAGCTCGGTGCCGTCGAGGGGTTTGACGTCGACGGTCGAGACCATCGGGATCGCGGCCGCGCGCGGGGTTAGATCACCGAGCACGTCGACCAGCGGCTGGCGGATCGACTCGATGTGCGCGCAGTGGGACGCGTAAGTTACCCGGATCTTGCGGGCGAACACGCCCTCGGCCTCGAGCGCGGCGACGAGCTCGTCGATCGCCTCGGGGTCACCGGACACGGCGGTCGAGGTCGGGCCGTTGTCGACCGCGAGCGCGAGGCGGTCGCCGAAGCGCGCGAGGTGGGGCTCGAGCTGCTCGGCCGAGAGCGAGAGCGCGGCCATGGCCCCCGCGCCGAGCTCGTCGGCGATCATCCGCCCGCGCAGGGCGACGATCTTGGCGGCGTCGGCGAGCGAGAGCGCGCCGGCGACGTGCGCCGCCGCGATCTCGCCCTGAGAGTGTCCGACGACCGCGTCGGGGATCACGCCGAGGGCCCGCCAGACCGCGGCCAGCGCGACCATGATCGCAAAGAGCACCGGCTGCACGACATCGACGCGCTCGAGCGAGGCCGCGCCGGGCTCGCCGCGCAGGACCGCGAGCAGCGACCAGTCGGTGTGGGGCGCGAGGGCGCGAGCGCAGGCCTCGATGGCCTCGCGAAACACCGGCGACTCGACGAGCAGCTGCTTGGCCATGTCGGTCCACTGCGAACCCTGGCCGGGGAACACGAACACGACCTTGCCGGATAGGTTGGCGACGCCGTCGACGTAGCGCGGCTCGGGCGTCCCGGCTGCGAGGGCCGCGAGGCTCGCCTCAGCCTGCGCGCGGGTCTCGGACACGATCGCCGCGCGGTGCTCGAAGGTCGTGCGCGTCGTGGCCAGCGAGTAGGCGACGTCGCGCAGCTCGACGTCAGCGCGGCGCTCGAGCTGCTCCTGCAAGCGGGAGGCCTGGCTGCGCAGCGCGGCTGCGGACTTGCCCGACAAGAGCAGCAGGGCCGGCCCGCTCGCGGGGGCGCGGGAGCGCTCGGGCTCGGGCTCGGGCTCGGGCGGCGGCGGCTCCTCGATAATTACGTGGGCGTTGGTGCCCGAGATGCCGAAGCTCGACACGGCCCCGCGCCGGACCCGTTCGCCGCGCGGCCACGGCTTCGGCTCACGGGCGAGCTCGACGGTGCCGTCCGACCAGTCGATGTAGGGGGAGGGCGAGTCTGCGTGGAGCGTCTTCGGCAGGCGCTCGTGCTCCATGCTCAGGACCAACTTCATGATCCCGGCCACTCCGGCCGCGGCCTGGGTGTGGCCGAAATTCGACTTGATCGAGCCGAGCCACAGCGGGCGCTCGGGCTCGTGCCCTCGGCCGTAGGTCGCGAGGAGCGCGTGGGCCTCGATCGGATCGCCGAGGCGGGTGCCCGTGCCGTGGGCCTCGACGACGTCGACGTCGCCGGGCGAGAGCTGGCAGTTGGCCAGCGCGGACCGGATCACGCGCTGCTGTGCGGGGCCGTTGGGCGCGGTGAGGCCCTGGCTGCGACCGTCTTGGTTCAGCGCCGAGCCGCGGATGAGCGCCAAGACCCGGTGACCGTTGCGCTGGGCGTCGCTGAGGCGCTCGAGCACGAGCATGCCGCCCCCCTCGGCCCAGCCGGCGCCGTCGGCCTCGGCCGAGAAGGCCTTGCAGCGGCCGTCGGGCGAGAGGGTCTTGAGCCGCGAGAAGGACAGCAGCGGCTCGGGGGTCGAGAAGGCCGTCGCGCCGCCGGACAGCGCGAGGTCGCACTCACCCTTGCGCAGGGCCTGGCAAGCGAGGTGCAGCGTGACGAGCGAGGTGCTGCACGCGGTATCGACGGTCAGCGCGGGGCCCTGCAGCCCGAGGGTGTAGGCGATGCGGCCGGAGCTGACGCTGTAGAGGTTGCCGAGGGTCGCGTAGCCGTCCTCCGCGTGCTCGGGCGCGGGCGCGAGGCTCAGGTAGTCGTCGTAGCAGACGCCGACGAACACCCCGGTGTTGGTCTCGTAGAGTGACTCGGGGACGATGCCTGCGTGCTCGAGCACTTCCCAAGACAGCTCGAGCAGCAGCCGCTGCTGCGGGTCGATGGCCGCGGCCTCGCGCGGGCTGATGCCGAAGAAGCCGGGGTCGAACAGGCCCGGGTGATCGATGAAGCCCCCGCCGCGCGTGTAGGTTGTGCCGACCTTGTTTGGGTCGGGGTCGTAGAGCCCGTCGAGGTCCCAGCCGCGGTCGGTGGGGAGGGGCGTGACGGCGTCGCGGCCTTCGTCGAGCAGCTCCCACAGCTGCTCGGGCGTGCGTACGCCGCCGGGAAAGCGGCAGGCCATCCCGACAATGGCGATCGCCTCGTTCTGTTTGGCCTCGATCTCCTCGAGACGTTGTTTCGTCTGTCGGAGCGCGGTGGTCGCCCGCTCGAGATATACGCGAAGTTTCTGCTCGCCAGCCTCACTCATGTAAATAACTCCTCGACGTCGTGGCGCTGAAATTGCGGGCCCAAGTCGCCCGAGCCGATCCTCGAACTCGCGGTCGTCGCTCGGACCCCTGCTCGGGGATTTCGCTGACCGTGGGGTCATCGGCGTTTCTCACGAAATGCGCGTACTTGTCTTGACGTGAAAAAGGTGCCTTGGCTCACTCGTTTGAGATCCGCCAAGGATGTTCGATCGAGTTGCGGTCGAGCCGCAGAGCGCGGGCAGCGGGCGAGATTCAGGGGACCGCTGCATGGCCTACTCGAGACTCAGGGTACCGCTGCATGGCCTGCGATTGCACCAAGATTAGCCGCTCAGGGCTCAATCTTAATCCGCGTACCACGCTGCGGTTGGTTTTGCGCACCACCTTGGGATGGTGCCTGCGTTGCGGCGCAAAAATGCCGAACTCTTGCGCCCTTGGGTTGGGAGGACATATACTTCCCGAAACACGTACGAGCGTCACAGAACGACACTCAGGGGGTGCATTGGCATTCGACGTGGGTACGGAAGGTGAAGACAGCGTGCCGCGGGTCCAGCGCCGCGTTACAAACGCCGGGAAAACACAGCTGCCAACGACAGCAACTACGGCCGTCTGGCCGTTGCAGCCTAATTAGCTGCACGCCTGCGTTTGAGGCGCCTCAGTAGGGCGTAGGCGTCAACACAGAGGCTAGCGAACCGGAGGTCCCGGTCGGTGCGCGAAACTCAGGGACTCGCTTCCGAGAGGGCCCGTCTGTGGGCATGCTCGGCGGTCAAACCCAAATCCGCAGACTACGCACGTAGACGTCCCATCAGAAGACTCGCGGACCCGGGTTCGACTCCCGGCGCCTCCAACCAAATCTGACACGCGCGCCTTCGAACTGTTGTAGAAGGACGAGAAACCAGCCCATGTCGTCCCTCACATTACCATCGGATCTCGACCCCAAAGTGATCCCGGGTGGGTCTGACGGAGACATCCTCCTCGACAACCGTTACTTCCCGATCAGCATCGCCAAGTTGCGGGGTAGTGACCCGGAGGAGAGCGTCGTCCATGGCTACTATCGATGGCGGGAGAAGGCGTCCGCGTTCGCGCATCGCGCCGGCGTCAAGCACGTCACGATCATGGAGTTCCATGAGTGGGGCGTGCCGAAGCCGACGATTCGCAAGCTGATCAGCGAGTACTCATCCAAGGACCTGACCGAGGTTGGGTTTCAGTGGCAATTCTTGATCGTGACCAAGCCAGTCATGCGCGGCGCCATCACGGCGATCGTCTGGCTGCGGGGTGACACGGGCAAGTACTCGTGGGCGTCTGACTATCCCGACGCCGTGGAAAAAGCCGTCGCCGAGTTCGTGCGGATCGGTATCGAGCCACCCAAAATCGATCCGCTGTCCTACGAGTTCCCGGTCGCCGAGCTGGCCAAGTTCGGCAGCCGCCGCTAGCAGGCCGGGGCAGGGACAGGCCTCGGGACAGGCCTCAGGGGTCGGGCAAAGAGGCGCTCAGGGCCCTGAGCTGCGGCGCGAGTTGTTCGTCGACGTCGTCGAAGTGGCGACCCTCCCGAGAGATGATCTCGACGGGGCCCTGGCACACGTCGGCCCAACGATCGACGGTGTGGTAGGACAGCCAGACGTCGCGCTTGGCTCGCAGGGCGGTCACGGGGCACGGCAGCTCTCGCTCACTCTCGACGGGGTAGGCTGAGCCAAGCCGGATCCCGGCGCGGACTTGGGCGAGAGACGAGGGGTCGGGTCGGGGGTGTCCGATCAGACGCAAGAAGGCGACGAGCTGGGGGTCGTCGAGGAGGTCGGCGAAGGGGAGGCCATAGTGGCCGGGCGGGACCCCGTTGACCGCGAACAGGTGACGAACGCGAGGGCCGAGCGCCGCCGCGATCTCGGCCGCACAGACGGCGCCGAAGCCATGGCCGAGCAAGATGAGCGGCCCGTCGTCTTCGCCTTCGAGCAGCTCGATGAAGCGCGCGATGACCTGGTCGGGCGGTCCCGGAGACCGGGGATCGCCGCGCTCGAGGCCGGGGTAGCTCAGCTCGAGTACCCGCCAGCTGGCGCCACAGGTCGTCGGGGAATGAAGCGGAAACCTGGCCCCGAGGAGGTCGGGGATCAGGACCAGGGTCCCGACCGCTGACTTTGCCGGTTGATGGACGCGGAGCCACTCGGCTCGCCGATCCCAGCCGTCGCGGGTGAAGGGCTCCGGGTCTCGGAGCGCGGCGTCCCACTCCTTCGCCGCGAGCGCGCGAATGACTCCATCGCTCCCGCGCTCGCCGGAGATCAACGACAGCAGCGCGGCGCGCTCGCTCTCGACGAAGTAGTGGTGCTCGTCGAGGAGCTCGAAGCGGACCTCGGCGGTCGTGAATTGGCGCCAGCCTGGCACGAAGCGCGGGGCGACGAACACGTCCCGTCGGCCGGCCAGGACCACGAGGGGGGCCGAGAGCGGGCGCCGCGGGCGGTAGTCGCGGCTGTGGTGGGCGACGGCCTCGAAGTCGGCGCGCAGCATCGGCATCAGCAGCTCGCGGAGCTCGTCATCCTCGATGAGCGCGCCGCTGTTGGTGAAGCCGATCATCTGCAGAACGAGCATGAGCTCGTCGTCGTCGAGGAGGTGGAGCAGCGGCGCTTGGTAGTGCGACGGGGGGGCTGCGGCCGAAGCGTAGACACGCTCGAGGATGACGCCGTGCTCGTGCTCGAGGCGCTCGGCGACGGCCATCATGACCATCGCGCCCATGCAGTGGCCGAAGAACGCCAGGGGCTTGTCTGCGAGGGGCAGGATCGCTTCGACGAGGGGCCCGACGGACTCGGCGATCGTGTGAAGGGGAGGCTCATCGAGGCGAGCGCCGCGGCCCGGCAGGTGCGCGACCGCGACCTCGATCGCGGGGTTGAGGGCCTGGGGCCACTGGGCGAACACGGTCGGCCCGCCCGCCGCGTAGGGAAAGCAGACAAGGCGAAGGTCTGCCGTCGAGCTCGGGTGCTCGATGTTGATCCAGCGCGAGGTCGGGCGCCCGGTCTCGCCGGTCTCGCTCGGTCCGCCCGAGCTCGCGATGAATCGCTCGGCGAGCTCGGCCACGCTCAGTCCGCGGAGGAAGTCTGCGGCCGGGATCGCTATGCCAGCTGCGGCGAGCTGCGTGCGCAGCTCGACGGCCATCAGCGAGTCGAGGCCCAGGGCCGTGAGCCCCTGGTCATGCTCGATCTCGTCGACGGACACCCGCAAGACCCGGGCGGCGAAGGCCCGAAGCTGCTCGCGGACGGCGGCGCGGCGCTCACTGATCGGGAGCGTGAGCAGATCCGTGGGCGCGGCAGCTTCAGTGGGGCTCGCGTCGTTGACCAGGTCGAGGACCGCGTCGAGGATCCCGGCCTCGCGCAGCTGGCTGAGGGACACGCGCTCGAGCGCGCGGCGGAGCTGGGCATCGGATGGCAAAGGCGCGAGCGCGCGCCGGGCCTCGGGGATGGCGGTCAGCAGCGGGCGCGGGCGCTGGCTGGCGTAGACCGGAGCGAAGCGCGACCAGTCGAGATCCGCGATCACCAAGCTGGGGTCGCGGCTGCGCAAGGCCAGCTCGAGGGAGGCGATCGCGTGCGCGGGAGCCATCGGGCTCAGACCATGGCTACGAAGGAGCTCGCTGAGTTCCTCGTCGGCCATGCCCGGGCCTGCCCACGGTCCCCAGGCGAGGGAGGTCGCCGGGAGGCCCGAGCTGGCGCGGTGCAGCGCGAGCGCGTCGAGGTAGGCGTTCGCGGCGCTGTAGGGCGCTTGCTGTCCGCTGCCCCAAACCCCGGCGATCGAGGCGAAGCAGATGAAGGCGTCGAGATCGCGGGTGAGGGTGAGCTCGTGCAAGGCTGCGGCGCCGCAGACCTTGGCCGCGGTGACCTCGGCGAGCCCCTCGATGCTCAGTTGATCGACGCTCGTTGGGGGCCCAGACACCCCGGCGGCGTGGGCGATGATGCGCAGCTCTTCGTCGCTCCCGTCGAGCTCGCTGAGCTTCGCGACGAGGGCGGCGATGGCCCTGGGGTCGGCGCTGTCACAGCGTTCAATCGACACCCGGGCGCCGAGGCTCTCGAGCTCCGCGCGCAAGCTCCTGGCTCCGGGCGCGGCCTCGCCTCGCCGGCTGGTCAAGACCAGGTGCGCGGCCCCACGCTTTGTCAGCCACCGCGCCGTGTGGGCGCCCAGGGCCCCGGTGCCGCCGGTGATCAGCGCGGTCCCCCGAGCCCGAAAGCGCGGGCCGAGGGCCTCGGCAGGCGCGCGCTCGAGTCGTCGGGCGAGCAGGCCCCGCGGACGAATCGCGAGCTGGTCCTCGTGACCCCCACGAAGGAGCGCGCGCGCGAGGGTCGAGACGAGGGCGTCGGGGACCTCGCAGGGGAGATCGACGAGGCCCCCCCAGCGCTGCGGCTGGTCCAGCGACAGCACGCGGCCGAGGCCCCAGATCATGGCCAGGAGCGGGTGCTCGAGGTGGTCGTCGGGTCCGGTCGAGACCGCGGACCGGGTCAGGAGCCACAGCTTCGCGTCGATCTCAGCGTCGGCCAATGCCTGCGCGAGGGTGAGCGCGAGCGCGAGGCCGAGGGGCAGCCCTCGGTGGCGTGGGTGGTGCTCGCTCGAGCCAAGATCGGCGATGACCCCGGCGAGTGGGCCGTCGCCCGCGGCCCGACGTAGGCGCCGCGCGAGCTGCTCGCGGCCCGCTTCGGGGTCGGCGATCACGAGCGTGGTCGGGAGCTGCGCGCCCAGCCTCTCGGCGACGCTGCCCGCGGCGTCGGTGGTAGCGATGACCAGCCACGGAGCCTGGCTGGCGGGCCCGGTGTCGACTGCCAGCGGGACCCAGGTCTCACGGTAGCGCCAGCTGTCCAGCGTCTCGCGCTCGCGGCTGGTGCCTCGCCAGGCCCGCAGCGCAGGCAGCACGCTGGTCAACGCGGTCTGGCTCTGGTCGTCGAGGTCGAGGAGCGCGCCGAGCTGGGCGTCGTCGCGGGCCTCGACCGCGGACCAAAACGCTGCGGCGTGGGGATCTTGCGCGGGGGCCTTGGTCGGGACCTCGAGCCAGTAGCGCGCTCGCTCGAACGCGTAGGTCGGCAAGCTCACCAGTCGCGCGTCGAGCGGGCGGTAGTAGTCGGCCCAGCTCAGCCCGGCGCCGGCGCAATGTAGCTGCGCGAGCGCGACGTGGAGGCTCTCGAGGTCCGCGCGATCTCGGCGCAGAGTCGAAACCAGGCGGACCTGATCGGGGTGCTCGAGGCAGGTCGCGGCGCTCGCGGTCAGGACCCCGTGAGGGCCGAGCTCGACGGCCAGCGTCACGCCCTCACGCTCGAGCTCGCGGACACCGTCGGCGAAGCGCACCGCCGCGCGGACCTGGCGAGCCCAGTAGTCTGGCGACCGAAGCAGGTCGGGGTCGGCCAGCCGACCGGTGACGTTCGAGACCAGCGAGGTGCGCGGCGCCGCGAAGGTCGAGGTCTCGGCCACGGCGCGCAGCTCATCGAGCATGGGCTCCATGTGGTGGGAGTGGAACGCGTGGCTCACCGCCAGCTGCCTGGTCTTGCGGCCCCGAGCTTCGAAGCGGGCGGCGACGCTTCGCGCGGCCTGCTCGTCTCCGGACAGGACCGTCGAGCGGGGGCCGTTGAGCCCCGCGATGTCGACGCCCGGGTCCGCGTCGACCAGGGGCCGAAGCTCGTCCTCGGACGCCTGAATCGAGATCATGACGCCGTCCTCGCGCATCGACTGCATGAGGCGTCCACGCTCCGCCACGAGCTCGCACGCGTCGGCGAGCGACATGACCCCGGCGACATGCGCCGCGGCCAGCTCGCCGATCGAATGCCCGAGCACGAGGTCCGGAGCGAGGCCCCAGGACTCGAGCAAGCGGAACAAGGCGACCTCGAGGGCGAACAGCGCGGGTTGGGTGTAGGCGGTCTCGCCGAGGAGCGCGGCGTCGTCGGAGCCCGGCTCGGCGAAGATGACGGCGCGCAGAGATCGCTCGAGGTGAGGGGCGAAGCGCCGGCAGATCTCGTCGAAGGCCGCGCGAAAGGCCGGGAAGGCGGCGACCAGATCCGCGCCCATGCCAGGGCGCTGCGCGCCCTGACCCGTGAACAGGAAGGCGCTGCGGGGCGCGGCGCGGGCTCGGCCGACAGACACCTCCGGCGGCGTTTGACCGCGGGCGAGGGCGTCGAGGGTCGTGACCGCGGCGGCGAGCGAGTCGACGACCAAGACCACGCGATGCTCGAACTGGGTCCGGTGCGCGGCGAGGGTGTAGGCCACGTCCGTGAGCCGAAGCTGGGGGTTGGCGCGGAGGTGGTCGCGAAGGCGCGCGGCCAGGCCCGGCAGGGCGCTCGCGGACGGGGAAGAGAGCAGCAGGCAGCGCCAGCTTTGGGCGTGCTCCTCGTCTCGCTCGCGCGGGCCTTCCGCGATGTCCTCGACCGGGGCCTCTTCGACCAGCACATGGGCGTTGGTCCCCGAGATGCCGAACGAGGAGACCGCGGCGCGGCGTTGCCGTTGCCCGCGTGGCCAGGCCTGGGGCTCCGTCAGCAGACGGAGCGCGCCGCTCGACCAGTCGACGTGGGGCGTCGGCTCGGTGACGTGGATGGTTCGGGGGATGTGCTGGCGCTCGAGCGCGAGCACGACCTTGATGATGCCTGCGACACCAGCCGCGGCCTGGGTGTGACCGATGTTGGACTTGATCGAGCCGAGCAGCAGCGGCGCGTCGCTGCTGTGGTGAGGGCCGTACACGGCCGCGAGGGCCTGGGCTTCGATCGGGTCGCCGAGTTTGGTCCCGGTGCCGTGGGCCTCGATCAGGTCGACGTCGGCAGGCGACAGTGACGCGGCCGCGAGCGCGGCCCTGATCACGCGCTGCTGCGACGGCCCGTTGGGCGCCGTGAGCCCCTGGCTGCGGCCATCTTGGTTGATCGTCGAGCCCCGGACCAGCGCCAGCACCGGGTGGCCGTGGCGGCGGGCGTCGGACAGCCGCTCGAGCACGAGCATGCCGGCGCCTTCCGCCCACGCGACGCCGTCGGCGTCGCTCGCGAAGGACTTGCAGCGCCCGTCCGGAGCGAGGGCGCGCTGACGGCTGAACTCCACGAACATGCTCGGCGTCGCCATGACCGTCGCGCCGCCGGCGAGGGCGAGGTCGCACTCGTGGTTGCGCAGCGCTTGCGCGGCGAGGTGCAGGGCCACGAGCGATGAGCTGCACGCGGTGTCGACCGACACCGCCGGGCCCTCGAAGCCGAAGGTGTAGGAGATCCGACCGGACGCGACCGATGGCGCGCTGCCGATGCCGACGTAGCCCTCGAGCGCCTCGGGGCTGGCGAAGAGTCGGCCGCCGTAGTCGCTGTACATGACGCCGACGAACACGCCGGTCGGTGAGCCACGCAGGGAGTCCGGGGGGATCCCCGCGCGCTCGAGCGCCTCCCATGAGGTCTCGAGCAGGAGGCGCTGCTGCGGATCGATCGCGGCGACCTCGCGACCGCTGATGCCGAAGAAGGCCGGGTCGAACGCGGCGGCGTCGTGGAGGAAGCCGCCGCGCGCGGTGACCGACTTGCCGGGCTTCGCGGGGTCGGGGTTGTAGAGATCTTTGGGCCAGCCACGATCGCTCGGGAGCTCGGTGCTCGCGTCGAGGCCCGCGTCGAGCAGGTCCCACAGCTGCTCCGGGCTGTGGACACCTCCGGGCAAGCGACAGGCCATCGCGACGATCGCGATCGGGTCCCGCTCGTGGGGGACGCGGGGCGGGCGGGGCGTGGCCGCTGGCGGCGACTCGTGCTCGGTCTCGGTCGCGAGGGCGAGCAAGCGCTCTCGGAGCATGTCGGCGAGCGCCGTCAGCGTGGGATAGTCGAACAGCAGCGTCGAAGGCAGCCGGAGCTTGGTCGCCGCCTGGAGCTGGTTGCGCAGCTCGACGGCCATCAGCGAGTCGAGCCCGAGCTCCTGCAGGGGCAGCTCGGGGCCGAGCGAGCTCGGGTCGCTGAGGCCGAAGATCGTCGCGGTCTCACGGGTGACGAGGTCGAGCAGCTCGCTGCGTTGCTCCGCTTCGCCGAGGCCCACGAGCCGCCGGGCCAAGGAGCTGTCCTCGGACCGCCGCCGCGGGGAAGCGCGGGGGACCAGGTCGCGCAAGAGCGGGGACAGCTCATCGGAGCTCGCGCCGAGGGCCCGGGTGTCGAGGCGGACGGGGACCTGGAGCGCCGCGGAGCGCTCGAGCGCGGCGTCGAGCAGCCTCGCGCCCTGCTCGAAGCTCAGGGCGAGGAAGCCCTGCCGCGCCATGCGAGCGCGATCGACCTCCGAGAGGCGCGCGGCCATGCCCCCTTCGGCCCATGGACCCCAGGCGAGGCTGGTCGCCGGCAGACCGCGGGCGCGGCGATGGGCACACAGCGCGTCGATGTAGGCGTTGGCGGCGGCGTAGTTGGCCTGGCCGGCCGAGCCGAGCAGCCCCGCGAGTGACGAGAAGACCACGAAGCAGACCAATTTGTGGCTGGCGGTCAGCTCGTGGAGGTTGCGGCTGCCCCTGACCTTGGGCGCGAACACCCGCGCGAGGCGAGCCTCGTCGAGGCCCGCGACGGTCGCGTCGTCGACGACTCCCGCGGTGTGGAAGACCCCGGTCAGAGGGTGCGCGGCATCGATCGACGCGAGCGCGTCCGCGAGCTGAGCCCGATCGCCGACGTCGCAGGCGAGCAGCTCGACCTCGGCGCCCGCGGCTTGGAGGTCCGCGACGAGCTCCTCCGCGCCCGGCGAGTCGGGCCCCCGGCGCGAGATCAGGAGCAAGCGCCGGACCCCGTGGCGCGCGACCAGGTGCCGGGTCAGGGCCGCGCCGAGCCCACCCGTCGCCCCGGTGACCACGACCGTGGCGTTGGCATCGAAGGCGGGCGGCGGCCGCTCCGAGGCGGACGGCGCTGGAGCGAGGCGCGAGGCGAGGACCGACTGGCGGCGAATCGCCAGCTGCGACTCCTCGCAGCCAAGCGCGCGGGCGAAGGGGGCGCTCGCGGCGGGCTGGTCGTCGTCGATGTCGATGAGCCGGATGTCGCGCTCGGGGTGCTCCGCCATGACCGAGCGGACCAGACCCCAGATCACTGAGGCCGCGAGATCGAGGGCGCTCGGTCCGGGGTCGACCGCGACGGCGTCGCGGGTGACCAGGACCAGGCGCCGATCGGACAGCGCGCTGGCGCTGAGCCAAGCTTGAACCAGCTCGAGGGTCGCGCTGGCCGTGGCCAGGGGCGACTCGCCCGGGCCGCAGCTGACGACGACGGTCTGCGACTGCCCGGCGATGACGCTGGCGAGGTCGGGGTGGACGGCGTCGAAGGCGTAGAGCTCGGCGAGCCCGAGCGGGTCGCCCCCGAGCCGGGCGACCGGGGCGACCGGGGCGACCGGGCGGCTCGCCTCGTCGAGCGCCACCCAGCTGACGATGTAGAGATCTCGGCTCGCCCGTGGCGGCAAGAACCGTTCGATCGGCGCGGGTCGGGTGCTGAAGCCCTCGATCCAGGCCAGCGCGCGTCCGTCAGCATCGTAGTAGGTGATGTCGGCGGTCGAGCTCGTCTGCGTGGTGCTGCGGGCCTGGTAGCGCGCGCGCTGGGGTGGGCGACGCTGGCCAAGCCAGACGACCCTCCGGGCCGCGAAGGGCAAGCGCGGGGTGCTGCCCTGCTCGTAGCCAGCCGTCCACGTCGCGAGGGCGAATGAGCTGTCGATGAGCCCACCGGGGACCGGCCCGTCATCGCCCGGCACGCCGGCCTGAGCGTCGAAGCGACCGAGGACGGTGTCCGGGCCGAGCGCGGCGGTCTGGCGCAGCCACCACCACTTGGGGCCCCAGTCGATGTGCATGTCACGGAGGCGTCGATCGAGCCGCTCGGAGTCGTCGACCCAGCTCGCGCCGCGCAGATCGAGGGGCTCGGGGGCCGGGGGATCGTCGCTTGGGGTCGCGAGGATCGAGCTTGCGTGGGTGGTCCACTCGCCCTCGCTGCGGGTCGACAACGAGGCCGCGTACTGGCTCAGGTCGTCGCCGAGGGGGTCGAGCTGGACGCGGAGTGTGACGTGGTCAGCGGGAGCTTTGAAGGTCAGGGCCCGAATGAACTCGAGCTCGCGCAGCTCGACGGCGCGGTCCGGCCAGGTCGACTCGGCGACCGCGAGCAACACGGCCACGTAGAACGCGCCAGGGACGACGATCGTGTCGTAGACGATGTGGTCGCCGAGGTAGCGCTGGATCGCCGGGCCGATCTCGAGGGTGTGCAGGGCTCCACCGTGGGGAAGCTCGGTCCGGTGTCCCGACAGCGGATAGCGCCCCGCGAGCGCGCCGGTCGCGGGGCGGGGCCGGGGCTCCAACCACATCCGCTCGCGCTGAAAGGGGTAGGTCGGCAACGCGACACGCGGGGGCCGCTGGAGCTCGAACACCGCGCTCCAATCAAGGGACACGCCGTGGACATGCAGCCTCGCCAGCGCGGTCATGAGCGCGAGGGGCTCGGGCGCAGACTTGCTCAGAGACGGGATCAGCGGCAGCCGCCGGGCCTGAGCCTGGTCGGACAGGCACCCGGCGGCGATCGCCGAGAGCACGCCTTGCGGCCCGAGCTCGAAGGTCGCGGTCGCGCCGTGGGTCTCCAGCGCGCGCACGCCATCGACGAAGCGCACGGCCTGGCGGACGTGGCGAACCCAGTAGGCTGGCGTTGCGATCTCGGGGCCCGCGATCGCGCCGCTGAGGTTGGACGCGATGGGGATCCGCGCGTGCTTGAAGCGAAGCGCGGCGATCCGGGCCTCGAACTCGGCCAGCATCGGCTCCATGCGGCGCGAGTGGAAGGCGTGGCTGACGGCCAGCTGCTTGACCTTGCGACCGCGGGCCTCGAACTGCTCGGCGAGCGCTCGGGCGGGGGCCTCGTCACCGGAGATGACCGTCGACATCGGGCCGTTGAGCCCCGCGATGTCGAGGGCGCCGGGCTGCTCGGCGAGCGCGGCGTCGACCTCGGCTTCGCTCGCCTGGATCGACCACATCGCTCCTCCAGGTGGCAGCGCGGCCATCAGCTCCGCGCGTGCGGTGACGAGGGCGCAGGCGTCGTCGACGTCGAGCACACCTGCGACGTGGGCCGCCGCGATCTCACCGACCGAGTGACCGAGCAAGAGCTTGGGTCGCAGGCCCCACGACTCGAACAGCCGGTAGAGGGCGACCTCGAGGGTGAACAGCGCCGGCTGAGTGAACTCGGTCCGATCGAGGAGCGCGGCGGCCTCGGAGCCCGCGGCGGCGTGCATGACCTCGAGCAGGGGGCGGCGGCGCCTCGCGCTGCCGGCTCCTGGGGGCCGATCGAGCTTCGAGCACAGCTCGTCCACGCTCGCGCGGAACACCGCGAAGCGCTCGTACAGCTCGCGGCCCATCTGCGGGCGCTGGGAGCCCTGGCCCGTGAACAAGAGCGCGAGCTTGGGCGTGACCGCGGGGGAGGAGCTGCCGAGCTCGAGGGCGGCGAGGGCCGCTTTGGCGCTCGCCGAAGCGGGGGAGATGGCGACCGCCCGGTGCTCGAAGTGTGTGCGCGTGGTCGCGAGCGCGGCGCCGAGCTCGAGCGTCGAAGGGCGACCGCGGGGGTCCTCGACTCGCGCGAGCAGGCGCGCCGCCTGGTCCCGCAGCGCGGCCTCGGTCCGGCCCGAGAGCAGCAGCGGCACGTACTCGAGCGACGCGATCGGCGGCTTGGCGGGCGCGGGGCTCGGCGCGTCTTCGAGGATCACGTGGGCGTTGGTGCCCGAGAGGCCGAAGCCCGACACGCCCGCGCGCCGCGGACCTTCGCCGCGCGGCCACGGGCGCGCGTCACGGATGATCTCGACCGGCAGCGCGCCCCAGTCGAGGTGGGGGTTGGGTGACGCGCAGTGAAGCGTGGCCGGCAGGGTGTCGTGGTCGAGGGCGGCGATGACCTTGGCGACCCCGGCGAGGCCCGCGGCGGACTCGAGGTGGGCGATGTTGGTCTTGATCGCGCCGAGCAGCAGCTTTCGCTCGGGGCGGCGCTTGGCGCCGTAGACCGCCGCGAGCGCCTGGACCTCGATCGGATCGCCGAGCGCGGTCCCGGTGCCGTGGCACTCGACCATGTCGACCTCGTGGGCTTCGAGGCCGGCGTCTGTCAGGGCCGCGCGCAGCACCTTTTGTTGCGAGCTGCCGTTTGGGGCCGTGATCCCGCTGCTGCGCCCGTCATGGTTGACCGCGGTCCCGCGGACGAGGGCCAGCGGCTCTCGGCCGTGGGCACGCGCGTCGGCGAGGCGCTCGAGCGCGAGCACGACCACGCCCTCGCCGCGTCCGTAGCCGTCGGCGTCGGCCGAGAAGGTCTTGCAGCGGCCGTCGGGCGCGAGGGCTCGAGTCCGGGACAGCTGCACGAAGGGCTCGGGCGAGGCGAGGACCTGCACGCCAGCCGCGAGCGCGAGCTCGCACTCGCGGGCGCGCAGGGAGCTGGAGGCCAGGTGCAGGGCGACCAGCGACGACGAGCACGCGGTGTCGACGGTCATCGCCGGACCCTGGAGGCCGAGAGCAAAGGCCACGCGCCCGGCCGCGAACGAGCTGTGGGTGCCCATGACCGCGTAGGGGTTGTCACCCGCGTCGTCGATCAGCCGCGCGTAGTCGCTGGGGCCGATGCCGACGAACACGCCCGTCTGCGAGTCGACGCGCGTCGCCGGGACGATGCCCGCGTGCTCGAGCGCCTCCCAGGCGCCCTCGAGCAGCAGCCGGTGCTGCGGATCGATGCTGGCGGCCTCGCGCGGCGTGATGTTGAAGAACGCGGGATCGAAGAGGTCGACGTGGTCGAGCAGCGCGGCCTCGCGGACGTAGCTCTTGCCGGGCGCGTCGGGGCTCGGGTCGTAGCAGGCCTCGGCGTCCCAGCGCGTGGCCGGGATCGGCGCGACGGCGTCCTGGCCTCGCTCGAGCAAGGACCACAAGCTCGCGAGATCCACGACCCCGCCCGGCAAGCGAAGCCCGATACCGACGATGGCGATCGGCTCGGTCGACGGCCCCTCGAGCTCGGCGAGCTTGGCCCGCAGGCGCTTGACCTCGGTCAACGCGCGGCTGAGCGTCTTGCGCAGCTTGGCCTGTGCGGGGTCGGTCATGCTCGGGCTGCTCAGAGACCGTCGAGCAAGGAGTCGGCCGCGTCGAGGAGCTCGTCGTCGGACAGCTCATCAAAGTCGGGCTCGTCGTCGGCGCTGTCGTCGGCCTGTGCGCTGGCGAGATCGAGGAGCGCGTCGAGCAAGCCCGAGCTGCGCAGCGCGTCGAGGGGGATGCGCTGGAGCGTGCTGCGCAGCTCCTCGTCGTCGGTCGTGTCGTCGGTCGTGTCGGCGCTCGGCTCGGCCAACGCGTCGGCGCACAGGTCGAGCAAGAGCTGCGCGGCCCGGGCAGGTGAGGGGTAGTCGAAGGTCAGGGTCGCGGGCAAGACGAGGCCGGTCGCGCATTGCAGTCGTTGACGGAGTTCGACGGCCATCAACGAGTCGAGGCCGAGGTCGGAGAAGCCCGCGTCCGGGGCGAGGGTCGAGCCTGCGGCGAAGCCCAACACACCCGCGGTCTGCTCGACGACGACGGCGAGCGCGTGGTCGGGGCGATCGAGCTCGGTCAGCGGGCGCAGCTGGGTCAGCAGCGGTGGCTCGGCCCCGTCCTCGGCGTCGCCCTCGCTCGTCGACGACAGCGGCACGAGCTCGTCGAAGGCTGGACGCCGACGCATGCTGGCGAGGGCGGGGATCAGCACCGACCAGTCGGCGTCGACGACCGTTGCGGTCGGCGTCTCGCGGTCCGCGATGAGGTCGAGGCCATCGATGGCGAGGGCGGGGTCCATCGCCGTGAGCCCGGCACGGGCGAGCTGTTCGCGGGCGCGCTCGTCGGCCATGCCGCCGTCGGCCCACGGGCCCCAGGCGATCGACGTGGCCGGCGAGCCGGCGCGAGCGCGATGGAGGGCGAGGGCGTCGAGGTAGGCGTTGGCGCTCGAGTACGCGGCCTGCCGTGCGCTGCCCCAGACCCCGGAGATCGACGCAAAGAGCACGAAGGCGTCGAGCTCGTACCCGAGGGTGAGCTCGTGGAGGTTGCGGGCGCCCGCGACCTTGCCGGCTGCGGTGTGCTCAAACTCGGCGAGGGTCAGCTGTGACAGCGGCGTGAACGAGCCGGCGAGGCCGGCGGCGTGGACGATGGTCGAGGGGCGCGCGTCCTCGGCGTCGAGCGTGGCGAGCAGCGCGGCGAGCTGCTCGCGATCGCCGACGTCGCAAGGCGCGATCGTCACCCGCGCGCCGAGCCCCTCGAGCTCGGCCCGGAGCTCGGCGGCGCCCGGCGCATCGGGACCTCGGCGGCTGGTCAGGACCAGGTGTTGGACGCCGCGCCGGGCCAACCATCGGGCCGCGTGAGCGCCGAGGGCACCCGTGCCGCCCGAGATCAGCGCCGGGCCGCGGCCACGGAAGCCGGGCGCGGCCGGGGTCACCGACGCACGCACCAGGCGTGGCTGGTAGAGGCCGTCGCGCCGCAGCGCGAGCTGATCTTCCTCGCCCCGCGCGGCCAAGATCGCCGCCAACGCGCGCGCGCTTTGGGTGTCGAGCGTCGCGGGCAGGTCGATGACGCCGCCCCAGCGCCGGGGATGCTCGAGCGAGGCCACCCGGCCAAGGCCCCAGCTGAGCGCCTGGGCCGGGGACTCGAGCGCGTCGTCCTCGGCGACCGACACGGCGCCGACGCTGAGCAGCCAGAGCGCTCCGTCGATCGTGGTGTCGCCAAAGGCCTGGATCAGCGCGAGGTTGTGGGCGAGCCCGACCGGCAGCGCGAGGTGGTCAGCGTGAGGGCGAGTATCCAGCGCAGCCAGGGAGATGACCCCCGCGATCTGCTTGCCGTGGGCGAGCTGGTCGAGCGCGGGGGTGAGCTGCTCGCGCGAACTGGTGGGCGTGAGCGGGAGCTCGAGGACCTCGCCACCAGGGCGCTCGAGCGCGGCGACGAGGGCGTCGAGGAGCTCTGGGCGGGGCCTCGCCTGTGGTACCGCCACGATCCAGGTGCCACGGGCGGCCGGGGCGGCCGGAGCGGCCGGGGCGGTCAGAGTGGTCGCGGGTCGCCACTCGACACGATACCGCCACGCCGCGTGGGTGGCCTGGCGTCGCAGGCCCTGGTGCCAGCTGTCGAGCGAGGGCAGCAGCGACTCGAGCGACGCGCGACCGGCCTCGTCGACGGCGAGCTGCTCAGACAAGGAGCGGAGGTCGCCGCGCTCGATCGCCGCCCAAAACGCGGCCTCGGGCAGTCGTTGGTCGGCGTCGACCCGGGCGAGAGACCTCGAGCTTTGACGGTCGAGCCAGTGGCGCTCACGCTGGAAGGGGTAGGTGGGCAGCTCGACGACCTGCGCGTCGAAGGCCTCGAAGTAGGCGCCCCAGTCAACGTCGAGGCCGCGGCAGTGAAGACCGCCGAGCGCGAGCGCGAGGGTCTCGGGCTCGGGCCGATCGCGGCGCAGCGCGGGCAGCAGCGCGACGTGGTCCTGGCCTTGGTCGGACAGACAGCCGGCCACCATCGACGAGAGCACGCCCTGCGGCCCGAGCTCGAGCCATGCTCCGACGCCCAGCCCTTCGAGGACCCGGACGCCGTCGACGAAGCGGACGGCGGACCGGGCCTGACGGACCCAGTAGTCTGGGTCGCACAGCTCGCCTTCGGTGGCGAGCTGACCCGAGACGTTGGAGACGATCGGGATGCGCGGCGGGTTGAAGGAGACGGACGCGGCGACCTCGGCGAAGTCGGCGAGCATGGCGTCCATGCGGTGGGAGTGAAAGGCGTGGGAGACCCTCAGGCGCTTGGTCTCGCGGCCCCTGGCTTCGAACTGCGCGGCGAGGGCGAGGACCGGGGCTTCGTCGCCCGACACGACCGTGGACCGCGGGCCGTTGAGCCCGGCGATATCGACGCCCGGGTGGCCGGCGAGGAGCGGGAGCAGCTCGTCCTCGGACGCCTGGATCGAGATCATCGCGCCGCCGCCGGGCAGCGACTGCATCAGCCGGCCGCGGGCCGCGACGAGCTTGCACGCGTCGTCGAGCGCCAGGACCCCGGCGACGTGGGCGGCCGCGAGCTCACCGATCGAGTGACCGAGCAGGAACTCGGGCACGACCCCCCACGACTCGAACAGGCGGAAGAGCGCGACCTCGAGGGCGAACAGCGCGGGCTGGGTGTAGGCGGTCTGGTCGAGCTTCGAGCCGCGCTCGGCGAACATGAGCTGCATGAGCGGCTCGTCGAGGACCGCGTCGAATCGCGCGCAGATGTCGTCGAAGATCGCGCGGAAGCTCGGGTAGGCTTCGCGCAGCTCACGACCCATGCCGAGCCGCTGTGCGCCCTGGCCGGTGAAGAGCACCGCGAGCTTGGGCTGGGTCGCGCTCGCGCTGATCGGGCCGCGCCCGCTGGCGAGCTCGTTTAGCCCGTCGCGCGCGGCCTGGATCGATGCGGCGACGATGGTCGCGCCGCGCTCGTGGCGTGGGCGGGTCGTGAGCAGCGAGTAGGCGGTGTCGACGAGCGAGTCCGCGAGCGAGGACTGCAGCCGCGCAGCCTGGGCGCGGACGGCCGCGTCGGTCTTGCCGCTGAGGACCAGGGGCATGTACGCGGCTGCGAGCGTGTCGGGGCTGGCCGGGCGCCGCTCCTGTGTCGGCGCCTCCTCGACGATCACGTGGGCGTTGGTCCCGGAGATCCCGAACGAGGACACCGCGGCTCGTCGCGGGGCCCCCTCGCTGGTCCACGGCCTGGCCTCGCGCAGGAGCTCGACCCCGCCCTCGGCCCAGTCGATGCGTGGCGATGGCTCGTCGGCGTGGAGGGTCTTGGGCAGCAGCCGATGCTGGAGGGCGAGCACGAGCTTGATCACGCCGCCGACCCCCGCGGCCGCTTGAGCGTGACCGATGTTCGACTTGATCGACCCGAGCCACAGCGGCGCCGCGGCGCCGTGCTCCTGGCCGTAGATGGCTTGCAGGGCCTGGGCCTCGATCGGGTCGCCGAGCGGGGTGCCCGTGCCGTGAGCCTCGACGAGGTCGACCTGCGCGGCCGTCAGCCCAGCCGAGGCGAGGGCCGCCCGGATCACGCGCTGCTGCGAGGGCCCGTTGGGCGCCGTCAGGCCCTGGCTGCGGCCGTCTTGATTGATCGCGGAGCCCCGGACCAGCGCGAGCACGGGGTGGCCCTTGGCGCGGGCGTCGGACAGGCGCTCGAGCGCCAGGATCCCGGCGCCTTCGGACCAACCGGCGCCGTCGGCCTGGGCTGAGAAGGCCTTGCAGCGCCCGTCGGGGGACAGGGTCTTGAGCCGACTGAAGGTGAGGTAGGGATCGAGGGTCGCAAACACCGTCGCGCCGCCGGACAGCGCGAGGTCGCACTCGCCGTTGCGCAGCGCCTGACAGGCGAGGTGCAAGGTCACCAAGGAGGTGCTGCACGCGGTGTCGACTGTGATCGCCGGGCCCTGCAAGCCGAGCGTGTACGAGATCCGGCCGGACGCCACGCTGTCGATGTTGCCGAGGGTCGCGTAGCCGTCTTCGGCGTGCTCGGCGTCGGGGGCGAGGCGGAGGTAGTCGTCGTAGCAGACGCCGACGAACACGCCGGTCAAGCTCTCGCGCAGGGAGCTTGGATCGATCGTCGCGCGCTCGAGGGCCTCCCACGAGAGCTCGAGCAGCAGGCGCTGCTGAGGATCCATGGCCGCGGCCTCGCGTGGGCTGATCCCGAAGAAGCCGGGATCGAACAGGTCGTAGCCATCGATGAAACCACCGCCGCGGGTCGCGAGGGTCCCGGGCACGGCGGCGTCGGCGTTGAAGCGCTCGTCTGCGCTCCAGCCACGCTCACGAGGGAAGGGCGTGATCGCGTCGACCCCGTCGACGATCAGCTGCCAGAGCTGCTCGGGGGTCTCGACGTGACCGGGGAAGCGGCAGGCCATGCCGACGATCGCGATGGGATCGTCGGCGCTGTCCTTCGAGGGCTGTGGGCTGGTCTCTGGGCTCGGCCGCGGCTGCGCGTCGGGGTTGGGGTCGAGGTCGAGCTCGTCGCGCAGCATCCGGGCGATCGCGGTCGCGGTCGGGTAGTCGAACAGCAGCGTGGCCGGGAGTCGCAGCCCCGTCGCGTGTTGGAGGCGCCCGCGCAGCTCGACGGCCATCAGCGAGTCGAGGCCGAGCGCTTGCAGCGGCCGGTCTGGATCGAGAGAGCTCGCGGGCGCGCCGAGCACGACGCTGGCGTTCGCGCGGACGAGCTCGACCAGCGCTCGGTCCTGCTCGATCGCGGGCGTCGCCGCGAGACGCCGCGCGAGGGCCGAGGCGCCGTCCTTGCTGCTCGCCGACGCGCGTCGCTGGGCCCGGCGTCGAACCAGGCCCCGGAGCATCGAGGGGATGTCTCGCTCGCCGCGCTCGAGCGCGCGCGTGTCGAGGTGGGCGGCGACCCGCGCGGGGCTGCGACGGGCGAGGGCGGCGTCGAGCAGCGCGAGGCCCTCGTCGGGAGACAGCGGGACCAGCCCGCGACCTCGGAGTCGCTCGCGCTCGGCGTCGGACAGCCGCGCCGCCATCCCGCCTTCGGACCATGGCCCCCAGCCGAGGCTGGTCGCGGGCAGCCCGTGCGCGACCCGATGTTCGGCGAGCGCGTCGAGCCAGGCGTTGGCGGCGGCGTAGTTGGCCTGGCCGGGGTTGCCGAGGGTGGCGACGACCGAGGAGAAGAGCACGAACGCGGCGAGCTCCCGGTCTTGGGTCAGCTCGTGGAGGTTCCAGGCCCCGTCGACCTTGGGTCGAAACACGCGCGCGAGCTTGTCGGCGTCGAGCGAGGCGAGCGCGCCGTCGTCGAGGACGCCGGCGGTGTGGAACACGGCGGTCAGCGGGTGCTCGGCGGGGATCTCGGCGAGCAGCTCGGCGAGCGCGTCACGGTCTGCGACGTCGCAGGCGACGATGGTCACGTGCGCGCCCGCGGCCTCGAGGGACGCGCGGAGGTCGAGGGCGCCCGGAGAGGCCTCGCCGCGGCGCGAACACAAGAGCAGCCGACGAAGCTGGTGACGGTCGACGAGGTGCCTGGCGAGCAGGGCGCCGAGGCCCCCGGTGCCGCCGGTGATCAGCGCGGTCCCGTTCCGATCGATCGTCGGGGGGATCTCCAGCACGACCTTGCCGATGTGCTTGGCCTGGCCGACGAAGCGCAGGGCCTCGGGAGCCGCGCGCAGATCCCAGGTCCGAAGCGGCAAAGGTCGCAGCGCGCCTTGTTCGAACAGCTCGACGAGCTTGGCGAGCATGGCCTGGATCCGCTCGGGCTCGACCTGGGTCAGATCGAAGGCCTGGTAGACGACGCCCGCGTGCGCGGCTGCGACGGCCTCGGGCTCGCGCAGGTCGGTCTTGCCCATCTCGACGAAGCGACCGCCGCGCGGGAGCAGACGCAAGGACGCGTCGACGAAGTCGCCGGCGAGGCTGTCGAGGACGACGTCGACGCCCCGGCGATCGGTCGCGGCCATGAACGCGGGCTCGAACGCGAGGGTGCGCGAGCTCGCGATGTGAGCCTCGTCGAAGCCGAGCTCGCGCAGCGTGGCCCACTTGGGCTCGCTCGCGGTCCCGAACACCTCGGCGTTGAGGTGGCGGGCCAGCTGGGTCGCGGCCATGCCGACGCCCCCGGCGGCGGCGTGGATCAGGATCCGCTCGCCAGCTTTGAGCTCCGCGAGCTCGACGAGGGCGTAGTAGGCGGTCAAGAACACGGCCGCGACGGAGGCCGCGTCGGTGAACGACCAGCCCGCGGGGATCGGCGCGATCCGGCGGCGGTCGGCGATCGCGAGCGGGCCGAACGCGGCCGGGAACATGCCCATGACGCGGTCACCGAGCTCGAGGTCCGTGACCGCGCTGCCGAGCTCGATCACGACGCCAGCGCCGTCGAGCCCGAGCGGGCCGGCCTCGCCGGGATACATGCCCAAGACGTTGAGCACGTCGCGGAAGTTGAGCCCCGCGCTGCGGACCGCGATCCGGACCTGGTCGGGCTCGAGCGGCGCCTCGGCCTCGGGACGCGGGGCCAGCTCGACGCCGTCGAGCGAGCCCCGGGCCGCGACCGCGAGGTGCCACGCGCGGCCCGGCGGGGGCGTGAGCGCGTCGGTCGACGCGCGGACCAGGCGGGGGGTGCTCAGGCGACCGCGCCGAACCGCGATCTGTGCGTGGCCGGCTGCGATCGCCGCCGCGAGCGTGGCCGGGGCCTCGCTGTCAGCGAGATCGATGATCGAGAGGCGCGCGTCGGGGAGCTCGAGCTGGGCGCTGCGAACGAGGCCCCACAGCGGGGCGGTCGCGAGGCTGTGGACGCCCTCGCTCTCGTCGGTGGCCACGGCGCCGCGAGTCAGGAACGCGAGCGCGCTGCCGTCGAGGCGCGGCTCCGCCTGCCAGCGCTGGATGAGCTCGAGCGCGCGGGTCGTGTTGGCGAGGGGATCGTCCTCGGCCTCCACGAAGTTCGCGAGGATGATCGAGGGGAGCTCGGTCTGGGCGAGCACCGAGTCGAGGCTCGCGTGGGCCGTCGCGTGGGCGATGTGGACCCCGGCACCCGACCCGATCGTCACCCAGTCGATCTTGGTGTCGGTGTCGGTGTCGTCGAGCTCGAGGGCGACCCAGCGTTGGTCATAGAGGTGCTCGACACGAGGGCTCGCCGCCGAGCTCAGCTCGGGGGCCGAGACGGGGCGCAGGGCGAGGCGCTCGACTGAGGCGAGGGCCCTGCCGTCACCGTCGGCGAGGACCAGCGAGACCGCGCCCTCGCTCGGGCAAAGCCGCGCGCGGAGGACCGAGGCGCCGACCGCCTCGACGCGGACCCCCGCCCACGAGAAGGGCAGCGGCGCCCGGCCCTCAGGCAAGGACTCATCGAGGGCGAGAACATGCAGGACCGCGTCGAGCAGCGCCGGGTGGATGCCGTAGCGCTCGGCGTCGGTGGCGGCGTCCGGGCGGTGAAGCTCGACGAAGCGATCGTCGCCGCGGCGCCACGCGGCGGTCAGGCCCCGAAAGGCGGGGCCGTAGACGAGCCCGCGGGCGCCGAGGCGCTCGTGGGCGTCGGCGAGATCGATCGCTTCGGCGTCCGCGGGCGGCCAGGCGAGGAGCTCGTCGGACACCGATCGCGTCGCCGCCCCGAGCACGCCGTGAGCGTGCCGGGTCCAGCTCTGACCGTCGTCGGCCTCGCTGCGCGAGTGGATCGAGATCGAACGACGCCCGCCGTCGTCGGGCTCGCCGACGTAGATTTGTAGCGAGGCGGCCTGGCCTTCGCTGAGCTCGAGCGGCGCCGCGAGGGTCAGCTCGTCGACGACGTCGAGCCCGACCCGCTCGGCGGCCGCGCGCGCGAGCTCGACGAACGCGGCCCCGGGCACGATCGTGCGCCCGAACACCACATGGTCGGCGAGCCAGGGGTGGGTCGCGGTCGAGATGTTGCCGGTGATCAGCAGCGCGTCGACGTCGGCGAGGGCCACGATCGCGCCCAGCATCGGATGGTCGGCGCCGCGCAGCCCTGCGGAGCCGAGATCGGCGGGCCGAGACCCGGCGTCGAGCCAGTGTCGCTCGCGCTCGAAGGGGTAGGTGGGGAGCTCGACGGCCGGGGCCCGGGCCGGCCCAAACAGCGTCGACCAGTCGAGGGTCTCGCCCGCGCAGTGCAGACGCCCGAGCGCCGCCGCGAGCGACTCGGGCTCAGCGCGATCCGGGCGCAGCGAGGAGATCCGCGCGATGAGATCGGCGCCCGAGTCCGAGAGGCATCCGCTCGCGATCCCGGTCAAGGTCCCCTGCGGTCCGAGCTCGAGCATCGCCGAGACCCCCGCGGCCTCGAGGGTCCGAACCGCGTCGAGGAAGCGCACCGGCTGCCGAAGCTGGCGGACCCAATACTCGGGGGACGTCAGCTCATCCGCGCTCGCGAGCTCGCCGGTGACATTGGAGACGATCGGGATCGTCGGGGGCCGATACTCCAGCGTCGCCGCGATGCGCGAGAATTCGGCCTGCATCGGCTCCATGCGCGGCGAGTGAAAGGCGTGGCTGACCCTCAGCCTCCGGGTCTTGCGAGCGCGGGCGTCGAAGCGCCGCGCGATCGCCAGCGTCGGCTCCTCATCGCCGGAGATCACCGTCGACAGCGGCCCGTTGAGCCCGGCGATGTTCACTCGATCGCGATCGTCGCCGATCGCGTCACGGAGCTCCTGCTCGGACGCCTGGATCGAGACCATCGCCCCGCCCTCGGGCAGCGCCTGCATCAGGCGCGCGCGCGCCTCGACGAGCTTGCACGCGTCGGCGAGCGAGAAGACCCCGGCGACGTGGGCCGCGACGAGCTCACCGATCGAGTGGCCGAGGAGCAGCGCGGGCCGGACCCCCCACGACTCGAACAGGCGAAAGAGCGCGACCTCGACGGCGAACAGCGCGGGCTGGGTGTAGCGGGTCTGATCGAGGCGGGCCGCGGCCAGAGACCCGGGCTCGGCGAACACGATCTCGCGCAGGGGGTGGTCGAGGTCGACGTCGAAGTGGGCGCAGACCCGATCGAAGGCGTCGTGGAAGACCGGGTAGGACTGATAGAGCTCGCGGCCCATGCCCGGGCGTTGGCTGCCCTGGCCCGTGAACAGGACCGCGAGTCGAGCCTCGGTCTGGACCCTGCCCTCAACCATGTCGTTCGGCGTCGAGCCACCCGCGAAGGCTTCGAGGGCGAGCCGCGCTTGCTGGTGGGTTGTCGCCACGACCGCGGCGCGGTGCGCGAATTGGGTGCGGGTCGTGACCAGCGCGCTGCCGAGCTCGGTGAGCGCGAGCTCGTCGTGCTTGGCCAGCCAAGCGGCGAGGCGCCTGGCCTGGGCTCGGGTAGCGGTCGGCGTCTTGGCGGAGATCGGCAGGATACAGACCGGGGGCGGGGCCGCGCTCGACCTGTCGACCGCGACCGCTTCGACCGCTGGCGGCTCCTCGATGATCACGTGGGCGTTGGTGCCCGAGATCCCGAAGGACGACACGCCCGCGCGCCTCGGCTGGTCACCGCGGGGCCACGCTCGGGCTTCGTGCGCGAGCGCGACGGTCCCGTCGTCCCAGTCGATCTGCGCCGAGGGCTCGTCGGCGTGGAGGGTCTTGGGCAGGCGCCCGTGCTCCATGCCAAGCACCAACTTCATGACCCCGGCGACCCCGGCTGCGGCCTGGGTGTGGCCGAAATTCGACTTGATCGAGCCCAGCCACAGGGGCCGCTCGCGGGTATGCGCGCGGCCGTAGGTGGCCTGGATCGCGTGAGCCTCGATTGGATCGCCGAGCCGGGTCCCGGTCCCGTGGGCCTCGACCGCGTCGACGTCGGCGGCGCTCAGCCCGGCGTTGGCCAGCGCCGCCCGGATCACCCGCTGCTGCGAGGGCCCGTTGGGCGCGGTCAAGCCCTGGCTGCGGCCGTCTTGGTTGATCGCCGAGCCACGGATCACCGCCAGGACCCGATGACCGTTGCGCTGGGCGTCGCTGAGCCGCTCGAGCACGAGCATGCCCGCGCCCTCGGCCCAGCCCGCGCCGTCGGCCTCGGCCGAGAAGGCCTTGCAGCGGCCGTCGGGGGCCAGGGTCTTGAGCCGCGAGAAGGACAGCAGCGGCTCGGGCGTCGAGAAGGTCGTGGCGCCGCCGGAGAGCGCGAGGTCGCACTCACCCTTGCGCAGCGCCTGGCAAGCGAGGTGGAGCGTGACCAGGGAGGTGCTGCAGGCCGTGTCGACGGTCAGCGCGGGGCCCTGGAGGCCGAGGGTGTAGGCGATGCGCCCGGAGCTGATGCTGTAGAGATTGCCGAGGGTCGCGTAGCCGTCCTCTGCGACCGCGGGCGCGAGGCTCAGGTAGTCGTCGTAGCAGACCCCGACGAACACCCCCGTGTTGCTCTCGTAGAGCGACTTGGGAACGATGCCCGCGCGCTCGAGCACCTCCCAGGACAGCTCGAGCAGCAGCCGCTGCTGGGGGTCGATCGCGGCGGCCTCGCGGGGGCTGAGGCCGAAGAAGGCGGGGTCGAACAGCCCGGGATGATCGAGGAAGCCGCCGCCACGGGTGTAGGTCGTGCCGACCTTGTTGGGGTCGGGATCGTAGAGCCCGTCGAGGGCCCAGCCGCGGTCGGTGGGGAAGGGCGTGACCGCGTCGCGGCCCTGATCGAGCAGCTCCCACAGCTGCGCGGGCGTGTCGACCTTGCCGGGGAAGCGGCAGGCCATGCCGACGATCGCGATCGGCTCGCTGTGTTTGGCCTCGAGCTGCTCGAGGCGTTGTTTGGTCTGACGAAGTGCGGTGGTCGCTCGTTCGAGGTATGCGCGAAGTTTCTGCTCCCCCGCCTCGCTCATCAACTCATCCCCTTGATCTCGCTGTCGATCATGTCGAACAGCTCGTCGTCGCTCACGCCGGCGAACTCCTCTGCCTTCGCCTCGCCGCCTTGGTTGAGCTCCGACTCATCCATGAAGGGGGCCACGAGCTTGCGCAGCCGCGCGCTCACGCCCGAGCGCTCCAGATCCGCGTCGGACATCGCCCGGACCATGGTCTCGAGCCGGTCGATCTCGTTGTTGATCGGCGAGCTGATCGCGACCGCGACCGCCTGATCGAGGTTGAGCTCCTCGCGGATCATCTTGGCCAGCGCCCCCGACGTTGGGTAGTCGAAGAGCAAGGTCGAGGGCAGCCGCATGCCCGTGACCGCCTGGAGGCGGTTGCGCAGCTCGACGGCGACGAGCGAGTCGAGGCCCAAATCCTTGAGCGGACGATCGGGGCCGAGGCTCTCGGGCCGCCCGAGGTCGAGGACCGAGGCGATCTCCGTGCGCACGAGGTCGAGGACCGCGCGCTCGCGGTCGACCTCGGGCAGCGCGGCGAGGCGCTGCTCGAGGGTCACCGTGGTCGCCCCGGTCGCGATCGCCGCCCGTGGTCGCGGCGCCGCGCGGACCATGCCCCGGAGCATCGTCGGCGGGGCCTCGGACTGGGTCGCGACCGCGCTGGTGTCGAGGTGGGCGGGGACCAGCATCGGGTCCGGGCGCCCGAGGGCGGTGTCGAGCAGTGCGAGCCCGTCGACGGGCGCGAGCGCGACCAGACCGCGGCGACGCATGCGGGCCCGATCCGCGTCGGACAGGCGCGCGGCCATGCCCTCACCGCCCCAGGGGCCCCACGCGAGGCTCGTCGCCGGGAGCCCGCGGGCGTGGCGGTGGCTGGCGAGCGCGTCGAGGTAGGCGTTGGCGGCCGCGTAGCTGGCCTGACCGGCGTTGCCCATCACGCCGACGATCGACGAGAACAGCACGAAGGCGCTGAGCTCCCGGTCCGCGGTCACCTCGTGGAGCACGGTCCCGGCGCCGACCTTGGGCCGGAAGACCTTGTCGATGCGCTCGGCGTCGAGCGAGGGGAGCACGCCGTCGTCGAGCACGCCCGCGGTGTGGAACACGGCGGTCAAGGGGTGCGCGGCCGGGATCGCGTCGATCACTCGGGCGAGGGACTCGCGCTCGGCGACGTCACAGGCGGCGAACTCGACCTGGGCGCCGAGCAGCTCGAGCTCGACGCCGAGGTGCTTGGCGTTGGGCGAGTCTTGGCCCCGGCGCGAGACCAGGAGCAGGTGACGCGCGCCGTGACGCTCGATCAGGTGCTTGGCGACCATCGTGCCGAGGGCCCCGGTGCCGCCGGTGATCAGCACGGTCCCGTCGGGGTCGAAGCCGCGCGGGAGCTCGAGCACGACCTTGCCGACGTGCTTGGCCTGGCTGACGAAGCGGAACGCGTCGGGGGCCTTGCGGATGTCCCAGACCGTGGTCGGGAGCGGCTTGAGGGCCCCGTCTTCGAACAGCTTGCTGAGCTTGGTGAACATCGCCTGGATGAGCTCGGGGTCGAGCACCATCAGATCGAACGCCTGGTACTCGACGCCCGGGTAGTCGGCGGCGACGCGCGCGGGGTCGCGGACGTCGGTCTTGCCCATCTCGAGGAAGTGGCCGCCCTCGGGCAGGAGGCGCAACGACGCGTCGACGTACTCGTGGGCGAGGCTGTCGAGCACGAGGTCGACGCCGCGGCCCCCGGTCGCGGACAAGAATTTTTGCTCGAAGCCGAGGGTCCGCGAGCTCGCGAGGTGAGCTTCGTCGTAGCCGAGCTCGCGGGCGGTCGGCCACTTGGGCTCGCTCGCGGTCCCGAACACCTCGGCGCCGAGGTGGCGGGCGAGCTGGGTCGCGGCCATCCCGACGCCGCCGGTCGCGGCGTGGATCAGGACCTTCTGCCCACGCTCGAGCTTGCCGAGCCCGACGAGGGCGTAGTAGGCGGTCAGGAACACGATCGGTACGGTCGCGGCCTCTTCGAAGCTCCAGTGCTCGGGGATCTTGGTGATCACGCGGCTGTCGGTCACCGTGACCGGCCCGAACGCCGCGGGCATCATCCCCATCACCCGGTCGCCAACCGCGAGGTGCCGAACCCGCGAGCCGAGCTCGGTGACCAGGCCGGCGCCTTCGATGCCCAGCTCCCCCGCCTCGCCCGGGTACATGCCCAGGGCGTTGAGCACGTCGCGGAAGTTGAGCCCGGCCGCGCGCACGGCCACCCGGACCTCGTCGGGTCCGAGCGGGCCCATCGCCTGGGGCCACTCGTCGAGCATCAGGTTGTCGAGGGTCCCCTTGGTCGAGACCGCCAGGTGCCAGGTCGCGGACCCGGTCGGCGGGGTCAGCTGATCGAGCGCCGGGGGCCGGGCCAGGCGCGGGGCCAGCATCATCCCCTCGCGCAGGGCCAGCTGGGGCTCGTCGCAAGCGAGGGCGGCGGGCAGGGCCCACAGCGAGACCTCTTCGTCGTCGAGATCGACGATCGTCAGCGAGCGGTCGGCGTTCTCGACCTGGGCCGTGCGCACGAGCCCCCACAGCGGCGCCGCAGCGAGATCGCGGACGTCCTCGCGGGTCTCGGTCGAGACCGCGCGGCGGGTCAGGAAGATCAGCCGGCTGTCGACGAAGCGCGAGTCGCCGAGCCAGGTCTGGAGCAGCGCCAGGGCCCGGTGGGTCGAGGTGTAGGGATCGGCGGCGGCGTCGGCCTGGAACCACGGGACGAGCACGACCTCGGGCGCGGGCTTGCGCTTGTCGAGCTCGTCGACGATCGCGTCGAGGCGAGGGTACTCGCTGACATCGACCGAGGCGCGCGAGAGCGTGTCGGCCAGCTCGATGCCGCCGTCGTCACCGACGATCGCCCAGCGCCCGGCCGAGTCGACGGCGCCGGTGTCGAGAGGGATCGACCACTCGACGGCGTAGAGCCCGTCAAAGCGCTGCGAGACCAGGGCCTCGCGGACGTGCTCGGCCGCGGCCGGGCGGGTGACGAGGGTCTCGATGAAGGCGACCGGCTCGCCAGCGGCGTCGGCGATCGCGATGCTGACGGCGCCCTCGCTCTGCTTGGGGGTGAAGCGGACGCGCAGCGCCGTCGTGCTGGTCGCGTAGAGCTCGACGCCCTCCCAGCTGACCGGCAGCTGGACGGCGTCGCTGTCGTGGTCGAGGTACTGCAGGACCAGCGGGTGCAAGGCGGCGTCGAGCAGCGCGGGGTGGAGGCCGAAGCGATCGGCGTTGCGGGCCGGACGCTCGGGCAGCTTGACCTCGACGAGGAGCTCGTTGCCGTGGGTCCAGGCGCGCACGAGCCCGCGAAAGTCGGGGCCGTAGGCGAGCCCGGCCTCGTCGAGGGTCGCGTAGGCCGTGCGCGCGTCGGGCCCGAGGTTGATCGGCTCGGCGCCCGGCGGCGGCCACGAGTGAAGATCGAAGTCGGCGATCCGCGGGCCCTGACCGATGAAGCCCGAGGCGTGGCGCCGCCACGGCGCGTCGCGCTCGGTCTCGGCCCGGGTGAAGAAGGTCAGCGCGCGGCTGCCAGCCTCGTCGGGCGACCCGACCGAGAGCTGGATCAGCACGCCGCCCTTGCTCGGGAGCGCGAGCGGGCGCTCGATCGTGAGCTCGTCGACGCGATCGAGGCCGACGCGCAGGGCCGCGACCTGGGCGAGCTCCAAGAACGCGGTGCCCGGCAGCAAGGCCGCGTCGAAGACCACGTGGCTCGCGAGCCAGGGGTGCTCGGCGAGGGCGATCCGGCTCGTGAACAGCACGCCGTCGGAGTCGGCGAGGCGGATCGCGGCGCCGAGCAGCGGGTGCTCGGCGTCGGTCAAGCCCGCCGAGCTGACGTCGGCCGCGCGGGTCTCGCTGCGATCGATCCAGTAGCGCTGACGCTGGAAGGCGTAGGTCGGCAGGCCCATGCGCTTGGGCCCAAAGGGGGCGAAGAAGGCCTCCCAGTCGAGCTCGTAGCCGTGGACGTGGAGCCCGGCGACGGCCATGTTGAGGGTCTCGACCTCGGGCTTGCGCTTGTGCAGGGTCGGGAGCACGACCGCCTGGCGCAGGGCCTTGTCGGACAGGCAGGGCGGGGTCATGCCCGAGAGCACCGCGTGGGGTCCGAGCTCGACGAAGGTCGTCACGCCCTCGGCCTCGAGGGTGTGGACGCCGTCGAGGTAGCGCACGGCCGAGCGGATGTGGCGGACCCAGTAGTCGGGCGAGGTCAGCTCGTCGGAGGTGGCGCGCTCGCCGGTCACGTTGGACACGATCGGGATCTTCGGCGGCTTGAAGTCGAGCCGGCTAGCGATCCGCCGGAACTCGTCCATCATCGGCTCCATCCGCGGCGAGTGGAACGCGTGGCTGACCGACAGGCGCAGGACGTTGCGGCCCATGGCCTCGAAGTGGGCGGAGATGTCGGCCGCGGCCTGCTCCTCGCCGGAGATGACGATCGCCATCGGGCCGTTGATGCCGGCGATGCTGATGCGCGCGTCGAGCAGCGGGCGGACCTCGTCTTCGCCGGCCTGGAGCGAGACCATCGCGCCGCCCTCGGGCAGGGCCTGCATCAGGCGGCCGCGGGCGGCGACGAGCGTGCACGCGTCTTCGATCGAGAGCACCCCGGCGACGTGGGCGGCCGCGAGCTCGCCGATCGAGTGACCGATGAGGATGTCGGGGGTCACGCCCCAGGCGTTCCACAGCCGGTAGAGCGCGACCTCGAGCGCGAACAGAGCCGGCTGGGTGTAGCCGGTCTGGTTGAGCAGCGCGGCCTCGGCGGTGTCGGGCTCGGAGAACATCAGCTCGAACAGCGGCCGATCGAGGTGGCGGTCGAGGTGGGCGCAGACGGTGTCGAGGGCGTCGCGGAAGGTCGGGTAGCGGTTGTAGAGCTCGCGGCCCATGCCCGGGCGCTGGGCGCCCTGGCCGGTGAACATGAACGCGAGCTTGCCCTTGCGGTGGTCGCGGGGCGTCATCGCGCCGTCGCGCGGCTCGGCGCCGGACTTGGCGAAGTTGTCGAGCACGTCGATGATCAGATCGGCGGGCGCGTCGCTGTCGATCGTCAGCGCGAGGCGGCTCTGGAAGTGGGTCCGCGTGGTAGCGAGGGAGTAGCCGAGGTCGAGGGCCGAGACCTGCCAGTCGAGCTCGGGGCCGATCTCGCGCAGGTGCTTGGCCAGCGCGCTGGCCTGGGCGACGAGGTCGACCTTGGTCCGGCCCGAGAGCACCAGCGGCAGCTCCGGCGGGGTCGGCATCTCTGGCGCGATCACGTGGGTGTCGTCGGCCGGCGCGGCCTCGAGGATCGCGTGGGCGTTGGTCCCGGACATGCCGAAGGACGACACGCCCGCGCGGCGCGGGGGCCCGTGCTCGCGCGGCAGCCACGGCCGATGGCCGTCGACGACGTCGACCGAGAGGCTCTGCCAGTCGATGTGGGGGTTGCGGGGCTTGGTGTGGAGCGTGGCCGGGGTCGCGTCGTTTTGGAGGCAGGCGACGAGCTTGGCGACGCCGGCGAGCCCGGCCGCGGCCTCGAGGTGGCCGATGTTGGTCTTGATCGCGCCGAGCAGCAGCGGCCGGTCGGGCGGGCGGCCTTCACCGTAGACCGCGGCGAGGGCCTGGACCTCGATCGGATCGCCGAGCGAGGTCCCGGTCCCGTGGCACTCGACGTAGTCGATGTCGGCGGGCGCGAGCTGGGCGTCCTCGAGGCACTGGCGGAGCAGCTTTTGCTGCGAGGTCCCGTTGGGCGCCGTGATCCCGCTGCTGGCCCCGTCGTGGTTGACGGCGGTCCCGCGCACGAGCGCGAGGACCTCGTGGCCGTTCTTGCGCGCGTCGGACAGGCGCTCGAGCGAGAACACGATCACGCCCTCGCCGCGGCCGTAGCCGTTGGCGTTGGCCGAGAAGGTCTTGCAGCGGCCGTCGGGCGCGAGCGCGCGGGTCCGCGAGAGCTGCACGAACACGTCGGGCGCGGCGAGGATCTGGACCCCGCCCGCGAGCGCGAGCTCGCACTCGTGGTTGCGCAGGGCGTTGCAGGCCAGGTGAAAGGCGACGAGCGAGGACGAGCAGGCCGTGTCGACGGCCAGCGCCGGCCCCTGGAGGCCGAGGGTGAAGGCGAGCCGACCGGCGGCGAAGGAGGTCTGGGTGCCGGTGAAGGTGTAGGCCTCGCCGGGGCCCTGGCGGAGGTGGTCGTAGTCGCTGGGCCCGAGCCCGACGAACACGCCGGTCAGCGAGTCGCGCAGCGAGCTCGGGACCACGCCCGCGCTCTCGAGCGCCTGCCACCCGGCCTCGAGCAGCATCCGGTGCTGGGGGTCGATGTTCTTGGCCTCGCGCGGGCTGATGCCGAAGAAGGCCGGATCGAATTGATCGATCTCGTCGAGGAACGAGCCCTCGCGGACGTAGCTGTGGCCCTTGGACTCGGGGTCGGGGTCGTAAAACTCCTCGACGTTCCAGCGCGTGGAGGGCAGGGGGCCGACGGCCTCGCGCCCGGCGGAGAGGAACTCCCACAGCGAGCGCAGATCGACGATCTCGCCGGGCATCCGGAGGCCGACGCCGATGATCGCGATCGGCTCGTGGCTCGGGGCCGCGTCGTCCTGGGCGCGGCGATCGTCGCCGAGCTCGGCGGCCATGCCGAGGGCCGGGGCCAGGCCCTCGAGCAGGAAGTTGGCCACGTGCTGGGGTGAGGGGTGATCGAAGGCGAGGGTCGCCGGGAGGCTCAGGCCGGTGTCGCGCTGGAGCCGACGGCGGACCTCGACGGCCATCAGCGAGTCGAGCCCGAGGTCGACGAAGCCGGTGTGGGCGTCGAGGCGCGAGGCGTCGTGGTAGCCGAGGACCGCGGCGGTCTCGCCGAGCACGAGGTTGACGAGGGCGCGGAGGCGCTCGCTCTCGGACAGCCCGCGGAGGCGCGCGAGCAGCCGGGCCTCGTCGGGCTCGGACGAGCTGTCGCTCGTGTCGAGGGCGGCCTGGGCCTCGGCGATGTCGTCGAGCAGCGGGCGCGGGCGCGCGGCCGCGAAGCTCGGCGTGAACCGGCCCCAGTCGATGTCGGCGACGATCATGTTGACGTCGCCGTGGTCGAGGCCCTGCTGCAGGGCCTGGATCGCGAGCTTGGGATCCATCGGCTCGAGCCCGCGCCGGCGCAGCTCGTGCTGCGAGGCGTCGTCGGAGCTGCCGCTGGCCCAGGCGCTCCAGGCGACCGAGACCGCGGGCAGATCGAGGCTCGCGCGGTGCTCGATGAACGCGTCGAGGTAGGCGTTGGCGGCCGCGTAGACCGCCTGGCGGCCGCTGCCCCAGACCCCGGCGATCGACGAGAAGGTGATGAACGCGTCGAGGTCGTGGTCTTTGAGGAGCTCGTGGAGGTAGCGGGCCCCGGACACCTTGGCCCCGGCCACGCGGACGAGCTCGTCGAGGGAGGTCTCGTTGATCGAGGTCGTCTGGGCGACGCCGTCGGCGTGGATGACCGCGGTCAGATCCTCGCCCTCGGCGTCGAGCTGATCGAGCAAGGTTGCGACGGCCTCGCGGTCGGTGGTGTCGCAGGCGACCAGCGAGACCCGGGTGCCGAGCTCCATGAGCTCGGCGTCGGGGCCGTGGCCGCTGGTCAGGACCAGGTGCTCGGCCCCGGCCGCGGCCAACCACCGGGTCACGCGAGCGCCGAGGGTCCCGGTCCCGCCCGTGACCAGGATGGTCCCGCGCGGCTTCCACGGCTTGTGGTCGCTGAGGTCGGTCAGCGGCGCGCGCACGAGCCGACGGACGAACACGCCAGTGTTGCGGATCGCGAGCTGATCTTCGCGCGCCTCGTTGCTCAAGATCGCGAGCAGGCGGCGGGTGGCCTTGAGGTCGAGCTGCGCGGGCAGATCGACGAGCCCGCCGAAGCGATCGGGGTGCTCGAGCGCGGCCACCCGGCCGAAGCCCCAGGCCATCGCCTGGAGCGGGTGCGAGAGGGTGTCGGCGCGGCCGATCGAGATCGCGCTCGAGGTCAGGAGCCACAGCGGCGCCTCGATCCCCGCGTCGCCCAGCGACTGCGTGAGCACGAGGTTGAGGGCGAGGCCGCCGGGCAGCATCGGCTGCTCGGCCATCGGCTCCTCGACCAGGGCCAGGAGCGAGATCACCCCGCGCGGCGCGGCGCCGTCGAGCTTCGCGCGCAGCAGCCGGTTGGTCACGTCCTCGCGGTCGGGCTCGTCCTCGTCGACGGGCACGCGCACGACCGTGCCGCCGGCCCCGGAGATGCCCTGACAGATGATCTCGATGACCTCGGGATCCTCGGGCTCGGACGCGCTGACGATCAGCCACGTGCCCGTGAGGTTGCCGAGCGTCGGTGGGGTCGGGGCGGGCTTCCACTCGACCCGGTAGCGCCAGGCGTTGAGCGTGGTCCGCTCCTGGTGGTTGCGGCGCCAGGTGGTCAGGGCCGGGAGCAGCGACTCGAGCGAGCCGCGGTGGGCGTCGTCGGCGATGTTGAGCGCGTTGGCGAGGGTGTCGAGATCGCCGGACTCGATCGCGCTCCAGAACCCGGCGTCGGCGGCCGGGAGCTGGGCGCGGACGGCGTCGGCCACCGGTCGCTGCTTCGGAGCGGTCTCGACCCAGAAGCGGTTGCGCTGGAACGCGTAGGTCGGGAGCGTGACCCGACGCCCGACCGAGATCTTGTGCCAGTCGATCTCGAGCCCGCGGGTGTGGAGCTCGCCGAGCGAACGCATCAGCCGCATCGGCCCGCCCTCGCCGCGCGCGAGCGAGTCGACGGCGACGCCGACCACGTCGGCCTTGGCCAGGCAGGCCTCGAGCGCCTCGCGCAGCATCGCGTCGGGGCTGACCTCGATGAAGAAGCGGTAGCCGTCGGCCAGCATCTTCTCGATCGTGTCGGCGAAGCGGGTCCGCATCCGCACGTTGCGGTACCAGTACTCGGCGTCGAGCTCGCGGCCGACGAGCTTCTCGGCCCGGACCGTCGAGTACAGCGTCGTGGCCACGGCCCGCGGCGCGATGCCCTCGAGCGCCGCGAGGATCTCGTCGCGGACGGTCTCGATCTGGGTCGTCGCGGGGGCGTAGTCGATCGGCAGGCGCCGGGCCGACTCGATCTCCGCGACCAGGGTGTCGATCACGTCGGGCTCGCCGGCGAGGAGGGTCGCGCCCGGGCCGTCGTGGGCGCAGATCGTCACCCGCTCGCCCCAGCGCTTGAGGTGGGGGTCGAGCTCGGCCGGCGGGAGCGGGACGACGGCGACGGTCCCGCGGCCGGTCAGGCGTCCGAGCGCGCGGCCCCGCAGGGCGATGATCTTGCAGGCGTCGTCGAGGCTCAGGGCGCCGGCGACGTAGGCCGCGGTCAGCTCGCCGACGCCGTGGCCGACGATGCCGTCGGGCTCGAGCCCGACCCGGAGCCGCCACAGGGTCGTCAGCGCCGAGCTGACCGCGAACAGGACCGGGTGGATGACGTCGGTGCGGTCGAGCGGCGGGGCCCCCTCGACGCCGCCGAGGACATCGAGGAGCGACCAGTCGACGTACATCGACAGGGCGCGATCGCAGGCCTCGAGCTGCTCGCGGAAGCGGTCGGAGATCTGCAGCAGGGTCCGGGCCATGTTCGGCCACTCGGAGCCCTGGCCCGAGTACACGAAGGCGACCTTGCCCTCGACCCGGGCCTCGCTCACGACGATGCGCGGATCGGAGTTGGCGTCGCCGCGGGCGAGGGCGTCGAGGGCCTCGAGCGCGCTGTTGATGTCGTGCGCGGTGATCGAAGCCCGGCGCTCGAAGTGCGCGCGCGTGGTCGCGAGCGAGTGCGAGAGATCGGCGAGGGTGACGTCGGGGTGCTCGAGCAGGTGAGCCTGGAGGCGCTCGGCCTGGGCCTGGAGGGCGATCTCGCTCTTGGCCGAGATCAGCAGCGGGACCCGGTAGCGGCTCTCGACCTCCCAGACCTCGACCTCGTGGACGCCGACCGTGTCGAACATCCGCTCGGCGATCTCGGGCCGCAGCATCTCGAGCTGCGGGGCGTGGGCCCAGACCGCAGGCCAGCCGGGATCGAGGCCGAGGGCGAACAGGCGCGAGAGGCTCTTGAGCATGGCCCCGCGCTCGTCCTCGTTGCGCCAGCACGAGGGCAGGGCGGTGAACGAGCCCTTGGCCCCGTCGAGGGTCTGCTCGATCGAGCCGAGCAGGGTCGGGTGCGAGCTGAGCTCGACGAAGGTCGTCGAGCCCTCCTCGGCGAGGAGCTCGATCGCCTGGCGGAAGCGGACCGGGCTGCGGAGGTTGCGGCCCCAGTACGAGGGCGTGCACTCGGGCCCGGCGATCGGCTCGACGAGGACCGTCGAGATCATCGGGATCTTGGCCGGGCGCGGGGTGATGCCTTCGAGCGCGGCCTCGAGCGGCGCGATCAGGGGCAGCATCTCGGGGCTGTGCGAGGCGAAGTCGATCTCGACGCGACGGATCCGGACGCCGCGCTGGGCGAGCAGCGCCTCGGCGTCTTCGATGGCCTGGCGCGGACCCGAGAGCACCGTCGAGCGCGGGCTGTTGTGGGCCCCGATGACCAGGTCCTTGGCGGCCTCGCCGAGGCGCTCGAGCAGCATCGACTCGGGCAGCGAGACCTGGAGCATCGCGCCGCGTCCGGCGGCGAGCTCACCGACGATGCGGCCGCGCTCGACGACCACGCGGGTGGCGTCGTGGAGCGAGAGCACCCCGGCCAGGTACGCGGCCGCGATCTCGCCGACGCTGTGGCCGACGATCGCGTCGGGCTCGATGCCCCACGAGGTCCACAGCGCGCCGAGCGAGACCTGGACCGAGAACAGCACGACCTGGACGACCTCGGCGTTGTCGAGGCGCGAGCGGATGCTGTCGGCGAGGAGCTCGTCGATCACCGACCACCCGGCGAGGCTCTGGACCTCGCGGTCGACGGCCTCGAGCGCGCCGCGGAACACCGGCTCGCCGAGCAGCAGCGTCCGGGCCATGCCCAGCCACTGCGAGCCGTGGCCCGAGCACACGAACACCACCCGCGGCCGCTCGGGCGCGGGCTCGAGGCTGCGCAGGCCCCCGGCGAGCAGGCCCGAGAGCCCGTCGATCAGCTGCTCGGGCGCGTTGAGCATCAAGCTGACCCGGTGGCTGCCGGGCCCGGTCCGCTCGGACAGCGCCCGGCACAGGGCCGCGGTCTCGTTCCAGGTGCTGAGCTCGAACGCGAAGTCGAGGGCCGCGAGGACCTGACGGCGCAGGCCCGCGGCGGTGACCGAGCCGAGCGGGAGCAGCAGCGCCTCGGACTTGGGCGCGGCCTCGAGCACGGTGTGGCAGTTGGAGCCGCCGAAGCCGAAGGAGCTGACGCCCGCGCGCGGGACCTGGTCGGCGACCGGCCAGCCCTCGACCTCGGTCTGGACCTGGAGCCGGAGCTGGTCGAAGGGGATGTGCGGGTTGGGCTGCTCGAAGTGCAGGTTGGGCACGAGCATCCGGTGGTAGAGCGAGAGCGCGGTCTTCATCAGACCGGCGATGCCCGCCGCGGCCTCGAGGTGGCCCATGTTGGTCTTGATCGAGCCGAGCCGCAGGGGCTGATCGGGGGTGTGGGCCGAGCCGATCACGGCCCCGAGCGCGCTGGCTTCGAGCGGGTCACCGAGGATCGTGCCGGGCCCGTGGGTCTCGACGTAGTGGACCGTGGCCGGGTCGACGTGGGCGTTGGCCAGGGCCGCGCGCAGGACCGACTCTTGGGCCTTGGGGTTGGGCGCGGTCAGGCCGTTGGAGAAGCCGTCGTTGTTGGCCGCGCTGCCGCGGATCAAACAATAGATCCGGTCGCCGTCGGCGATCGCGCGGCTGAGCGGCTTGAGCACGACGAGCCCGCCGCCCTCGGCCCGGACGTAGCCGTTGGCGCCCGCGTCGAAGGCCCGGCACTGACCGGCGGGGTTTTGGGTCCCGAGCTTGGTCATCACGACCGAGCCGTGGGGCGTGATGATCAAGTTGATGCCGCCGGCGACGGCCATGGTCGTCTCGCCGGCGCGCAGGCTCTGGCACGCGAGGTGGACCGCGACCAGCGAGCTCGAGCTCGCGGTGTTGACCGTGAGGCTCGAGCCCTCGAGCCCGAGGGTGTAGGAGATGCGGCCCGAGATGATCGAGGTGTCGGCCCCGGTCCCCGTGTGCTGATCGATGATCGTCGGGTCGTCGGAGCTCAGGCGCGCGTAGTCGCACCACATCGCGCCGACGAACACGCCGACGTTGCTCCCGCGCAGCCCGAGGGGATCGATGCCCGCGTCCTCGAAGGCCTCCCACGACAGCTCGAGCCCGAGGCGCTGCTGCGGGTCCATCTGCTGGGCCTCGCGCGGCGAGACGCCAAAAAAGGTCGCGTCGAACTGATCGACCTGGTCGAGGAACCCGCCCCAGCGGGTGGTCATCTTGCCCGGCGCGGCCCGGTCGACGTCGAGGTAGTCCTTGACGTCCCAGCGGTCGGTCGGGACCTGCTTGACCGCGTTGCCGCGGTTGCGCAGCAGGTCCCACAGCTGCTCGGGGTTGGACACGCTGCCGGGCAGGCGACAGCCGATCCCGACGATCGCGATCGCCTCGGTGCTCATCGAGGCGCCGAGCCCGGGCCCGCGTCCGCCGAGGTTGGCGCCGCTGGTCGTGGGCGCGCGGTTGTTTTGAACGGCGACGGCGTGCTGCGCGAGCGCGAGCGGGGTCGGGTGCTCCCAGGGCGCGACCGGCGAGAGCGCGTGACCGATGTGGCTGGCGAGGCGCGCGACCAGGGCAGTGATCTGCTCGGAGTCGAGGCCGAACTCGCGAAAGCGCGTGTTGGGGTCGATGCGCGCCGGCGCGAGCCCGAGGGCCCGGCTCATCGCGTCCTTGAGCCAGGTCAGGACCGGCTCGTAGTTATCGGCGGGAGCCTTCGCTCGGGGATCACGTTGACTTTGGATCATCGCGGTCCTTTAGGTGCTTGGCCATGAACGATCGCGGGCGTCGGACCGCGATAGCGAGGAGTGGGGAATGTCGGAGAGGAGCACCATGCGAGCGAGCTTCCGACCGCGAGGGCGCGATCGTCGACCAGGGTCGAGCCGGGGGTGGCGGCGAGGAGCACACGATACCGCCGTGGGGCCAGCGGTTGCACTACGTTTCAGCAGCTTGTGCCGCGCGGATCTCGAGCTCTTCGAAGGCGAGTGAGCGGCGCGTCACCCAGGCAATGCGCTCGAGCGCGCATCGGAGCGCGGCACGGAACAAAAGATCACAATGGTTCGCGACCGCTCGCAATCCGGTCTTTGCGGACGATCGTCAACAAACGCAGACCACGCGACCCCCAGCTCGGATGGCGCTGCGGTCGCGGATCCCCATCGATCACACACACCTGCGCAGTCCGCCTCCCGCGTGCGAGCGATCCCGTCGTGCAGACCTCGGGTTGGGCTTGACAGCGAGCGCGTGGCCCCGATCGGTGCAGCGCCGCGGGCTGTTCCGCGCACAGCGCTCACGGGATCGCAGCGCCGTCGCAGTAGCAGCGGTTGAAGTCGGCCGTGGTCATGGTCCCGGTCCCACACCAGTAGGCGCTCCAGTTGTTGGGCCCGATCTGTTTGGCCTCGGGGTTGTCGACCGGGTTGAACGCGATGTACTTGGCCCGGATCTCGCTGTCGGCGTGGATCGCCTCGCGCACGCGGGTGAGCGCGGCCAGATCGTAGCTGCGCTCGACGCCGTAGGCGGCCCGGAACTCGTACTCGGGCCGCCAGCTCGGCGCGGGCTGGGCGAGGTCGAGGACGTAGGTCGTGAAGTCGCGGATCGAGCCGTCGGCGGCGTCGAGCTCGAAGGTCTGGAACCCGGGGTTGTTGCCGAACATCGGGCTGATCGCTGGCGTCAGGTGGACGAAGCCGCTGGCCGCGCCGGGCTCGGCGCCGGGGTAGGTCAGGCGAAAGTCGTCGGTGTGGATGTGCCCGGCGAATGAGGCGAGGATAATGTCGTGGTATTGATCGACGAGCTGCAAGAACGCGGTCGAGGCGTCGTCACGCCAGAAGGTCTCGCTCGTTTGAGCGCAGGCGCCGGCCTTTGAATGTAGCGATGAGTAGACGTTGATGCCCGGCGGGATGTGATAGATGAGCGAGACTTTTTCATTGGCGCCGCGGGCCGCCTCGAGCCGCCGCTCGAGCCACGCGAGCTGCTCACCGGTCGGATCTGCGGGCTCGGCGCCGGGCTCGTCGGCGCCGCAGGCGTCGCGGTAGTTGCGCGAGAAAAACACGGTGTTGAGCACGATCAGGCGCTGATCTGCGCGCCCGGGGTGCGCGGCCTCGTACCAGCCCCCGGCCGCGAAGGTCTGGGCGAACTCGGGCCCGCCGCGGGCCATCGGCGACCACGCGCGCGCGAGCATCGTGAGAAACTCGCCCCTCGGCTCGAGCAGGTAGTCGCCACAATACGAGTCGTTGTTTCCGAGCGCCGGGAACACCGGGATCTTTGGAAAGGTCGCGCTGATCTCGGCGGTCAGGAATTGCAGGGTCTTGTCGACGAAGGCGTGATAGCCGGCGTCTGTCTTGTCGCCGGTCGCGGCCTCGTAGCGCGCGCGGTAGGAGTGGGCCAAAAAGTCGCCAGAGATGATCACGAACTGAGGTGGCCACGGCCCGACGCTCGCGGGCGCGGCGAGGGCCGACTTCAAGACGGCGTAGCTCGTGTCGCGGCCGTGGCCGCCGAGATCCTTGGCCGCGCCGTTCTCGAGCAGGGGGCCCCACTCGGGGGCCTCGGCGGCGGCGAGCTGGGGGACGAGCTGCGGGTCGAGGAAGGGGTCGAAGTGGATGTCCGAGAGGCTGACGAAGTGGGTGGAGCTCGGCTCGGGTGTCGGGGGCTCGGGCTCGGGCGTCGGGGGCTCGGGCTCGGACGTCGGGGCGGCGGGCGCCTGGGCCTGGAGCGGGGCCTCGGCCTCGGTCGGCTTCGGGCGGGGCTCCTGGCGGCCGCACGCGAGCACGGCCAGCGCGACTAGGCAGACAACGCGGGGCGACACGCTAGCAGCCCGGGGTGCAATGCCTCGCGCCGCCCCGCTTGGCCTTTTCGCCGAGGGCTTTGTCGCCAAAACTTGCAGTACGCCCGGTACAGCGGCGTTTTGGCTTCGCGCCCTCGGAGAAAATTCCGGCGCGAGGCGACACGATGCATTGCACCCCGGGCTGCTAGACATGGCGACGATGGTACGCTCGGCCTACAAGGGCGCGAGCGATCGTTTGCCGCAGCGCCCGGGCGCCGACATTTGCGCTCGCCGCGCAATCCGACTCGAGAAGAGAGCGACAATGGCCAAGTGGACCCACGCTGACATCCCCGATCAGACCGGCAAGCTCGCGATTGTGACCGGGGCCAACAGCGGGATCGGCTTCGAGGCCGCCCGCGCGCTCGCGGGCCGGGGCGCGAGGGTCGTGCTCGCGTGTCGGAGCGTGGCCCGGGCCGAGCGGGCCGAGGCCAAGATCCTCGCCGAGCACGGTGCGGCCGAGCTCGTGGTCATGGAGCTCGACCTCGCGGACCTCGACCAGGTCCGGAGCTTCGCCGCCGCCGCGCGCGAGCGCTTTGAGCGGCTCGATCTGCTGATCAACAACGCGGGGGTGATGGTCCCGCCCGCGAGCACGACCAAGCAGGGCTTCGAGCTCCAGCTCGGGGTCAACCACCTCGGCCACTTCGCCTTGACCGGCCTCGTCCTCGAGCTCCTGTGCGCGAGCCCGGGCGCGCGGGTCGTCAGCGTGTCGAGCCAGGCCCACCGCCAGGGCCGGATGAATTTCGACGACCTCGACTTCGAGGCCCGGGGCTACGATCGCATGGCCGCCTACGGCCAGAGCAAGCTCGCTAATCTGCTGTTCACCTCGGAGCTGGGCCGGCGGCTCGCGGCCGCCGGGCTCGACGTGATCGCGGCCGCCGCCCACCCGGGCTGGACCGGGACCAACCTCCAGCAGCACTGGAAGCTCGCCAACTTGCTCAACCCGCTGCTCGGGATGGCCCCGGCCAAGGGCGCCCTGCCCACGCTGCGGGCCGCGACCGACCCCGGCGTGAAGTCCGGCGACTACTACGGTCCGCGCGGGCTGTATCAGATGTGGGGCTACCCCAAGCGGGTCAGCCGGAGCCGGGCCGCGCGCAGTGAAGCGGACGCCCGGCGCCTGTGGGAGGTGTCCGAGCTGCGCACGGGGGTCCACTATCCGAGCGCCGCGGCCCTCGCTCGTGGGGATTGAGCGCGCGGCCCGGGGTCAGTTGTCGACCAGCGGCGACAGCTCGCACTCGGCGATCTGATCGAGCAGCGCCGCGTGGCGGTCGGGGACCTTGTCCCCGGTGATCTCCTCGACCCCGTCGACGAAGCGCTCGTAGTCCCACAGCGGATCGGCCTTGATCAGGTCGTTGAGGGACGGCGCGGCGAGCCCCTCGAAGGGCTTGGCCGCGAGCCGCGGCCGTTGGCGTAGATCGCTCACGCGCGAGCTGACCGCCTCGGGGTTGAAGTATTGTTCGACGAAGGCCTCGGCGGCCGCGCAAAACTCCGAGCGAAAGGGCGGCTCTCGCAGCCGATTGACCAGCTCGGGGGACGCGCCGTCCTCCCAGATCCGGCCCAGGATGTGACACGGGCCCGTGTGGTTGTTGCCCTCATCGTCGTTCTTGTAGCAATCATCCTTGAACGCCCGGTCGACGTCCCAGGGGAAGATCACGAAGCGCCGCGGCGTGTCCTCGGGGCCGTAGTGGTAGAGCAAGAAGTTGGCGCTGCTCGGCGCCCAGCCGTCCATGTCGGAGATCGCAAAGTGGGCGGCCATCGCCCGATGCCACTCGTCGAGGTGAATGTGGTCCTCGATGCACGGCACGAAGTCCTGATCTGGCGCGCTGGCGCAATGCATGAATGGGATCAGGTCCGACAGCATGTCGACCTCGTCGGTCCCGGCCTCGAGCTGGTAGGTGTCGAGGTAGGGCTCGAGATCGGGGCCGAGGTCAGCGAGCGCGTCTTCTTCGTCGCCCCAGCAGTCGCCGAATTCGTAGAGGCTGCCGTCGGGGTCGTCGGGGAAGCGGTTCTTGGCGTAGCTGCGGTCGTCGCGTTCCTCGACGTGGGCGAACACGCCGACGTAGTCATCGTTGACGTACACGCCCGCGAAATTGCAGCGCGGGGCGGGGATGTTGAAGTCGCGCAGGAGCTCGTACACCAGGCACTGCTTCATGAGGGTGTCGTCGCGCTCGGATGACAAGAAGTTAATCCGCTTGTGGCCATGAAAGCGCCGCCCCGGCGTGTAGCGGACAAAGGACATCTTGAAGCCGTATCGCTCGTCGGGCTGGGCCAGGATCTGCTCGGGCAGGTCGTGGCCACGAATGCGAAATCCGACGTCATCGTAGAATTCGGTCTCGCCCGACCACGGGTTCTCGAACGCCACGTCGGCCTCGCTGAACGGCCGCGCGTCGCACTTGGAGTCGGGGCTGATCTGGGTCATGAGATGGTCCCACGCCTCGGGCCAATTGGCTCCTTGCATGGTGACTCGATAGACCGGCAGGTAGTCGTGAGAGAACAGGTTTGCTGACGCGTCGGGATCGGGCGGGGGCTTCGGGCTGGGGCCTGAAGAGGTCTCGCCGTCGTCGGTCTCGTCGGCGTCCGCGCCGTCCTCGGTCTCGGTCGTGCTCGCGTCATTGTTGCTGTTGGTGTCACTGTCGCTGATGTCGATGCCATCGCTGCCGGTCCCGGGGCCCGGGTCGATATCGGGGGGTGCCTCCGGGCAGCCCAGTAAGAGCAGTCCAGGCCCAAGCAGCGTGAACCGTGCTGCGAACGATCGGCTTATCGTGTTGTTACTCTTTGTCATGATGTCCAGCCTCAAATGTCGCGGGGCGACTCCACCGTAAATTCGAGGATAGCCTGAGATGACCGAGGTGCAGCCTGGCGTGGGGGCTGCCGAAAGGATTGCGGGAGCGGGGCAGACCAGGCCAGGCCTAGCAGCCCGGGCTGCTAGCAGCCCGGGGTGCTAGCAGCCCGGGGTGCTAGCAGCCCGGGCTGCTAGCCCGCGCGGTGCATGATCAACGTGGCATCGTGGGCGCCGAGGTAGTGCTGGTAGAAGATCACCTGCGGGGTCCGCTCGAGCGCCCAGGCGAGCCAGCGCTTGGTGTCGCGTCGCGGGAGTCGGGTCGGTGGCCGCTCCCAGTCGTCTCCGCCCGACAAGAAATTGAACCCGAGCACGCCCGCGGGGCGCGAGGCCAGGGCCGTCCACGCGCGCTCGAGCACGGCGAGGGCCCGCGCCTCGTCGAGGGTGTTGAGTGAGCCGTTGAGCACGATGGTGTCGATCGAGCGCTCGCGGACGAGGGCGTCGAACAGCGCGGTCTCGCGGACGAAGTCCCCGCGCATGAAGGTCGCGCGGGGCAGCTCGCGGGCCGCCGCGCGCTCGCGGGCGATGGTGTCGAATTCGGCGACGGCCTCGACCCCGACGTAGCTGCCGTAGTCGAGGCCCTGCTCGTCGAGCCAGGCGAGCAGATCGCCGTGGCCGCTGCCGAGATCGGCGATCCGTCGGCCGGCGAGGGCGATGCTCCCGGTGAACACCGCGAAGCGCCGCTGCTGCATGTCGCGGGAGCCGTAGAGCAACGCGGGGAAGCCGGGTCCGTGACTGGCGACGGCGCGGAGGTAGGGGCCGAGGTAGTCGGGCTCGTCGGCGGTCATGCCGGGCCATGGTCGCGCATCCCGGGCGAGGCTGCAGGACCCGGTGTTCGCGGCCCGATGCGCCGGGTGTTATAAGGACGCATGTCTCGCCTGCGCCTGTGCTCTTGCCTCGTCACTGTGCTGTGTTGCTCCGTGTCGGCGTGTACGGATGATCTGGCCGGCGAGGGCGACACCCAGGGCGCGGGCGACGGCGACGGCGACGGCGACGCCGAGACCAGCGGCGGCGACGGCGACGGCGACGGCGACGTCTGCAAGATCGCCGAGACAAGCGAGATCGAGGGCTGCGCCGAGATCATTGGCGAGGGCTTTTGCAGCGAAGGTGGGATTCACGTCGAGCAAGGCAGCGACATCGAGTGGACCAACAACCCGCCGCATTCGGGTGATCACTACCCGACCTGGGAGACCTGGGGGGAGCACGAGACGCCCGTGGCTCGGGGCCATTGGGTCCACAACATGGAGCACGGCGCGATCGTCTTGGTCTACAACTGCCCCGAGGGCTGCGAGGCGGAGCTCGAGCTGCTCCGCGAGGTCATGGCGGCCGTGCCCGACCGGCGCATGTTGATGACCGAGGATCCCCTGCTCGACGGGCCCCGCTTCGCCGCGGTCGCCTGGAATTGGGTCTACGAATTCGACGCGCCCGACATGGACGCGCTCGTGTGCTTCGTCGAACAGCACTACAACCACGCGCCCGAGAGCGTGCTTTGACGGCGCCTGCGCCGGTTGCGAGCCGGGGGCGGAATTCTCCGCGCGGCGGCCCGACCTGGTCTACCTTCGTCGCGTGACCCCCGAGCCCGAGCCCGGAACGCCGACGATCGCGCTGCGCCTGAACATCGCTCGTGAGCTCGGCTGGCGCGTCGAGTGCCTCGACCCCGAGACCGGCTGGCTGTGGCTGCTCGAGCGCGACGGGCGAAGGCGGGTGCTGCACGGCGCGCACGCGTCGATCAACGACCACGCGGCCGCGGCGATCGCCCTCGACAAGGACTACACGGCGAGGGTCCTGGCTCACTTCGGCGTCCGCGTCCCCGTCAGCGCGCGCTGCCTCGGGCCCGAGGTGATCTTCGACTCGCTCGGCAACGACCCCTACCCCGATCAGCGCGGCCTCGCGCCCGCGCTCGCCTTGGCCTCGAGTCACGGCTTTCCGCTGATCGTCAAGCCCAACCGTGGTTCGCGCGGGCGGGCCGTGATCGTGGTCGAGGACGAAGAGGGCCTCGCGCGGGCGCTGAGCGAGGCGTGGAAGGTCGGCCGCCTCGCGCTCGCGCAGGTGCCCGTGCCCGGCTTCGACCTGCGCGTGGACGTCCTCGATCGTGAGCTGCTGCTGGCCTATGTCCGGCGTCCGCTCGCGCTCGTCGGCGACGGGCGGTCGACGCTGATCGAGCTCCACGAGCGCGCCGATCCCCGCGCGCGCAGCCCGAGCTTCGCGGCCAAGCTGCGGGCCAGCGCGCCGTGGATCGAGACCTTGCGCGGGGCCGAGCTGAGCCCCGACTCGGTCCTCGCGGATGGGCGGCGCCTCGACTTCGCGACCACGATCTACAACTTGCACCACTGCTGCGTCGGCGAGCTCGTCCCCGAGCTGCCGCAGCGCTGGGTCGAGCTCGCCAACGAGATCGCCGGGTACATCGGGCTGCGTCACGCGGGCGTGGATCTGCGCCTGCCGCTCGTCGACGGCGGCGACCCGCTCGATCAGCCCGTCGAGGTCGCGACCGTGCTCGAGGTCAACGCGTCACCGGCGGTCGGGCAGATCGCCAGGCTCGGCGCTCGGGCGGAGGCCGAGGCCGCCGAACGCCGCGTGGTCAGCACCATGCTCGAGGAGCTCGGGCCCGCGTAGCTCTTGTTCGTCCGCATCGGGCCGCATCCGCCGAATCCGGGCAAAATCCGGGGGTTTGGGTGCACAGCGGCGTCGGCGTGGCCCTGGGCCCTGACGCATGCCATTCTCGGCGTCCGTGCCGCCCCGTCCTGCCACCCGCATCCTCGCCGCGCTCGCGCTCGTGGTCGCTGCGTCCGCCTGCACCAAAGACGAGTCCAACCTCGCGAAGCTCGCGGAGGCCGACGAACAGGCCGAGGCGGGGGCCGACGCCGGGCCGAGCGCGCCCGAGGTCGTCAAGACCACCGAGGCCGACGGCGCCGACGCCGAGGGGGGGAACGCGCCCGAGCCCGAGGAGCCCGAGTGGGAGCTCGACGCCAACGGGATCCCGATCCCGGCCCAGGACGGCCCGGCCCGGCTCCTGAGCCCCGGCGCCGAGGACAAGCGCGTCGAGCTGCGCCTGGCCCTCGACGAGGGCGCGCGCTACCGCGTGACCACGATCGGCATGCTGCAGCTGCCGCTGATCGACAGGCCGACCGGCTTCGCGCGCGAGGAGGACGTCACGCTCAGCGACTGCGAGGGCGAGGGCGCGGCGCGGACCTGCCTGGCGACCCACGCGTACCGCAACTACGAGGCCGAGCCCCCGGCCGGGTCCGGGCTCGAGGCCGACGAGAAGCAGGTCGCCGGGATCGGGACCTCGCACCGCGTCGACGCGAGCGGGCTGCGGATCACCGACACCGCCGTCGTCGGCGACGCCTCGCCGAAGATCGGCGAGATGCTCGGCCAGGTCCACCGCCTCTACTGCATTCGGCTGCCCGCCGAGGCCGTCGGCGTCGGCGCGATCTGGAAGGACGTGTGCCGGACCCGTCAAGGCGGCGCGCTCGTGACCCGCGAGCTGACCTGGCGCCTCTCCAAGCTCGAGGACACGGCCGAGGGCGCCCGCGCCGAGCTCGAGTACGCCGGCCGCGTGCGCCGGGTCAGCCCCAAGGGCGAGCTGATCAACGGCGAGATCAAGGGCGCGCTGTACTTTTGGGTCGACGCGGGCGAGCCCCACCTCATGCGTGAGCGGATGGGCTTCATGCTCGACGCGGGCAAGGGCGTGAGCACGGGGACGGACTTTCGCTTTCAGTTCGCCAAGGTCGTCGAGGGCGGCCGCGATGGCGAGGACGAGCTGATCCGGACCGACGGCAAGGCCTTCGAGCATCCGCCGCAGACGCTCAACGACCCCCGCACGGTGCCCGCGGGCGCCACCCGCGACGCCGAACTGCCGGCCAAATAGATCTTGGCGGGCACGCCGTGACCCCAGCTGTTACTGTGGGTCGAGCAGGAGCGCGAGACCACGATGGGCTTTTCCGACAAGATGCGTGAGACGCTGGGCAACGAGGGCGCCCGCGTGGAGTTCATGGACGACGACGAGGGCTGGACCGCGCAGGTCGCCCCCGGCGGCACCGCCGAGGCCCGGCTCCAGATCCGTGGCGGGACCAAGACCGCGCGGGTCGAGGGCATCGTGCTGCGGGTCATCGTCCGCCACCGCCACTGGGCCGACGCCCAGGGCCTCGCGCTGACCGAGGAGCAGGCCCGCGAGCTCGAGGAGCGCAACCACCTCATGCCCGCGTGGAGCCGCGACCTGCTCGGGCAGACCCGGGTCGAGGTCGAGCAAGACATCGGGCCCGGCGACGAGCGCGAGCTGACGGTCCAGGTTCCGGTGCCCGAGCACTGCGACACGACGACGAGCGCGTGCACGATCACGCTCCACGCTCAGGCTGACATCCGCGGTCAGATCGACCCAACCGCGACCGGCAAGTTGTTCGTGCACTGAGCCCGCCCGCGCCGTCGGCACGACACTTGCTCTCGTTTGCGTCGGGATGACGCAGCGAAGCAAGCCCGTCGACATCGTGCTGTGGCTCGCCACGATCTTCGTGGCCATGCTGTTCTTCACGCTCGGCGCCTACAAGCTCGGCGACGGGATGCAGGCGCAATTCGAGGAGTGGGGCTACCCGCCCGGGGTTGACGCCGGGATCGGCATCCTCGAGATGGCCGGCGCGGTCGGCTTGCTGTTCAAGCGCACCGCTGGCTGGTCGGCGGTCGGCTTGATGGTCATCATGCTCGGCGCGGCCGCGACCCATCTGTGGTTCTACGATGGCCTGGGCATGATCGCGCCCCTGGGCATGCTCGTCGTCCTCGGGCTGATCGCGTGGGGCCGCGGGCTGCCGGTGAGGACCCGGGCTCCAAGCTCGCCGGGCACCGCCGACGCCCGAGGCCAGCTGCGGAGGATCCCGCACAATTGAGCGCGCGGCGGGTAGCTTTCCCCGCCCGCACCACGGGCTGCTCGCACCCCGGGCTGCTAGGAGCCCGCCCGCACGAAGCTCCACTCGCCGAGGCCCTCGGTTGCGACTCCGTAGCCAAAGGATCCGGTCAGCGCCGTGTCTTCGCGGTTGATCAGCAGCCAGCCCTTGCCGCGGCTGCCGAGGCCGTCTTGCCAGGTGAAGGTCGCGCGGTTGCTCGGGACCTCGCCGCCCTCGTCGGTGTCGACGTGGGTGTGCGCGAGCAGCAGCGTGTACTCGGTCGCGCCGTCGTCGGTCACGAAGGAGCCGAACAGCGCGCGCTCGTCGAGCTCGCCGATGTTGAGCGTGCCCCGGAGCCCGTCGACGTCGCCGGTCCACTCGCCCGAGAATTGCGGATCGATCTCGTAGACCGAGGCCGGGGGATACTTGGTCGCCTCCGCGGCGCCGCCCCCCGTGCCGCTCGGGCCCGGGCAGCCGAGCGCGAGCGCGGTGGCGACCAAGACCACCGGGCGTGAGGTCCTCGTCCTCAGTAGCCTACTCGCTGCGTGCGCTCGGCCCACGGGTAGGTGCATAGCATTTGTGAGCTGCGACGGACACGCGTGGGGGCTTTGCCGCGCCCGAGCGGGCCGCTATTCTCCCGCCGGCATGCTCGCCCCGCCGATCGAAGGCCCCAGGGTCCTGGGCGCCGCCGGCCCGCTCCGACGCCGACGAGCGCGTGTCGCTGTCGCGGCGCTCGCGTTGGCGGTGGCCATGGCCCCGCTGCCGTCGGTGGCTGCGCCCGCCGCGGACCCGGCCGCGGATGGGTCACAGCCCGAGGCCGAGCCGGGCGCGGGCGACCCCGCGAGCGGGGCCGAGCCGGGCGCCGAGGGGGACACCCCGGGCGACCTCCAGCCGACGGTCACCGAGCTCGAGCCGAGCGGGGTCCCGACCGGCGGCGGCGTGGCCGGAGCCGTCGTCGATCCCGACGACCCCAACGCCGCGCGAGCCCAGTCCGACCTCGAGGGCGAGAGCCTCGACAGCGATCTCGCTGGTGTGCCCGAGCGCGTGCCCAAGCTCCAGGCGGCGGGCTGGTGGACGACCTTCTCGGCGGTCGCGCTCGCGACGACCGGCGGGATCTTGGCCGGCATCGCCGAGACCCGGCAGGACGAGGCCGAGCGCATGGCCTACAGCTTCGACCTCGACACCGGCCGCACGACCCTCTACGGCCCCGTGGCCGCCGATTACGAGGGTCTGCTCAGCCAGGGCCAGACCTACCAGTGGATCGCGCGGGGCTTCATCATCGCGGGCGGGGCCACGCTGATCGCAGGCATCGCCCTGTTCTCGGTCGACGGGGTCCGCCGCCGCCGAGCCGCCCGCTCCGAGAGCGCGCGCGTGCGGCTCGACCCGGGCCTCGGAGGGCTCGGCCTCCGCTTTTGACATGGCCATGTTCGTCATCGCACGCAGCTCACGGTCGACGCGCGCGCGCCTGGGATCGGGCCTCGGGCTGGGCCTGGGCCTGGGCCTCGCGCTTGGCCTGGGCCTCGCGGCCTGCTTCACGCCGCCGTCCGACGACGTGCTGTTCTCCTGCGAGTTTGACGGCGACGACAGCTGCCCGCCGGACTACAAGTGCGAGGCCGACAACTGCTGCCACCGGATTGGCTCCGACATCGAGGCCGCGCTCGGGAGCTGCGCGCTCGGCGGGAACTCGGCCGGCACCGAGACCACGGGCGCGACGGGGTCCGAAACGGACACCACGGACACCACAGAGGGCGGCACGGACACCGGGACCGAGACTGGCACGGACGCCGGGACCGAGACCGGCTGATGCTTGCCGGGCCGGGGTCCAAGAGGTAAAAGCCGAGAATTCGGCACGAGAGCTCCGTCCGACGCATCCGCGCCCGAGGGGCATCCAAGCAATCGACGCAGCGAGGCAGCCGTGGGACTCAAAGACATGTTGTTCGGATCCGGTCGCGGTAAGACTCGGGTCGAGAAGCTGACCAAGCGCATCACGAACCAGTACAACCAGTCCGTCGATCGCTACGGCGCGATGGAAGACCTGCTCAAGCTCGGCGCCCAGAGCTGGGAGAAGGCCGAGAAGCTGGCCGAGGGGTCACCCGAGCGCGAGGCGCTCGAGCGCCAGAGCGAGGACGCCTACGTCGCGCTGCTCAAGCGCTTCGAGATGAACGCGAGCAAGAGCATCGACGACGAGGAGGAGAAGGGCTGGCTCTACAACCGGCTCTCGGCGATCGGCAAGCCCTTGCTCGGGCCGATCAAGCGCTTTTGCAAGGACGCCGACGGCATCGCCTGGGCCCTGCGCATCGTCGAGGACGTCGCCAACGAGCGCGAAGAGTGGGAGATCCTCGACGCGCTGCTCGAGTTCCACCCGCCGGTCTACGAGCGAGACCCCAGCGCCAAGCTCCAGATGCTGACCCACATCAAGGAGATCGAGGACGAGCGCGTCCGCGAGATCCTCAGCTCCTACCTCGACGACCCCGACGAGAACGTGCGCTTCTTCTGCGTCGACGCGCTGATCACCAACGCCGAGGAGCAGGCCAAGGGCGCGCTCATCAAACACCTCGACGCCGCGGGCGAGGACTCGGTCCGGCTGTGCTCGCGGATCCTCGACGGGTTCGCGGATCTGGGCTGGGACCTGTCGGAGCACGCGGCGGTGATCCGCAAGCACCTCGACGACGACCACGCCTTCGACGGCAAGATGCTCACGCGGCGCTAGCAGCCCGGGGTGCAATGCGCCACAGGCTGCTCGCGGACACGGAGGTAGCGCCGTTGCGCGTGGTCCTTTGACCAGGTAAGTAGCGCGCGATCGAGCGAGCCTCCATGCCCCGTCGCGCCGACATCAAGCGAATCTGCGTCCTTGGCTCCGGCCCGATCGTCATCGGTCAGGCCTGCGAGTTCGACTACTCTGGCACTCAGGCGATCAAGGCCCTCCGCGAAGAGGGCTACGAGGTCGTGCTGATCAATTCCAACCCGGCCACGATCATGACCGATCCGGAGCTGGCCGACGAGACCTACATCCGGCCGCTGACGCCCGAGGATCTCGATCAGGTCCTGCGCAAGGCCAAGCCCGACGCGGTCCTGCCGACCGTCGGGGGCCAGACCGCGCTCAACCTCGCGCTCGAGGCCGGGCGCCGGGGGATCTTCGAGCACCACGGCGTCGAGCTGCTCGGGGCCCCGCTCGAGGTGATCGAGAAGGCCGAAGACCGCGATCGCTTCAAGGCCGCGATGATCGAGATCGGCCTCGACGTGCCGCGCTCGGCCTACGTCCACACGATGCAGGAGGCGCGCGCGGCCCTCGACGAGATCGGCTTCCCGGCGATCATCCGCCCGAGCTTCACGATGGGCGGGGCCGGGGCCGCGATCGCCTACAACCGCGAGGAGTTCGAGCACATGGCCGGGCACGCGCTGTCGGAGTCGCTCCGGTCCGAGGCCCTGATCGAGGAGTCGGTCCTCGGCTGGAAGGAGTACGAGCTCGAGGTCATGCGCGACCAAAGCGGCAATTTCGTCGTCATCTGCGCGATCGAGAACCTCGACCCGATGGGCGTCCACACCGGCGACTCGATCACGATGGCGCCGGCCCTGACCCTGACCGACAAGGAGTACCAGGCCATGCGCGACGCGGCCCGGGCCGTGGTCGACGAGATCGGGGTGACGACCGGGGGCTGCAACATCCAGTTCGCGCTCGAGCCGAGCTCGGGCCGGATGATCGTGATCGAGATGAACCCCCGGGTCAGCCGCTCGTCGGCGCTCGCGTCGAAGGCGACCGGGTTCCCGATCGCCAAGTTCGCGGCCAAGCTCGCCGTCGGCTACACCCTCGACGAGCTCGACAACGACATCACCAAGGTCACGCCGGCCAGCTTCGAGCCGAGCATCGACTACATCGTGACCAAGATCCCGCGCTTCACCTTCGAGAAGTTCAAGGGCGCCGACGACACCCTCACGATCCAGATGAAGTCCGTCGGCGAGGCCATGGCGATCGGCCGCACGGTCCGCGAGTCGCTCGGCAAGGCCATGCGGAGCATGGAGACCGAGACCTGGGGCTTTGACGTCGAGCTCGGCTCGCGCGACCTCGATCGGCTCGAGTCGCTGATCAGCCGGCCGACGCCGCAGCGCCTGTGGCTGATCGGCGAGGCCCTGCGCCAGGGCATGAGCATCGACACCGTCCACGAGCGGACCGGCATCGACCCGTGGTTCCTGCATCACGTCGCCGCGATCGTCGAGCTCGAGCAGCGCATCGCAAGGGGCAAGCGCGGGCAGGTCTGCAGGGCCGAGCTGCTGCTCGAGGCCAAGCGCGCGGGCCTGGCCGATCCGCGGATCGCCGCGCTGTGCCAGACCTCCGAAGACGCGGTCCGCGAGCGCCGGCTGCAGGTTGGGATCCGCCCGGTCTACAAGGTCATCGACACCTGCGCGGCCGAGTTCGAGGCCCACACGCCCTATCTGTACTCGTGCTACGAAGACGAGGACGAGTCGGCGGTCTCGGATCGCAAGAAGGTCGTGATCCTCGGCGGCGGGCCCAACCGCATCGGTCAGGGCATCGAGTTCGACTACTGCTGCTGTCACGCCGCGTTCGCCCTGCGCGACGCCGGGTTCGAGACCATCATGGTCAACTGCAACCCCGAGACGGTCTCGACCGACTACGACACCAGCGACCGGCTCTACTTCGAGCCGCTCACGCGCGAGAACGTGCTCGACATCCTCGACACCGAGCGCGCGCGCGGTGAGATCGTCGGGGTGCTCGTGCAATTCGGCGGCCAGACCCCGCTCAAGCTGGCCTCGGCGATCGAGCGCGCCGGCTACCGCCTGCTCGGGACCGCCGCCGACTCGATCGACCGGGCCGAGGATCGCGGCCGCTTCGGCGAGCTCGTCAGCCGCCTCGGCCTCCACGCGCCGCGCTGGGGCGTCGCGCGCTCGTCCGACGAGGCGTTCACGATCGCCCACCAGATCGGCTACCCGGTCCTCGTCCGGCCCAGCTACGTGCTCGGCGGCCGGGCCATGGAGATCGTCCACTCCGACGCGCAGCTGACCAACTACATGAACCTCGCGGTCCGGGCCTCGCCCGATCACCCGGTCCTGATCGACGAGTTCTTGGCCAACGCGATCGAGTTTGACGTCGACGCGGTCGCCGACGGCAAGGACGTGGTCATCGCCGGGGTCATGGAGCACGTCGAGGAGGCCGGGATCCACTCGGGCGACTCGACCTGCTGCATGCCGCCCGTCTCGGTCTCGGCCGCGATCGTCACGGCGATCCGCGAGACGACCGTGGCCCTCGCCCGCGAGCTCGGCGTCGTCGGCCTGATGAACGTTCAATACGCCCTCAAGGGCGAGCGCCTCTACATCATCGAGGTCAACCCGCGTGGGTCACGGACGGTGCCGTTCGTGTCGAAGGCGACCGGCACGCCCTTCGCCAAGATCGCCGCGTTGGTCGGGACCGGGGCGACCCTCGCCGAGCTCGGCGTCCGCGAGCGCGTGCCCGAGCACGTCTCGGTCAAGGTCCCGGTGTTCCCATTCATGAAGTTCCCCGGCGTCGACGTGTTGCTGTCGCCGGAGATGCGCAGCACCGGTGAGGTCATGGGCATCGCCATGGACTTCGGCGCGGCCTTTCACGCGGGCATGGCCGGGGCCGGGGTCAACTTGCCCCAAGCGGGGGTCGTGTTCGTGAGCGTGGGCGATCCCCACAAGCAGGCCGTGATCCCGGTGACCAAGCACCTGCGCCGCCTCGGCTTCTCGCTCCTGGCCACGCGCGGGACCGCGGCCGAGCTGCGTGGGGCCGGGATCGAGTGCGAGACCGTCAACAAGGTGCTCGAGGGCCGGCCGCACATCGTCGATTGCATGGTCAACGGCGAGGTCGCGCTGGTCATCAACACCAGCCAGGGTGAGCAGGCGATCCGCGACTCGCTGTCGATTCGGCGCACGGCCCTGGGCGCGAACATCCCCTACTTCACGACGATCGCCGGGGCCCACGCGGCGACCTACGCGATCGAGTCGGCCCGCGTCGGCGGCCGCGTGCTCGAGGCGGTCTCGCTTCAGGAGTATCACCAGCGGCCCCAGTTTCTGGCCGGCGAGGAGCCGAGCGAGCGCGAGGTCTACCGGCCGATGTCCTGATCGTCTGGCCGCGACCCGAAGAGCTCGGCCGTGCTCGACGCTGTGAGCGCTCGGTCGAGCCAAGTCTCCAGGGTTGATAGATCGCTGGCGGTCTCGATCCGGTGGCGTTGGTCCTCGTCGAGGGCTACGCTCCGGCGCTCGAGCACGCGCAAGATCAGCTTGCGTGCCTCCGCACAGCGGCCTTCTTCGCGGCCTTCGCGGTGACCCCGGACGTAGTAGGCGCCGGTCAACTCCATCGGGCCGAGCGGGGCCTCGTCGTCGATCTCGAACAGGCGCTCGGGGATCTGTTCGAGTTGTTCCTCGGTCATCATCGCGCGCATGAGGTCACCATAGACCCTTCGGTGTTTGTGCGCCACTTTCCTCATGGCCTCGAGGGTGGCCCGAATACAGGCCACCCCGAGTTCGGAGCGCGCATGAAAGACCGCGGTGAGCACCGCCCGGTCGATGTCTTTGGCCGCCTGCTCCACGTCGTGGATCGGCGGGAGCATGTGAGGCTCCACGAACCACGGTGATGCGCGTGGTTCGGCTGCGAACATGTTCTGGGCGCGCCGCCGGACGTCGGCGTCGGGCGCGAACACGATCGTCCAGCCACGGCACCTGAACACGTTGCGGACGCCAGCGGCGTAGCTGAGCCAGCTGTAGAGCTTGAGCACGTCGTCGGTGGTTTGAACCTCGACCGCGAGACCCGCGACGCGGCGGAGGGCGGGCTGTTTCTCGCATACAGCGGCGACGAGCCAGTCGGCATGAAGAATGTTCCCATCTTTTGCTGGGCTGGGTATCTCGTTGGATGCAATTTCGAATTTGTTGTGTTGGGGAGGGATTTGGGTGTCGAAGTCATGGGCGAGATCGAATACCAGATATGGGTTTTGTTTGAGGAGAAAAAGGAGACCTTGGTGGATGGGGCCGGGCATGTTGATCCAATGCCATTTGAAGGGGAGTGCGGCAATGTTCTGAGGGTCCAATTGGGGTCTCGAGAGTGGCCGGGATTCGGGCCATTGTGGGGGTGGCCGGGGTTCGGGCCACGGTGGAGACCGTCGGTGTAGTGCACTCCGGGCATGTCGCTGACGCGCCTGCTCCTAGCAGCCCGGGGTGCAATGCCTCGCGCCGCCTCGCTTGGCCTTTTCGCCGAGGGCTTTGTCGCCAAAACTTGCAGTACGCCCGGTACAGCGGCGTTTTGGCTTCGCGCTCTCGGCGAAAATTCCGGCGCGAGGCGACACGATGCATTGCACCCCGGGCTGCTGGGCCTGGTCGCCTGCAACCCCAACGAGGGCGCGGCCCCGCCCGACACCGGCGACGGCGCTGCCGAGCACGCGGACGCCGTCGACCGCGAACTCGAGAGCGAGCTCGGACCGAGCGAGTGTGCGGCCGGGCGCGCGAGCGCGAACTTCGGCGAGCGGTGCGTGGTCGGCCGGACCCACTGCCACTGCACCAGCCCGTGCACGGGCGTCGAGCTGCTGCCCGAGGAAAGCTACCCGCGCTGGGCCTGCCGCGAGGTCGACCCCAAGTGCCCGGAGGCGGTCCCCGAGGACGGCACGCGCTGCAAGCCCGAGGGGCAGCGCTGCGGCTGGGGGACCTGTGGCGGGAGCTCGGCGGTGGGCGAGAACCGGAAGTGGTCGGTCGATCACCACCACGGACCGCGGCCCTGAGCCTCCGCGACGGCGTGGGCCAGGCCCCGTGACCCGGGGCGCCGCCAGGCGGTACGCTCCGGGCATGCGAATGCCTGTGATCTTCTCGAGCCCGAGCCTCAACCTGTGCTTCGGTCTGGCCGTCGCGTGCGCGGTCGCCGCCTGCGGTGACGACGGCGTCCAAGCTGACGAGGCCGGCGAGGGGACCGGCCTGACCACGGTCGGCGTGACCGCGGGCACCGAGGACTCGGGCAGCGCCGACGCCGAGACCTCGGACACCAGCGAGGACGACACCTCGGGCCCGATGTGCACCGAGGAGCAGCTCGAGTGCGGCGACGAGTGCTGCGAGGGCGGGCAGGTCTGCTTCGAGGGCGCCTGCGCCGACGACTGCGGCGGCGTGCCTGCTTGCGGGCCGGCCGACATCTGCTGCGAGGGCGACCAGGTCTGCTACCTCGGCGAGTGCGTGATCCCGGATGGACCGTGCGAGGAGTTCTCGTGCGCGACCAAGGAGGCGATGTCGACCTGCGAGCCCGGCTACACCTGCGACGGTGAGCTCGAGCTGTGCGTGCCCTCGCTGGCCGACCCCAACTGTCAGTACATCCCGCCGCCCAGCCAGTTCGCGCCGCGGCCCGAGTTCACCTGGGGCGAGCGCAAGCAGGTCGCGTGCGACGACGACGACGCGTGTCAGACCGCAGAGGTCTGCATGGACGGCACTTGCACGGTCACCTGGCCCCACCTGCCACCGGCCGACGCGCCGGCCAACGTCCACGTCTCGTCGATCCCCGTCGTCGCCGATCTCGACGGCGACTGCGTGCCCGAGATCATCTTCAACACCTACATCGCGAACACGATCAGCAGCCAGGGCGTGGTCCGGGCGATCAACGGCGCCACCGGTGAGCAGCTGTGGTCGGTGACCGACCCCGCCTTCCACAGCGACTCGACCGCCAACCCCGCCGTCGGCGACATCGACGAGGACGGGCTCCCCGAGGTCGTGGTGCAGGGCGCGGGCGGCTACCTCGTGGCGATCGACAACGACGGCACGCCGATGTGGACCTCCGACGCCTTCGTCGGCGGAGAGAACAGCGGCGCGGTAGCGATCGCCAACATGGACGGCTTCGGGCCGCCCGAGATCATCTTTGGCGCGGCGGTCTACTCGAACAACGGCGCGCTGCTGTGGGAGGGCGGGGCTGGGATCGGCCGCGACGGCCAGGGCCCGATCTCTTGCGTCGCCGACCTCGACGGCGACTTCCGGCCCGAGCTGATCGGCGGCAACACGGCCTACAAGACCACGGGCACGGTCGAAGGCGGCGACTTCAGCGGCTCGATCTGGTGGGAGGCGCAGGTCGGCGACGGTCGCTGCGGGGTCGCCGACTTCGACGACGACGGCATGGCCGAGGTCATCCTCGTCCGCGGCGGCAACATCTACGCGCTCGACGGCCAGACTGGGGCGACGATCGATCAGGCCAACATCCCTGGCTCCTCCGATCGCGGCGGCGCGCCCAACATCGCCGACTTCAACGGTGACGGCCAGCCCGACGTCGCGACCGCGGGCTCGACCAACTACATCGTCATGGAGTTCGACGGCGTGACCTTCACCGAGCTGTGGCGGGCCGCGACCGAGGACGACTCCTCGCGGGTGACCGGCTCCTCGGTGTTCGACTTCGACGGCGACGGCCGCAACGAGGTCATCTACAACGACGAGAAATTCATCCGCATCTACCCCGGCGTCGAGCCCGACTGCGAGCTCGATCCCCCGGGCCCGAACTGCGACGGGGTCATGGACGACTCCGAGGTCTTGTTTAAGGATCCCAACACTTCGCGCACGCGGACCGAGTACCCGGTCGTCGCCGACGTCGACGGCGACTTCAAGGCCGAGCTGGTGTTCTCGACCAACTCCGACGTCTCCTGGGGCCTCGACGCTGGCATCGAGATCTGGGGCGACGCGCTCGACAACTGGGTCAGCACCCGCCCGGTCTGGAACCAGCACAGCTACCACATCACCAATGTTGGGATCGACGGCTCGATCCCGGTGCACGAGGAGAGCTCGTGGCTGTTCCCGATGGACGATCCCTACAATGGCTACCGCCGCAACGTGCAGGGCGCCTCGGACTTCTGCGCGCCGAACCTCGTGCTCTTCGACATGCGCGCGGAGCTGCTGATGTGCCCCAACCTCGTGCTCTCGGTCGACGTCGCCAACCTCGGCTGCCTCGGCGTCGGGGCCGGGGTCAACGTCTCGTTCTATGAGGAGACCCTCGGCTACCTCGGCACGGTCGAGACCCAAAACCAGCTCCCGGCCGGGGCCAAGGAGACCGTGACCCTCGACAGCGGGCAGGCCCTCGAGGGCGCGGTCGTGTGGGCGGTCGTCGACGACGACGGCATGGGCCAGGGCGAGCTCAACGAGTGCGACGAGGCCAACGACTCCGACAAAGCGCCGGTCTGCATCCCGATCAGGTGAGGACCCCCTTCGCGGGCAGGCCAGGCGTGGGTAGGCGTCGACCACGCGATTGTGGTTGATCGGTCATAGCTGTACGAATCGGGACAGTTGCGGCTGTACGGTGGTACAGGCGCGGCGCGATTTCGCACACGGTATCCAGTGCTAACAGAATTGTAATTCCAGCATTTGTGGAATCTGGCTGGGTGTGGAGGTCGGCGTGATGTGCTCATTATCGAGCTCGTGGTGAGCTGATCGTCAAATCCGGTTTATTTAGCGGCATATGTGCAAGATCGCGCGATGTGCACGTACAAAAATCCATAAATCCTGGATTTATTACCGCAAAAGTGTTGACCGGGGTGTCTCCTCAGATTACAGTGTCACTGGAATCACTCCTCTTGTACGGAAAGGGACGCCATGTCGGTTCATGTAAAGATTGCGCGCTCAGCCACGGATATCGACCAACTGTTCCGCCTGCGGCACAAGGTGTACGTCGACGAGGGGGGCTACATGGAGCCCCGTCCCCACGGACGCTTGTACGACCACTTCGACGCGCTCCCGGGCACGATCCTCATGCTTGCTGAGGTCGACGGGCGGGCGGTCGGGACCGTGCGCTTCGGCCGTGATCTGGGAGCCGGCACCCACGCCAACGAGTACTTCGACTTTGCGCCCTACCTGCCCGCCGACGCCCAGGTCGGCAGCGGCTCGATGCTGGCTGTCGAGCGCGAGTGGCAAGGGATGCCGCGCCTGACCACCTCCTTGCTGGGGATGTGCATCTACCAAGCCGTTCACAGCGGGCTGACCCACCTGCTCGGTACGGTCAACCCGGAGGTCCTCGACGGTTTCCTCGAGCTGGGTTTTCAGCCCCTCGCCGGGGTCCTGACCCACGAGCCGACCAACATTCCCTTCGTCCCGGTCATCCTGAAGCTGGACAAGCTCGCGGGTCGCCTCGGCGCCTTCGTCGACCGCCACACCGCGTGGTCGGTCCTTCCTGGCTGCGAACGCGTGTTCTTGTGTCCGGGGGAGCGCGTCCCCGAGCCCCGGCAAGCCGAGGCCCACATCGTGGTCCGCGGCGAGGTCGAGGTGTTCGGTGACCGGGGCTCGCTGACCGTGTTTGGCCCCGGAGACCTCGTCCACCTCGGTGCGTGGCCGGCCGTCACCCGTGCGACCGCGATCGCCACGTCCAAAGTGGATCTGTTGGTCGTGCCCATGCACAGCGACGCGCCCGGGCTGGGCGCGGTCGCGCCCGCGCGTCCGCGCTCGCTCTACGCCGTCGGCGGCGGATCCATGGCGGCGTCATGAGCGAGGGTCAGGTGATGAAGGTGATGACCCCCAGGACTTCGGATGACGCGTGGCTGCGGGCGTGCGCAGGGTGGACGGAGCTGCTCGGCCCCGAGCAGGTGCTGACGGATCCCGACCAACGCCGCGCGGCCCAGACGGCGACCTTCGCGACCGATCAGCGCGTCCCGGTCATCCTGAGGCCGGCCACCCGAGCCGAGGTTCAGGGCTGCCTGCGCGTCGCGACCGCGTGCGGCGTTGCGCTCTACCCGAGCAGCCGCGGGTGCAACTGGGGCCTCGGCAGCAGGGTCCCGGTCGAGGATCGATGCGGCGTGCTCGACCTCGGCCGGATGAACCGAATCGTCGACTTCTGCGAAGACATGGGGACGCTCACGATCGAGCCGGGCGTCACCTTCGAGCAGGTCGTCGAGTTCTTGGATCAGCAGGGCTCGCGCTACTTCTTCAACATCACGGGATCGTCGCCGTGGTCGAGTCCGCTGGCCAACGCCCTCGAGCGTGGCGACGGGGTCGGCCCCTACGGAGACCGCGTCGCCCACACCTGCGGTCTGGAGGTCGTGCTGCCCGACGGTCGGGTGGTCCACACGGGGATGTCGCGCTTCGATCGGGCGGCCACCGCCACGCTCCATCGCTGGGGGGTCGGGCCGAGCCTCGACGGCCTCTTCGCCCAGTCGAACCTGGGGGTCGTCACGCGCATGACCTTCTGGCTCAAGCCCCGGCCCGGGGTCTTGCAGATCGCTCGCTTCCGCGTGGATGACCCCGCTGGCCTGGCGCCGCTCATCGATGCGATGCGCCAGCTCCGGCTCGAGGGGACGCTCGGCGCAGGGGCTGGAATTTGGAACGATTTTCGAGCGTTCTCCGCCCGCGGTCTGTTCCCATGGGAACACCAAACCCCACCTCTGACGCGGGAGGACCTCGGCGCGCTCATGCCCGAAGGCGGCGCATGGTTCGGGTTGACGACGCTCTACTCCGCCCACATCAAGCAGGCCGAGGGCAACGCCGCGCGACTTCACGAGGTCCTCGGACCCGTCACCGACACCCTGGCCGTGGCCTTCCAGACCCAGGGCAGCGAGGAGATCCGCGACCTGCTGCTCGAGGGATCGCCCTCGACCCTCGCGCCCTTCGGCGACGTGAGCACGGCCTTCGCGATGATGAGCGGTCGGCCTTCGGTCGCGAGCCAGCGCAGCATGTATTGGCGCAAGCGGGACGCGACGCCGGGCTTTCAGAGCCCCGAACGCGACCGCTGCGGGGTGATCTGGGCGTGCCCGCTGATCCCGCTTCACGGCCCGCAGGTCGCCGAGGCGTCCAGGATCGTCGAGCAGCTCATCAGCGCGCACGGCTTCGAGCCGCTGTTTAGCTGGGTCGTCCAGCACGAGCGCGTCGCCTACTTCATCATCTTGCTCATCTACGACCGCGACGTCGAGGGCGATGACGCCCGCGCCATGGCGTGCCACGACGCGATCCTCGACGCGTGTATCGCCCGCGGTTGGATCCCGTGGCGGCTCGGCATCCACTCCATGGACGCCCTGCCCGAAGGTCGTGGCGACACCGATGCGCTCGTCCGCGAGCTCAAGCAGCTGCTCGATCCGAGCGGTGTGCTCGCCCCGGGACGCTACATCGGCGGCTGAGGGGGGCAGCTTCGCTCCGCGTCTTTGGCGCGGTTTCGCCGGGGGGCCCCTTCCCCGTTTCGTCGTCGGGTGCGATGCTGGATCCACTCATGACGATCGAATACGCATCGCCGAGGCTCGCGTGCGCGGTCGTGGACGACGTACACCTCGCGGTCCACGGTCCCGATGACCCCGACGCTACCGACTGGGAGGGCTACCTCGGCGCGGCGAGGAAGATCCTCGAGACCTACGAGACGCCCCGAGTGCTGGTCTACACCCTCGGCGGCGGCCCGAGCGGGACCCAGCGCAGCATGCTCAACAAGATCAATGAGGGGCTGTCACCGCGGGTGGCGGTGATGCTCGAGTCGCGCATGGCTCGGGGGACGGTGACGGCGCTGTCGTGGTTCAACCCGAGCATCAAGGCCTTCTCCCTGACCGAAATTGACAAGGCCTTGGCTCACCTCGAGTTGACCGGGGACGTCGCTGGCCGGGTGAAGCGACAGTTGGACAGGCTCAAGATCGCGCTGAACGAGTCGTCGCGGGGTTGAGCTCGGGCCCAAGGCTCTGGCGCGGCTCGTGACGCGCTCGCGTCGCGCGAGGAGCCGCGCAGCGCCGCGCAGCCGTGGCCGGAGGTCAGCGGCGAGGCCCCGAGCGTCCAATGATGTGATGATGTGCTGGCTGCATGTGGAGGGGCGCGCGAAAACCTTGTGTCGTCGCGCCAATCTCGTGGGGTCGATGAGGCGTATTGGTGTCGCGGCATTGTGGTGATGTTGCCGAGGCTCAGTCATCGCGGAGGGCGAAGCTGGGCGCCACCCGAGCATTTTCGCGCCCGCTGAATGCGTCGGCAATCCGTTCACGGCCAATTGGGTCGCGCTGAATTTTCTGCGGCTTCGAACATGGGGCCGGGTCCCGGCCTCCTGGGTCCCGGCTGATACGTTAGGTAGCGTGGATGCCGCTGATGTCGACACCAAGGTCATCCGGACCTCGGGCTCGAGGGACACGACCTCGGCGAGCGGGAGCCAGGCCGGCAGCATCGGCGGGTTGGTCGGTCTGATCGATCGCCTCGGCCGCTACGTGCTCCTCGATTGTCTCGGTCGTGGGGGCTTCGGGACGGTGTGGACGGCCTACGACCCCCAGCTCGATCGCCGCGTGGCGATCAAGGTCGTCCACGGTCGCGCGCGGCCAGGAGACGCGGACGAGGCGACCCGCGACGAGCTCCTGTCCGAGGCCCAGCTCCTCGCTCAGCTGTCCCATCCGAACGTCGTTGCGATCCACGATGTCGGCCGCCTCGAAGACACGCTGGGCTCGGCCAACGCGGGGCTGCTCGGGGCCGAGGATGAGGCCGAGGCCGACCGGGCCGCGGTCGTCGGGGTGTTCATCGTCATGGAGCATCTCGCTGGCCCGACGGTCGCCGAGTGGATCGCGAGCGAGCCGAGGCCGGCGGCAAAAGAGGTGCTGCGGGTGTTCACCGAGGCCGGCCGCGGGATCGCGGCCGCCCACGCGCGCGGGCTCATCCACCTCGACTTCAAGCCCCGCAACCTGATGTTCGGCGCCGACGGCCGGGTCCGGGTGCTCGATTTTGGCCTCGCCGAGGTCGGCCGGGGGCTCGGCGGAGGCGCGGACAGCCAGGCCAGCGCGCGCGTGGTCGGGACGCCTGCGTACATGGCTCCGGAGCAGCACCAGGGCCTCGGCGCCGACGGCCGGGCCGACCAGTACGCGTTTTGCGTGTCGCTGTGGGAGGCGCTCCACGGGAGCCGCCCCTTCGAGGGCAAGGACTCCAAGAGCCTGTTCGTGGCCAAGTACGCCGGGCCGCCCCGCTTCGCGCCAGCGCCGACCCGCTACCCGCACGTGCACGCGGCGCTCGTGCGGGGGCTGGCCTTCGACGCCGAGCGGCGCTTTGCGAGCATGGACGAGCTGCTCGCGGTGTTGAACGACGACCCCCGCGTGCGCCGGCGCAGGTGGGTCGCGGGGATCGGGCTGGTCGGGGGCTTGCTCGGGGCGGGCGTTGGTCTGGCTCAGGCCGGCCAGGACCAGGCCGACCCGTGCGCGCTGCCAGACGATCAGTTCGAGGGGGTCTGGGACGAGAGACGGCGGGCCGAGGTCGAGGCGGCGTTCGAGGCGACGGGGGTCGCGTTCGCGGCCGAGACCTTCGAGCAGGTCGCGGTCGAGCTCGACGAGGAGCTCGTCCACTGGGCGGCGGTCCGGCGCGAGGTCTGTCGCGCGACGATGATCGAAGGTGAGGTGCCGGTCGAGCGCATGAGCGAGGAGCTGCTGTGCCTCGACCGGCGGCTGCAGAGCATCGCCGGGCTCAGCGAGACCCTGCTCGGGGCCGACGCAGAGCTCATCGCGCGGGCGCGGGACTCGATCCTCGCGCTCGACGACCCCGAGAGCTGTCGGATCGACGCACAGGAGGGCCGGGCGGTGCTCGGGGATGAGCGCCGCCTCGCGCTGCTGAGCGTCGAGGAGCCCCTGGCCCAGGCGCGGGTCCTCGGTGAGCTCGGCCGCTACGCCGCGGGGCTCGAGGCCGCCGAGCAAGCCCGCGCCCGGGCGGCCGCGCTCGACGACCTCGCCGGGCTCGGGCGAGCGCAGCGCGAGCGCGGGCACTTGCTGTACGAGCTCGGCCGCCCCGACGAGGCCTACGACGCGAGCATGGAGGCGCTCGCGGGCGCGTCGCGGGCCGACGACCCCGAGCTCGAGACCCTGATCCTCACCGACCTGGTCTCGATCGACACGGCCCGCGGAGAGTTCGACCAGGCCCTGGCGATCCGCGAGCTGCTCGAGACCCGCGTCGATCCGGAGCGCGCGCCGGCGCAGGCCGTGCGCGTGCACCTTTGCGCCTCGGCCCTGCACGAGCGCCAGCAGCACTGGGATCAGGCCCTGGCCGAGCTCGACGCCGCGAGCGCGCTGATCGAGGCGCGTGAGCTCGGTGTGGTCTCGCTCCGGGGCCAGGTCCACGTCAGCTACGGCAACGTGCTGGTCGGATCGGGTCGGGACTACGCCCGCGGCGGGGCCGAGTACCGCCGCGCGATCGAGCTGTGGACCGAGGCCTATGGCCCGCACCACCCGCTGATCGCAAAGACCCGGATCAACCTCAGCTCCGTGCGCTTTCGCCTCCACGACGTGCGTGGCGCGATCGAGCTGCTCGAGTCGGCGCTGGCCGAGCTCGAAGGCCTCTACGGCGCCGATCACCCGCACGTGAGCGCGTGCCGCCAGAACCTGGGGGCGCTGCGCTCGGTCACCGGTGAGTTTCGCGAGGCGATCCGACACACCCGCGCGAGCCTCGAGGTCAGCGCGGCCAAGCTCGGGACCGAGCACCCGGACTACGCGACGACCGAGTGCAACCTCGCCCTGCTCTTGACCTGGGTCGGCGAGCATCGCCAGGCCTGGGCGCACCTCGTCCACGCCGCCGCGGTCTACGAGCAGAGCTTCGATCGCGAGGATACGCGGCGCATGGCCGTCCACGGCCAGCTCGCCCGGGTCGCGTGGTGGCTCGGAGACGAAGAGGGCATGCGCCGCCACGTGGCGGAGGCCGAGTACGGGCTCGCCGAGGCCGAGGCCGTCGACCTGCGCCGGGTCGGACCGCTCGCGGCGCTCGTGAGGGTCTCGCTCCACGACGGCGATCTCGACGCGGCCTACGACCACGCCCGCGAGCTCGTCGAGTCTGGCGAGACGGTGTTTGGTTCCAAGAGCCCCGAGCTCGCCCGGTGCCGCGCGCTGCTGGCTGCGGCCTTGCGCGAGCTCGGTCGTCGCGACGAGGCTCACGCGCAGCTCGAGCTCGGGCTGCAAGGGGTCACGCGCGAGGACGGCAGCGTCCACCCCTTCGCATGGATGCTTCGGATCGAGCTCGGCCGCCTCGCGCTCGACGAGGGTGAGCAGCAGCGCGCGGTCGAGGAGCTCGAGGCCGCGCTGGCGCTGGCGCAGGGGCCCGAGGGCGCGGAGGTCCACGCGGCGATCATCGAGCTCGAGCTCGCTCGGGCGCTGGCCCACGACGCGCCCGAGCGATCCGAGGCCCTGCGCGAGCGTGGGACCGCGACCTTGGTGAGCTACGGGGTCCGCCCGGACCTGGTCGCGGAGCCAGACTCGCGCTCGCCCTGAACCGAGCGCCGCGCTCGACTCAGGCTGGGCCGGCTTCGCCTCGCGACGACCGTAAGCCCGGGCGCGCGACGATCGAGGCCAGGAGCTTCAAGACCTCCGGCGCCACGCCGAGCTCGAGGTGAGTGCAGACCCTCCCGCTCGCCTGGGCGGCGTGCTCGACGAATTCGAGCGTGCGATCGAGGGGCGTACCTGCGCTGCGGCATCCTCGAGCATGGCCTCGCCCACTTTGTTTGCCGCCGCTGCGCCGAGTCGACGGTCGTGGCGCATTCGTGCAAAAAAATGCGGACTCTGCCCGTCATGCACGGGCAGAATCCGTGCACACAGCGCGGTCGCTCAGGGGCTGACCGCGCTCGTGCTCGGCGACCCTACATGAAGGCCAACCCCCAGCCGGTGCCGTTGCTCATGGTGACGTCCTGGACGTTGCTACCGTCAGCGAGGTTGGCGCTGCGGATCATGCTCGCGAACGGTGCAACCCAGTAGATCAGCCCCGACTCCGTGTCGATGTCGAGGCCCTGGACGCTCGATTGCCCGCTGAGCAGCACGCTGGGGTTGGCCCCATCGAGGTCGGCGACGAAGATGTTGTCGGCCCGGTTCGAGTAGTACACCAGGCCGGCCGCGGGATTGACCGCGACCGCGACCCCTTGTCCGCCCAGGTTCGGAACGATGACCTCTTGGTCGCTGCCGTCGTAGTTGACCCGATAAAGCTGGGTGTTGTTGTAGGTGATGAAGTACAGCTTCTGGTTGACCGGGTCGGCGGCCATCCCCGAGGGGCTGCCGGCCACGCCGACCTCCATCACGTTGTCGCCGTCGAGATCGGCGCGCATGACCTGGTCGAGGTCGAACTCCGACCAAAACAGGTAGCCGGCGCTCGAGTCCACGGCCAGGCCGAAGACGTTGTTACCCGCGATGATGTCGACCGGGTTGGCCCCGTCGGCGTCCAACCGGGTGATGGTGGCACTATGATCGTAGTAGATGTGTCCGTTGGCCGGATCCGTGGCGACCACGAAGTTGCTCTGCAGGCCGTCGACAAGCTCCGTCGGGTTGGCGCCGTCCGCCTCCACGCTCCACACTGAGGAGTTCGCGGTGGCCCAGTACAGCCGGCTCGGCTCGACGCCGAAGCCGTTGAGGTTGAGGCACCAACGGTCGAGCGCGCCGAGCTCACCCTCGTTGGCGTCGCTGATCGAGAGGGTCCATGAGCCCGAGACGTCGGCGTTGTTGAAGGCCGACAGGCTCTCGGCGGGAGCGTAGCGGCCGTCGATCGCGGGCGGGCCCGGCTCGACGCACGCCGCCTCGAGGGAGATGTTCGCGTCGTCGTCGACGATGGCGAGCATGTCGTCGCCGGTGCAGGCGTTGCCGGGGCCCATCTGGTTGTCGAAGTTGTCTGCGATCAGCACCGTGGTCGCCCCGTGCGTCACCTCGACGTCCAGGTCATCGAGCGAGCTGTGTGTGATGTCGATCGCGAGGTCGACGTCGGTGACGAGGTAGGGGAAGGGCGGGTCGATCATGGACATCACGGTCATGTTGTCGGTGATGTCGACGGGGACCTCGCTCGCGCACACCTGGAAGGGCTCGGCCGCGCACGCGTCGCAGCCGTCGCCCGCCATCTCGTTGCCGTCATCGCAGGTCTCGCCCGTGCTGAGGTCGAGGTGCAGGTTGCCGCAGGTCTCATCGGACTGGCAGGTCGCGCTGCAGCCGTCGAGGTCGTCGGTGTTGCTGTCGTCGCAGACCTCGCCCGCGCTGGCGTTGATAATGCCGTCACCGCAGGCGGCCGCCGTGCAGTCGTCGTTGCACTCGGCCGACTCCCCGCCGTCGTCGCAGCTCTCGCCTGCGCTGGCGTTGATGATGCCGTCACCGCAGGCGGCGCTCGTGCAGTCGGCGTTGCACTCGGCCGACTCCCCGCCATCGTCGCAGTCCTCGCCCTCATCTACGACACCGTCACCGCAGCTCGGTGGGGGATCGGTCGGATCGCCCGTCGGATCGCCCGTCGGATCGCCCGTCGGATCGTCGGTCGGATCGTCGGTCGGATCGTCGGTCGGATCGTCCGTCGTTCCTTCTGTAGTCTCGTCGTATCCGTCGCCGGTTTCGTCTTCGCATGGCGAGCTCGTGGCGTCGTCGCTGCAGCCAGTCACAGCGAGCGCGAGCGCCGTCAACAAGGTCGAAATTTTTGGATGTGTCATGGCGGCGGAGCGTAGTTCATCGCGGTGATCAGCGCAGAGGAGTTTCAAACGGTGGTCTGGTGACGAGAACCGGTTGTCGGAGTGACGCCAGTCACTCATCTGTGCCGGGTGAGCCAGACCTCGGTCAAGGATCAGTCGCCGAGCCCGGACGAGCGACCGGGGAGGGCGATGGGCGTGAACAACTTCGCACCTCACCTGGTCGAACTCGCGGTTCGAGACACGGCGAAGCCAACGCAAAGCTGGTTGGGATCGCGGCGCTCAGGCTGCGAATTTCAGCTCGAGCTGGCCGTGGAGCGGCGGCCCCGGCCGTGGTGGTGGCCTCGACCGTGGTGGTGGCCTCGACCCGAGCCGAGCGGTGGTGAGGACTCGCGCTATCGCGTCGCGCTCGTTGGTGATCTCGACCCGCTTCATCGAGCCGCGAGAACGCGAGTAGACCATGATGTCGACTGCGAACACCCGTTGCAGCAGCCACGTCCACGGGTGAGGGCTCTGGGGTTTCGTGCCGGGTTCGAGCGCGGTCGCTTCGCCAGCTACCTCGTCTACTTATTCGTGAGGTGATGCGTGCCCAGTTCTGAGTCCGGTTGCCAGCAGGCAACTACTCGATGAACACACCCGCGATGATGAACAGCCCCATCCCACGCGCAGGTCGACGTCGATGATCGCGTCGGCGGGGTTGTTTGGGTCGTATCGCACCAGGGTCGTGGCGCAGCTCGACAACGACGCCAGACGTCTGCTGCCACGCTCGCGCTCGACGAATGGTGCGGCGTCTCGACGAGCTCGACGCGGCCATGCGCGAGGTCGGGGGCCGGATCGTGCGCCGCTCGACCTTCGGCCTCGGGCGCGTGGCCCTGGTCGCCGACAACAGCTGCCCAGGGCGGGGACGCTGACCCACGCGTACTCCGTCAGCTATTCGGACGACGAGCCGCGAGCTCCGATCATCGTCATGCTCACCCAGAGTGAGGTCGAGGATCCCTGTGGGGACGACCTGCGCGGGTCGGGCCCCGTCATGTTCACCGCCTTCGTCCCGCCGACCGCGGGCGAGCACGAACTGCCGGTGGACTCCTCGCATCGCGTGACTCTCCAGGACGGCCGTTCCCGCGGGTTGGAATTGGAAGTGCTCACTCTTCACCGTGCTGGCGCCGAGGAGCTCCGGGTTCGTGTGCCAGCCGAGTGCTCCGGCGCCATCAGCGCGCGGCTCTCATCATCTCTGTCCCGTGATAGTCACGGGCCATGAGCTTTCGAGCGCTGTTGCTTCCGTGTCTGCTCTTGTCCGTGGCCTGTGACGGCGACGAGAAGGCCAAGTCTTCGGGCGAGCCCACGGCCGAGGCGAAGGCACCCGAGAAGCCGGTCGATGCGGGCAAGCAAGGCGAGGCCACCAAGGCGATGGACGCGATCGCCACGGTCGCCCCCGACATGCGGCCGGCGCTGGCCACCGCGGCCATCGTCGAGATCGACAAGGCTGCCCTCCCGCCATCGCTGGTCGAGGGGCTCGAGGCCATCACGGAGTCTGACCCCGACATGCACGAAGCGCTGCTCGCCAAGAGCCTCTTCGAGAACCCGGGATTGCTGAACGAGGTGTGTGGATCCGACGCGAAAGCACTGATGCAGTCGCTGGCCACGATGGACCCCGCGGGTCGCGACGCCGCCCTGTGGAAGGGCTGCAACATGGAGCGTCACGGGGTGATGACAGAGGCCGACCGCGCCGGCTCGGATCCGCTGCTTGCCCTGGTCGCGCACATGGTGTTCATCCACCTCAGCAAGACGCGGACCCTGTCCAGCGAGGAGCGGTCGCTGCTGACGACCATGATGCTCGAGGTCGAGGCGAGCCCGTAGTCCGCTGCAGTCACGGGTCGTCCCAGGTACCGGAGCCCACCGCGACGGACCGGCCGACGTGTCGTCATCGCCCCCACGATACGACGATCAACGCCCGGTCCGTCGCCGGCCGCGCCCCAACCGAGCCAGCGCCAGGCCTTGGGTCCTTCGGCAGTGGAACCTGCTCGCCATCGCCCAACACGATCACTTCTGCCCAGGCGGAGGCGGGCAGGCCCTCGGCCCGGAGCTCTCGCCGCACGCTCGTCGTTGACGAGGGCGTGGGCGTCAAAGTGCATGATCGAGGGTCCGCGCATCGTCGATGTCGCCCCCGAACTTGGCCAGCCCCGTGAGCCGAGGCTCGGCCGAGACACGGCTCGACCATCACGAGCTGTTCAGAGTCGGGTCGGTCACGCGGCGAAGTCGAGCGAACGCGGGCCAGCTGGGGCTGGCCTCGGCCGCGGTGGCGGGCGGTACCGCAGATCCTCGAACCGATCTATGATTGGTAACGTGAGATTCACTGCCCTTCTCCTCACCGCCGCGGTCGTCGGGGCGTGCTCACCTGCCGGGAACGAGGATGAGAGCGACTCCTCAACCTTCGAGTGTGCCGAGGAGTCGCTGTTCGTGCGCTTCGACAGCGAAGCCGTCGCCTACGCGGAACTCCACGATGCGATAGCCGAACTCCCAGGGACCCGTGTACATGCGGCGGTTTGGCTCGACGAAGACACGCCGACGCAGATCACCACGACCATCAACTTCGTTGGAGAGTCCTACGAGTTGACTGTCATCGACCAGGAACTAGCATGCTCGATGGTGGTCAGCGTCCCGGTACACGTCACTGTTGCGACGAACGATGGCTACCTGCTGGTGGACGAGCAGGCGGTCTGGGGCCAATCGGGCCTGACTCAGCCCTTCGATGTGGCTGCCGACATCGAACTCGGGGCCAAACTATCGACGGTGCCCGATGCGTCGGGTTGGCTCACGTTCGATGTCGCGCAGCTATGGCCCGATGTCGCTCAGCCGGACGACGATGCAGAGTTGGCGATGGAAGTCGCTCAGCGGGTCGGCGAGCTACGAGGGATCCTCTACTACTCAAGGCGAGAGATCGTGGACGGCACGACGGTGCTCTACTACCAGACACCGTTGCTCGAGTGGGGTCCAAAGTAGCGGTAGCAGTAGCGTGAGCTACGGGGTCCGCCCGGACCTGGTCGCGGAGCCAGACTCGAGCTCGCCCTGAACCGAGCGCCGCGCTCGACTCAGGCCGGGCCGGCTTCGCCTCGCGACGACCGCAAGCCCGAGCGCGCGACGATCGAGGCCAGGATCTTCAAGACCTGCGGCGCCACGCCGAGCTCGAGGTGAGTGGCGTCGACCTCGATGTACTCGACCTCGTTGGCGGGGTTGGGGTCGATGCACTGCTGCCACGGCACGACCGCGTCGCGCTTGCTGTAGATCGCCGTGATCGGAACGCCCAGCGCGCCCGCGCCCCCGCCGACGACGGGGGTCCCCAGGGTAGCGATCGCGGCGACGTGCCGCGGCTCGGCGCGGGTCGCCTCGCGGGCGAACATGCCCCCGAGGCTCCAGCCGATCAGCGTGATCGGCTGCGCGTGCGCTTCGGCGAGCTCGGCGACGCGCTCGATCAGCGGCGGCAGCAGCTTGGCGTGGTTGCCATGGTTGCGGCCGAGACCCCAGCCGTGAGTCGGGTGGCCGAGCCGCCCGAGCACGCCGCGGATGACCAGGGTCGAGGCGTCGGCGGCGGCGAAGCCCGGGATCACCAGGACCGGGGCGTGCCCGCGGGGGAGCGCGCGCCAGTCGAGGGCGAGGGACGGGGCGCGCGCGAGACCCCGGGCGTAGCCGCTGAGCTCGGCGATCATGCGGGCCCGAGGCCGTCGTGCCCGCCCTGCCTTGTCCTCGTTTGTCACGGTGTCGCTGGCCGCCTTCGGCCTCGGCCAGGCTCGCTACCATACTGCTCGCGCCCCCGCCCGTCCATGGACGAGGAGACCCTCCGGGCGCGGGTCGTCGAGCTTCCGCGAGGCGCCGCGAGCTCCCGCGAGGAAGCCTCGCCCGAAGGGTTGTTTGCAGCGGTGCATCCGGAGGATCGGGCCCGGGTTCAGGAGCTGGCATCGCGCCCGCGCTCACCCTCGACGGGCCCGTGCGGAGCGAGCCCTCGACCGTGACCGAGCCCCTGCGCCGCCTTCGAGCGCCTGCTGAGCTGATCCCCGGGAAAGTCTGTACACTCCCGTCCGTGCGCTTCTTCGACCCGGAGAGTCGTCCCGAGGAAGGGTGGCGTGCCCGCGTCTATACGGTCGTGTTCGAGACCGACACCCGCGCGGGGCTGCTGTTCGACATCGCCTTGCTCGTGGCGATCTTGCTCAGCATCGTGGCGATCAGCCTCGAGACCGTGACGATCTTCGAAGCGCGCCACCGCGACACCTTGCGCGTGCTCGAGTGGGTCCTGACCGCGCTGTTCACCGTCGAGTACGTCACCCGCCTGGTCGTCGTCCGCGAGCCCAAGCGCTACGCGCTCTCGTTCATGGGCCTGGTCGACCTGCTCTCGCTGCTGCCGACCTACCTGAGCCTGATCTTCGCCGACACCCAGGCGCTCCAGATCGTCCGGGCGCTGCGGCTGTTTCGCGTGTTCCGGGTGTTCCAGCTCGGGCAGATGGCGAGCGAGGGCGGGGGCTTGCTCCGGGCGCTGGTCGCCTCGCGCTACAAGGTCTCGGTGTTTCTGGGCACGCTGCTGATCATCGTCGTGATCCAGGGCGCGCTGCTCTACTTCCTCGAGCACGACGTCGAAGACAGCGGCTTCACCAGCATCCCGCGCTCGATCTACTGGGCGATCGTCACGCTCACGACCGTCGGCTACGGCGACATCTCCCCGGTGACCGTGCCCGGCCAGCTCATCGCGTCGCTGCTGATGTTGCTCGGCTACGGGATCATCGCGGTCCCAACCGGGATCGTGACGGCCGAGGTCGCCCTGCAAGAGATCACCAAGCGAAACGCCGGCGCCTCGCGTTCCGAGCGGATCGTGATCCCCGGGCCGCGCGCCGACGCGTGCGGGGGCGGGGTCCCTGCCGCGGTGATCGTGGATGGCGCGACCCACGCTGGGAGCACGGTTCGGGCCGAGGCCGAGAACCACAAGAACGACAAGAAGGAGGCGAGCTGAGATGGACGTCACCAACGAAGCGGTCGAGAACCTCGTCACCCAGTTCTCGTCGGCCCTCGATTTTTACCGCGAGCTGGTCCAAAACAGCATCGACGCCGGGAGCTCGGCGATCGAGATCTGGCTCGACTTCATCCCCGACGAGGCTGGCGGCGCGGGCGGGGTCATCGAGATCCACGTCGACGACGCGGGCGAGGGCATGAACGAGGCGGTCATCGACGAGCAGCTCACGACCCTGTTCTCGTCGGGCAAAGAGCACGACCTGACCAAGATCGGCAAGTTCGGCATCGGCTTCGTCTCGGTCTTCGCGCTCCGGCCCCGGGGCGTGCTCGTCCAGACCGGCCGCGACGGCGAGTACTGGGAGGTGTTCTTCGATCAGGATCGCAGCTTCTTCAAGTCGCCCTGCTCGACCCCGATCGAGGGCACGCAGATCACCTTGTTCCTCGAGGGCGACCGCGCGCGCTACACCGATCTGGTCGCGCGCAGCGTCGAGACGATCGACCACTGGTGCCGCCACAGCGAGGCCGAGATCAACTTCGAGGATCGGGCCTCGGTCGAGGGCGGGTACGTGCAGATCAACAAGCCCTTCTCGGTCGAGGGCGAGTGCGTGACCTCGGTCGAGCACGAGGGCGGGCACATCGTCCTGGCCTACTCGCGCGCCCCGGTCTGGGGCTTTTACAACAAGGGCCTCGCGCTCGCGGTCGTCAGGGGCAAGACCGACCTCGTGCCCGCGGGCCTGGCCCACGTCGCGTTCCGGATCAAGTCGCGCTACCTCGAGCACACGCTCTCGCGCGAGACCGTGATGCGCGACGAGAACTACGACAAGGCCATGGCCAGGATCATCCGCGCGGCCGCCGGGCCCCTGCGTCAGCGCCTGGTAAAGGAGATCTGCGCGCTCGTCCGCTCGGTCAGCGAGGCCACGGGCGGGCCCAAGCGCTGGACCACGAGCGAGCGCGGGCGCTACTTCGAGCTCATGGGCTACCTCGCGCGCGAGGGCGCCGACGCGCTCGAGGGCCTCGGCGCGGCGCCGCTGCTGCTCGGGCTCGACGGGCGCGCCTACACCCTCGATCAGCTGTGCGAGCGCGCCGCGGGCGACGGGCGGGTCTACGTCGACACCGAGCCCTCGGCGCTGGTCGAGCAGCTGCTCGGGCAGGGGACGCCCGTGATCATGATCCCCGGCGCCAACGAGCTCGGCGGGGCCAACTCGGTCGAGATCGCTGGCCCGGTCACGCGGGTGCTGGCCAACGGCCTGTCGCGCGAGTTCGTGAGCACGGGCGTGTTCGCGCAGCTGCGCGACAAGCTGCGCGGGGCGCCCGAGGTCGACGCGTGGGTCAAGGCCGGCGAGATGATCGCCCGCCCCGTCGACGTGCTCGTCGGCGTCGAGCTCATCGAGGACCAGGCCCAGGCCCAGGCCAGGGCTCTGGTCGCGCGGGCCTGGTCGGTGCTCGAGCGCGGCCTCGGCCCGCGGCCCAACCTGTTCGCGCGGGCCGTCACCTTCTTGCGTCGGCTCGAGCCGACGGTCGGCTACAGCGGGCTGGTCTGCGCCCGCTTTCACGGAGCGCCCGGTGGCCGCCAGCCGCTGTTCGTCGTCGCCCACGAGGTCGCGCCGCTGATGGCGATTCCGACCGCGGAGATCATGCTCAACGAGCGGCCCGAGCGGCCCGAGGCCGCCGTCAATTGCGAGCACAGCCACTTTCGCGGGCTCTCGCGCCTCGCCGAACACGAGCCCGAGATGGCCGCCTACTGCCTGGCCAAGGCGCTGCTGCTCGACGAGAACCGCGGGCTCGAGCTCGACACCTCGCTGATCGCCGCCGCGCTCGATCCGGCCTTCGTCAGCGCCGCGGGGGGGGGCCGCTGATGTCCGGGATCGACGAGGTCATCGCGCGCGCGCGCCAGGGCGAGGGCGGCTTCTCCGAGCGCAAGCAGTTCAAGCTCGCCCGCCGCCGCGCGATCGAGAAGCTGCGCCGCTTCGCGCTGGCCGATCCCTATTTTTACATCCTCGAGATCATCCAGGCCGCGATCGCGGGCGGGGCCGACTACGTCGACATCTCCTGCGCTGACGGCGACGTGCTGATCTCGTGGACCGGCGGCTCGCTGCGCGAGGACGAGCTCGCCCAGCTGTTCGACTTCTTGTTCGCGTCAAAAGAGCGCCTCGACCTCGCCCACGTCCGCTCGCTGGCGCTGGGCGTCAACGCGCTGATGCTCTTCGAGCCCGAGCAGGTCGTGATCGAGTCCGGCGACGGCACGCCCGGGGGGACCGCGCGGATGGTCGTGCGCGCGGGCGCCGAACAGGTCGACGTCGGTCGGGCCGAGGGCGCGCTCAACGGGACCTACGTCCGGGCCAGGAAGCTCAACCGGTCCAAGGTCGCGGCCGGGACCGGGCGCCACGGCGACGAGGACGGCGGGCTCGAGTACGCGACCGTCGAGCTGCGCTGCCTCGGGGCCCCGGTCCCGCTGGTGTTCAACAGCCAGCCGCTGTTCGGCTGGGCCCGCCAGCGCGTGCCCAACCTGTTCGGCTACAAGCAGGTCCGCAGCGTCGACGAGGGCGACCTCTACGGGACGATCGGGCTCAAGCCGAACGGCGGCGAGCCGGGCTTTCAGATCCTGACCCAGGGGGTCTGGATCCAGAGCTATCACTACGAGCTCATCAAGGGCCACAAGATCGGCGGGATCATCTGCTTCGATCGCCTGCACAAGACCGTCGACCACTCGGGCTTCGTCCGTGACGACCGCTTCGAAGAGATGTGGCTGCGCCTGCGGCCCTACGCCGAGGCGCTGGTCGGCGGCAAGGCGGCCGAGGCGCCCAAGATCACCGGGGTCGACGGCCTCGCCTACAGCCCCGCGCAGCTGCGCGAGTCTCTGCGCGAGCATCCCCGGGTCGTGATCGTGCCGCCCGCGGATCGCAAGCTGCCCACGGGCGACGACGAGGCGATCGGTCGCCGGGCCAAGAGCATCGCGCGGAGGCTCGACGCTCAGGTCTTGCGGGTGCCCGGGGCCCAGGTCGCCGCGGTCCGGGTCCTCGGCGGGCGCGAGCTGCAGATCTGGCGGCCCCAGGTCGGCGACGCCGCGGATCAGCGCTTCTATGACCAAGCCGAGCTCGAGCCCCCGGCCGAGCCCTACCTGCTGCCGCCGGTCGAACTCGAGGTGCCGCCGGTCGACAGCCTCGTCGATCAGATCGTCAAACATGGCGCCAACCTGCGCTTGCGCGCGGAGGTCGACGAGGAGGGCGAGGCCACGGCCACGCTCTCGGACTTCGACAAGGTCGCGTGGGCGCGGGTCTGGTCCGAGCTGCGCGACGCCGGCTTCCTCGCGCCCGAGGCGAATGAAGGCGAGCTCCTGGCCCGGATCACGACGCAGCTGCGCGTGATGATCGGTGAGACCGGGACCATCCGCGCGACCCTCTACAGCCCGGCCGAGCCCGGCGCGGCCGCCCGCGGCCTGCTCGTGCGCGTGACCACGACGGGGCGGCTGCTCGGGCAGCAGCTGTTCGCGTCGGCCTACCCCGGGCGGGTGCTCGACGTCGAGCTGCCGACGGCCCAGCCGACGGGGCTGCGCTCGCAGCAGCTGCCCGAGCGCGTGGCCGAGCGCCTCGCCGCGCTCGCGGTGCCGCTGCTGCGCGAGCAAGATCAGCGCGCGCTCGCGGGCCTGGCCGTCGGCAAGATCGAGCCCAACACCGCCGCCGCGCGCCTCGCCCTGCAGGTGCTGTCGCGGGTGACCGTCACCCGCCTGCGCGCGGCCCGGCCGGGGCGCGTGGCCCCGGGCCTGAGCTTCTCGCTGTTGCGCGCGGTCGCGGGCTTCGATCCCTTCTCGCTGAACTTGCTGCGCACGGTCTCGGGGCGGGCGATCAGCTTACGCGAGCTGGCGCTGCTGACCGACCAGACCGCCGGCCTCGTCTACGGCACGATCCCCGAGGTCCCGGCCGACCTCGACGGTCTCGATCTCGATCGCATCTTGGCCCTCGACGCGGGGACCGAGCGGATCTTGATCTCGATGCTCGGCGAGGCCGGCTACGTGCGCGTGGACGCCCGCGACGTGCTGACCGAGGAGCTGGGCGGGCGCGTGCGTGTGCGCGACGTGGCCCTGGGCCTGCGCGAGTACCCAGACTTTCCGCTGTTGATCGAGGGCGAGGTCGGCGAGGTCGACGAGCTCGACGAGGACGCCCGCGGCGAGCTCCTCGCCAGCTTGGTCGACGGCCTGAAGCGCCGGATGCTCGGCGAGGCCGACGAGCCCGGCGCCGACCCGCGCGAGCTCGAGGAGCACCGTCGCCAGGCCGTGCGCCAGCTGCAGTGCTACGGGTGTCGGGCGCTCGCAAGCGGCAAGGCCGAGGCCCTCGAGACCCACGAGCTGCTGGACTTCCCGCTGTTTCTCGATCTCGACGGCGAGGTCTGGGGTCTGGGCCAGGTCCACGCCGCGCTGCGTTCGGACGAGGGCTTGCTCGTCCACTACGGTCACGTGCTTGGCTCGGCCGAGCTCGGCGCGCTGACCAACGCCGCGCTCGCCGGTCGCCGTCCGCCCGCGGGGCGCCCGAGCTCGCTCGCGGTCTCGGCCTTCAGCTATCGCCTGCTCGTGCCGCTCGGCCGCGTGCGCCTGGCCTTCGACTTCGACCTCGACGACGTCGAGGCCGCGCGCAACCCGATGACCGCGGGCGTGGCGTTCTTGGTCCGCGAGTCGTTCGAGCGCGAGTGGGGGGGCGTGCTCGGGATCCCGGCCACGCGCCTGCCCGAGTATCGGATCCAGCTGCGCGCCCGCGGCGGGGGCTCGGTCGCGGCCCTCGACGAGCTCGCGCATCTCTATGGCGTCGTCGGCTCGATCACGATCGACGACTCGAACTGGGACGCGAGCACGCACGAGCTCCTGCTCGGTGCGATCGACGAGCAGGCCGCAGGGTTGCTCGGGCGCTTGATCGGGCGGCTGCCCGAGCTCGGCGACGACCGCGGGCGCTACGAGGCCGCGCTGCGCGTGCTCCTGACCTACGCCGGGGAGCAGCTCACGCTGATCGCCGGGACGATCGGGCTCTCGGCCAGCGTCTCGACCGAGCTCGCCGAGCGCATCTTGAGCCTGCCGCTGTTCGACACCGGGGCCGCGACCTTGGTCTCGGGCCACCGGATGATCGAGCTGTTTCGCCGCCACTTCGAGCATCACGACGCCGTCGGCGAGGAGATCCCAGCCTTCGATTGGTCGGCGGTCCTGGCGGCCGGCGACGCCACACCTGCGCTCATCCGCGACTGGCTCGACGCCCACCTCCAGGCGTCGCGGGTGGTCATGCCGGCCTCGGCCAGCGGGGCCTCGGGGGCGGCCTCGGGCGAGGAGGCCGAGTCAGGCTCGGATGCGGGCGTCGAGCTCCAGGTCTGGGACGTGACCCGGGTGATGTCGTCGGACCTGCTCGCGTGGAACCTCGAGCATTGGCTGTCCGAGCTGCGCCCCGACCCCCGCGTGCTCGGCGATCTCCCGCTGCCGCCGACGCGGGTGTGGGTGTCGCCGCACGAGCTCGTGGGTGGCGGGCTGATCGAGGGCGGCGACACGCGCGTCGCTGTGTACGGCGCGGACCCGCTGGTCCTGCGCGCGATCAACTCGCCGACGGCGGCGAACTTCGCGTGGTTGATGTTGGCCGTGTACGCCCACCTGAACGCGGTGACCGGGCTGATCACCAATGAGCACGAGGCGCAGTTTCAGCTGATCATCGGCGAAGCCCTGACCGAGGGCCGCCTGAAGCCCCTCGAGCGCGTGGCTAGGGGCTGAGTTCGAACACGTCGCGTACGCGACGGAGCAGCTCGTCGGGAGAGAAGGGCTTCTCGATCACCTCGGTGGGTGCCATCTCGAGGGCCTGATTCGGCGCGTAGCCGCTCATGAGCAAGATCTGGGTGGAAGGCCAGCGCTCTCGGCAGCGACGCGCGAGCTCGACGCCGCTGGTTTCGGGCATGACGATGTCCGAGAGCAGGAGGTCGAAGGGCTGCTCGGCGGCCTCGAGCGCGGCCAGGGCCTCGGCCGCGCTCAGGGCCCCCTCGACCACGTGGCCGGCCGCCTCGAGCACGCGCGTGACGATCACGGCGACCGACATCTCGTCGTCGACGACGAGGATCCGCTTGGTCGGGCCGACCTCGGTCGGCGCCGGGGCGACGGGGGCGGGCGCCTCATGCAGCGGCAGGACAACGCGGACCCGGGTCCCCCGGCCGAGCTCGCTGTCGATGTCGATGGTGCCGCCGAGTTGCTTGACGATGCCGTACACGGTCGACAGGCCCAGCCCGGTCCCGGCGCCGGCCGCCTTGGTCGTGAAGAAGGGCTCGTACACCCGATCCAGGAGCTCGGGGGGAATCCCGCTGCCGTCGTCGGTGACCTCGAGCAGCGCGCGCTCGTCTGCTTCGGTGTCGCCCGCCTCGCCCGTCTCGCCCGCCTCGCCCGCCTCGCCCGCCTCGACCGTCTCGACGGTGGCGGTCCGCACGGTGATCGTACCCCGGCTACCCACGGCGTCGCTGGCGTTGGTCACGAGGTTGATGACAACCTGCTCGATCTCGCCTGGATCGGCGAACACGCCCAGGCTCTCGGGGTGAAGTTCGGTGCGCAATTCAATGTTGTCATCGAGCACCCGACCGAGGAGCGCGGCGCAGTCCCGTGTGGCGTCGTTGAGGTCCATGCGCACGGGCGAGGTCATCTGTCGCCGACTAAAGGCGAGCAGCTTTTGGGTCAGGCTCGCGGCCCACTGCCCTGCGTGGCGAATGCCCTCGACATCCTCGTACGCCGTGGGGTCGTGCTTGACCGACTCGGCGAGCAGATCCGCGTGACCGAGGATCGCGACCAGGAGGTTGTTGAAGTCGTGGGCGATGCCGCCGGCGAGCTTGCCGACGGCGTCCATCTTTTGGGCGTGGCGAAGCTGCTCTTCGAGCTCGAGGCGGTGGGTGATGTCGCGATCGACGCCCCGATAGCCGCGGAGCTCTCCGCTGGGGTCGAGGATCGCTTCGGCCGAGCTCTCGACGTAACGGTAGCGCCCGTCTTTGTGGCGCCAGCGGACCAGCCATCCTCGCCAGCCCTGCTTGTTCGCCATCAACGCGGGGAGCTTGTTGCCGACCTCCTCGGCGTCCTCGGGGTGCATCAGCGTCAGGGTGTCGAGGGCCAGGAACTGCTCCGCCGTGTAGCCCAAGATCCGCTCGACCGCGCGGTTCGAGAAGGTGTGCTTCAGGGCCAGGTTGAGCTCCCAGATCCACTCGCCCGTGGTCTCGACCACGGATCGGTAGCGCTGCTCACTCTCGCGCAGCGCGTCCGCGGCGCGGGCTTGGTCCGTGATGTCTTCGGCCGACGACCAGATCAGGCGCTGGCCGTCGTGTTCGACGACCCGCCCGCTGAGGCGGACCGCGACGATGTGACCGTCGCGATGGAAGTAGTGCTTGGTGTAGGGACCGTAGCGACCGGTGCGCTCGAGCAAGTCGAGCTGCTGGGCCTCGTCTGCGTCGTAGGTTGGCGGCGTGATGTCCCAGTAGGTCAGCGCGAGGGTGTCTTCGACGGTCCGGCCGAGGATCGCGGCGAAGGCCGGGTTGACGTCGATGAACCGCCCGTCCATTCGGCACAGCGCGAGCCCGACCGGGCAGTCTTCGTAGAGTCTGCGCGCGCTCATTGGGCCGATCTGCGTTGATCCTCGCGGCCCGGGTTCGCCACGAAGGGCCGAGAGCTCCGCCTCGAGCTGGGCGATCCGCGCCTCTCGTTCAGGTCCGCTGAGCGCCACTACGCGAGATGGTATCAGCCAGGCGGCGCGAGTGGCGTTGGGCGCTTGCGCTGATGTGACCCGGCTAACGGACCTCACGCTCGCGAGCGAAAGCGTGACCACTTCATCCTCTGCCCGGTCGTACTCGACGGGGGCGGGGTTGACCGAGCGCGACCTCGTCGGCGTGCCCGAGGAGGACGTCGCGGTCGAGGGGGCGGCGAAGTGTCCGGGCGCGAACCACGGGACGGGGTCGTGGCCTCGCAACCTGAGCGGCCGTGCAGGCCCCCAAAGGCGAAATCTTTCGGTCCGCAGCGCCGCCGTGCTAGCGCCGAAGACGGTGTCCAAGCAGCGTCAAACTCGGCGACCCGCCTCCCGATCCGGTGCGCACAAGCGCAGCGCGGGCCGCTCGGGCCAGGGGCGGGCTCGGTCGCGGGCCAAGGCCAAGCGCAAACCCGCGGCCAAGTCGGCCAAGACGCGGCGCTCGAAGTCGAAGGGCAACCGTCGGGTCGAGCCTGGCAAGCGCGAGGCTGGCGGGCGCGGGCGCGGGCGCGGCAAGGCTCGGGATCCCAAGGAATTCAAGGCTCGCAACCGCACGATCTTGCTGCTCCTGGTCCTCGCCTTCATCAACGCGTGGATCTTCGTGTGGCGCGACGAGGGCGGGCTCGACTCCTTTGATGCCAAGGCCGCGGTGATCGGCGGTGGCGTCGACGGGCAGGGCTTCGCCGCGCCGCTCGAGGCCGCCTGCGGCGGCGATCCGGTCCAGGTCTTCGCCAACCTCGACGACCGCCTCCGGCTCGAGACCAAGCTCGACCAGGGCCGGACGCTGCGCCTCGCGCTGCTCGAGCTCGGGCTCGCGGCCGAGCCGATCGACGAGCTCGAGGCCGAGATCCGCGGCACCATGGATCTCGGCATGCTGACCGGCAGCGGCGCGCCCGTGCGGATCGCCGGCGACCGCGAGGGCGGGCTCCAGGCGCTCGAGATCGAGGTCTCGGAGGGCCACCTGATCCAGGCCTGCCGGACCCCGACGGGGCTCGAGGTCCGCAACATTCAGCACCCGCTGCGCGTCGACGTCGCGGTCATCGCCGTCGAGCTGCCCAAGAACGGCAGCTTGCTCGAGGCCGTGGTCGAGGCCGAGCAGACCTCCGAGCTCGCGCGGATGATCGCCAACTCCCTCGCCGCCGAGGTCGACTTCACCGCCGACACGCGGCCCGGCGATAAGATCCAGGTCCTGGTCGAGAAGCGCTACCTCGGGCGCAACTTCCACCGCTACGGCAAGCTGCTGGCGATCCGCTACATCGGCGCGGCCGGGCGCATGGCCTTTTACCGCTACAAGCCCAAGGGCGCCGACGAGGGCTTCTTCGACCACGGGGGCCAGCCGATGCGGCGCGCGCTGCTGCGCACACCCTTCGCCTGGCACCCGATCGACCCCGAGGCGCGGGCTTCGCTCGCGCCCGCGATCGAGTTCATCGACGGGCGCATGGGCGCGGTCTATCGCCGGCCCCTCGGCGCGCCGGTCGTGGCCGTCGCCGACGGCACGATCCGCGGCGTCGGGCTCGAGGGCGACGACGGCTTGATCGTCGAGCTCGAGCTCGATGACGGTCGCCGGGTTCGCTACGCCAACTTGATGCGGACGATCGGCGACCGCGCCCCGGGGGACCGGGTCGAGCAGGGCGCGGTCCTCGGGCTCGTCGGCCAGACCGGCAAGACCCCCGTCCCGCGCCTGCGCCTCGAGCTGATCGATCGCGCGGGTGAGCGCCTCGATCCGATGGCCCTCGGCGAGCGCCGCAGTCGCGTCGACCGGGTCGGGGATCCGATCCCCGAGGACCAGCTCGGGCAGTTCGAGGACGACATCCAAAGCTGGCGCCGAGCGATGCGCAAAGCGGCCGAGTAGGCCTGCTAGCAGCCCGGGGTGCAATGCCTCGCGCCGCCTCGCTTGGCCTTTTCGCCGAGGGCTTTGTCGCCAAAACTTGCAGTACGCCCGGTACAGCGGCGTTTTGGCTTCGCGCCCTCGGCGAACATTCCGGCGCGAGTCGACACGATGCATTGCACCCCGGGCTGCTAGGACTCCGCTCGCCCGACCCCGTGCTCGTCGGCCTCGAGCCCGAGCTCCTCGAGGACCTCGCGCTCGCTGTCGTCGGGCTCGTTGGCGCCCCGCTCCGCCCGCTCCTCGCGTCGCCTCCGACGATAAAACACGACCTCCTCGGCGAGCCCGAGGACTACGAACAAGCTCAACATTGCAATGAGCACCGCCGGGCCATTGATGCGCACAAAGGTCAGGACCGCGACCGCGATCACCAGCACGATCACGGCCACGCTGCGCTTGTTGAGGGTGAGGTCCTTGAATGAGCGAAACCGGACCCGGCTGATCATCAGGTAGCTCAGCACGATCACGAACACCGCGATCGCGGCGTGGTTGCTGATCTCGGTCACGCCGATTGCGTGATTGGCGAGGACCAGCGCGACGATCATGTTGGCGGCGATCGGGATCGGTAGACCGATGAACTGGGCCGGCTTCTGCTTGGCGCCTGCGGGCGCGGAGAGCTCGGCCCCGGGCTCGGCCTCGGCCTGCGCCTCGTCGGGCTCGGGGGTGGGCTTGGCCTGGGCCTCGCGCATCGCGAGCACGTTGAAGCGAGCGAGGCGCAGGGCGCCGCAGGCGGTGAACACGAAGGCCACGAACAGCCCGACGCGACCGAGCTCGAGCAGCCCCCAGCGGTAGACGAGGATCGCCGGGGCGACCCCGAAGGTGATGACATCGGCGAGGCTGTCGAGCTGGACGCCGAGGTCGGACTGGGTCTTGGTCAGCCGCGCGATGCGACCGTCGGCCCCGTCGAACAGCAGCCCGAGCACGATCGCCAGCGAGGCCTTGTAGAGCAGGTCGACGTCGCTCGCGCCCCCGTGCTCGCCGAGCCGAGCGGTGGTCACGATGCTGTAGAGCCCGCAGAACACGCTCGCGAGCGTGAACAGGTTGGGGAGGATGAAATAGGTCTTGCGGAAGTCCACGGCGGCCGGATTCAGGAATCTAGCAGCCTGGGGCATCATGCGCCCCATGGCCATGCTCTTGCGCCTCGCCTACGACGGCACCGACTTCCACGGCTTCGCTCGCCAGGTTGGCGTCCGGACCGTGCAGCGCGAGCTCGAGGCCGGGCTGGCGCGGCTCTACAAGCGGGAGATCAAGATCCGCGGCGCGAGTCGGACCGACGCCGGGGTCCACGCCCGCGGTCAGATCGTCGCCTTCGATCCGCCCTTCGAGATCCCCCCGCGTGGGGTCTTGCTCGGGCTCGCGGCGCAGCTGCCTCGGGACATGGTCGCGCTCGCGGCCTGGGCGGCCGAGGCGCCCGACGACCGGCCGCTCAACCCGCGCTTTCACACCCTCGGCAAGCTCTATCGCTACCGTCTCCGGATCACATCCCTGCGCGATCCTCTGAGTGAGCGCTACGAGTGGCACCTGCCGCGGCCGCTCGAGCTCGCGCGCATGCGTGACGCCGCGCCCGCGCTCGTCGGCGAGCACGACTTCAGGGCGTTTCGGTCCGCGGACTGTCAGGCCCGGACCACGGTCCGGCGCGTGCGGGCGATCGAGCTCCGGGTTCGGACGCTGGCCGAGCTCGATCCCCTCGCCCACGACGCCGGGCGGATCGACGACCCCGACGAGCCCGCGGTGATCGAGATCGATGTCCGCGGCGACGCCTTCTTGAAGAACATGGTCCGGATCCTCGCGGGCACGCTGGTCGCGATCGGGCGCGGGCAATTTGGCGCCGAGCGCATCGCCGAGCTCCTGCGTGACGGCGATCGGGCCCGCGCAGGCCTGACCGCCCCGGCCCAGGGCCTGACCCTGGTCGAGGTCCTGTGGCCGGCCGCGCTCGGCGGCAGGCGAGAGGCGTAGCGCTCGTGGCCGAGACCCTGCGCAGCTCTGGCAAGCTCTCGATCGCCGTCGCGGCGTCGCGGGTGCTCGGGCTCGTGCGCGAGGTCCTGTTCGCTCACCTGTTCGGGGTCGGGGCGATCGCCGACGCCTACCAGGTCGCCTTTCGGATCCCCAACCTCCTGCGCGACCTGTTCGCCGAGGGGGCTCTGTCGAGCGCGTTCGTGCCGACTTTTTTGGCCGAGATCGTCAGCAAGGGCGAGGGGCGGGGCGAGGGCGAGGGCGAGCGCGCGGCCTACCACCTCGGCAACCTGATCTTCGCCGGGGTCCTGCTCACGACCGGGACCCTCAGCGTGCTCGGCGTCGTGTTCGCCGAGGAGCTCGTGGGCTTGATCGCCAACGACTTCGCGGGCGGCGAGCTGAGCCCGGCCGCGGCGGCCGAGAAGCTGCGCCTGGCCACGCTGTTGACCCGCCTGATGATGCCGCTGCTGACCGTGATCAGCGTGAGCGCGGTCTGGATGGGCATGCTCAACGCCCAGAAGCACTTCACGGCTCCGGCCTGGGCGCCCGCGAGCTTCAACGTTGCGAGCATCCTGACCGGGGCCACACTGTTGATCCTCGACCCCGCCGACGCGACCGGGATCGTGATCTGGAGCGCGGGCACCCTCGGCGCCGGGCTCGTCCAGGCCTGCGTGCAGCTGCCCGCGCTGTGGCGCCTCGGCTACCGGCCGATCCCCCGCCTGCGCGGGCTCGCGTCGCACCCCGGCGTGCGCCGGGTCTTGTGGCTGATGGCGCCCGCGGTCGTCGGGCTCGCGGCGGTGCAGATCAACATCTTCGTCAACACCCGCTTCGCCGCCTCGCTCGGCGACGGACCGATCGCCCAGCTGAGCTACGCCTTTCGGATCTTCTACCTGCCGATCGGCGTGTTCTCGGTCGCGCTGGCCACGGTCACGACCACGCGGGTCAGCGAAGACGCGGCCAACAACGATCTCCGCGCGCTCGCGGCCAGCGCGGGCGAGGGCGTCAGCGCGGTGTGGATGTTGATGAGCGCGAGCACGGTCGGCCTGATCGTGCTCGCCGAGCCGATCGTCCGGGTGCTGTACTTCTCGTTTTCCGACGCCGAGGCGAAGGCGACGGCGACGGTCCTGGCCGCCTACGTGATCGGGCTGCTGCCCTACGGGCTGGTCAAGATCCTCGCGCCAGCCTTCTACAGCGTCGACCGCCCGCGGATCCCCTTGCTCGCCTCCTTCGCCGCGGTCGCCGTCAACATCGTGTTCAACGCGGCGACCTACCGCGTGCTCGGGGCGCCGGGGCTGGCCCTCGGCACCGCGCTCGGGGCCCTCGCCAACATCTTGGTCTTGCGCACGAGCTTCGCCCGCGTGATCGGCTCGCTGCCGGGGGTCGGGCTCGCCCAGCTCGGGGCCTTGGCGCTCGCCAACGCGGCGCTCGGGGCCGCGGTGTTCGGGGCGTGGTTTGGGGTCGAGCTGGGGATCGCGCGCGTGGGCTTTGCGTGGCCGCTGCGCGTGGTCGGGCTTGGGCTTGTGGTCCCCGCGGGGTTCTTTGCGTATGTCGGGATCCTCCGCGCGCTCGGATACCCGGGCGCGAGCTTGTTGTGGGGGCTGCCTGGGAAGATCTTGGGCCGGCTGCGACAGCCCTGAACAGGGGCTGGGAGGCCTGCCGGGGGGATGCGAATTTTCGCAATGGTGGCGTGTGCTTGGCACGCATCCCACCGCGCCCTGGTGCCGATCCAGTCGACCGCGAAGCCCGGCGCTTGGGGCATGTCAGCGGGGTCCGGCTCGCGCTCGATCGCCTGGTCGCGTGGTCGTCGGCCCGCGCCTGCGGCCTGCCCCCCCCCGGGCGCCTGGTCGTCGGCAGCGTCGTCGACCTGAGCCACTGCTGGGTCGAGTTCCCCTCGCTCGGCATCGGCACCGACCCCGTCGCGCGTCTGCTGTGGCACAACCTTGGCCGCCCCGTCGAGCTGCACGCCTGGCTGCGGGTTCGACCGCCGACTCGCCGAGGACGCATGCAGGTCGAGCACGGCCACTGAGACCCAGGTGAGACCGAATGAAGATCGAGCGCAACCGGGCTGCTAGAGCCAGAGCGATCACGAGCGCGACATTTCCTTCATATCCACGACTTCAGCCCGCGCAACTTTTGCGGTTTGCCGTGTGCGCGATAAGCAGCATCTTGTGCGCATGAATTTTACTGGCCTGCTCCCTAAATTCCTGGCGACGCCCCTTGTCATCCTCACTGTCGCCGCGGTCACTGGCTGCGGCACCACCGAGCCCGAGCCCGAGCCCCTCGAGCCCCGGGCGCTCTACGGCTTCGACAGCTGCAACGCGATGCTGGCCTACACCCAGGCCCACGCCCTCGAGATGCTCGACACCGCCAACGGCGAGTACGGCTTCGAGATCTTCGACCTCGGTGGTTTCGGTGGGACTGACCTGGCTGGTGAAGATAGCGGTGACGGTGAACCCGGCACCAATGGCCCGGCCCACTCCGAGACCAACGTCCAGGAGGCGGGCGTCGACGAGCCCGACCTGGTCAAGACCGACGGGGAGCGAATCCTCGCCCTCGCCCAGGGCCAGCTCCACTTCGTCGATGCCTCCGGGTTGGTCCCCGAGCTGCTTGGGTCGCTCGATCTGCCGGCCGGCTGGGATCCCCAGCTCTTCCTCAACGGCGACAAGGCCCTGGTGATGCTGCGCAGCGACCAGTGGGAGTCCGAGCTCGTCGAGATGCCCGAGCTGTGGCAGGGCGAGTACAGCTGGGTCCCGCTCACCCAGCTCATCGAGGTCGATCTCTCCGATCCAGGCGCCATGCAGATCACTCGGACCCTGACCGTGGGCGCCGACATGATCAGCGCGCGCATGGTCGACGACAGCGTCCGCGTGGTCCTGCGCTCGTGGCCCGTCGGCCTCGAGCTCAAGTCCTGGTACGAGTTCTATGATGGCGATGGCGAGGGCGAGAGCGAGCCAGGCAACCCGACGGCGGAGCCCGAGCCCGGCGAGCCGCCGCCCCCAGACGAGCCCGACACTGGCGATCCGGAGCCCGAGCCCGAGCCCGACCCCTTTCGTGCCGGCGAGCTCACCGAAGAAGAAGAAGCCAAGGCCGCGGCCAAGGCCCACAACGAGGCGGTCCTCGCCTCGACCTCCCCCGAGAACTGGCTGCCCCAGTACGTCCTCGACGTGGACGGCGAGGTCAGCATGGGCCTGCTCTACGACTGCTCCGACGCCATGCGGCCGGGGCTGGCATCGGGACTCGGCGTAGTCTCGGTCCTGACGATCTCGCTCGAGAATGACTTGGCCGTCGAGGATGGCACCGGCGTGTTCTCGACTGGCGAGACGGTCTACGCCTCCCAGGACAACCTCTACGTCGCGACCCACCCCTGGTACGGCGAGCTGTTCGCGGGTGGCGGTGACGCCGTCGTCGAAGAGGTGCCCAACCAGGGCGAGGGCGCGGGTGGCGAAGGCGACCCCAACGGCTTTCGTGCCAGCGAGGAGCCCGAGTTCACCAGCTACGTGCACAAGTTCGACACCAGCGATCCCACGAGCAGCGAGTACGTGGCCTCCGGTGAGGTTCGGGGCCTGCTGCTGAACCAGTTCGCGATGTCCGAGCACGAAGGTCAGCTGCGCGTCGCGTCGACCGACGGCTTCGCCTGGGACGAGCAGAACCCGAGCGAGAGCTTCGTCACCGTGCTCCACGAGGAGGACGGCGAGCTGGTGCTCACCGGCCAAGTCGGTGGGCTCGGAGCGGGCGAGCGCGTCTACGCGGTCCGCTTCGTCGGCGAGGTCGCCTACGTCGTCACCTTCCGCGAGACCGACCCGCTGTACACCGTCGACCTGTCCGATCCCACGGCCCCCGCGGTCCTCGGCGAGCTACACATCAACGGTTACTCCGCCTACCTGCACCCGATCGACGACACCCACCTCATCGGCATCGGCCAAGACGCAACCGATGGGGGACAGACCCTGGGCACCCAGGTCTCGATCTTCGACGTCAGCGACCTCGCCGCCCCGGTACGCACGCACCAGTACACCCTCGCCGAGGGGTACTCCGAGGCCGAGTACGATCACCACGCCTTCTTGTATTGGCAGCCCGAGAGCCTCGCCGTCTTCCCCATGACGGTGTGGAGCTGGGAAGAGCAGATCGACGAGGTCTTCACTGGGGTGATGGCCCTGCGCGTCGACCCTGACACCGGCATCGAGGAGCTCGCGGCGATCGGGCACCCGGCGCCCATGGATGAGTACTGGGCCGCGCAGCCGCGGCGCTCGATCGTCATCGAGGACTCGCTCTACACGGTGTCCGAGCTGGGCCTGAAGGCCTCGAGCCTCGACGACTTCAGCGACCTCGCCTGGATCACCTTCTAGACCGAAATCAAGCGCTGAATTCAAAGTGAGCGGAGGGGGCTGCTAGCAGCCCGGGGTGCAATGCCTCGCGCCGCCTCGCTTGGCCTTTTCGCCGATGGCTTTGTCGCCAAAACTTGCAGTACGCCCGGTACAGCGGCGTTTTGGCTTCGCGCCCTCGGCGAAGATTCCGGCGCGAGGCGACACGATGCATTGCACCCCGGGCTGCTAGCGCGGCGAACAGTGGCTTTGCGCTTCCGCTGACTCTCTTGGGCGGATGCACGTGACGAGCGATCAACGCTTGCGCAGGTGCTCGTCGAACAGGCGGGGATCGTGGGCGGTCCGCCGCGCGACCTCCTCGGACAGCCTCCGCTCGCGGACCAGCCGCGCGAGGGTGAGTTCGAGGGGGATCATGCCGTCGCTTCGCCCCTTTTGGATCTCGCTGCGCAGCTGGTGCCCTCGGCCATCGCGGATCTTGGCGGCGACCGGGGTGTTGACCCTCATCAGCTCGTAGGCAGCGACGCGGCGGGGCGCGTGGATCCCCGGGATTAGGCTCTGGGTGACGACGGCGCGGAGCGAGGCGGCGAGCTGCTCGCGGACCTGGGTCTGTCGGTGCTCGGGGAACACGTCGATGATCCGGTTGACGGCCGAGCTCGCGTCGGAGCAGTGGAGCGTCGAGAGCACGAGGTGCCCGGTCTCGGCGGCCGTCAGCGCGGCGGCGACGGTCTCGCGATCGCGCATCTCCCCGACCAGGATCATGTCGGGGCACTCGCGCAGGGCCGCCCGCAGCCCGGCGCTGAAGCTGTCTACGTGGACCCCGAGCTCGCGCTGGTGGACGAGGGCGCGACCCGGCGGGTAGACGTACTCGATCGGATCCTCGATGGTGATGATGTGCTTGGGCTGGGTCTGGTTGACGCGCTCGAGCAGCGCGACGAGGGTCGTCGACTTGCCCGATCCGGTCGGGCCGGTCATGAGCACGAGGCCGTGGCGAAAGGCGGTGAGGGCGTGGAGCTCGGCGCCGAGCCCGAGCTCTTCGAGGGTCGGGAGCTCACGGCGGATCGGGCGAAAGGCCGCCGCGAGGCCGCCGATCTGGCGAAACAAATTGACGCGAAAGCGCGGCGCGTTGGGCCCGGAGCCGAGCTCGATCGCAAAGTCGGCGCTGCCGCTGGCCGCGAGCGCGGGCGCGATGCGAGGCCACTGCACGCCGAAGTAGGCGCGGAGCTGATCGCTGCTGACCTCGGCGCCGCCGATCTCGACCAGGTCGCCGCCGATCCGCAGGTGCGGGCTGCGGCCATGCGAGATCAGCACGTCGGAGGCGCGCTCGAGCAGGCCGCGCTCGAGCAGGCCGTCGATGGTCGGATCGCCGCCCACGCTCGTGGAGGTCGCGAGCTCGTCGAGCGTCGGAGGAGGGGAGGCGGCCGGGGTCGCAAGGACCGCGCGGGGCTCGAGCTTCACGCTTGGCGCCAAGGTGAGGCGGGGAGGCTCGACCGCCGCGCTCGCGGTCTCGGCCCTGATCGCCGGCGCGCGGTTCGAACGGAACACCAGCTGGTAGCTCGATCCCGCGGGTTTGACCGCAACCGCAAACTCGAGCCCGCTCCCGGTCTCGTGCTGCGTCTCGAGCGAGCCCTCGCGCTCGAGCACGGCCCTGTCCGCGTCGTTCGTGAACTCGGCGAGGATCTCCGCGAGCATCTCTGGGCCGAGCCCGGGCATCGAGAGCGCTCGTCGCTCGCCCGCGCGGGAGAGCACCGGGGGGCTCGACGGCTGAAGGATCAGGGTGTCGGCACCTTGGGATTGCAGCATCTCGAGCAGGCCGTCGACGATCATGGCCAAGCTTGATGCATGGCGCGTGCCGCTAAAATGCCGCGTCGGTGATCACGGCCGACCGAGGCTCGTGACGACCTGGCGCGGCCAGCCTCGCTCAGCTCGCCGAGTCGTCTTCGCCACCCGCGCGCGCAGCCGCACACAAAGGGCCCCGTGACCGCCCGCTGAGCCCGCGCTTCACTGGCGATGGAGCAGCTCGCGCCGTCGCTTCTTGCGGGCCTGGGCCTCGGCGAGGACCTCGTCGCGGAGCCGGTTGAGGGTCTGCTTGACCCCGTCCTTGCGATCGCCGAGGGCGAGCTTGTCCAGCGCCCGGTCGATGTCCTTCCACGGGAAGGACTGGGCGTTGGCGCCCAGCCACGAGACGGCCGTGACCACTCCGCGCACGAGCATGTCGTCGGTGATGATCGCTACGGTGACCTTGGTGCGGCGTATCGCGGCCGCGGCCTGCTTGCGCTGTGTCGCCGTGACCTCGAGGACCCCGAGGCTCGCGCCGATGTAGTGGGTGTAGTCACCGGCTTCAAACTCCGCCATGAAGCTGGCCCAAGCCTCATCGTTGAGGTTGCCCGCCGTGTTGACCGCGACCATCAGGCCGCCGTCCTTGATCCATTTGAAGACGCTCTCCGCCACGTGCTGCCGGTCTTTCGTCCGGGGGAGTTTGCCAGACAATGCGCGCGCGCGTCGTCATCAGATCGTCTGTTTTGATCACTTTCGAGGATGGGTCGAGATCACATGGTTGAGCGCAATTAGAGCAAAATTGTCGGCGAGCACCGGCACGTCGTACGCGATCGGCCGTGGACCTGAACCATCAGGTTTTGATAGGTATCCGCCATTACCTTGTTGCTGCTGGATGAAGTAGTCGACCCCGCGCCCGATCGTAAACTCGGCGTCGAAGTGGCTGAGCGTGATTAGCGCATACGCGCTGCTGATCGCGTCGCTCTCGTCGCCGATCACGTGGCCCCATCCGCCGTCGTTGTTCTGAGACAAGCGCAGGTAGGACATCGCGCGGCGCTCGGCCGTGACCCGCTCGGCCTCGGACATGCCCTCGCGCAGGGCCTGGATCGCGAGCAGCGCGCGGAAGATCGCGTTGGAGTGGGCGCAGCTCCAGCTGCGTTCGAAGGTTCCGTCGGGCGCCTGGTTGTCGAGGATGTACTTGATGCCGCGGCGCAGCACCTCGGGGTAGCGCTGCTTGCTGGGCGCGAGCGCGTTGAGGGCGGCGGCGGTCATCGCGACCTCCGAGCTGCTGCCGGTGACAAAGGTGGGGAAGCCGCCGTCGGGGCTCTGCATCCCGAGCAGGTAGTGCTCGGCTCGGGAGATCGCGTGGCGATAGCGGCGCGGATCGAGCGAGCGGAGAAACTCGACGCAGTAGGAGGTGTCGTCGATGTCGGTCTGGCGCACGCCGATCGCGTAGCCCCAGCCGCCGTCGGGCTGCTGATGGCGGACGAGGAAGTCACCCGCCGGGTAGAGCGACGCGGCCTCGCAGCCGGCCCCGACGAGGCCGAGCCCGGCCGTCGATGTCGCGAAGACCTCCATGCTGGTGATGAACGCGAAGCCGCCGTCGGGCCGCTGGTGCTCGAGCAGGTGGTCGACGCGTCGGACGACCTCCCCCGCGTGCTTGGGGATCTGGCTCAGGGCCAGCAGCGCGACGAGGTGGCCGAGCAGGTACTGCTCCCAGGTGCCGTTGGGATCTGGCTCGGTCGTCTCGAGCAGCGCGCGGAGGTCGGCGTCGCGGACTCGCTCGGGCTGGCCGCGGCCGACGAAGTACAGGACCTCGAGCGCGCGCATCAACATCATGACCCAGCGCTGGTGCTTGGGGCCCGTGGCGAAGTCCCGCTCGGACAGGCCGAGCGCGAGGTCCTCACCGCTGACGGCCTCGAGCACGACGTTGAAGAAGATCCGCTTGCGCCGCGAGGTGAAGTGCTCGAAGCCGTCGAGGTAGGCGTTGACGGCCTCGGGCAGGGTGACCTGCGCGGACCACCCCAAGACGCTGGCGGTCAGGGCGTGGTGGAAAGGATCGAGGCGCTGCTCGAACCACTGCGACTGGAGGTAGCCGACGATGCGCTCGCGCGCGACCGGGTGGACGTCGAGGCGCTGCATCAGACACAGGGCCAGGACCGACTCGAGCACGCGGCTCTCACACTCGCCGCGGATCGCTCCTTCGGCGTTGATGCTGTGCAGGACCCGCTCGGCGAGGCGATCGCGAGCGTCGAGGACGGGTCGGGCGAGGACGGGACGGGCGGGGACGGCCCGGACACAGACAAGTGATGAAGTAAGCATGGCGAGTTAAATGGGGCGGTTGGACGGGGACAGGGAGCTCAGGAGCGCGCGGGTGCGCGCGACGACGTCGTCGCGGGTCGCCGTGGCCCAGCCGCGCTCGCTGGCGAGGGCCGCGAGCTCGGGTCCAGGCTCGAAGGCCAGGGCAAGTCCGACGCGCTCGAACAGGGCGGCGTCGGTGATCGAGTCGCCGAGCGCGAAGCAACGCTCGACACACAGCTCGCGGCCGCGCGTGGCGGCTGCGAAGATCTTGGCCTTCTCGCCGGGCACGCCCGACGACAGGGCGACGGTCCCGGTGTAGCGACCCTCTTCGCGGCCGAACACGGCGCCGTGGGCCGCCGCGATCTCGAACTCGTCGGCGACCGGCCTGACGATCTCGATCGGGCTGCCCGAGATCAGCATGAGCTCGAAGCCGTGGGCGCGGAGGGTCGAGATCAGCTCGGGCACGAACGCGAACAGCTCGGCGCGGCGCTCGGCCCAGACCTCGCGGGCGAGCTGCTCGACGGTCGAGACCTCGCGGCCCGCGAGCGCGCGGGCGTAGGCCGAGTAGGCCCGGGCGGCCATCGTCGAAAACTCGACCTGGCCGCCTCGGTGTTCGCTCAGGACCTCGAGGACCGCGTCGACCGGCTTCGGGTCACAGACCCCGGCCTCGAGGAGCGCACCCAGAAGCTCGATTCCGAGCGCCCCCGGTTTGAGGGTCCCGTCGACGTCGAGAATCGCGATATCTAAATGTGCGCTCATTACGCGTATCTCGAAGGAAGTGCGGAAAATGCGTGCAGTCGTGATCCCATTCGTCATACTGGCAAGCTGGTGGGGCAGCTTGGGCCAGTGCTGAAGATGAGCCGAGGGTGCGTGAACCGCGGACGATCACCGAAGACGTAGAAATGGCCTTGAACGGCTGAATTTGACCGTCTCGAGGCCGCGGCTTGATATCACATCGGTGGTTTTCGTCTATCCTGGCGCCGAGGTTGGGCTCTGTAGTCAACATCAGTGGTGTGGCATTTTCGGTCGAAATCGAGCACAGTGATGTTCTTAAGAACAGTTAACTTATCACCAGGGGTGTAGCTAAAGTATCTAGATAGAAGGGGCCTGCTTCTCATGGCAATGCGTGTCGCTTTGGCTCCTACATGTAGTTTCACGGGCGCGCTCGGAGCGTGATCTCGAGGTGCGCAATGTGGGACATGACCATTCACGCCATGACCAGACCCGTGATGGTTATGTAGCGAACCTCACGCCGAAAATCTCAGCGCGCAGGCCTGGCTGTGAGCGGTCAAGCGTCTCGGAGCTCGATACCGACCGCGACCAAGTTGGTCACGAACTCGTCGAGCACGGCCTCGGTCTGGGCGGGATTGATGAGCACCAGGCGGACCGTCGAGCGCTCGCCGACCTGGCCATGCCCGACGACGGCGAGACCCCGGGCGTTGAGCTGGGCGCACAGCTCCTCGCTCGACACGCCGGCCATCTCGAAGCACACGTTGAGGCTCTCGGGCGTGTGGCGCATGCACAGCTCGGGGTGCTGGTCGATCCGCGCGACGACGTGGTCGCGCAGCTCGAGCAGCCGCTGGAGGCGCGCGCGATAGCCCGCGTCACCGTGGCGTTGCCAGGCCGCCCACAGCTTGAGCGGGTCGTTGCGGCGGCCGCACTGGATCGAGCGGAGGCCGGGATTGACCTCCGGCCCGTGGGTCTGGAACAGGTAGTCGGCGTCCTCGCCGAGGTGGCGCTCGAGGGCCCCGCGCTCGCGCAGGAGCAGCGCCGAGCAGGTCAGGGGGACGCCCATCATCTTGTGCGCGTCCCAGGTCAGCGAGTCGCAGCGCTCGAGCCCGGCGAACAGCTGCTGCCCGCGCTCGTGGAGCAGCAGCGAGCCGCCGAAGGCGCCGTCGACGTGGATCCAGATCCCGTGCTCGTGGGCGATGTCGGCGAGGGCCTCGATCGGATCGAAGGCGCCCATGACCGTGGTCCCCGCGGTCGCGTTGATCATCACGGGCCGGACGCCGCGCTCGAGGTCGGCGCGGAGCTGGTCCGCGAGCGCCTCGGGTCGCATCCGGCCCTGCTCGTCGACCTCGATCCTGCGCACCGCCTGGCGCCCGAGCCCGAGGATCGAGGCCGCCTTGGGCATCGAGTAGTGGGCCGCGCTCGAGGTGTAGAGCGCCCACTGTCGGGCCTCGCCCCCGCGGGCCTGGGCCTCGTTGCGGGCGATCGCCACGGCGAGCAGGTTCGAGAGCGAGCCGCCGGTCGTGAAGGTGCCCTCGCCCGCGCGAAAGCCCGCGACGCCGAGCATGTGGTCGAGCAGGGCGTTCTCGACCAGGACCATCGGGCCCGCGGCCTTGTAGGTGTACATCGAGACGTTGAGGTGCGCGGCGAGCATCTCGGCGGCCGTGGCCGCGGGGTCGCGCCCACTAAACAGCTGGTTGAAGAAGCGCGGCGTCGTCGTCAGGGGCGTGCGCAGGGCCAGCTCGCGCAAGGTCGCGAGGACCTCGCTGAGGGGGCGGCCGTCGTCGGAGATCGCGGGGACCAGCGCGGCCGCCTCGGCCAGCGGCAGCGGCGGGCGGACGGGGGTCTCAGCCTCGGACGCCGCGAGCTCGGGCAGCAGCGTGGCGAGGAATTCGAGGGCCTCGAGGTAGCTCGGATCCGTCATGCCGGCGCTGTCTACCACTATCCGTCTATCCGTGAAGCCCGGGGACGCGGAGGGTCGCTAGAGACTGCTAGCAGCCCGTGGTGCAATGCCTCGCGCCGCCTCGCTTGGCCTTTTCGCCGAGGGCTTTGTCGCCAAAATTCGCAGTACGCCCGGTACAGCGGCGTTTTGGCTTCGCGCCCTCGGCGAACATTCCGGCGCGAGGCGACACGATGCATTGCACCACGGGCTGCTAGGGTCTGTGACGGGGTGCGAAGAAGCGTAACGATGGCGCGGGATTGGCACGTGTCCCGTTGGAATTGCCTGGGGTTCTCGTGCCGTTTGGTGCCGTGGGGGTCCGTGTCCGCCGCATGCGCGGCTTGAGCTCTGTCCACGCGAGCGGGTTCGCGGCGATTCGAGCGAAGGTGTGATCGAGTTCCTGCGCGAAGCGAAGCCCGACATCGATCCCTCCCTCTTCGAGGTGCCAAGCCGTCGCCTCCATGGCCTCCGCCCTCGCTCGGGGCGACAAGTCCACGCGCATGCTCAACCAGTGGCTTGCTGCGCGCGGGCGCGCTCAACCATGTCGAAGATCTCGCGACGAACGTCCTGCCACGGCACGGCTGTGGTTCGTCCTGCCCGTAGCTCTTCGCGCCGTCGCTCCGCCTCCGTGATCCAGGCCGCTTCGATCTCCTCGAGCGAGGACCCGTCGCCAACGCTGTCCTTGAGCACAGAGGCGAGCGCAGCACGCTCCGCGTCGGGGAGTTGCATCGCAGCTTCGAAGATACGCCTGGCTTCGTCGCTCACGCCCGACAGTGTGGCGCAACCTTGGGGAGAGGCCGCTCGCGGCCGGGCGATGCGCTGGCAGGTCCAGAGCGGGAGCGTAGCCGAGTTTCGGTCGAGTCAGCTCTCGTCTTCACCGTCCTCATCAGCCTCATCAGCCTCATCAGCTTCAGCGGTGTTGATGCTCCCCCCACACAGCTCGAGGGCGCCTGCGTCGGCCAGCACCTCGAGCTTCCCGAACCACCAACCGACGAGTTCGTCTTGGGTGCTCAGCTTTGCCAGTGCGAGGCTGACGCCACGAGCCTCCATCGGACCAGCGTCGACCAGTCCGAAGGTCGGCTCGGCGATGGTGTCGAGGACCGCCCAGACCTTCTTGCGCGTTTGGACGTGAGACTTTCGGGTCTTGATCATCACGAATGCCTCGGGACCCTCGCTTGTGGCGCGGACGCCAAGTTGAAGTCGAGGCCCGACCCGGTAACCGCCGATGACGAAGCCCGAGCCACGGCGGAAGGTCGTTGCGACCAGGTTGAGGATCTTCTGCTCCTTGTTGGGGAAGCCTTTCGGCCACAGGGCCGACTGTCCTCCCTGCTTCGCCTTGGCGAGCCTTCGACTGAGCTCGGCCATGGCCCGCGCGACCTTGCGCAGCACGACCCGTGCCGGGTCGACCATGGCAAACTCGTGAACGGTCAACCCCTCGTCATAGATATCGGCCACCTGCTTCTCCTCCAAGAACACCCGTAGATCGAGCCAGTGTGAGTGGGCGTCGGCGGGGATCATCGCGCGTACCTGTTGCCAACGAAGGTTGTCTCGGGCTGGCCCCTCGGGGGTGCAGCTCAACACCAACAGGCGCCATGGCTCGCCACCGTGCACGCGCTCGAGTTCTTTGGCGTACGACTCGAGCTGCCCGGTGCGGAGCCCAGTTCCGACCTTGACCTCGATCCACACCGCAGCCCGCTTGCCACCAGCGAGCCTGAGGGTGAGCTGGAGGTCGACGAGCTTTCCAGTCTCGGTCGGCCCCTGCGTCGAGACGCGGAGCTCCTCGACCTGGGCGGCCGTGACTTGCGCCGGCAGCATCTCGGCGCACTCGAGTAGGTCGAGAAAGGGCCCCGGCTGCGAGACGATCGCCGAAGCCAACGCCTCGGTACAGAAGTTCTCCAGCTGGGAGCGCTTGCCCGACTGCCAGCGGAACAAGGCAGACAGATGACCGCCTCGCTCGTCGAGCGTTCTTGGGATTCGAGGGCTGAGCTCCCCCGACACAGCTCCAGTCATCTCGGTATCATAAGCCAAGATGATCGTGCTCGATACCCAAACGTCGGCCATCAACCTCGTCAACTCGGGGGTCGACACCCGGGCGCCCGAAACTCGGGTCTCCGGGGGCTCTGTGGCTCGTCTTCGCTCTGGTCGCCCTGCCCGTGACCGTCGTACCATCGTCACCGGTCTCCATGCCCAAGCCCAAGAAACGCAGCGCGCTCGGCAGCTCCAAGAAGGCCGGCTTCGCGGCGATCCTCGGCGAGCTCAACCGCGCCGAACCCAACGACATCTGCCGCGTGCACGATCTCGGCGAGCACGAGGGCTGGCTGTACTCGACGCTGGAGCTGTGCGACACAAACCAACACGCCTGGCGCCCGAGAAGCCGTGGCAGAACGTGCTCGATCGGCTCATCGAGGCGGGCCGCGGTCTGGAGGCCATCCACGCCGAGGGTCTGGAGCCCCGGCTGGAGGACCGCATGAGCCTCACCGAACTACTCGAGCTACTTGTCGCGGAGCGGCCCGAGGGGCTTGCTCGGTGTAAGGTGACGGTGAAGGCATCTTGCAGACGCACGGAGCATGTGGCAGCGCCCAGCTCCGCAGCTCGAGGCTCTGGGCCCCGACCTCGGCACGACGCTGCTGAGCCTCGGCCAGAGCGTGCTCGCGCTCGAGCGCCCAGGCCCGACCTCCTCAGGCTGCCGAAGCGACGGTGTCCGGCGACCAGTTCTGCGGCAGCAGCTCAGCCAGCGCTCCTGCGGCCACCCATCGGCGATCCGCGTCAAGACGTCACACAGGCAGGCCCACGGCTCGACGCCGTTGACGACAATGTGATGTCCATCGGTAGAGGAGGCTGAGCGCGAGCGGCTAGCCCTTGATCAAGCGCTGCGGGCTGAGCGGCGGCGAGTGGCGCAGGGCAGACGCAGGTCACCGTCGGCGGGCGTCGGTGCTCCCCGCGGACCTCGTGTCGTGCGACTCAAACCTCCTTCTTGGGTGAGGGATCAAAAGCTACAAGGGTCCCAAGGGCTGATCTCGGCAGGTCGGTAGACCCTGCTAGGGTCTCCAGCGGGGTGCGAAGAACGTGAATGATGGCGCGGACTTGGCACGCATCCCGTTGGAATTGTTTGGGTTTCTCGTCCCGTCTGGTGCCCTGGAGTTCCGGGGGACGGAGGCTGTTGGCGCAGACTCACAGCACACCCACAGCACCAAGACCCAACAGAGGTGCAGGCGAGTTCAACTCCAAGTAGGCGGCTCGAGCAGCTGGCGCCACCTGCTCTTGACGGCTAGCCGTACTTACTCGGTTGGCTCGTCCCGCGTTGGAAGGTCCCACTCCGTCGCTATTGCTCGCGCAATTATCTCCTGATCTTCCTCCTCGAAGTCACCAACATCTTCGACCATCAGACCACCATCACTTGTGGCTTGAGACCCCTCACCGGCCAGCCACCGGGCTTCGGATGTCATCAGGCCATCCAATTCACGATCTAGTAACATCTCCCAAACTTGCTGCGATAGGCCGAGGAAGAAGAAGTCGAAGCTACGGCTCTCAAGTGTGCGCAGGACGTCTGCCCGTGTGAGGTTCTCGCGCACCCAATCTGAAACTAGAGGACTGTAAAAACGTCCTATGTACGTATCCTGGTGATGGGTAAACTTCGGCAGGTTTCGGCTTGCCGCCAGAGCCTTGTCCCGTAGGCGCGCGAGTTCTGGTTCGGGTGCATTGTCGAGGACTGCGAGAAGGAACGCACGGCTTTCCCACATCCCAATCCGCCCCATTAGTCCAACGTAGTGGCTGATTATGATCTTTTGAAGCTCACTGTCTCCGACATGTGAGGCGCTCGTGTTTTCTGGATCTCCAACAATAAGGCGGGTCAATCGAGGCCCGTAGGATAGGTAGACTGCCACTACACTCGAAAATGGGCGGGGGTAGTAAGTCCTAAACCCTTTGCTCTTCTTGACAGCGACAGATTTTTTCCGCTGGAGTTGAGCTCGGTCTCGTTTGTGTATGCTGGCCCACGAATCCCGACTCCGGCATTCGAGGGCAAGACGATGGCCCTTGCCCGTCACCGCCGCCGTAGCTAGAGCTCCTCCGCCCGGCTCAACAAGGAAGTCCGGGCGAGCTGCATTGCTTCGATAAAAGTAGAAACGGTTGGCCGAAATGCTCAGGCGCTCCTCAAGCAAGAGAATCGCAACTCCTTCCGCGATGAGTTCCCCCACCCTCCGGGGGTGCTCAGAAGAATACGTCCGAGTTCCGACTTCGTCATCGAGCGTGGACTTGCAAGTCCAGAAAGTCTGAGCTTCCCAGCGGAGCATGTGAAGCCAGTCAGCCACGATTTTTGCTGGAGGGCTGTTCTTGCCGACTTCATCATCTGTAATGTAAAGGTGTCGAACAGCGCGCTTGAGGGCATCGTCAACGCAGAATGTAAAAGTCGAGGGCGAGAGGAGACTCTTGTATTCTTGGGCGATCGGAAGTTCGGTATCCTCGGTCACATTCACGGTGAGCGGGGTAAGGAAATCAGAGTACTTGTCGAGTACTATCCTCCTGGGACTTGACATGGTTACCTTATCAGGGTTGTGGACTCCACCGTAACACTAGGTTCGCCGCAATCAGGCCCAGCCACTGACGCTCGAGGTGCTTGGCAAAGGTCGAGTCGTGGAGCAACACGCCGGTCTCGAAATTCCTCTCCTGAGCCCGCCGGGTCCAGTTCGCGCTGGACACGAAGGCACGCTGACCGTCAACGGCTACACACTTGGAGTGCAAGCTGCTCCAGGGCGGCCCAGGCCGCAGCGCACGTCGATCGCAGTAGGCCTCGGGATAGGGCGCGCCGAACTTCCAGTTCTTGTCCATGAACTCCTGCAGCTCAGCCTGACCGTAGGCATCGGGATCGGCGACGGCGTGTTCGAGTTGGTCGACCTGCACGAAGAAGGTCGCCTTCACACCGCGTCGCTTCATCGACGTGTAGAGCGGCCCCAACACAGCCGGAGCATTGTAGAAGCTGTAGCCCGCGAGCACGATGCGATCCTGAGCGCCCTCGAACAGCGTCCGCAAGACAACTGCGGTGTCCCGTGCGGTGGGGTTGCTGCCCTCAGGCCCGGTCCACACGAGCTCCGGGGCTGGCCGCTCGAGCTTCTCTCGTTCAGCCAGGACCGCGTCCACAATCGACAGACACGCCTCGCGGGAGTGGCCCCCCAACGCAGCCGTGAGCGCGTCCAGCTGCTCTCGCACCCCAAACGCGACCAGCTCAGAACGTGTCAGCGGTGCGCGAAGTCGGCCGATCTCGAGCCCCGTGCGCAGCCGTTCGAGGCTGGCGTTGCTGACGGCGGTCAGACCCCCACTCATGGTCGCTCCCGGAAAAACGCGAGCGCGGGGTCGTTGCCGATCGTCGGGACCACGAGCGCGCGGTCGAGGTAGCGGTTGAAGCGCTCGCAGGAACACTCGGCGACATACAGGCACCCATGACAAGCAGCTCCTTCGAGGCGCCTATCGCTGGCCTCGGCGGCCGGGTCGTGGGCAGCGCAGACAGGATCGTTGGAGCACAGGCGCCCAAGCTCCCATGCTTGTCGCAGATGATGTCGCAGTCGGCGTCCCTCCTCGACCAGTCCACCCAGCGTGCCCTCGGAGCCCGTGGTCCCGGTCGTCAGGAGCACTCCGGCCATCCCCTTGTCCTCGTCGTCGACCGCTGGTGCACAATAAATCCTCTCCCGGATCGAGCTCGCAGCGTAGCCGCACTCGAGACTGACCGCGGTGAGCAGGAGGTGGGACAGGGAGTGCAACAGGTAAAAGCGCGCGCCCGGAAAATCGTCTCCACGACCATCGGCCTCGAAGGCTCGCAACAAGAGTTCGGTCCGCTCTTTGACTTCGTCTCGTTGCTCCCAGTCGATGACCGCGTCGAGATCCAGCTCGAAGAACACCCCCTCACCGCGGACCTCGGCCGCGGGCAGCCACTTCTCGTTTCCGGTGGGCAGGGTCAAGACAGCTGGATGCACCGAGTAGCGTCCATAGTCGTACTCGCCCTGGAGGTTGGCGCTCACCGAGTCAAACCTGCTGAACGACACCTGCACCCGGATCTCACGGTACTCAGGGACAATCACGAGCCGCTGAGCTCCGGCCGGTAGATCAGCACGCTCCGGTGGGATCTCGAAGGCGGCGAATTCGGCGCCCTCGTCAGCCAGTAGCCCAGGTCGTTCGGTAGGGGCATTCGTCAGGCGCTCGTACTCCGCCGATCGAAGCGGTCGCTCTGACGCGGTCGTCCCCGCCCCACGCTCCTTCTCGAGTGCCGCGAACACCTTCTCCATGCTGTGTCCCTCGATCGCGCTGGCGATACGTGGAATCCCGGCGAAGGACTGAACCTGCTCGATGCTGGTCGCGTGCTGAAGGATGTCCCAGATATCCTTTTGCCGCAGTCGAAGCGTCAGTGGATCGGGGTCGGGCTCCGGCAGACGCACCGCGCTGACGACCTGGGCGAAATAGGCGTTGGAAGCCGTGCGCACGAGGAGCTTGAGCTTGAGCCTACAGGGCTCGTTGGCGGCCCGCCCACCGAGCCAGGGCCGGTCACCAGAGCACTCGAAGGGGAGGACCGTCGCCTGGCTCAGCGGTCGTCGGCTGTCGCAGTTGCGGCACTCCACGATGATGCGCGCCACGTCGCCAGTGGCCCCCTCGATCAAGTAGAGCTCAGGCCGATCACAGATCCCCTCTTCGTGGGCAAAAGAGGCCCAGGGAAAGTCGCTGAGGTGCCCGCGCTTGCACGCGGCTACGAAGCGAACGGGCACGGCGTGGGCGGTCTTGTTGCGCGAGCATTGGTGGCGATAGCGGCCCGACTTTTGCTCGAAGCCCTCGGCCGCCCGCGCCAGGCGTCGGCAGCCCTGGCAGACGAACCAACGGGGAAACTCCAGCGCCCGCACCCCGACGCGCGGCGAGGCATCCATGTGGTCGCACTCGGGGGCCATGCGGAAGTAGCCCGAGGGCGCCAGGTCGAGGTTGGGATCGAGGGCCTTGAGTCGGGGGATCAGCGAGCGCCGCAGCCGAGCGTCGTCGAGTGCGTCAAAGCCATCCCTGCCGTAGCCCCAGTGCTCGAGGCCGCCGATCACTACCGAACGATTGACGAGGTCGACCATGGCGCCGGGTCCGTAGGTCGTGATCATCTGGCTCTGGCGGATCTGGCCGTCGGCCCGCTTGGGGGCGCTGCCCTTGGTCTTCTTGTAGCGAGCCATCAGTATCAGCGCCTCTCGTCCAGTTGAGCGAAGCGAATCCAGATGTGGGTGTTGGGCTCGACGTCACGCATCGAGGTGGGCGCCATGAAGCGCCGCTCATCGAGATCGTCGGGGGGATCATCGGTGGCGGTGAACATCACGGAGGTCCCCTCGTCCCTCGCGCGATCCATCACGCTGTAGGTTCGGTTGACTGTCGCCGTGTTGGCCCGTTCGACGACGCGCTCCCATGCGTCCAGGAAGTGCTTGCCGCGCGCGCGCAGCTCATCCCGGATCCGCTTCTCTGCGTCGTCGTCGTACCACTCGCGGTGCTTGCGGCCGCGGGTCACGAGCGCCTCGAGGATCTTGTCGGCCCTAGACCGGTTGTCGTGCAGGTGCATCATTCCGGTTGGCCCGGCCATCTCGAGGATGCCGTGGCGGATCATCGACAAGAGCGTACCGACCATCCCGCGCTGGAGGGTCTGGATCGAGAAGGGGGTCACGCTGGTCGCCTCGACCTCGCGGTAGAAGCTCTCGTGGTAGGCGACGAAGCGCTCGTAGTGGGAGCGATCGCGTGGGCGTGAGGCGTTGAGGCAGGTGACGACCAGGCCGGGGTAGTTGCGCCCGACGCGGCTGGTGGCCTGGATGTACTCGCTGGAGGTCTTGGGTTGGCCGGTGACCACCATGAGACCGAGGCGGTCGACGTCGAGGCCAACGGAGATCATGTTGGACGCGAGCACGACGTCGAGGGGCTCGCCTCCCCGCTCCTTGTTGGTGTTGGGGTCGGCCCGGCGAGCGCCGAGCCGTTGCTTGGTCTCCTTGATCCGATCGGTCGACTCCCGCGAGGTTAGCTCCGCAGGTAGGGTGAGCTTGCGGTTGGCAGCCCACGGGTGTGGACCCACGAAGTAGTGGGGGCGCTTGGCGTAGCCTCCGTCCGCGAAGTCGGCGACGCGGGTCCTGACCTCGTCCTCTACGAGGCGGCGCATGCCGCCGAGCTCGCGCAGCGAGTTGAAGTAGCCAACCAGGGTCATGTAGGGGTCGGCGGGCTGGTCGAGCGCGCCCTTGGGGTCGAAGTGCTTCTGTGCGGCGGCGAGGAGCGTGGCGTAGGTGCGCACGGAGACCGCACGCAAGGCCCGGCCAGGCGCGGCGACGCCGATGTACATGCGGCCCGGGTCTTTGTCGTTGATCGTCGAGAAGAAGTTGTTGCCGTCGTTGATCCCACGCGGCGGGAAGATCGCCATCTCTCGCTGAAACAGAGCACGGATCTGCTCGCGTGCCCGTCGCACCGTCGCGGTCGAGCAGACGACTTTGGGCACGCGCGTCTCCCCATCGATCTTTCGCGCGCACAGATAGTCGATCGCGGTCTCGTAGAGCCCGACCATGGTACCGAGGGGGCCCGAGATGAGGTGCAACTCATCCTGAATGATCAGCTCGGGTGGATAGAGGCCCTGCGTCAGCGGTCGGGCGCCCTTGGGCGGATCGTGCATCACCCCGTAGGCGCGGCCGTCGTCGAGGTGTGAGGCACGTCCAAACAACATGCCCGCGTCGCCCCGCCAGGGCATCATTGCGAACTTGTCGACGGTAGCGACGAGGAAGTCTGGGAGCTCCTTGTAGATCTGCTCGTCGACGAACAGGACAGGCAGCCCCTGGCCTGGCCGCTTGCGCTCGGTGTACAGGCAGTCGCGGTCGTCGCAGTAGACGACGGCCCGAATGTACTTGGTCTTGCTCGGCTTGCCCTTGGCGTCGACGAGCTTGATGTTGTGGATCTTGATGTCCGCGCCGCACCAGGGGCAGGTGGGCAGCGGGAAGGGCGAGTCGGTCCGACCAGGGGTGAAGTCGTGGAGGGTCTGGTGGACCTCCTTGAGCCGATTGGCCGTCGCGCTCTTGCCGACCCACAGCCCGACCGAGAAGCGAGTGTTGCCCAGCAGCTTGGGCTTGCGGCGGCGAAGCTCCTCGAGCGCGCACATCAAGGTGGCCGCGCGGCCGAGTTGGTCGAGAGTCAGCAACCGCAGCGTGTAGCGCAAGATGACAGCGACGCCGCGCCCCTCATCGGGGCGAGCCTTGCCGCGTATCCGTCGCAAGATCAGCGTGTAGGCGATCAGGCCCAGGTAGGCCTCGGTCTTGCCACCTCCGGTGGGGAAGTAGATGAGGTCGGCTACGCGGCGGTCTTTGTCGGCGGGGTCGGCGACGGAGGCGAGGTTGATGAGCACGAAGGCGAGCTGGAAGGGGCGCCACTTGGGCTTCTTGCCCTTGGTGTAGCGCTTGTCCTCTCGCCACTTGTCGGCCTGGAGCGCCTGGATGTGCATGGCGCGGTTGGCGATCTGAAACGACTCGCGCACCTCATCGTCGGTGGCCAACAGCTGGATGCCCTCGCGCATCCGGTCTCGAACCCGGTCGGCCTCGCCCATCAGCCCATCGCGGGTCTGCTCGAGCTCGTCACGGTCGAGCTGTGCGCGGCGCTGCTTCTCGATCCACCCTTCGTAGGCCTCTACCAGCGGTGAGAGGGCCCTGCCCAGGCCGACGCCGTCCAGCTGCGCGAGGCGTTCCATCTCGGTCACGATGCCGGGCACGGCCTCGTGCTTGACGTCGCGGACCTCGTGGCGAGGGAGCTGGGTGGTCCGCAGCTCTCGGACCTCTCCGTCGTCGTCGGGTTTGGGTGCTTCGACGCTGGTGTTGTGGCCGACGGCCCATTCGAAGCGGTCGCGGAACATGAGGGCGAGCACGCGCTGGTCGCTGTCGTCGGCGCTCTCGCCTCGCCGGTTGGGGCGGGCCAGGAAGCCGGCGGCGTAGCGCATGGTCAGCTTGACCTGGAAGATGAAGTTGAGGTCGCGGTCGCGCTCGAGGGGGCGGCGCTCGTTGACCAAAAACAGGCTGAGTACGCGGGCGCCGTCAGGGAGGCCGTCGATGTCCGTGCTTCGCAGCTCGCCTCGCAGGCGCAGCGAGGTGCTGTCGGGCCAGCGGATGCCCTCGCGGCTGGAGAGCACCTTGGGGTCGAGGGGGACCTTGACCGGGTAGGGGCCGCGGGGACCCCGTCGCCAGGCGGTCTTGGCTCGCTTGTCGGTGTCCTCGGCGATCTCTTCCTTGACGTAGTCCGCGTAGCTGATCAGGACCTCGACGTGGTCGAGTTCGCCGTCGGGGGGCGGGGGCGGGAG
>NZ_PVNK01000147.1 GCF_002994615.1 Enhygromyxa salina | reverse complement strand
TCCCCAGAGTCTCCATCCCCGTCTCCGCCCCCGTCCCCGTCCTCGTCGTCGTCGCCGTTGCTGTCTCCGCTCTCGTCGGTCTCGTCCCCGCTGCCCGACTCACCGGACCCCCCGTCCGAGACCTCGTCGTAGCCGCAGGCCACGACGAGAGACAGACACAACAAGTACGCCACGCGTGACACACAAGAGCCCATAACGCGAGCATAGCCAAGAATCCAAGCCGCGCCGTGCTCAGACGCTCGCGCACCCCGCATTCCGTGCGTGATGACGAGGCTGGGGCCCCGGTCGTCGTTCGAGATGAGCGAAGTCGAGCACCTCGCGAAAAAAGCGGCAGCTGCCTCGGCGTCTTTGGAATCGATGGAGCCAGAACGCCGCAGGGATCGCCGCTCAACGCAGCCCGAAGACCAAGCGATCCGCACCGACCCACAGCCGCTCGTTGGTGGCCGCGAGCGGGCCGAGCCGCGCAATGGACTCCGGGGCGATCCAGACCGTCGCTCGCGCGCCGTCGCTATCCATCGAGATCAGCGACCCGGCGTCGCTGAACAGCGCGATCCCGTGCTCATCGATCAGCCCGGTCGGATCGCCCTCCCGCGCGACGCTCCAGCGCTCGGCGCCCTCGGGGTCGAAGCTTGCGACCTGGGTCGAGCCGGGGACCACGACGCCGTCGTCGGGCCCCACGAGCAGCTCGGCGTCGGCGAGGCCCGCGTCGAGCAGGTGGGCTGCGATGCGCTTGCCGACGACGACCTGCCACAGCTGCGTCCGGCCCTCGTGCTCGGCCAGCAGCCAGCCGCTGCCGTCGTCGCGCGGGCACGAGCGCAGCGGGACCGTGGCCGCCTCCAGCGTTCGGCGCCCTCGCTGACGCAAGCGCCAGTCGCCCCACCACAGCTCGTGCTCGGTGGCCAAGATCACCCCGGCGGGGTCGAGGCCAATGACCGCGCGGTCGATCTGGTCGGTGATGCGCTCGGCCACGCGGGTGACACCGCGGAGCGTCCGCCAGCGGCTGAGATCGCCGTAGCTGGGGATCCGCACGACGTCGATCATCACGTCCGAAGGCGGGCCGCCGAGGGTCCGCGGCTCGTGGGTGAGGGCGATGAGCAGGTCGTCGACGAAGCGAAGCGCGTCGACTTCGCGGCCGCCGAGGCGGTTGAACACCAAGATCGGCCGGGCCTGAGGATCGCGCAGTGACCACGCGCCGAGCTCCGCATCGGTCGTGCGCCCGACCAGCATCTCGCGCGGGACGTCGATCGCCCAGTCGCCGCACAGACCCTCGATCGTGCGGACGTGCCGCCCCTCGCCGTCGATCAGCTCGACGCGCTGGCGCCGGTCTCGAGCCGGGGTCCGGAGCGCGAGCACGCGATCCCCAAGCGCGAGCAGCTCGAGCACTGGCGGCCCCTCGGGCAGCTCGCAGGTCCACAGCAACCCGCGGGTGTAGCCGAGCTCGAGGGCCACGCGACCGTTGCCCGCGGCGCCACCGCTGACGTGGGGCCAGGCCTCGCTCGGCGCGCGCAGAGTCAGCGCGTCGGGCACGGGCTCGTCGAGCCTGGCTTCGCCGATCTCCCGCCAACTCACCAGCAGTTGTCTCCGGTGCCCGGCGTGAAGCGCTCGGGGAAGCAGGTCAGGAGGCTCGGTCGGGTCTCGCAGTCGAGGTGCTCGTGATCGGGGGCCACGCGGGGCTCGGCCCCGGGGCCCGAGCGCAACGCCTGGGCCGCGAACGAGGCCTCGGCGGACCACAGGCAGCCGCCGTGTCGCTCGTGATCGAGGAAGCGAAGGTGGCCGGCGAGGGCCTCGTAGCTCCACGCCGAGGGCATCAGCGCGGCGAGCTCGACCAGCGGCGCGACGGCGGCCTCGAACCCGGCCCAGTCTTCGCGCTCGATCAGCGGCTCGGCCAGCGCCCACTTCGAGCGGGCCAGGGCCTCGCGGGCGGGGTCGTCGAGGCCGGCGCCGATGCACGCCCGGGGTGTGCCGCTGCCGAGGGGTGGGCAGGGCAGCGGCAGGGCGACCGCCTCGCCGTCGGCGTCGCCGCGGACCGCAAAGCTGGCGACGAAGTGGGTGGCGCGAGCGCACCCGCCCAGCTCGTCGGGCGCGAACGCGAGTCGATCCGAGGCCCAGGCCCGACCGGGGCTCTCGGGCGCGGCGACGGCCTCGTGGTAGCGACCCGGGGGTCGGCAGCCCTCGTCCAGCTCGACCTTCTCGACCTTCCGACCGTCCTCGGCCAGGACCACGGCGACGAGCCCCTGGCCGGCCAACGCCCGCAGCCGCGTCCAGCCCTCGGCGTCGAGCTGGGCGCCGAAGCGGGGCAGGCCCGCCGATGGGCAGGCCTGCCCGGCCATCGAGCAGCGCAGCGGCGGCTCGACGTCGGGGTCCCGCGGCGCGGCCGGCTCGCGGGTGTCGGCGCCACGGTCGGCGACGCCCTCGTCGCGCGGCCCAGGGTCCCCCGCGGGCGCGTCGGTCCTCGGACCCGCGGCCTGACACGAGCCCACGACCAGCGCGCTCACCAGCAGCGGCCCCTTCACTCGACGAACTCCAGCGAGCTGTGGGTAAAGACGGGAGCCAGCGCCCTGACGAGCGGCGCGTAGTCGCTGGCCTCGGCGTCCTCGGGGTCGCTCAGGCCGATCAGGCGCCCGAAGATCTCGACGATCTCGTCCTCGAGGTCGTCCGTGTCGAGCTTGGCCCGGCGTGGGTTGGAGCTCGCGTTGGTGATCCCGTGGTCGTCGGGATCCTCGACCGCGAGGATCTCGGCGTGGACGGGGCTCTCGCTGATCAGGCTCGTGACCGCGCTCGCGTAGCTCGCGGCGTTGGTCGGCGCGCCGCGAAGCTCCGCGAGGTAGTCGGTCCGGTTGGTGCCCGCGCCGGTCGGGTAGGTCCGCGAGATGAAGCGCGGCGAGAACAGGATCCGCGCCCGAACCGAGCGGCCCGCGTAGGTGCCCCGCGCGAGCAGCCTCCGCTCGACGTTGAAGATCCGCTTGATCGTTCGGTGGACGGTGCGCAGGAACAACCTGCCGCCGTCGTAGCTTTGGTGCTCGGTCTCGCTCAGCGTGATCGCCATCTTGACCCTGCAGATCACGATCAGATCCCAGGGCGCGGCGACGCTCGCCCCATACAGGCCATCACCACCGTTGAAGCCGTCGACGCCCCCGGCGTAGGCGAACAGATCACACAGCCCGCTCGCGCCGACCGGCTGGGCGACCTTGCTGATCACCGGGACCCGGGCGCGGTCCTGAGCTCGCGGGGTCACGCTCGTGGTGTAGCGGTAGAGCCCCTGGCGGACGGCGAGCTCGGTCTGGCCCGCGAAGCTGTGACCCGCCTCGGCCATCCACAGCAGCAGGTGCCAGAGGTCGTAGCCCCGCGGCTCGAGCTCCTCGCCGTTCATCATGCCCTTGACGTCGAAGCTGTAGGGGCAGCCGGGGCTGCGCCAGCGATCGCGGATCCCGTCGGTCCACAGCGAGGCGTTCTTGGCCTTCTCGATATAGTGGTCGGGGTTGCCGAAGGCGTGGCCCCACTCGTGCGCGGCGGTGAACCTACCGTCAGCTTCGGCCTTCATGTCGGCGCGCTCCCACGCGCAGTTGGTCGCCATGAAGGCCCGCGCGTCCGCGACGATGTTGACGCGATAGTGATGGGTCAGCGGGCCGTCGACGCCGCGCACGAGCAGCGCGTGGAACTGGCCGAGCGCGCTCGGGTCGTCAGCGGGGCCGATCTCGAACCGGGTCCGAAGCCCGTTGACTCCGTCCTGACCGTTCCAGCGCCTGGTGACCGCAAGCAGGCACTCGCGGATCTCGGCCAGGGCCGTGGCCGCGGGCACGGGGGGCACGATCGCGGCGCCCCTCGGCGGACTCGCCGGGTTGAAGTCGAACCACGCCGGGGCGTACTGGGCCACGCGAAACAGCTCGCGCCCGTCTTCTTGGCCGCAGCAACGCAGGACCATCGTCGCGATCTCGCCGACCGCGTGGCTCGCCACGCGGGTCTCGTCGGCCCGCGGCGCCTCGTACCTGGGGTCGAAGGAGTAAAACGGCGACTCGTGGGCGTCGCGCCAGGCCTTGGCCACGCGGGCGCCGATCGGCATCGCGTCGAACAAGGTGTTGCGAACGGTGCGGAGCTCGAACACGTCGAACACCTCGGTCCCGCGCGTGATCATCCGGGTGAAGGGCGGGTGGTCGAGGATCACCGCCTTGCTCGGCGGCGGCTCGAGCTTGGTCACGTCGGTGAAGTAGGTGTCGCCCGCCATCGGCTTGTAGGCCTCGAGCTCGGCGCTCCACAGGGTGAAGCGGTGCTCGTCGTCGTCCTCCCAGGTGTAGTGATCGGTGGGCTGGTGATCGACGGGCTCGCCCCGCGGCGGGTCGAAGGGGTTTGGGGTGGTCGCGTGCATGCACAGGACCAGATCGTCGAGCCCGACCACGAAGGGATCGTCGTGGGCGCTGGCGGCTGTGATCGTCTGGAACAGGCGGCGATCCTTGGCCGCTTCGGAGCCGAGGCGCGCGAAGTAGCCGCGCGACCACCACTCGCGGGGGAGGTCGTAGTAGCGCAGGCGCTCGAGCCCGGCCTTGGTCACCTCGTCGCGGCGGGCGTGGCCCTCGGCGATCGTCTCGATGGTTCGGGTCGCGGAGCTTTGGTCGGGGGCTCCATCGGTCCGGACGAAGGTCGCCTCGGGGAACACGAAGCGGACCAGGCACTCGGCGTCGGGGATCGCCCGCGGCGGGCCCTCGTCCCCAGGCTCGGGGGGCGGAGCGGCCGGGGCGTCCGCGGCCGGAGGCGCCGACGAGACCTCGCGCTGGACCCACGCGACGCAGTGGACCGTGTGGGCGCCAGCCTCGAGGTCCCAGACCGACTCGGCGAGCGGCGGATCCCTCGGCCCGTGCTCGTAGTCGCCGTGGCCGAGGTAGCCCTCGAGGACCAGCGGCGGGGTCTCGTCGCTGCGCGGTCGCGGCTGCGGGATCGAGCTCGCCGCGCCCCGCCAGCGATCGAAGTACTCGAAGCGAAAGTGCTGCCAGCGCGGAACCAGCACGACCTGGGCCGGGGCCACGCGGGTCCCGATCTGGGTGGCAGGATCGTCGAGCTTGGTGAACTGCCCGTCCTCGAACGCGAGCTCGGACGGCACCCGCCACTCGCAGTCGCGGGTGTCAAAGCGCTCGGGCAGCTTGAACATGCGGCCGCCCTCGTCGACCCTGGCCAGGGCCGCGTCACGGTCGAGCAGCTCGGAGACCTGCGCGCCGCCCTCGTCGGGCGCGAGGACGAGGTAGCGAGCCTCGCCGGGCGCGATCGAGAACCCAAAGCTGGTCTTGTCGCGCGCGGTCACGAACTGGAGGCGAGCGTCGGCGCCGAGGGTGTGAGCCTCGGTGCTCGCGTCGTCGAACTCCACGCTCAGCTCGAGCCCGGCCGGGAGCCGGTGACACACGCCAGCCGGATCCTCGAAGCTCAGCTCGAGCACGACCTCGCCGATCTGCAGCCCGCGCGGGACCCCGATCTCGTGGTGGCGATACTCGCCGGTCGTGTAGAGCGGGCAGTTGGTCGGGTCGCAGGTGCTGCCCGTGTGGCAGACCAGCTCGGGCGGCTCGACGTCGTCGAAGAACAGCAGCTCGACCCGGCGATCCGAGGGGTTTCGCTGCGCTCGCTCGCGCTCGTCGTCGTCTTCAAAGGGCTCGCGGCGGCCCGACTCGAAGGGCACGTGCTCGCCGCAACCGATGAACTTCGGCAGCGAGTCGAACTGCGTCAGCGCGGCGATCTTGGCCTCGACCTCGGACACGCCCTCGACCTCCAGGAGGCGGACGAGCTCGTGCATGTAGACGTCGAAGAACGCGCCCCAGGTCTCGGGTCCGACCGTGTCGTCGACGCCGATCTTGGCCCGGTAGGGCAGGTCCAGGCCCTCGTCGGCGGTCTTCTCGACCTCGAGGTTGTAGCGGTCCTGAAACCGGCCGATCGCCGCGCGCGTCTTGGCGTTGTTGGAGCCCGTGATCGGCCCGGGGTCACAGTCCCAGCCCGCGCGCCGGGCCTGCCAGGTCAGGATCGCCTGGACGTCGTCGGTGTGGGACTCGGCGTCGCACAGGGTGCGCCAGCCCTCGCGGTCGCCGAACAAGAACAGCTGGACGTTCTCGGCCCGCTTCTCTGACAGCGATTGGTTGTAGCTCGTCGGGCCGCTGGGATCGCTGTGACCGACGACGAGGATCTTCTGCTCGGGGTGGTGGCCCGCGTGGACCAGCGCGGCGTAGATGACCCCGAGCCCGGTGATGCGGCGCGCGTCGAGGACCGGCTCGCTGCCGTCGACGCGGGCGACGTCGGCGAGCATGATCGAGCGATCGAAGTTGAAGTGGGTGTCCTCGATGTCGATCGCGTGGACGCGCAGCGGCGGGATCGTGAAGCTCGCCGCGTCGCGGTAGCTGTCGTCGTGAATGATCTCGAGCCGGGCCGGGCCAAAGCGGGCGCGCAGGCGTCGGCCCTGGTCCTCGCCCGCGGCCGTGACGACGCCGTCCCACTGCGCCTCGTGGACGCCCGCGGCGATCTCCTCGGGCCCGAGCGCGACCTCGTGGATCACGGTGCCAGGGAAGCTGTCCGAGGAGATCCGCAGCGTCGCGCTCGGGAGGTCGCGGATCAGGTAGGAGTAGGCGAGCGCCTCGGGCCCGAGCTCGGGGTCACAGCGGACGATCATCAGGGCGCGATCGTCGAGCTCGACCGGCTCGGGCTCGGGGAGCTCGCTCGGCATCGCGGGCGCGACCGGCACGCGGCCCGTCGGCTGCAGGACCGCGGTCGAGATCGAGCGCAGCTGGAGGTGGCCACGCTCGACCGCGCTCAGCAAGCGGGCGAGCGTCTCGGCCTCGGACACCGCGCGCGCGCCTTCGCCAAGGGCGCGCGTGATCGCGAAGCGGCGCAGCTGATGCGCGGCCGCGTCCGCGCCGAACAAGCAGCGGCGCAGGACCTGGTGCGCTCGAGTCGACGAGATCGGCGCGCCCTCGCTGGCCATGCAGTCCATCAGCCAGATCGTCTCGCCAACGTCCTGGCTCAAGCGGATCAGTCTCTGGCTCGCGCGAGGAGATCCCATGACCTGGCGCGAGGCTACCAGCGGAGCGCTCAGTTTCGAGTCGGCGTGATCGATTGAGTGGCCCCGCGGCACAACCTTGCCGAGCCATGAAGACCCCCCGCATCATCCTCAGCCTGAGCCTTTCCCTCCTGAGCGGCCTGCTCCTCGCCGCCTGCGATACCAGCCACAAGTACGAGGGCCGGGCGTGCGAGCTGAGCGGCGAGACGCTGAGCTGCGACGACAGTATGGTGTCTTACTGCGGCTACATGGATTACGGCGACGCTCAGGCTGGCTACGGCGAGCTCTCGCACGGGCCCTGCATCGCGCCCGAAGAGGTCGAATGCGAGCCCGGTGAGAGCAAGCACGAGGGCCCGACCAGCAGCGGGGAAGATGACGAAGATCTGTGTCAGGGCGTCGACTACCGCTGCAAGGTCGTCGGGGGTGAGCCGATGTGGGTCGAGCAATTCTGCGACACCCCGCTGGTCCTGCGCTTCGACCAGCGGCCCGTCGAGATGATCGCCCAGGAGTCCACGCCCGCCGCGACCTTCGACATCAGCATGCGCGCCAACTCCTGCATCAGCACGGACTGGCCGACCGCCGCGACCCCGTGGCTGGTCGTCGACCTCGACGGCAACGGCAGCATCGACGGCGGCAACGAGCTGTTCGGCTCGGGCTCACGGCTCGCCGACGGGCGCCACGCCGAGCACGGCTTCGCGGCCCTCGCCGAGTTCGACAGCAACGCCGACGGCAGCGTCGACGCCAGCGACGCGCGCTTTGGCGAGCTGATGCTGTGGCGTGACTGGGACGCGGATCGCCGCTCGACGCCGGCCGAGCTCGAGCCCCTCGCGGACAGCGGGATCGAGCGCCTGGCTGTGGACTACTGGGTTGAGACGAAGTGCGACGAGCGGGGCAACTGTGGGGTCCAGCGCGCGGCCTTCGAGTTCGCGGGTGGGGTCGGCGAGATCGTCGACATCTACCTCAGCTGCCAGTGAGCTCAGCGATCGGCGCCCCGCGACGAGGATCCGCGCATCGACATCGAGATCGTCGCCCCGTGCTGGCGCCCCGTCGTGCTGCCCAGGAGCAGCAACCCGGCGGTCAGGGCCAGACCAAGGACAAAGCCGGCACCTGCGGCGATGGGCCACCAAAACGCCAGCGCCCACGCGAGCGCGCATGCGCCAGACACGAGCACCAGGCGCGGCTCCAGGCTCGCGCTCCCGACGAGTGAGAGCGCAGCGAGGAGCATGAGGTTGTAGCGGTCCGTGACGACGAGCGGGAGCGCCTCGCTCGTGGACGTGGCGAGGTTGGCGAAGGAGCCGAGCGCGGTTGCGATCAACAGCGCGGCCATCCGCCGGTTGTAGCGGCTGCTCGCGAAGGTCCGCCGAAACGCGAACATCACGATCACGATCGCGAGGGTGATCGCGCCCGCGAACCAATGAACGATGGCGTCGCGCTGGTCAGCGAAGAGCATGAACACCACCGAGGCCGAGCTGACGACGAGCACGGCCATGGCCCCGAGCAGCCAGGTGCGGACGTTGCGGCCCGCGCTGCGCCCGAGCTCGTCGGACACGGCCACGTCGAGGTTGTTGGCGAGCTCGACGAGCAGCTCGCGCATCGACGGCCAGCGCTGATCCGGCTCGGCCGCGAGCCCGCGCAGGACCAGCGCGCGCAGCCACGGCGGCACCCCCGACGCCATCGGCGGCTGGCGATGGTCGCCCGCGAGCACCGACTGGCGCAGGGCCTCGAGCGTGTCGCCTGGAAAGGGCCGGGCCCCGTAGAGCGCCTCGTAGAGCGCGACACAGAAGCTGAACTGGTCGGCGCGGTGGTCGGCTGGCGTCCCCGCGAACTGCTCGGGGGGCATGTACGCAGGCGTGCCCATCATCGCGCCGGTCATCGTCAGACGCGCGGCGTCTTCGGCGGCGCGCTCCGCTTGGGCCCCGTCGAGATCTTCATCGTCGAGTTCGGGCGCGTCGCTGAGGCCCGCGAGGCCGAAGTCGAGCACGCGGGTCCGGACCCCGACCAGCTGCGACGCGCCCGTGTCGGCCTCGACCATCACGTTGTTCGGCTTGAAGTCGCGGTGAACGATGCCGACCTCGTGGGCGGCGAGCAGGCCCTCACCGGCCTGAAGAAACACCGCCGCGATCTCGGCCCACGAACGCGGAGCCTCGGCGAGCCACGCGTCGAGGGTCACGCCGTCGACGTACTCCATGGCCACGAACAGGTGCCCGTCGGCGTTGCCGACCTCGTACACCCGGACCACGTTCGGATGCTCGAGCCGCGCCATGACCCGGGCCTCTCGCCGCATCCGCGCCGAGGCCCGGCCGAGGTTGCGGCCCGCGCTCGAGCCCGGGCCGAGCAACTTGACGGCGACCCGCCGGTCGAGGTCGGGGTCGCGAGCAAGGAACACGACGCCCATGCCCCCGGCGCCGAGCTCTCGGTCGACCGTGTAGCGGCCGATCCGGCTCGGGGTCGCGATCGATCGCGGCCTCGCCGAGGGCCCTGGGCCTGCGCGCCCTCCGATTGGCACGCCCCGCCCCGTAACCGTCAGCTCCGACAGCGAGCCGATCTGCAGCTCAGTGTCGCCGAACTCTTCGAGATCTTCAGGCTTCTCAGCCATGCGCCTCTCATCCTATCAGCGGTCCGGCCCCGCGCGTCGAGCTGCCAGAGTCGCCGCTCGCCGCTCGCCGGGTTGACGCGAACACCGATGTCGGCGAGCGTTCGATGGTGATCGGAGAGACCCTGCTCGACCGCTACACGGTCCAGGCGCTGCTCGGCGAGGGTGGCATGGGCGTCGTCTACCGGGCCGTCGACGAGCGCGGGCACCCGGTTGCGATCAAGCGCCTCCACGCCGAGGTCGCGACCTCGCCCGAGCTCGCCGCGCGCTTCGAGCGAGAGGCCAGCGCCCAGGCCATGCTCGCGCACCCGAACGTCGCCGGGCTCCACGCGGTCGGCGTGACCGACGAGGGCGCCCTGTTCTTCGTGCTCGAGTACATCGAGGGCCACGACCTCGCGACCGAGCTCGAGCACGGCCCGCTCGTGCCCCTGCGCGCGGTCACCATCGCGCAGCAGGTGCTCAGCGGGCTCCACCACGCCCATCAGTTCGGCCTGGTCCACCGCGACCTCAAGCCCGAGAACGTGCTCCTGGCCCGGACCGAGGGCGGCGAGCAGGCCAAGCTCATCGACTTCGGCCTGGTCAAGATGCTCACGGACGTGCTCGGGTCCAACGAGTGCCAGCGCCTGACCCGAACCGGGGTCGTGTTCGGCACGCCGCAGTACATGGCGCCCGAGCAGATGCTGGCCGAACCCGTCGACGCGCGCACGGATCTCTACGCCGTCGGGATCGTGCTGTTCGAGATGTTGACCGGGCAGCGGCCCTTCGAGGCCGAAGAGGTCACCGAGCTGTGGCAGGCCCACCTGAACGCGCCCGTGCCCACGCTCGGCGAGCTCGACCCGGGGTTGAAGCTTCCGGATCTCGACGCGATCCTGGCCACGCTGCTGGCGAAGCGGCCCGACGAGCGCTTCGCCAGCGCCCACGCCGCTCGCCGGGCGCTCGAGAGCTTGGCCCTGTAGACCGAGGCGCTCGCGCGAGCAAGCCAAGCCCTGGTCCGCGCGGGGCTCGAGCGCCTCGGCGAGCTGGGGATCGAAGGCCTCTCGCACAAACGACACATGTCGTCCCTTGTAGGTGCTGAGCCTTCCCGTCGAGCGGCCAATCCTGCCCTATTTTGCCCCGCTGACCTCGACCAGGCGCCGCGGGATCAGCTTGCGAGATCGAGCGTACGGCGCCTGGAGTGTTGTGCCGATTCAGTAGCCACAATGACAATCACACAATCGAGTCATCGCGCAAAAACTCAACGTGCCTGGTAGGGCGTTGGGACAACTCACAAGCTGTCATTCCCCAATCGCGGCGGATACCGCCACATTTGGCCAAATCTTCACTGTCAACAGTGACGAGCGCGCCGAGCGAGCGCATTTGACTTCGAACGACCCACCCCTAATCCGAGTCCATGAGCTCTGCTCGTCGGTCCTGGGCGACTCCAGCAGTCCGTGGTGCAATGCACCGCAGGCTGCTGCGGCTCGCGTGCGGCTCTTGCTTGGCCCTGGCCTGCGCGCCGGACCAAGATCTAGAGCTCGCCCGCGCCTGGATCGGGCCCGAGGGTGGCGCGGTCAACGGTGGCGCCGTGACCGTCGACATCCCGGCGGGTGCGCTCGCGAGCGAGACCGAGATCGTTCTTTACCGGGCCGAAGCTTCGCTGACCACAGCTGGCTATGAGCAACGAGGCGACGCCGTCACGATCGAGCCGGTCGGTCTGCGCCTCGCCCTGCCCGCGACCGTGACCGTGACCGTGACCGAGAGCAGCGACGACACCAGCGTGCTCGTGGCCGCCGCAGATCGGATCGTGGCCTACCCCGGAGAGGTCGCCTACCTCGAGTACCTCGGCGACGTCGCGCTCGCCCACGGCGGCACGCCGACGCTCACCCTGGTCGCGCCCGAGCTCGGGTCCAGCCCCACGCAGCCGGGCGGCGACTTCGTTGACAAGGTCCACTTCGAGCTCGAGCTCGACGGCACCGAACGGGTCGACTTGCTGTTCACGGCCTGGGACCTCGACGGCGAGCAGACCCTGCTCAATGGCAAGGGCCACTGCGGCTTCGAGGTCGCGCAGCTCGTGGGTGGGAGCCTGACGGCCGGCTGCGCCGCGGGGCGGGTCACGGCCTCGCTCAACGCCACGGACGACAAGGTCTCCTTTGACCTGCTGCCGCACCACCTCGTCGCGACCGACGCTCCGGTCAGCGTCGGCGTGATCGCGGGCGACGGCGAGCTCGGCTACAGCCTCGGCTACTTCCAATTCGACGCGCAGCTCGACTCGGGCGGCTGTCAGCTCGAAGAGTGCGGCGGCGCCGGCCTCTGACGATCGGGAGCTTTGGATCATGACCATGACCAGGTATCGACACCCTGACCTACGAACCATCTCCTTGGTCCTCGCCCTCGGCGGCGCCGCCTTGGCGGGCTGCCAGTCCGATGAGCCCGAGCAGTGCGTCTCCAACGAAGAATTCTTCAAACAGCGGATCTGGGCCCCGCTGATGTCGCAAACCTGCATCACCTGCCACAGCCCGACCGGCGCGGCCAAGGGCTCGCAATTCGTGCTCCAGTCCTCGGACTGGACCGGCTACATCGAGGCCAACCTCGCGAGCGTCGAGCGCCTCGCCAAGCTCGAGTACGAGGGTGAGCCGTGGCTGATCGTCAAGCCGACCAACACGGTCGAGCATGGCGGCGGCGTCCAGTTCGAGCGCGGCAGCGCCGAGTACTACGCCTTCATCGAGCTCGTCGAGCGGATCGAGAACCCGGTCGTGTGCGCCGACGACGGGACCGAGCTCGAGGCCTACTTCGCCAACGTCGGCGCGCTCAGCGAGGTCGAGACCCTGCGCAAGGCCAGCCTCAACCTCGTCGGCCGGCTGCCGACGCCGCAAGAGGAGCTCGCGGTCCAAGCAGGCGGGCTCGAGGCCCTCGACCTCGCGCTCGACGAGATGATGACCGAGGACGCGTTCTACGAGCGCCTCATCGAGGTCTACAACGACCACTTCCTGACCGATCGCTACCTCACCGGGGTCGACGCCATCGACCTGCTCGACGGCGAGGACTACCCCAACCGCTACTGGTTCGAGGCCGTCGAGGACAAGGACGTCCGCGACCTCGCCCGTCAGCGCAGCAACCAGGCTGTCGCCCGCGAGGCCCTCGAGCTCGTCGCCCACGTGGTCCGCAACGATCGCCCCTTCACCGAGATCCTCACCGCCGACTACACCCTGGTCAACCCTTACTCGGCCCAGGTCTACGGGGTCGACGCCAAGTTCCGCGACCCGAGCGACCCAAGCGAGTGGGTCGAGGCCAAGCTGCCCGGCATCCCCCACTCGGGCGTCTTGACCTCGCAGATCTGGCTCAACCGCTTCCCGACCACGCCGACCAACCGCAACCGCCACCGCGCGCGGATCGTGTTCGATCTGTTCCTCGCAACCGACGTGCTCGAGCTCGCCGAGCGGCCGATCGACCCCAGCGCGATCGAGGACTTCAACCCCACGCGCGAGAGCGACGCGTGCACGGTCTGCCACGCCAACATCGACCCGGTCGCGGGCGCGCTGCAAAACTGGGACGGCCGGGGCCGCTACCGCCCGCCCGAGATGGGCTGGTACCCCGAGATGTTCGCCCCCGGCTTCGGCGACGCCGAGCTGCCCGCGGGCGAGAAATTCAACGCCACCAGCTGGCTGGCCGCGCGGATCATCGAGGATCCGCGCTTCGCCGCCTCGCAGGTCGACATCGTCTACCAGGGCCTGACCGGCGCGCCGCCGCTGCGCGAGCCCAGCGACCCGGCCGCGCCCGACTACCTCGCCAGGCTCGTCGCCTTCGAGGCCCAAAACGCCGAGCTCCAGCGGATCGCCGACCTCTTCGCCGAGTCAAATTTCGACCTCGCGGTCGTGATCAAGGAGATCGTCAAGTCGCCCTACTACCGGGCCAAGCGCTTCGATCCCGGCTGGACCGAGGAGGAGCAGGAGTCGGCCGCGGCCCAGCGCCGCCTCGACGAGCTCGCCCCGGTCGGGACCGCGCGCTGGCTGACGCCCGAGCAGCTCGAGCGCAAGATCGTGGCCGTGACCGGCTACCCCTGGCGACCGTCGGTCAAGGCCACGAGCTACCTGCTCGACTCCAGCGAATACCGGATCTTCTACGGCGGCATCGACTCCCGCACGATCGTCGAGCGCATGACCGTGCCCAACGGGATCATGACCAACATCGCCCAGCGCATGGCCAACGAGGTCTCGTGCTGGACGAGCGCCCGCGACTTCAGCCGGCCCTCCGGGGCCCGCAAGCTCTTCCCCTACGTCGACCCCAGCTTCGAGCCCGAGGACGACAACGGCTTCGAGATCCCCGCGGTCACCGAGGCGATCCGGGTCAACCTTCAGCACCTCCACTGGCGCGTCCTCGGCGAGCAGCTCGAGCTCGACGACCCCGAGATCGACCGCAGCTACGCGCTCTTCCTCGAGGTCTGGCGCGACGGCAAGCGCGGGCTCGAGCTCGGCGAGTACCCGGTCGCGCTGCCCGGAGCCTGCCAGGCGACGACGGATTTTTGGTCCGACCAGCCGCTCGCCGACGCCGAGCGGATCACCAACGACAGCAACTATACGATTCGGGCGTGGATGGCCGTGATGACCTACATGCTCTCGGATTACCGCTTCTTGCACGAATGAGCCACGGAGGATCAACACCATGCATCGTCGAGACTTCTTGAAGTTGGCGGGCCTCGCGGGCCTCTCGGTCATTCCGAGCTCGAGCGCCGCGACCGGCGAGCCCGGAGCATCGCCGGCCTACGAGGGCACCTTTTGGATCTTCGTCAACGCGGCCGGGGGCTGGGATCCGACCTCGCTGTGCGACCCCAAGGGCCGCGCGAACGAGATGGAGCCGGACCCGATGAACATGTACTTCACGGGCGACATCCTCAGCGCGGGCAACATCAACTACGCGCCGCTGGGCTACAACGACACCTTCTTCCAGAAGTACTACCAGGATCTGCTCGTCATCAACGGCATCGACATGCAGACCAACGGCCACGAGAGCGGCTCGCGCCACACCTGGAGCGGTCGCCTCGTCGAGGGCTTCCCGAGCCTCGCCGCGCTGATCGCCGCAAACGCCGGACCCGGGCTGCCGATGTCCTACCTGAGCTTCGGCGGCTACGATCTGACCGCGGGCCTCGTCGCGCGCACGCGCAGCGGCAACCTCGCCGTGCTCGACCGCATCGCCTACCCCGATCGCCTCGACCCCAACAATGCAAGCGATCGCTTCCACTCGCTCAGGGCCACCGAGCTGATCCAACAGGCCCGCGACGGTCGCCGCGCCACTCGAGAGCTCGAAGCCACGCTGCCGCGGGAGCAGCTCGCGATGAGCCAGATGTTCACGGCGACCGACGGCGCCAACGAGCTCGAGCTCCTCCAGCAGTACCTGCCGACCCCGCTGGCCCAGGACGCCTTGCGTCGCCAGGCTCAGCTCGCGCTCGCGGCCTACCGCGCCGGGATCGCGATCTCCGCCAACCTCAACCTCGGCGGCTTCGACACCCACGGCAACCACGACGGCGCCCACATCCCCCGGCTCGCGATGCTGCTCGCGGGCGTCGACGCGATCTGGCAGGAGGCCGAGGCCCAGGAGGTCGCCGACAACATCATCGTGCTCGTCGGCTCGGACTTCGGGCGCTCGCCGGGCTACAACGCCAGCAAGGGCAAGGACCACTGGTCGGTGACGAGCATGATGCTGATGGGCAAGGGCATCAGCGGCAACCGGGTCATCGGTGGGAGCACGGATCGCCACCAGCCGCTGACCGTCGACCCGGACAGCACGAGCCTGAGCGAGGACGGGATCCGGATCGAGCCGCAGCATGTCCACTACGAGCTGCGCAAGCTCGCGGGCATCCACGAGGGAGAGCTCGCCGCGATGTTCCCGCTGAGCCCGGCGCAGCCGCTGCGCGGGCTGCTCGGCTGAGCTCCCCGCAGCCCGTAGCAGCGCTGGCCGAGGCGGGCCCCGCTCGTCAGCCCGCGAGCTCACCGGGCAGCGTGAACCAGCGCAGGTGCTCGAAGTCGTCGGTCGGCGCGCGGTCCCGGACCCGCCCGGTCGGCCCGGCGGCGGCGAGGATCGCTCGCGCCGCCTCGATGTACCCGGCGAGGTCCTCCTCGTCGGCGTACACGCGGTGGGGCCGGTGCGACATGCCCTCGGGCCCGTAGCTGATGTCGCGCAAGCTCAAGGGCTCTGCGTCGCCGCCAACTCGGTGGCGCCACAGCCCCGTCTTGGGACAAAAATCGTAGGCGTCGAGCAGCCGCCAGCCCTCGCGCGCGACGATGTGCACGGCCTCGAGGATGAACTCGAACACGGCCTCGGAGATGAAGTAGTTGAAGTTCACCCGGACCCAACCGGGCTTGATGCCCTCGCAGCCCCGGCCGATCTCGCGCTCGAACTCGAGCGAGGTCTCGAGATCGATGCCGAGCAGGCGGTGGCCGTAGGGCCCCGCGCACGAGCAGCCGCCGCGGGACTGGATGCCGAACAGGTCGTTGAGCAGCCCGACCACGTAGTTGTGATGGAGGTAGCGCTGACCGTGGCGGATCACGAAGGAGACGATCGACAGGCGCTCGGCCTCGCGGTTGCCGAGGATCTCGATCGCGGGGTTTGTTGACCACGACTCGATCGCGCGATCGATGAACGAGCGCTCGCGCTCGCGGATCACCTCGACGCCGACGGCCCGCTTGAGCTGAAACACGAGCCCCGCGCGGATCGACTCGACGATCGCCGGGGTCCCGCCCTCTTCGCGGTGCTCGGGGTCGTCGAAGTAGCGGTGCTCGGTCGCGTTGACGTACCAGACCGTGCCGCCGCCGGGCACGGTCGGGATCGTGTTGGTGCACAGGTCCTTGCGGACCACGAGCAAGCCCGGCGTCCCGGGCCCGCCGATGAACTTGTGCGGCGAGATGAAGATCGCGTCCTTGTAAGACAGGTGCCCGTCGGGCCCGTCGTCGAGCGGGCCCATCGAGATGTTGACGTAGGGGGCCGCGGCCGCGCAGTCCCAAAACGAGAGCGCGCCGTGGCGGTGGAGCGTGATCGCGATCCCGCGGGTGTCGCTGACGATCCCGGTCACGTTGGAGGCCGCGGAGAACGAGCCGATCTTGATGGTGCGCTCGGCGTAGTGCTCGAGCGCGCGCTCGAGCTCGGCGAGATCGATCGCGCCCTGGTCGTCCTCGCGGATGACCACGACCTCGCAGATCGACTCGCGCCAGGGCAGCTCGTTGGAGTGGTGCTCGTAAGGTCCGATGAACACGACCGGGCGCTCGCGCTCGGGGATGTGGTCTGCGAGCTTGTAGCGCTGGTCGAGATCGTGGGGGATCCGGCAGTTGAGGATGCCGATCAGCCGGTCGATCGCGCCGGTCGAGCCCGAGCCCGCGAAGATCACCGAGTGCTCGTCGGTCGCGCCGACGGCCTCGCGGATGATGCTGCGCGCGTCCTCGCGAAAGCGCGTGGTCTGAAGCCCGGTCCCCGAGCTCTCGGTGTGGGTGTTGGCGTAGAGCGGGAGCACGGCCTCGCGGATGAAGTCCTCGATGAACGAGAGCGAGCGACCCGAGGCCGTGTAGTCGGCGTAGGTGACCAGGCGCGGTCCGTAGGGACCGACGACGGCCTCACGACCTCCGATGACCGAAGCGCGAACGAGATCGATGAGCGAGGGGTCAGACATCAGCCGACCCAGCTTACGCTGGCGATCAACCCGGGAGCCAGCCCACGTAGACGTCCTCGACGGTCCACGAGTCGACGACGACCGGCTCGAGGCCCTCGCCCTCGAACGTGACATTGGTCAACTCGAGCGTGGCATCGGCTGGCATCGCCCAGGGCTCGGCCATGCCCTGGGGCACGACCGTGAGCGTGACCGTCCCGCTGACGGCGGTCCACTCGTGCTCGATCTGCGGGCCGTCCCCGGTGTCGTTGCAGCCGTCGTCGAGCAGGGTGCCGATCGCCGCGCGGAGGTTGACGTCGGGGCTCGGGAGCACGCTCTCGCGGATCTGGGTCTCGCCCATCTCGTGAGCGGTCGCCGCGAGCTCGGAGCCGTTGAACAGGAGGCCGACGGTCCCCTCGTCATTGGTCACGGCGATGTAGACGTCGCCGCACCCACCCGCGTTGGTCAGCGACGCGGGGAAGTCCTCGGGCAGCGCGGGGCTGCCGGGGTCGCCGTCTCCGTCTCCGTCTCCGTCTCCGGGCGCGGTGCTGCCCGTGTCGCCGTCGCCGTCGCCGTCACCCGTCTCGCTTCCGTCGCCCGTCTCGGTCCCGTCGCCGTCGCCCGTCTCGCTTCCGTCGCCGTCGCCGTCTCCGCTGCTGTCTCCGTCTGCGCTGGTGCCTCCGGATCCGTCATCCGTACAGCCGACCGCGGCGGGGAGGCCGAGGGTCAAGACACAAGCCAGGCTCAGGGATTTGTAGGTCAATCGCATGGCCCGAGCGTAGCAGCCCGCGGCGACGAACGCCCGGGCCGCCGACGCTCGGAGCGCCCGGGCCGTGCTAGCTTCGAAGGCGATGGCCGAGCCCCAGCCACGCCGCACGAGCTACGCCGAGTACCTCGAGGCCGAGGAGGCCAGCGAGCTCAAGCACGAGTACCTGCGCGGCGAGGTCTTCGCCATGGCCGGCGGCACGCCCGAGCACGCGAGGCTCGCCTCGGCGGTCTTGCTCACGCTCGGCGCTGCGCTGCGCGGACGGTCGTGCAACGTCTACGGCTCCGATCTGCGCGTGCGGATCGAGGCCACGGATCTGAGCACCTACCCCGACATCGTGGTGATCTGCGGCTCGCTCGAGACCGCGGAGTCCGACCCCAACGCGGCCACCAACCCGCTGTTGATCGTCGAGGTCCTCTCGGACTCGACCGAGGCCTACGACCGCGGAGAGAAGTTCGCCCACTACCGACGGATCCCCGGCCTCCGCGAGTACCTGCTCGTGTCTCAGCAGAGCCAGCGCCTCGAGTCGCAATTCAAGAACGCGGCCGGCGAGTGGGTCCTGCGCGAGGCTGGGCCCGGCGAGGTCCTCGAGCTGCGCGCGCTCGAGGGCGTGCGGATCGAGACCGACCTCATCTATCACGATCCGCTCGCGGCCAGCGCCAGCTGAGCCCGGCTCACTTGGGCCCGGTCGCGTTGGGCTTGACCGTGAACAGCACGTCGGAGGTCCCGACATAGGGCAGGCCCGGGCGGGGGACCACGTCCGACCCCTCGACGGGGATCATCTCCCAGCGCATCAGGCCCGCTTTGGTCGAGGCCAGGAACAGGTAGCGCGGGTCGTCGAGCGAACGTGGAAAGGTGAAGCGCACCCGGGTCGGGTCCCCCGCGTCGTCGAGCACGACCTCGATGTCCACGCTCGGATAGTCGAACTTGGAGCCGCTCGGGAGCTTGTGATCTTCGCGGCGGAAGAACAGCTCGCCCGCGGTCCGCAGCCACGCGCCGCGGATCGCCGCGAGCTCGAGGACCTTGTCGCTCGGACGAAACACCCAGATCGCGTAGTCGCCCCCGAGCGCGAGCGAGCGCCAGCTCGCGGGCGTCGGCATCCCGTTGGCGTGGAGCACGAAGGGCCCGTACATGCCGACGGACTGGCTCGGGCCGTTCATCACGAACACGTCGCGGCCGGCGAGCTCCTGATCGAGCAGGTCGCCCTCGGTGAAGGCCGCGGCGTTGGCCGCCTGCATCGCGTCGAGGTGCACGAGGTAGCGGTGCGTCCAGCGTAGATCCGTGACGGTGTTGAGCCACAGCATCGTCAGCGCGAAGGGCAAGAGCAGCGCGCCGAGCACCCGCGCGCGCGACCTGGCGACCCCAAGCTGACGGCCGAGCAGCAAGCGCGCGCAGCCAACCACGATCAGGGCCACGGCCACGCACGCGCCGAGCTGGGTGATGACCAGCAGGCGCGAGTGGGCGGGCGCGACCGAGACCGGCAGCAGGGTCAAGAAGCCGCCGAGCAGCATCGCGCGCAGGGTTCGGCGCTCGTCCTCGTCGAGCCCGAAGCGCGCGAGGGTCAGCGCGACGCCAGCGAGGCCGACCCCGAGCAGGCCGAACTTGGCGTGCGAGACGTGCAGCTCCATCGCCTCGGTGCTCGGCCAGCGCTCGTACCACCACGCCGCGGCCGGGTGACGAAACACGTAGATCGTCGCGCTGGGGATCGCCCACAGCGCCCCCGTCGCGAGCTTGGGGATCCGCAGCTTGGCCCACTTGAACCACCCGGCGGGCGCGTGGAGGGGGTCGGCGTAGACCTCGGCGGCGACGGTCCCGTAGCCGAGCAGCTTGTGGGTTGCGAGGTAGGCGAGGGTCGCGACCAGCGCGGGGATCAGCGCGCGCGCGCGCACGCGCCAGCCGTCGCGGGCGAGCTCGGCCCCGCTCGCGCCGACGCACAGCTCCCACGCGAACACATAGCCGACGACCCCGAGCCCGTACTCGCCAGCCGCGAGGCTCAGCGCCACCAGCACGAGCTCGATCACCGGGCCCCCGCGGCGCAGCCACCCGGGCGTGTCGGGGTCGGGTCGGCGCCACTCGATGTGGACCCAGATCGCCGCGAACCCGAACACCGCGCAGACCAGCACGCAGCGGTTGGCCAGCCAGCCCAGCGGCGAGACGAACGCGGCCTCGCACGCGTAGAGGACGACAACCAAGGCCGCGGGCCAGCGCGCGAGCAGCCGCCGCGCGCACATCCCAAGCGCGACGACCGAGGCCCCGAACCACAGCAGCGAGTGCAGGTGCCACAGCCGGACCCGGCCAGGCGCGACGACGTGGTCGAGCCACAAGAGCAGGCTCGCCAGCGGTCGAAACACCGCGCCGTGAAAGCCGGGCTCGGTAAACCACGGGACCGTGCCCTGCTCGACGTGGGTGGGGATGCTGGCCCCGCGCCGAACGAAGGCGTAGAGGTCGAAGGGCGCGTAGCCCTCGCCGGGGTACAGGCCCTCGATCATCGCGTACTGCATGTAGTCGTCGCTCAGACGACCGATCGCGACGGCCGGCCAGCGCACGGCGATCGCGGCCAGGCTGAGCACGAGCAGGCCGAGCAGCCAGCGCCGACGCTCGGCGCGATCGAGGGGGGCGCGCGCGAGCATCCCGGCCTAGAAGCTATCGGGCAGGTCCCAGGTCGTCATCGGCATGTCGCCGATCTGGCTCTTCGCGGGCACCCACCACAGCTTGCCGTCGGGGCTCACGGTCACCCGACCGAGGTTGGGCATCACGTCGAAGTCGGTGATCTCGGCGGTGAAGGGGTTGACCGCGACGATCGACAGGTCCGAGAGCGAGGCGTAGACGAGGCCCGAGAAGCTGTCGTGGCTGAGGCTCGTGACCCCGACCTCGAGGTCGATGACCGGCGTGGCCTCGTTGAGCGCGGTGTTGAAGCGCAGCAGCTCGCCAGTGTCGAGGGCCACGAGCAGGTGGACCGAAGTCAGCGGCGCGGCGGCCGTGACCCGCGAGTCGAACATCATCAGGAACTCTTGAGTCTGCGCGTCGAGGTCGACGGTGTCGAAGTTGCCGTTTTGCTCGGAGTTGCCGACGTAGAGGCGCAGATCCTCGCCCCAGGTCAGGCCCATCGGCCCGGCATCGGCCGCGCTGTTGCCAAACGGACCGTCTTGGCCCTGGGTCGGGACCCCGGGCAGGACGATCGGCAGCGGGACCATGGCGTCCTCGATCAGCCGCGCGACGCCCTGGGGCGGATCGACGAAGCAGCCGCAGGTCGGGCAGCAGGTGTAGGTGATCGCAACCTCGCCGAGCATGTCGCCGCCGTCGGGGGTCGGCGAGCCCTCGGGCGCCAGGATGTCGCCGGCCAGCGGCGCCGGCGGATACTGAGGGTTGAGGGCCTTGAGGACCTTGACCTCGCCCATGTTGAGGTTGGCGACGCCGTCCCACTCGGTCAGGTTCGCGTCGGGGGTCATCCGCCGGACGTAGTCGGTGCCGCTGCGCAGGGTGACCATCCACGCGTTGCAGTCGTCGGCGAACTCGAGGTCGAAGATGTCGGTCGAGAACGGGCCGTTGAGCTCGTCGACGCTCGCGGTCTCGCACGGGACCGGGCGCGCGCACACGCAGGCGTCGCCCCAGCACTGGTCGCCCTCGCAGACCACGCTGCCGCAGGGCGCGACCGGGATGCAGGCGCCCTCGTCGTCGCAGACCGAGCCAGGGCCGCACTGAAACTCGCCGCAGGCGGTCGGGTCGCCGGCGAGGGTGCACGGGGCGTCGGGCTCGGCGCACTCGCCGGAGATCACGTCGCAGACGAGGTCGGGCTCGCAGACCTCCGGGTTGGTCTGGCAGAGCATGTCGCCGTCGCCGTCGCCGTCTCCGTCGCCGTCGCCATCCCCGTCGCCGTCTCCGTCGCCGTCGCCGTCGCCGGGATCACCGTCACCGTCGCCGCTCGCCATCGTCTCCCCGCTCTCGCTGGGGTCGCCGTCACCGTCTCCGTCACCGTCGCCATCGCCGTCGCCGGTCTCGGAGTTCGTCGTGGGGCCTCCGTCCGCGGTGCCATCGTCCGAGCACGCGAGGGTCAACACCGAGCTCAGGAGCAGGATCGTGGCGGCTGCGTGGCGCATGGGGCCACGCTAGACCGCCGACCCCGACGGCCGCAAGCGGCGCGTTCGAGGGGCTCAGCCGCGACTGAGCGCCCTCGGTACAGCCTCATCGAGCTCACGCAGGGCGGCGGCGAGCTGTTGGCGGCGCCCGCGGACGAGCGTGTTCAGAGCATCGAAGGCGGCGTGGATCTCGGCACCCACGGCGTAGAGCTCGACCCGCTCGCCGAGCTGCGCGAGCGCGCGGTCGGTGTCCTCGGCGGTCGCAACGAGCTCCGCCAGCCGCGGAGCTTCGGGGAGCTCCGGCACATTGTCGAAGGGAAAGCCCCCAAGCCGGACGTAGACATCGAGCACGGCGTGGTGCTCGTCGCGGAGCCGGTAGCGATCGAGCGCCGCGATCGTGCTCACTTCGCGCTGACCGAGCAAGTCGGCGAGCATGCGTCGTGGCAAGTCGAAGCTGGCGTCGCGCACGGCGTCGTAGCGCGCGCGCAGCTCGAGCAGCGCGGCCTCGGTCAGCTCGAGCATGGCGCCTACGGTGACAGTGGGCATGGCGTCCCGCCGCTCGAGCCGATCGAGCCGATGTTCACGCTCACACCGCCTTGGCGTTCCTGCGGCGACCGAAGATGTCCATGAGCCCGGTGACCAGCGCGATCACCAAAAACCCCCAGAACAAGATCTTGGCGACGGTCGCGGCCGTGGCCGCGAGCACGCCGAACCCCAGCACGCCCGCGATTATGGCGACGATGAAGAACAACAGCGCGTAATACAGCATCTCGATTTCTCCTTGGATTGGGTGGGTCTGATTCAGTGTTTGTGTTTGAGGTGGCGCAGGTGTCGACGACCAGCGCGCCATCTTCGTGGGCGTTCTGGGTCGCGTCGGCGCGCTCGTCCGCACACAGTGCGAGCTGCGTGCCAGACCCGAGGCACAACCCGCGCCAGGTAAATTCAGCGGAGCCCGCAGTGGCGCTCGAGCTCGGCGTTGAGCTCGGCGCCAAGCAAGATCGCCCACGCCGACGTGTACAGCCACAGGAGCAGCGCGATCACGTTGTCGAGCGCCTCCTGACCGGTACGAAGCTCGCTGGCGTGGAGCGAGTAGAGCGAGAACGCGGCCGAGAACAGCAGCCAGCACAGCGTCGCGACGACGGCCCCGAGCGAGACCCAGCGCCAGCGCGGCGCCGAGCGTGGCGGGCCCCACCGATAGAGCGCCGAGAGCCCGACGACGACGACCGCGAACAGAGCCGGCCAGCGCAGCAAGGTCAGCAGCCCCGCGACGTCCTCGCCGAGCGTGGACCCGGACAGCAGGTGCGGGAGGCCGATGAGCGCGAACGAGGTCAGCGCGAGGACCAGCGTGGCGACGACGAGAAAGCCCAGGCTCAGCAAGTTGGTGGCGAACAAGCCACGCCGCCGCCCCTCCTCGTAGGCGAGGCTGACCGCGGCGATCAGCGCCTTCATGCCCCGGTTGGCGCTCCACAGGCTCAAGGCGATCGCGCCGAGGGCCCGCAGGGTCAGCGAGGCCGGCGCCCGGGTCACGGCCCGCTCGAGCAGGCCCTGGATCAGTTGCCGTCCACCGCCGGAGGGCACGATCGCAAAGGTTGGCTCGAGCAGGGCGGCGACGTCGGCGGGCGACGCGAACAGGCCGTAGATCGAGACCAGCGCGACGAAGGCCGGACCGATCGCCAGCATGGCGTAGAAGGTCACACCGGCCGCGACGATGTCGAGGTTGTCGGCGCGGATCTGCTGGCGAACCCGAACGAGCACCGCCCGCCAGCCCTGCCAGCCGATCTCGCGCACGCGCTTCGGCTCGCGTCCTTCCACCTCGAGATCAGTGTGGTGAGCTCCCGAGCGACTCGTCAAGACCCCGACGCCGACCGCCCGAGGTGGGCGAAATCCCGCGTGGACGCGAGAAATGCCACCGCTCCACGACGCCGGTCGCGCTCAGAGCTTCTCTTCGTAGAACCCGTCGAAGATGTGTCCGTACTTGCTGTTGACGACCTTGCGCTTGACCGAGAGCTTCGCGGTCAGCTCGCCGGTCTCGATCGAGAACTCCTGAGTGAGGATCTCGTACTTCTTGATCGTCTCGTAGCTGGCGAGCTCGCTGTTGGACTCGCTGACCAGGCGCGCGACCTCGGCCTCGACCTTGGGGTGCTTGCACAGCTCCTCGTAGCTGCCCGAGATCCCCTGATCCTGGGCGAAGGCCGCGAGCTGGTCGGCGTCGAGGGTGATCAGGCCCGAGATGAATTTGCGCCGATCCCCGTGGACGACACACTGCGAGATCAACCCGTGGGTCTTGACCAGGTTCTCGATCCGCTGGGGCGCGATGTTCTTGCCGCCCGCCGTGATGATCAGGTCTTTCTTGCGATCGGTGATCCGGATCGCCTGGGTCTGCGGGTCGATCTCGCCGATGTCGCCGCTGTGCAGCCAGCCGTCTTCGTCGAGGGTCTCCTGGCTCGCCTCGGGGTTGCGCCAGTACTCGCGCATGACCCCGGGCCCGCGGATCAGGATCTCGCCGTCGTCGGCGATCTTGATCTCGGTCCCGGGCACGGCCGGGCCGACGGTCCCGATGTGGTTGTTGTGGGGCAGGTTGATCGCGGTCGCGGCCGCGGTCTCGGTCATGCCGTAGCCCTCGAGCACGACGATCCCGGCGTCGCGGAAGAACCACGCGATCCGCTTCGACAGCGGCGCGCCGCCGGAGATCATCACCCGCATCCGGCCGCCGAGGATCTCCATGACGCCCTCGTTGACCTTGGCGAACACGAGCTTCTTGAGCAGCCCAAACTCGGCGCTCTCGATCAAACCGAGCTTTCCGCCCCGCTCCTCGAGCTCGCCGTTCTTGACCGACAGCTCCATCGCCTTGGCGAAGAGCTTGCCCTTCATGCCCTCGGCCGCGGTGCCCTTGTCGACGACCGCGGCGTAAAATTTCTCGAACACCCGGGGGACCCCGGCCATCAGCGTTGGCCGGACCTCGCCGAGGTTCGGCTTGATCGTGTTCATGCTCTCGGCGAAGGCGAGCACGTGGCCAGTGCCGAGCCACGCGACCTCGAGGACCTTGGCGAACACGTGGGCCATGGGCAGGAACAACAGCTGCACGTCGTCTTGGCGGACGACGTCGGTATCGGCCACGACCTTGGCCTCGTAGAGCATGTTGCCGTGGGTCAGCACGACCCCCTTGGGCCGCCCGGTCGTCCCCGAGGTGTAGATGATCGTCAGGAGCGAGTCGGGATCGAGGGTCTCGCCGCGGGCCTCGAGGTCCTCGTCGCTGACCGACTCGCCGGCCGCGAGGAACTCGTCGATGCCCGTGACCCAGTCGTCGCTGCGCGTCTCGCCCTGCATCTGGACCACGCGGACAACCTCGCCGAGCTTGTCGCGCTGCTCGAGGAACTTGTCGACCTGGTCGCCGTTCTCGGCGAACACCAGGCGCGCGCCGCTGTGCTCGGTCACGTACTGGCACTCGTCGGGCAGGTTCGAGGGGTAGATCGGCACGGTCACCGCCCCCGCGGCCAGGATCCCGAGGTCGAGGACGATCCACTCGTAGCTCGTCGCGGCGATCACGTTGACGCGCTCGCCCGCCTCGATGCCCGCGGCGATCAGCGCCTTGCCGACCGCGTGCGCGTCCTCCCACAACTTCGCCCAGGTCACCGGCCCATACTTGCCGTCGGCCTTGACCAGACAGGCGGTGTCAGTGCCGCGGTTTTGAGCGTGATCGTGAAGTAGATCGAGGATCGAGTTTTTAGCCATGAGGGAGTTCTCGCGCGCCGTCAAAACGACGTGTACGAGGTATCTAGCGAGTTCTCGGAGGGTGTTCAAGTGTGGGCGCGCGAAGACCGGGGACCGACTTCGCGGATCCCGCGATCGGAATTTTGGGGGGTTAGGAAGCTCTGATCAGCCATTGCCCTGGTACACGACTCTGGTAGACCGGGAAGATGCGCAGTGGACTGACCCGAATTTCTTCCCTCTCTCTTCTCGTGCTCGCTGCCTCACCCGCTTGCGGTGGCGATGATGTGACCGACGGCGACACCCAAGCCGGGACCGCGAGCGAGACCGCCGATACCGAGACCGAGTCGGCCGAAGGCGAGTCGGCCGAGGGAGCCGCAGACACGACCGGGGACGGCGACGGCGACCCGGGTGACGGCGACGGCGACCCGGGTGACGGCGACGGCGATGGCGACGGAGACGGAGACGGTGATGGCGACGGCGACGGCGACGGAGACGGTGACGGAGACGGAGACGGCGACGGCGACGGCGACGGTGACGGTGACGGTGATGGTGATGGTGACGGAGACGGAGACGGAGACGGGGACGGCGACGGCGATGGCGACGGCGACGGCGACGGCGACCTCATCCTGCCCGCGTGGATCCTGAGCATCGACGAGGTCGACGCGACCACCGACCGCCTGATCCGGATCAGCGTCGACGACATGGACATCGGCACGGTCACCGAGATCTGCGCCGACATCATCCTGCCCGACAACATCCCGGAGACCACCAACTTCACCTCGCTGACCTTCAACCAGAACGTGATCTACGCGTCGGCCCAGGACAACTCGATCGGCGACACCTTGATGGTCATCGATCCTTGCACCTGCGAGGCGACCGAGGTCGGCAAGTACGGCTTCTCGAGCGTCAACGGCATCACCTCCAACGAGGCCCAGACGATGTTCGGCGTCGCCGTGACCCAAGACGTGATCATCGACATCGATCCGCTGGACGCGGGCTCCATGATCCTGCAGCCGCTCGACGCCAACTGGGGCTCGACGGGCCTGACCTGGTCGCAGCCGATGGACAACGTGCTCTACGGCATCAACGCGACCACCGACCGCCTCTACACCTTCGACGGCGACACCGCGATGGAGCTCGATCAGATCCAGCTCAACGGCAACTTCTCGTCGGTCGGCCTCGAGCTCCACCCGACCTTCGGGACGCTCTACGGCTGCGGGGTCTCGGGCCAGCAGCAGTCCCTGTACGAGGTCGACGTCGAGACCGGCGACGTCAACCTCCTCGCGGCCGACGTCTGGGACGCCAGCTGCGACAACATCGCCGCGCCCTTCGGTCCCGTCGACTGCATCCCGATGTGAGCGGCGACTGAGGCGGCTCGAGGAAGGCGCGGTCCGGGTCACAGCTCACAGCAGGTGACTCGGGCCGCCGCTTTCGATATACGAGGGTATGCGTCGGGTCTTGCTTGTCTCGTTGCCTCTGTCTGCGCTGATCCTGACCGGCTGTAGTGACCCGCCCTCGACCGAGGGCGGCGACGAGGGCGTGGGGTCCATCAGCACGACCCTCGAGACCGGCGACTCGGGCGACGGCGACGGCGACGGCGACCCGGGCGACGGCGACGGTGACGGCGACCCGGGCGACGGCGACGGCGACGGCGACGGCGACATCAAGTTCGACCTCGTCCCGCCCGACGACGGCGAGGGCGGAGGCGGGAGCCTGTGCTCGGACGACCTCAAGCAGGTCCTCGACGAGAACCACGTGGTGATCGAGAACTGCGAGCCCGGCACGGCCTGCTACGAGGGCGAGTGCATCGAGATGTGCGTGGCCGCGGGGCTCTCGAAGGGCTCGATCGGCTGCGAGTACTACGTCCCGACGCCGCCCTTTTACGCCAACCAAAGCGGCAATTCGACGACCTTCGACGGTTCGTGCCACGCGCTGATGATCGCCAACTCGTGGGACACCCCCGCCGAGCTCGAGCTCAGCTTCCTCGGCCAGGACTACGACTACGCCCAGTACGCGCGGATCCCCAACGGCATCGGCGGCAACGTGGTCTACGACCCGATCCCGCCCGACGGCCTGCCCCCGGGCCAGGTCGCGATCTTGTTCCTCTCGCACAACACCAACGCGGCCAACGGCGGCAACTCGCTGACCTGCCCGGTCCCGCCCGCGCTCGTCAACGCCGACGCGGTCGCGTTCGGGACCAGCTCCTTCGAGGCCTGGGAGGTCGTCTCGGACACGCCCGTGACCGTCTACGACATCCTGCCCTACGGCGGCGCGAGCACCTACCTGCCCTCGGCCTCGCTGCTCCAGCCGCGGACCGCGTGGGGCGAGAACTACGTGATCGCCAACCCCCACGCGACCTCGGGCTACGCGTGGATCCTGGCCGTCGCCCGCGAGGACAACACGACCGTCTCGATCAACGTCAGCCAGGCCGTCAACGCGGGCACGATCATGGCCCCGCCGGTCAACACCCCGACCGACTACGTGATCAACGCGGGCGAGACCCTCCAGTGGATGAACTCGCTGCACCTCGCCGGGAGCATCGTGCAATCCGACAAGCCGATCGGGATCTACTCGGGCAACACCTACCTGCGGGTCTCGACCATGGACGTCAACGGGGGCGGTCAGGACTCGGCCCACCAGCAGCTGCCGCACGTCCAGGCCCTCGCGAGCGAGTACGTCGGGCCCGGCATCCCCACGCGCAAGTCCAACATGCTGCCCGAGAGCGTGCTCTACCACATGGTCGGCATGGTCGACGGCACCGAGCTGAGCTACGACCCCGCGCCGCCGGCCGGGGCCCCGGCGGCGCTCGGGCTCGGCGAGGTCGTCGAGTTCCAGTCGACCGAGCTGTTCACGATCCGCTCGCAGGACGACGACCACCCGTTCTCGTTCACGCAGTACATGGCTGGCGCGATCAGCCCGCACCTCGGCGGTTGCCTCTCGCAGTGCACGGGCCTCGGCGACGAGGAGTGGATCAACCTCGTCGCGCCCGCCCAATACATGCGCCGCTACGTGTTCTTCGTCGATCCAACCTACGGAGTCAGCAGCCTCGCAATCGTGCGGACCCAGGGCACCAACGGCTTCGAGGACGTCGAGCTCGACTGCTACGGCGTCGTCGACGGGTGGATGCCGGTCGGCAACGAGGGCCTCTACGAGGTCGCGCACATCGATCTGTACCGCGGCGGGGTCGGGCAGTGCGCCCAGAGCCAGCAAGAGGCGTGGAGCGTCGCGCCCTTTGGGATCATCGTGTGGGGCGTCGACCACTACGCGAGCTACGGCTACCCGGCCGGGGGCAACGCGCGGACGATCAACGACCTGGTCGTGCCGGTCGGCTGAGCGTCAACCGTGGCCTCACGCTCACGCCCTCGCCCCTACGGCCCCGCGGACCGGGTCGGCTTCGCTATCGACGAGGTCCTGATCGAGCTCGAAGATCAGCTGCTCGAGCGCCTCGCCGCGCGCGGCTGCGAGCTCCGCCCTGCGCCGCCATGGTGGCGGCCCTTTGTCGGGGACCTCCACCACCGGATCGACCTGCGCTTCGACCGAGCTGGGGTGCTCGTCGAAGCCCGCAACGTCCCGCGCAAGGGCCCGCAGACGGCCGCGCTGCCGCCTCCGATGAAACGCCAGGTCGACGAGGCGATCGCCGCGACCCTCGCCGAGGCGCTCGGCGAGGTGTTCGAGGGTGCGCCTCGTGACGTGAGGGTCTCGCTCTACCTGCCGCTGCGCCCGCAAAGGCGCGCGCGGGGCTGAAGCGACGGCGGTCGACGCTCAGGGCCCGTGCGCGGCGTCGTCGGGCTCGGTCACGCTCGGGGCCAAAAACAGCACCGCGGCCATCGCGAGGTAGCCGAGCGCCCACCCGAGCCGGTCGGGGTGGTCCCAGGGCGCGAACACGTCGAGCACGGTGTCGCCCATCGTCCAGCGGTAGCCGTGCATCAGGCCCACGGCCGACAGCACCGCCGCCGCCAGCAGCCACAGCCCCGCGACGGTGAACTTGCGCTCGATGATCAACACCGTCGCGGTTGCGAGGATCATCGCCGTGAAGATGAAGCCCTGCTCGAGCGCGAAGGCGCCGTCGATCCAGGTGTCGCTGCCCTGAAACGCGGCCACGAGGCCCTCTTCGAAGGGCCGGTCGGGGTTGCCCATGCCCGCGGCCCGGAGCCCGTTCTTGGCCATGACCGCGCCCCAGGCCGCGACGCCCGGGAGGATCCCGATCACGACCGCGGGCGCGTGGGCCTTGGGCGTGACCTGAAAGGCCTGGGCCGTGATGACCACGCCGATCCACAAGACGATCGCCATGCCCGCGTCGACCGGCACGACCCAGGTGATCCAGGCGAGGGTGCCCGTGAGGCACACGATCGTGACGAACACCGCGTTGAGGACCGAGTAGCCCGCGCGCGCGCCCATCGCCTTCCAGCCCGGGTGGCCGATGTAGATCGTGGTCGGGAAGCACGAGCCGAACAGCGCGGCGACGATGCTGCCGCCGCCGTTGACGGCCAGCGAGGGGACGACCGGGAAGCCGTCGCCCGCGGCCTCGGCCGACTCGAGGTTTTGCAGGCTGCCGACCACGTTGAACAGCCCCATCGGGACGATGACCGCGAAGTAGGCCGCGAGCATCCCGGGCTCCGACAGGGCCGCGAGCACGTCGCCGATGACCGGGACCGGCAGCATCAGGCCCGCGCTCCCGGTCGGCGCCTCGCCAGCGGGCGCGAGGCCGATCGCCCACGCGAGCGCCGTACCAACTGCGACGGCGACGAAGCCACCGGGCAGCCCGCCCTTGAACTTCACGCGGCCGAAGTAGACCAGCAACACGACCGCGAGCGTCGACAGCCCGACGATCGGGTGGGCGAAGGTTCGAAACAAGAACCCGAGCGAGATGAAGCCCAGCGCGATCCCGGCCAGGGTCGAGAGCAACGCCGCGCGCGGGGTGATGCGCCGGAGCTTCTCGGCCACGAACGAGCCGCCGAGCTCGATCATGCCGGACCCGAGACACGCCAGCAGCCCGGCCTGCCAGGCCACCCGGGCAGGGTCGGCCGCGCCAGCAGCCTCGGCGGCGAGCTTGGCCGGGAGCATGACCAGGAACACGTGCGCGAACAGGGACACGGTGTTGATGCCGTAGGGCAGCGCGCACACATCATCGCGCCCGGTCTCCCTGGCCAGCTTGAGGGCCTGGCGGGCGTAAAAGATGTTGCCGACGACGAGCGAGATCGCGGCGCCGGGCAAGATCGTGCCGCGCACGAGCTCGTCAGAGAAGCCGAGGATGTAGGGCGAGCGACACAGCGCGTCGATCAGGAGCAGCTGGACCAGGTTGTCGAGCGCGAGCCCGAAGAAGCCGTCTACATCACCGCGTACGAAGGGGCGCACGATCGGCGGATACCACGAACAACCGCCGGGCGGGAGGCGCTATGATGGGGCGAACACAGCGATGCGTAGCTCCCATTCAACTCCGCGCCCACCGACTGAGCTCGCGCTCGTGTGCCTCGCGAGCGGCTGCACGACGCCCACCCCGGCCTTTGACGGCGGGGGCGAGACGCAGGCCGAGGCTGAGACAGGCGGCGATGGCGAGGGGGACAGCGGCGACGGCGACGGCGACGGCGACCTGCGCGGCCATGCTGCCCCTTTACTGCTTCGAGCAGTGAGCAACCACGAAGATCCACGACCGTGACTGACTTCGAGGCCCTCCCCTCCCCCGTTCTGCACTCGGTCGCCGCGCTCGACGGCTGGCTGCTGCGGGTCTGGGACTTCTCCCCCGCCCCGATCCGCGAGGGTCGCGAGGGCCGAGACGGCCCCGGCATCGAGGAGCGACGGACGGTCGGGGTCATCGTCGCCGGCCACGCGATGATGGCCGACAGCCGCACGCTGTGCCGACCCGAGCGCGCGACGATCGTCTCGGTCCTGGTCGCCGCCGGGTTCCGGGTCTTGGTCCCGGACCTCCGCGGTCACGGCGAGAGCGGGCCCCCAGCCAGCCGCGGCGGCGACTGGAACATGGACGACCTCGTCGGCGACGTCGGCCACTACGTCGACCTCGCGCGCTCGCTCGAGCCCGAGCTGCCGGTCATGCTCCTCGGCCACAGCGTCTTCGCCCACGCCGCGCTGGCCTGGCTCGGGCAGAACCCCGACCCCAGCGTCCGCGCGCTCGTGGCCATGAGCTGCGCGATCTGGAACCGCCGCTTCGAGCCGCTGCGCTGGCGCTGGTGGCTCAAGCGCCTGCTGATTTGGCCCACGGTGCTGATCACCGAGCTGGTCGGCTACATGCCCGCGCGCCTCCTTCGGCTCGGCTCGGCCGACGAGGCCCGCAGCTTCTGGCGGCAGTTTCACGGGTTCATGCGGCGAGATCGCTGGGACTCGAAGGACGGCAAGATCGACTACTTCGCCAACCTCGAGCACATCCGCGCGCCCGTGCTCCACGTGATGTCCGAGGGCGATCGCCTCTACGCTCCGCCGACCACCTGCGCCCGGCTCAGCGCGCCGATCAACCACCGCGAGCTGCTGGTCCTCGGCCGCGACGACGCCCCCGGCGATCTCGCCCGGCTCCGGCCCGACCACATGGGCATGGTCACCAGCGCGAAGTCCAAGCTCGCGTGGCACTGGGTCGCCGGCTGGCTGCGGCGCAAGCTCGGCGTCGCGGATTGACGTCCTTCAGCTCGAGCTGTTCGAGACGCTCATTCAGGCCCTTCGGAGCCAGGGCCGGCCGGTCTGAGACAAGGACACCACCTACCCGAGCCACTGCGCGAGCCAAACGTCCGCGTCGGGGAACGAGGATCCGCGCACGCTCGCGGCGAAGCGGTCGAGGTCCAGAGGCACGCGGCGCAGATCCACCGACACCACGGCGTCCGCCCCGGTCACGACGCCGTACTCGCACCACGGCAGGAGCTTGGGCGGGGCGCCGCCCTCGAAGGGCCGGGCGAAGGGCATGCCGACGCTGCCGACGTTGACGATCACCCGCGCGTCGAGCCGCCGAAGCAGCTGCACATGCGTGTGGCCGCCGACCATCACGTCGAGCTCGTGGCCGGCGAGCCAGCCGTCGAGGGTCGCGCGGGGCGTCGAGGCGAGGATCTGATCGGTGTCACTGCGCGGCGAGCCGTGGACACACAGCACCCGGACGCCGTCGAGGTCGAGGGTCAGCTGCTCGGGCAGCTCGGCGAGCTCGCGCAAGATCGCGTCGTCGAGCTGCGCGCGGGTCCAGGCCTCGATCGCGCGCAGACTCGGGTGCGGCGGGTGCTCGTCGAGGGTGTCGTGGTTGCCGCGGATGCAGCGAACCCCGCGCTCGTGGAGGCGCTCGAGCAGCTCGACGGGCTGGGGCCCGAGATCGACGATGTCGCCGAGGCAGATGATCTCGTCGACGCCGAGGCGGTCGATGTCCGCGAGGACCCCATCGAGGGCGACGAGGTTGGCGTGCAGATCCGAGATGAAGGCGACCCGCCTCATGGACCCCAGGCTACACCCTGGGCGGCGGGGCGCGACAGCACCCCCCGAGCTCGCGGTGCTCGCGTTGCTACGATCCGCGCGAGCTCGATCGCCGCCGCGCTCGGGTCATGCGGAGTCGGCTGTTTGGCGACAAAGCCCTCGGCGAAAAGGCCAAGCGAGGCGGCGCGAGGCATTGCACCCCGGGCTCCTAGGAGCCGAGATCGATGCGCTCGTAGAATCCGCGGAGGCGGGTCGCCAGCTCCGCGCGGGCGCGCTCGCCCTCGCCCGCCTCGATCAGCTCGAGCAGGACCGTGTGATCTTCGCGGGCCTGCCGGATGAACGCGGTCGGGTCGTCGAGCTGCGCGAGCGCGCGCGACAAGAAGTGCTTGATCGTCTCGTGGAGGGCGTCGAACACCAGCAGATACGCGGCGTTGCCCGAAGCCTCGACCAGGGTCCGATGCATGGACAGGAGGACCTGGCCGAATTCGCTGAGCCCGACTCCTCGCCGATGCAAGTGGTCGAGCTGCTCGCGCGCCGTGGCCAACAGCTCGGGATCGCGGCGCCGCGCGGCCTCGACGAAGGCGTCGCCCTCGAGCATCACGCGCAGCTGGACCAGATCGGCGAGCGGGACGCGGTGGAGGCGGAGCAGGGCCTCCATCGCCGCCGACGCGCTCGGTAGCGCGCCAGCAGCCGTCACCCGCGGGCGCCGAGTCGAGACCGACTGGCCCCCGGTGACCAGGCCCTGGGCCTGAAGCATGCGGACGGCCTCGCGCACGGTCGGGCGGCTGACCCCGAGCCGCTCCGCGAGGGCGTTCTCGCTCGGCAGCTCCGTGTCGAGCGCGAGCTCGCCAGCCAAGATTGCCTCGCGCAGCCTGTCGGCCACGGTGGTGCACAGTGGCGCCCGGGTCGCAAGCTCGGCGGCGAGACCGAGATCGGGGAAGTCTCCCACTCAAACCGGATGCCAGAGCCAAACTTGTCTGTCAAGTTGACAAGCAGTTAGGTTGTCTGTCAAGTAGACAATCTACAGGTCCGCATGTCTGCGCTCTTTCGCTACTTTTGGCGTCCAATCTCGCTCCTGACCCTTCTCGGCGCGGTTCCAGTCATGGCCCTCGCCAGCTGCTCGAGCGATCCGCAGTCGACCGACGCAAAAGCTGCGCCCGAGGTCGAGGTCGTCGTCGCCCGTTCGGTGTCCGTGCCGACGCGCTTCGACTTCATCGGCACGGTGGAAGCGGTCCAGCGCGTCGAGCTGCGCGCGCGGGTGCGCGGCTACATCACGGCGGTCAAATTCGAGGAGGGCGCGCTGCTCGAAGCCAACCAGGTCCTCTACGAGATCGACACCCGCCCCCTCGAGGCCGAGCAGCGGGCGGCGGCGGCCTCGGTCCGTCAAACCCAGGCTCGCCTGGAAGAGGCCCGGCTCAACCTCGCGCGCGAGGAGCAGCTGGTGGCCGCCAAGGTCAGCGCCCAGGCCGAGCTCGACGCGAGCCAGGCCGAGGTCGACGCGCTGGCCGCCGAGCTCAACTCGCAGCGCGCTCAGCTCCAGCAAGCCAAGCTCGACGTCGGCTACAGCAAGATCCGCGCGCCCTTCGCTGGCCGAGTCGGCGAGCGCCTGGTCGATGTCGGCGAGCTCGTCGGGGACACCGACACCACCTTGCTCGCCGTGGTCGTCCAAGAAGATCCGGTCTTCGTCCGCTTCGCGCCGAGCGAGCGCGAGCGTCGGCAGATGCTCGACGTCCTGCCCACGCTCGAGACGCCCAGCGCCGACGCTCCGGTCTCTGGCCACATCACGATGTCAGACGGCTCGGCCTACCCGCACGAGGGCCGGCTCGCGTTCGTCGACAACGTGTTCGACACCTCGACGCGGAGCATCATCTACAAGGCGGTCGTCGACAACCCCGACCGAACGCTCAAGCCCGGGGAGTCGGTGACCCAGACCCTCAACCTCCCGCCTTCGGACGAGGTCGTCGTCCCGCTGGTCGCGGTCGCCTCGGTCCAGGACATCGACTACGTCTACGTCGTCGATGACGAGGGCGTCGCTCACTACCGCGAGGTCGAGCTCGGGCCTGTCGTCAACGACGGCGAGCGGGTCATCGAAGTCGGCGTCGAGGTCGGCGACCGGATCATCGTCCGCGGGCTCCAAAACGTCGAAGATGGCGCGCTCGTGCGAGTGACCTCGACCAACGAGGGAGCGAGCGCCGCGTGAACGTGGTCAACTTCTTCATCGGCCGCCCGATCTTCGCGGCCGTCGTCGCGATCGTCACGACCTTGATCGGCCTGATCGCGCTGGTCGCCCTGCCCGTCGCCCAGTTCCCCCAGATCACCCCGCCCGCCGTGTCGATCTCGGCGACCTACGCGGGCGCGAGCGCCGAGGTCGTCGAGCAGTCGGTAGCGATCCCGCTCGAGCAACAGATCAACGGCGTCGAGGGCATGCGCTACATGTCGTCGACGAGCTCGAGCGACGGCTCGCTGACGATCAACATCACCTTCGAGCAGGGCTACGACCAGGACATCGCGGCCGTCGACGTCCAAAACCGGATCTCACTCGCGCAGCCCCGCCTGCCCGAAGAGGTCATCCGCCAGGGCATCACGGTCCGCAAGCAGTCGTCCGACCTGACCATGATCGTCGCGATCGCGTCCGAAGATGGCTCGCGCGACGAGGTCTTCCTCCACAACTACGCCGTCATCAACGTGATCGACGCGCTCAACCGGATCGAGGGCGTCAGCGAGGCGCGGATCTTCTCGCCGCGCGACTACTCGATGCGGGCCTGGCTCGACATCGACAAGCTCGCGCAGCACCAGCTCACACCGGCCGACGTCATCGCCGCGATCCGCGAGCAGAACGTCCAGGCCGCGGTCGGACGCGTCGGCGCGCCACCGACGAGCGACACGATGACCTTCGACTACGCGATCGTCGCCGAGGGTCGGCTCGACGACGAGACCGAGTTTGGCGACATCGTCGTCGCCCACGGTCAAGACGACGCCCTGGTTCGGCTCCGCGACGTGGCCAGGGTCGAGCTCGGCGCCGAGTCCTACACCGGCTTCAAGCGCGTCGACGGCATGCCCGTGGCCACCATTGGGATCTTCCAGCTGCCCGAGGCCAACGCGCTCGAGGTCGCCGACAAGGTCCGGGCCGAGGTCGATCGGCTGTCGGCGACCTTCCCCCCGGGCGTCTCGGCCTCGTGCCCGATCGATCCCACGCGCTTCGTCAGGGCCTCGATCTTCGAGGTCGTGCTGACCGTCATCGTCGCCGTCGTGCTCGTGGTCCTGGTGACCTTCGTGTTCCTCGGCACCTGGCAGACGACCCTCGTCCCCGTCGTCACGATCCCGGTCGCGCTGATCGGCGCGCTGGCGATCATCTGGGCCCTCGGCTTTTCGATCAACACGCTGACCTTGTTTGGCCTGGTCCTGGCCATCGGCATCGTCGTCGACGACGCGATCGTCGTCGTCGAGAACGTCGACCGCCTGACCCACGAAAACCACATCGTCGGTCGCCCGGCCGCACGACGCGCGATGAAGGACGTGACCGCGCCGGTCATCGCGACCTCGGTCGTGCTCATGGTCGTGTTCATCCCGGCCGCGTTTATCCCCGGGCTCTCCGGCCAGCTCTACCGCCAGTTCTCGCTGACGATCATCGCCGCGGTCTTGCTCTCGACGATCAACGCCCTGACCCTCTCGCCCGCGCTGTCGGCGGTGCTGCTGCGCAGGCCCCAGCCCGTGCGTGGCCTGCTGCTGCGCTTCTCGACCTGGCTTCAGCGTCGCAAGCTCGGCTACGAGCGGCTCTTGCGGGTCGCGCTGCGTCGACGAGGGCTGGTCGTGGCCTCGTTCGTCGCGCTCCTGTTCGGGACCTGGGCGGCGGCGACCTACGTGCCGCGCGGCTTCATCCCGACCGAGGATCAGGGCTACTTCATCGTCTCCGGGCGGATGCCGAGCGCGGCCTCGATCGACCGGACCAACGAGGTCGCCAAGCTGGCCGAGGCCAAACTCGCGGGCATCGAGGGCGTCGAGCACTACGTGTCGATCGGCGGGTTCGACATCCGCAGCGGCCGCCGCAGCGCGACCGACTCGTTCACGATCTTCGTCTCGCTCGACGAGTGGGACGAGCGAATCGAGGCCGGCCGCGGCATCGACACCATCGTGGCCGAGGCCACAGCCGAGCTCGGCGAGCTGTCCGACGCCGAGCTGACCGTGCTTCGCCCCCCGCCGATCCGGGGGCTCGGCACCACCGGAGGGTTCGAGTTCAAGGTCCTCGACCGCTCCGGCGGCGACTACGGCCAGCTCTTCGCGCTGACCGGGGAGCTGCTCGCGGAGATCGCTGCCCGGCCAGAGGTCGCCGGAGCCCGGACCAGCAGCGTCGCCCTGGTCCCGCAGATCCGGGTCGAGATCGACCGGACCCGCGCCGCGGCCTTCGACGTCGCGATCGACGACGTGCTCGAGACCCTCCAGTACTCCTTCGGCGCGTTCTACGTCAACGACTTCAACCGCTTTGGCCGCGTCTACCGGGTCATGGTCCAGGGCGAAGACGAGTACCGCGTCGACCAGGAGGACATCCGCGAGCTCTACGTCAAGAACGCCCACGGCGAGCTCGTCCGCCTCGACAACTTCGTGGTCGTGCATCGCGACCACGGCCCCGACGCGATCGAGCACTTCAACCTGTTTCGTTCGACGACCATCAACGGCGCAGCCGCGACGAGCTCGAGCTCCTCCGACGCGCTCACCACGGTCGAGCAGGCGATGCGCGACACGATGCCCGACAACATCGACGGCGCCTGGTCCGGGCTCGCCTACGAAGAGCGCGAGGCCTCGGGCTACACGGGCTACATCTTTGGCCTCGGGATCGTCGTGACCTTCCTGGTCCTCGCCGCGCTCTACGAGAGCTGGTCGCTGCCGCTGGTGATCATGCTCGGGGTCCCGCCTGCGATCCTCGGCGCGCTCGGGCTGATGTACCTGCGCGGGATCAACAACGACATCTACTGTCAGATCGGTCTGCTGCTGCTGATCGGCCTGGCCAGCAAGAACGCGATCCTCATCGTCGAGTTTGCCCGCGAGCTCGTGATCCAGGGCCGCTCGCTGGTCGACGCCGCGATCGAGGCGTCGACGCTGCGCCTGCGACCGATCTTGATGACCGCGATCTCCTTCGTCGCCGGGGTGCTCCCGCTCGCCTTTGCGACCGGAGCCGGCGCCGCGGCCCGGCAGTCCCTCGGCACCGCGGTGCTCGGTGGCATGGTCCTCACGACGATCCTGAGCCTGTTCTTGGTCCCGGTCTTGTTCGTGATCATCGGCTCGTTCACGAACTTCCAAACCGCCGACGACTAGCGGTCTTGGACCCCCACAGCCGTCAGCTACTCTGCCACGCACGGCCGCGAGCGGCCGGTCGCTGCGTCGCTCCGCTCCTTCGCTCGGTGGGCTGGTATGTGCTTCGCCCTCGTTTGCGTGGCCCCCTAAAAGGGGGCGGCCTTGGACCCCCACAGCCGTCAGCTACTCTGCCACGCACGGCCGCGAGCGGCCGGTCGCTGCGTCGCTCCGCTCCTTCGCTCGGTGGGCTGGTATGTGCTTCGCCCTCGTTTGCGTGGCCCCCTAAAA
>NZ_PVNK01000146.1 GCF_002994615.1 Enhygromyxa salina | reverse complement strand
CCCCCACGGAGGTCCCTCACACCCCCTGCGCCTCGACGGAGCTCGGCTGAGCTCCCCCGACTCCCCGCGGTCATCACATGTCCGCGATCCGCCGACGGAAGGCCTCGCTGGCCTCCCCGTCCTCGCGCCGGACCTCGGTGCTGATCACGCCCCCGTCCAGCAGCAAGGCCCGGTCGACCACGTTCGCGACGACGTCGAGATCGTGGCTCGACAACAGCACCCCTGCCCCACGCTCGACCTCCGCCCGGAGCAGCTCGGCGAGCAGCTCGCGCCCTCCCCGATCGAGGGCCGTGAACGGCTCGTCGAGGATCAGCAGCTCGGGCGCCAGGGCCAGCGCCCGCGCGAGCGCGACCCGCTGGGCCATCCCGCGCGAGAAGGTCCCGACCGGCCGATCGACGACGTCCCCGAGCCCGAGGCGCTCGAGCACCGCGACCGGCTCGGGCGCGCCCGCCGGCCGGGTCGCGCCCGCGAGCTCGACGAAGAGCTCGACGTTCTCGCGCGCGCTCAGCAGCGGGTAGAGCTGCGGGTCGTGGGCCAGCCAGCACAGCCGCGCGCGCAGCTCGAGCCCGACCTCCGCGCGCTCGCTACCCGCGAAGCGCCGCGCGCCCCCGTCGGGCTGACGGAGGCCGACGAGGATCGAGAACAGCGTGGTCTTGCCCGCGCCGTTTTGCCCGAGCAGGCCGACGATCTCGCCCGACCGGACCACCAGCTCGACGCCGCGCAGGACCGCCTTGCGACCGAAGCGGCAGGTCACCCCGTGAAGCTCGGCAGGCAGAATCGAGGCGCTCACGAAGCAGTCCTACTCACCAGCTTCCCCGCGCCAAGGCACGCCCACGCCCACCGTCCGAGGGACGAGCGACCCGCCGCTTGCGGCCGCGCGTGGCAGCGTGCAGGACGGCTGCGGGGAGCATCTAGAGGACCTCGATCTGACGATAGATGCGATCGAGGGTCCGGAGTATCCGCGCCCGCGCCCTCCGGACCTCGGCCGAGTCGACGGGCCGCTGATCGAGGGCGACGAGCTCGGCGACCAGCGCGTCGCGCCGCGCGAGCAGGGCCTCGCGCGCGCCGACGCGCCGCCGCGCGACCATGCTGACCGCGATGCCGAGGAAGGCGAACCCGAGCAGGCCCCAGGCCGTGTAGGGCCACACGCGGCTGCGCGTCGGCAGGCCCTCGACGATGACCGAGACCTCGTTGCCGCCCCAGGTGCCGATCGGACAGGGCTGGCCCGCGCGCCCGAGCAGATCACACACGCCGAGGGCGAAGGGCTGGTAGCCCAGCTCGTAGAGCTCGAGCGCCCCGCCGTCGCGCCCGGCGTGGGGGTTGACCTCGGGCGCGCCCGCGACCCCGTGGGTCACGGCCAGCTCCTCGGGCACGCTGACGAGCGAGGCGTCCTCGACCAGGGGAAAGGGCGTGCTCCACTCGATCTCCAGCGAGCCGTCGTGCTCGAGGCCGACGGCGAAGCTCAGGCGCAGCTCGGCGCCGGGCTCGAGCGGACGATCGAGCTCGACCCAGGGGGTCTCGCCGTCGTGCATCAACCAGGCCTTGGACTCTTCCATGACGTGGAGGCTGCGGGTGTCGGGTGGGCCGTAGATGGTCATCCCGCCCGGGACCCAGAAGGCCTCGTCGCCGTCGACGAACACCGCGTAGTTGAAGCTGACCGCGGCGAAGTCGTTCTCGCGCGGGCTGACGTCGATCTGCAGGGCGCTGCGGACCCGGGTTCGGTCCCCGGTCGGCCGAAACACCCGCAGCATCACGATCGCCCCGGCGTCCTCGGGCATCTCGAACAGGGTGCTCGAGTAGGGCGCGCCCTCGTAGACGACCCGGACCTGCGAGAGCATGTCGACCTCGACGGGGACCTCGTCGATGACCACCATGCCCCCCTCGTCGGTCCGGCCCGTGCGGTTTGCCGAGTCGCCGGTCGCCTCGCTGCTGTGGACGACCACCGCCTGCCCCGCGACCGGGCGATCGAAGGCGTCGACGATGAACACCCGGACCTGGCCGGGATCCAAGGTCTTGTCGACGCGGGGACCGGGCAGCTGGAGGCGGCCCTGCGGCTGCGACGGCGGCTGCTGGGCGGGCTGTTGTTGAGCGACGGCCCCGCGGGTCAGGACGATCGCGTAGGCCGTGTCGCCGAGGGTGAAGCTCTGCGAGCGCTGCGGCGCGCCCTCGGGCTCGAGCACGGCCTCGACGACGATCTGCGCGCCCTCGGGCAGGCGGGTGTCGAGCCCCTCGAACATCGCCCGGCCCTCGGGCCCGGTGGTCAGGACCTCGACGATCGGCTCGGCGCCCTCGACGGTGGCGGTCAGCGTGACCTCGACGTCGGCGATCGGACCGATGCCCCCGCCCTCGGCGTTGGGATCGCTGGCGGAGAGATCGAGGGCCCCGACGATCAAGGTGCCGCGCGGGCGGCCGTCGAGCGGGAAGGGCTGGCCGGGGACCGGGACCGCGCCCTGGCCACCGTGGGGGTCGGCTCCGCCCGGCTGCGCGCCCGGATGCTGGCCCGGACCGGTCGCCGGGGCTGCGCCCTCGCTCGTCGCGACCAGGAGCAGGGCGAAGCCGGCCTGAGGACCCAACACGAACGACTGCGAGCGCAGCTGCTGACCCGCGACGGTCGCCTTGGCGACGACGCTGGCGCCGAAGAACTCGTCGAGGCCGCTGAAGACCGCCCGGCCCTGGTCGGCCGAGGTCGCGGTCCGGGTCTGGGGCCCGGCGGCGGTCGAGATCTCGAGCTCGACCTCGACCCCGAGCGCCGGGTTGGCGAAGCTGCCGTTGAGGCAGCGAACGGTGACCGTGCCCGGGGACAGGTTCGGATCGGGCCGCGGGATGCCCGACATGCTGGCGGGGTCGGGCATGCCCGGGGGCGGGCCGGCCGAGGCCACGCTCGGGGTCACCATCGATCCGCTCGCAGCCAGACCGATCAGGAGGCCGAGCGCGAGGCCGGAGGTCAGCCAAGGCTTCACGAGCTCACCTCGCTCGCGGATTCGGGCGCGGCTTCGGGCGCGGATTTGGGCGCGGCTTCGGGCGCGGCTTCGGGCGGGCGCAGCTTGACGCCGAGGGCCTCGAGGTGGGCGGCGAGCTCCGGGTGGAGCGCGTCGCTGTCGTCGAGCTGGCGCATGACCTCGATCGCCCGCAGCCGGTAGCGACCGCCGACCTCGCGAAAGTCTTCGTCGGACAACTTACCCATGTCGTGATCGAATTCGAGCTCCTTGATCGCGCGGAGCACCCGGCGCTTCTCCTCGCGCAGCTCGGCGAGGGTCGAGCGGTCAGCGCCGAGCTCGGCCTCGACGATCAGGGTCTCGACGGTCGGCCGCGAGAGCGCGACGACCATCGCCCACATCGCGCGCAGGGACCAGATCATGACCACGCAGGCGACCGCGAGCCCGATCGTGGGTCCGTCGATGTCGACGCCGACGCCGAAGCGCAGGCCGAGCAGCAAGACCAGCGCGACGACCAGCGACAACGCCACGAACAGCCAAAACGAGCCGCCGGAGCTCGGCTCCGAGCTGGCCTGGGCGGGGGACTTGGCCTCAGTCATGGAGGGCCCCCTGCTTGCGCCGGGTGCCGATGCAGATCAGCGCGCCGAGGAGCATGACCACGGTCCCGATCCAGACCCAGTTGACCAGCGGGTTGATGAACAGCCGCAGCTGGGTCTTGCCCGTGGTCAGATCCACGGTCTGCATCGAGGCGTAGACGTCCTCGCCGACCGTCATGTAGCGCGAGACCTCGGTCGTCGGCTGATCGGGCAGCTGGAAGTACCACCACCGCGCCGGCCGCAGCACGTCGACGCGCTCGCCGTCGCGCAGGACCCCGAGCTCGGCGGTGATCATCTCTTTTTGCCAGTCTTCGGTTGCGAGCAGGCCGAGGTGCTCGATCTCGTAGTCACCGAGCGCGACGACCTCGCCGGGCACCATGTTGACCTTGCGCTCGATCCCGTAGGCCTTGCCCGCGACGCCGAACATCATCAGGACCACGCCGAGGTGGACGATGTAGCCGCCGTAGCGCCGCCGCGCGCGGACCAGGAGCCGGATCCCGGCGTCGAGCAGCGAGAGCTTGGGGTTGTTGCGCTTGGCGACCTGGATGCCGCGCGAGAACTCCTGGATGATCGTTGCGAGGGTGAACCCGCACAGCCCGAACCCCGACAGGGCCCACACGTGATCGCGCCACGCGGCCCCGAGCGTGGCCGCGCTCGCCGTGGCCCCGAGCTGGTCGAGCCGGAGCCACTCGAGGCCCATCGCAACCAGGGTCGTGATCACGCCGACGATCAGCGGGATCAAGAACTGGCGCTGGAGGCTCTCGGTCGAGCTCCGGCGCCAGGCGAGCAGCGGGCCGACGCCCATCAGCAGCAGCAGCGCGAGCCCGGCCGGGACCATGTAGTGGTTGAAGTGGCTCTCGCGGATCGTGATCCGCTCGTCGAGGAACCACTCGCTGAAGGTCGGCCAGATCGTCGAGCCGAGCACGAAGAAGGCCATCGCCAGGAGCACCCAGTTGTTGAGCAAGAACGCGAACTCGCGGCTCAGCGGGCTCTCGAGCTCGGCGTGCGAGCGCAGCAGCCGCCAGCGCCAGGCGACGGCGCCGAAGCTCGCGACCAGGATGACGATCAAGAAGATGCCAAAGATCCACGCGAGCTGCGGATCCTTGCCGAAGGCGTGGACGCTCTTGACCACGCCCGAGCGGGTCAAGAAGGTGCCGACGATGCTCAGCCAGAAGCTGAAGATGACCAGCGAGATGTTCCAGCGCTTGAGCATCCCGCGGCGCTCCTGGATCATCGTGCTGTGCAAGAACGCGGTGACCGTGAACCAGGGGATCAGGCCCGCGTTCTCGACCGGGTCCCAGGCCCAGTAGCCGCCCCAGCCGAGCTCCTCGTAGGCCCACAGCCCGCCGAGGACCAGGCCCAGGGCCAGGAAGCTCCATGAGAACAAGGTCCAGCGGCGCACGCTCTGCTGCCAGGCCGAGTCGACCTGCCCGGTGATCACCGCGGCCATCCCGAACGCGTAGGGCACGGCCAGCGACACGTAGCCGAGGTACAGGCTCGGCGGGTGGATGATCATGTAGACGTTTTGCAGCAGCGGGTTGAGCCCGCGCGCGTTGCCGGCCATCTCCGGCTCGAGCATGAAGGGCTCGAAGGGGTTCTTGGTGAAGATCAGGACCGCGATGAAGAACAGATCGATCAGCGCGAGGATCCAGACCACGTGGGGGATCATGTCCTCGTGGCGGCGGCGGTTGGCGCGGACGGCGAGGGCCGAGAACACGCTCAGGAGCAGGACCCAAAACAGCAGCGAGCCGTCGAGACCACCCCAAAACGCGGTGATCTTGTAAAACAGCGGCATCGCCGAGTCGCTGGTGTGGTGGACGTACTGGATCGAGAAGTCGTCGGCCAAGAAGGCGTAGATGATCAGCGACGAGGCGAAGGCCGCGAGCGCAGCGATCGCGTAGATGCCCTGGACCGAGGCCTCGACCAGGCGCGCCGACTTGCGGTGGGCGCCGATCATCGCCAGGGCGATCGTCGTCAGACAGATCGCAAACAGGACCAGGAGGGTGAGGGTACCTAGGGTCGCTACGCTCATGGGCTCGGGCTCCTGGGCTCAGGTGCGCTGGGGCGCGCCGGGCTCTTCTTCGTATTTGGAGGGGCACTTGGCGGTCATCTCGCTCGAGCGGATGACCATGCTGTCGGGGTCGAGGTGGCCGGTCAGCACGACCTCGCCGCCCTCGACGAAGGTGTCGGGCAAGAGGTTGTCGTAGACGACCTTGAGCCGCTTGCCCTTGAACTCGATCACGAAGTGGTAGGTGTCGTCGTCGTCGTCCTGGCTCAGCGTGCCCTCGACGACGTTGCCGTGGACCTTGAACTCGCGATCGACGAAGTCCTCGGGGGCCTCGACGACCGTGTCGGCGTAGACGTACTCGAGCACGCCCTCGTCCGGGGACGAGAAGACCAAAAACGCGACCGCGCCAATCACGACCGCGCCGATGCCAATCTGGGTGCCTTTGCTCAGTGCCATGTCGGTCCTCTCGTTCTACCTGGGCGACTCCGCGCCACCCCCGTCCCACCTGTGCGCCATCCTCACAGGAGAATGAGCCCCCTGCCAGGGGGCGAGGATGGAGCGACCGGACGCAGAGCGACCGTGGGTGCCAGAGTCATGGGTGCCTGTGGCGGTCATGGGTTACCCGCCGATGCTGATCATTGCCTTGGTTGGGCCGCCGCTGCCGTCGCGCTCGAATCCGTGGGTGTCGCGCTTGTCGCCGAGCGCGCTGCGGACGACCTGCTCGAGGCGGCCGGGCTCGCCGCTGCGCATGGCGCGGCGAAGATCGCCGGCGTCGTCGCGCGCGAGGCAGGCGTGGAGCTGGCCTGTGGCCGACACGCGGAGGCGGTTGCAGCTGGCGCAGAAATTCTCGGTCATCGCCGCGATCGTGCCGAAGCGGCGGCCGTCGTGGGCGCCGCCGCGGACCACGAAGTACTGCGCCGGTCCGTAGGGCCCGTCGGGCTGGGCGCCGAGCTCGATCTTCGCGCCGAGCTCGGCCCCGACGCGCGCGCGGATCGCCGCGGCGGGCATCAGCTCGCCGGGCACGAACAGCCGGCCCCCGGCCATCGGCATGAGCTCGATGAAGCGCGGCGTCGCGCCGTGGGCCCAGGCGAAGCGGCACAGCGCGCCGAGCTCGTCGTCGTTGAACCCGCGCACGGCCACGGTGTTGAGCTTGAGCGGGAGCGCGGCCGCGCGCGCGGCCTCGATCCCGGCGAGGACCTGGGCGAGGCGGTCGCGCCGAGTGATCGACGCGAAGCGGGCGGGGTCGAGGCTGTCGAGGCTCACGGTCAGGGCCGAGAGTCCCGCCGCCGCGAGCGGGGCGGCGAAGCGCTCGAGCAGCTCGCCGTTGGTCGTCATCACGACCTCGAGCGGGCGGCCGCTGGCGCTCCTGCGCTGGCTGAGCTGCTCGACCAGCCAGACGAGGCCGCGGCGCAAGGTTGGCTCGCCGCCGGTCAGGCGCACGCGCTCGACCCCCCAGGCCGCGAAGGACTCGACCACGCGCACGACCTCCTCGAGGCTGAGGATCTCGCTGCGCGGCACGTGCTCGATGCCCTCGGACGGCATGCAGTAGGTGCAGCGCATGCTGCACCTGTCGGTCAGCGAGACCCGCAGATACCGAACCCTACGCGCGAGCCGGTCGACGAGCACGGGCTCGCCGAAGCTCGCGCTCCGTCCGACGAGATCCGTGCGTAGCTGAACGAGGCTCAAGCTCGTGCTCCGGTCGACAAAATGCCCGAAAAATCGGCGCGCCCCTTTGTTGAGCGCCGCATTTCGTGACCACAGCTTGCCACAGCGGTGAACACCGTGCACCCACACGCAGCCCGCCCTCTAGGGGAGGTGAGCCGGCGTTGGCCACGCACCCGCGACCCTGCGCCGCACCCAAAGCCAAACACGAGACCGGACCCACCAAACACAAAGAGCCCGGCACAGGGCCGGGCTCTTCGCTGGTGCAGGAGTTGGGGCGCTCAGTGCCCGCCGCCGCCCGCGGCCGCCGGCTTGAGCCCGGCCGCCTTCATCGCGGCGGCGCTCTCGGCCGCCTCGGCGCTGTCCTCGACGGTGCGCTTGTACTTGATGCCGGCCTCTTCGTTGAGCTCGTCGGTCGAGCTCATGTCGAACAAGGTGAGCGTGAAGAAGATAGCGACGAACAAGAGGGTCACCGCAAACACGAACCCGTAGAAGCGATCCTCATATTTGAGGTGCATGAAGAACAAGGCCACGAGCGCGCCCTTGGTCCCCGCGATGATCATCGCGACCGGCAAGCTCGCGGGGCCGAGCCCGGCGAACGAGACCACGTAGGTCAAGATCGTCAGGATCAACAGCGCGACGAACACCGCCGTGAATTCCCAGACCGGGCTGACGTGGTGGTGGTCCTCGTGGGGGTTCTCGACCGGCTTCCCGTTGAGGTAGACCGAGTTTTGGGTGGAGTCTGCGTGCGCCATGACTGCCTCACTTCACCAGGTAAAGGAGCGGAAAGAGGAAGATCCAGACCAGGTCGACGATGTGCCAGTAGATCCCGGCGTTCTCGACCGCGACGTAGTTCTCCGAGTTGAATTCGTGGCGCCGCGCGCGGATGTAGATCCACGAGAGCACCCCGATCCCAACGATCACGTGGACGCCGTGGAGCCCCGTCATCGTGAAGTAGATGCCGTAAAACACGCGCGAGTACTTCGGCAGCATGTAGCCGTGCTCGAGCGCGCTGAACCACGCCCCGGGCAAGAGGCCGTGCTCAATCTTCGTCGTGTACTCGAAGTACTTGACGATCATGAAGATGAACGCGCACGCAATGGTCACCAGCAAGTTGCGCTTGAGCGCCTTGTTGTTGTTGGTCTGCGCGGCCCGGACCCCGAGCGCCATCGTGAACGATGAGGTCAGGAGCACGACGGTGTTGACGCCACCGGCGGTCTTGTTGAGCTCCTCCGAGGCGACCAGGACCATCTCCGGGTAGAGGTCGCGGAGGATGAAGTAGGCCAGGAACAGGCCGCTGAACATCAACACCTCGGTGCAGGCGAATAGCCACATGCCCAGCTTGGCCGAGCTCATCTGCTGCCCGACGGTGTCGAAGTGGTGAGCGAGGAACCAGGGCCGGTCCTCGTGTTCTTGTGCATTGCTGCTCATGTACGTGGCTCCGTACGCATGTCAGTGCTTGCCCGACTTGTCGATCTCCGGGAAGTCATAGGGGCTACCCGTGACCTGCGGAGTCGCATGAAAGTTGTGCTCGATCGGCGGGCTCGCGGTGCGCCACTCGAGCGAGACCGCGGCCCAGGGATTGGCCGTTGCCCGCTCACCCGATTTGATCGCGTGGATCAGCGTGAACAGGACCAGGAACAGACCACACGCGAGGATCCAGGCGCCGACCGTCGAGACCTGGTGCATGACCTCGTACTCGGGCAGGTAGGCGTAGTAGCGCCGCGGCATGCCCTGGTGACCGAGGAAGAACTGGGTCAGGAAGGTCGTGTTGAACCCGATGAACACGAGCAGGGCCGAGATCTTGCCCGCGGTCTCGTTGTACATGCGCCCGAACATCTTGGGCCACCAGTGGTACAGCCCGCCGAGGAAGGCGACGACCGTGCCGCCGACCATCACGTAGTGGAAGTGCGCGACCACGAAGTAGGTGTCGTGGAGGTGGACGTTGACCGAGAGGGTGCCGAGGTAGACCCCGGTCAGCCCGCCGATCGTGAAGGTCCACAGGAACACGATCGCGTACCACATCGGCGTCGTGTACCGGATCGAGCCGCCGTAGAGCGTCGCAACCCAGGAGAACACCTTGATCGCCGTGGGCACCGCGACCGCGAAGGTCAGGAACGAGAACACGATGCCGGCGAGCTCGGACTGCCCCGACACGAACAGGTGGTGCCCCCACACGAAGAACGAGATGACCGCGATCGCAACCGAGGAGATCGCAATCGCCCGGTAGCCGAAGATGTGCTTGCGGCTGTGGACGGTGATCAGCTCCGAGATGATCCCGAAGCCTGGCAGGATCATGATGTAGACGGCCGGGTGGCTGTAGAACCAGAAGAAGTGCTGGTACAGGGCCGGGTCGCCGCCCATCGCGGGGTCGAAGATGCCGACGCTGAGGGTCCGCTCGATGACCAGCAAGAACAGCGTGATAGCGAGGACCGGGGTCGCCATGATCTGGATCAGGGCGGTCGCGTAGAGCGCCCAGATCATCAGCGGCATGCGGTTCCAGGTCATGCCCGGGGCCCGCATCTTGTGGGTCGTGACCACGAAGTTGACGCCGGTCAGGATTGACGAGAACCCAGCCACGAACGCGCCCATCGTCGCCATGATCACGGCCGTACCCGTGGACTTCGAGTAGGGCGTGTAGAAGGTCCAGCCGGTGTCGAGCGAGCCGAGCACCAGGGTCAGGATCAACATGACCGCGGCGATGCAGTAGACATAGAAGCTCAGGAGGTTGAGCTTCGGAAACGCGACGTCCTTGGCCCCGAGCATCAGCGGCAACACGAAGTTGCCGATCCCCGCGGGGACCGAGGGGATGATGAACAAGAACACCATGATCGCGCCATGCAGCGTGAAGACCTTGTTGTAGGTCGCCGCTGACATGAAGTCCTGCTGCCCGGTGAACAGCTCGGTCCGCAGCGCGATCGCTAGCAGACCCGCCACCAGGAAGAAGAACATGGTGGCCACCAAGTACATGAGGCCGATGCGCTTGTGGTCGACGGTGACCAACCAAGACATCACGCCGCGACTGGCGGTCAGGTAGCTCTTCTCCGGCGCCACGCCCTCGGCGTGGCCGTCGCCATCGGTGGTTACGGGCTTCTCGGTCTTGGTGGCCACGACGTCGGTGCTGGCCGAATCTTCGGCCTTCTCGTCGGTCTTCTTGCTGTCGTCAGACATGCTCTTTCTCCCGACTCTCGGTCACTTGAGCGACTTGATGTACGCGATGAGCGCGTTCATCTGTTCGTCGTTGATCTGCCCGGCGAAGGACGGCATCTGCGGGGTGAACCCGGCGACGACCTTGGCGTTGGGCTGGTAAATCGACTCGCGGAGGTAGTTCTCGTCGACGGTCAGGCTGCTGCCGTCGGTCATGCTCTCGGTCTTGCCAAACAGGCCACCGAAGCCGGGGCCGACTTTGACGCTCGCGTCGGGGTTGTGACACGAGTTGCAGGCCATCGCCTTGTAGACCTTCTCACCGAAGGCCTCGATGGTCTCGCCCGCGCCCTGCTCGAGCGTGGTCGCGGCCCGGACCTCGGCCTCGTAGTCCTCGGGCGGCACGACCTTGACGACCGCGAGCATCGAGGAGTGCTCGTCGCCGCAGTACTCGGTGCAAAACAGCGGGAAGGTGCCCTCTTCGATGGCCGTGAACCACACGAAGGCGTAGCGCCCCGGGACCACGTCCTTCTTGACCCGGAAGGCCGGGATGTAGAGCGAGTGGATGACGTCCTTGCTCGACATCAGGAGCCGAACCGGCTGGCCCTTGGGCACGACCAGCAGCGGCGCGATCTCACCGTCGAGGACCTCGGTCGTCGAGGCCGCGGACCGACCGGGGTATTCGATCGTCCACTTCCACTTCTCGGCCGTGATCGAGATGTCGATCGCGTCAGCTGGCGGCGCGCTCAGCTTGACGAAGTCGATCTCGCCCTGAATGAAGAACAACATCAGGAACACGGCCGGGATCGCGCTCCATGCGAACTCGAGCCTGCCGTTGTGGGTCAGCGGCGAGGTCCGATCCTCGTCGGAGCGCTTCTTGTACTTCCACATGAAGTAGAACATCGCGCCGATGACCAGGACGAACGAGATGCCGCACACGATCGTCAAGGCCAGGTAGAGCCAATCGAGCGAGGCCGCGTGGTTCGAGGCGGTCGGAAGCAACTCCCAGGGGGAGTCCGACATCGAGGGGGTGCCGAGTTTCTCGGGAGGAATGAAAGTAGCGATCACGCTCGTGCCTCCAGCTGGCTGATCTTGTTCCGCCGACGACGCTCACGCCGCCAGACGAGGACCAGGGGAATGCCGACGATGAGGATCATGAATGCGCCTCCGAGGCGCATGATCCCCATCGCAAAAGGTCCATACTCCCCCGACGACGCGTCGTAGTGGAAGCAGGACAGAATTAGCTTGTCGACGGGGCTGCCGACGCGCCCCTCGGCCGCCTCCATCAGCGCGAACTTGATGTCGCTGGGCTGATACTCGAGGCCGTAGAGGTAGCGGGCGACTTTGCCCTCGGGGGAGATGAACATCAAAACCGCCGGGTGGGCGTACTGATCTTGCTCGGCGTCGTAGGCGTAGCCGATGCCGAGCTGCGCCGCGAGCATGTGGATCTGCAGCGCGTCGCCGGTCAGGAAGTTCCAGTCAAAGTCGTCACCGACGTTGAGCGCCTCGAGGTGCGAGGCCCGCTTGTCGGCCGCGAGCCGCGCGTCCTCGCGCGGATCGATGCTCACCGTGACGATGCGGTACTGCTCGCCGGGCCGCCAATCGAAGCGATCGAGCGTCCGGGTCAGGCCGTTGAGCTGGAGGCTGCACAGGGTCGGGCAGCGGAAGTAGTTGAGGGTCAGCAGCACCGGCCGCTCACCGTCGAAGTAGTCGCCGAGCTTCACCTCTTCGCCGTTGTGATCGACGAAGGCCAGGTCCTTGTCGAGGAACCCGCCGAGCATCTCGTCGACGCCGATCTCGTTGGCCTCCGGCGACAGCAGCTTGTCTGACCGGGCGTCGCCGAGCTGGGCCCCCTCGCCGCGTCGGCCCGGGGCCGCGTGCGCATCCATCGTGAAGGTCAACAGACCTCCAACGAGGAGCCCCATGAGGAGCCGGGATGCTTTGCGGTGCAGGTTCATGACGCGGTTCGCGGACGGGTAGGTGGAGCTTGGCGGGGCGAGATCACTCGCCGTCGGGCTCAGCCTCGGGCTTGGGCTCGGGCTCCGTGGGCTTGGGCTTGCCAGGCTCCTCGGCCACGGGCTTTTGGGGCTTGTCAGCCTCCTCGGCCGCGGGCTCGGGTGTCTTGGCGGGCTTGGCGGGCTCGGCCGCCTCGGCGTCCTCGCCTTCGGCGTCCTCGCCTTCGGGGGCCTCGCCTTCCACGGCGGGATCCGCGACAGGCTCAGGCTCAGGCTCGACCTCTTGCTCTTGCGCGGGCGCCTCGGCGGGCGCGGCCGGATCCGCGGTCCCACCGACGAGGTCGTCGGGGTGGATCCAGCCCGAGGGGGGCGGCGGCGCAGCGAGCAGGGCCGGGTTGGCGGCGATGTCCTGGGCGACCTGGTCGAGACCCTCGAGGTCCTTGGCCATCTTGCCCTGGTACTGCTGCAGCTGGAACGAGCCTTCGACCGCGTGACGGTTATCGAGCTCCCGCCGCTGACTGTAAAACCACTGAACGACAGCGATGCAGGCCAGGAGCGTCAGCCCCGTGAGCCCAAACAGCAAGCGAAACAGCAGCTTGGTGTTGACCGCGTCGAGCTCGTGGCCGCCGGGATCGTGATGTCCATGATCTGACATGTTCGCAGCTCCCTCTCGGCTAGAAGTTCTCGTGGTTGAGCGACTCTTCGAGCCGCGGGTCCTTGATCGCCACCAGCTTGCTGGTTGTCAGCGACCAGCCAAACAGGGCCAGGAACAACCCGGTGAAGCCGATGAAGAAGCCGACATCGGCGCCCGTGAGCGTGATGCTGGTGTGGAAGTACTCGGCGACCTCGGGCGACCCCGCCTTGGCCGCGGCCGAGGCCGCGTGGTGGGCGAAGGGCGGCTGGATGAGCCAGAACATGTCGACGAACTGCATCCCGACCACGAAGAAGGCCATCCAGACCAGGTAGTTGGGGTTGCGCTTCCACCCGCGCCGCAGGAGCAGGAAGAAGGGGAGGATGAAGCGGCCGAAGATCAGCAGCAGGCTCAAGCTCAGCCACTGGCCGTGGGCCCGGTACTGGAACCAGCCGGTCTCCTCGGGGATGTTCGCGTACCAGATCAGGAAGTACTGGCTGAACCCGATGTAGGTCCAAAACACCGTGAACCCGAACATGAACTTGCCGAGGTCATGATAGTGCTCCGGCGTGACCACACCCTTTAGCATCCCGCTGCGCTGCAAGAAGAAGCACACGATGACCAAGAAGGCGTGGAAGGTCAGGGCGATGCCGGCGAAGTAGTAGACGCCGAAGATCGTCGAGAACCAGTGCGGGTCGAGCGACATCATGAAGTCGAAGGCCCCGAAGGTCATCGACATCGCAAAGGCGATCAGGGCGATCGGCGCGAGGAAGCGCTGCTTGTACGACAGGGCGTCGGCGGCCTCGGTCGTCTTGGCCTTGTCCTGGTCGCGCGACCACTTCCAAAACAGCAGCGAGAGGATGCCCCACAGGCCCAAGAACAGGCCGTAGCGAGCCCCGAAGGCGCTCTTGTTGAGGTACGCGGCCTTGGCCTGGAGCATCGGGTCGTGGACCATCTCCTCGACGTGCATCCACTCGAACACCGCCTGACCGGTGTCACCGATCAGCAGCGGGAGCCCGGCGAGGGCGACGAAGGGCAGCGTGAACATCGCGTTCTCCGCCAGGCGCCGCACGACGATCGACCAGTTCGCGCGGACGAGGTGCTGGATGATCACGAAGATCAGCCCGCCGAACCCGAGCGAGAGCGCGAACATGAAGGCGTTGAGGTAGGCCGTCCACTGCTTGGCGTGCCAGAGGTGCTCGTCCTCGGCGAACACACCCCCGGGGCCCGGCGCGAAGAAGCCGACCAAGAACCCGACCACGGCCAGCGCGGCGCCGATCATCGGCAGCTTGGCCCACAGCGTGGACTTGTTGATCTCGATCGTCTTCTCGTCGATGTCCGAGACCTTTTTGTGGTGAGCACTCATCGGGAGCCCTCCTTGTTGGCGGCCGGAGCGACCGCGCCGCTCGGGTCGGGGGCGTCGCTGGCGTCTGCCGCGACGACCGCGCCGGCCCAGTCCTTGTCCTTGCCGTAGATCTGCAGCGCGCGGACCCAAACGGCGATCGCCCAGCGATCCTCGACGGGGATCTGCGCCGCGTAGGGCAGCATGTTGGGCATCTTCCCTTCGGTGATGATCTCGTAGAAGTAGCCCAGCGGCATCGGCAGCAGCCGCTCTTGATGCAAGTTGGCGGGCGCGACCTTGAAGCCGCCGCCGCGCAGGGTCGTGGGACCCTGACCGCGACCGCTGTGGTCGTGGCACGGCGAGCAGTAGATGTCGTAGCGCTCGCGCCCCCGCTCGAGCAGCTCGGCGTCGAGCTCGATGCTCGCGGGCAGCTCGTCAGCGAGGCGGCCGTCGAAGCCGCGGCCGCGCCACAAGAGGTCGTCTTCTTTGAGGAAGCCCCGCGCGACCGTGCCCTCGACGGGCGCACGCATGATCCGGCCGTCCTCGAACATGTCGGTCTTCTCTTGCGCGTCCCACCTGGCCTGGAAGTCCATGTTCCAGATGATGTGGACCGGCGGCTCTTCGGACCGGTTGCCCCAGCAGCCGGTCAAGCTGCCCGCCAAAACGACGAGCGCCAAAGGAGTGATGGTGGCCTTGTTGCGTCGCATCAATCGTCGACCTCCTCGACCGCGACGGCGTCAGTCCCTTCGAGGAGCTTGCGCGTCTTGTCGAGGTCGTACTTGGGGTCGCTGGCCTCGATCGCAATGAAGAAGCGATCGTCCGTCGCGCGCGCGAAGCGAGCGATGTTGAACAGCGGGTGGTAGTACTGAGGCAGCTTGTTCAAGCCCAACATCCCGAACACCGCGCCGAACGCAGAGAACAGAATGCCGAGCTCGAAGGTCACGGGCACGAAGGCCTGAAACGAGAACAGCGGCTTGCCGGCGATGATCAGCGGGTAGGCGATCGTCGCGCTCCACCACTGCAAGAGCATGCCGCTCGCGGCCCCGGTCATGCCGCAGGCGAACACGATCCAGGGCAGGACCGAGGGCTTGATGCCCATGGCCTTGTCGAGGTTGTGCACCGGAAAGGGCGTGTACGAATCCCAGCGCTTGTAGCCGGCGTCGCGGACCTTCTCGCAGGCGTGGAAGATCGCCGCCGCGCTGTCGTACTCGGCCAGGAGGCCGAACTTCTTGGTCTTGGAACCCTTCTTGGACTTGGCCATGACGGTCGGCTCCTAGTGATCACCCGGGGGGTGGGGATTGGCCGCGGGCATCACCGCTTTGATCTCGGCGATGGCGATCATCGGGAGATAGCGGATGAAGAGGCAGAACATGGTGAAGAACAGGCCGAAGGAGCCGACGAGCATGCCGACGTCCCACATCGTGGCCGAGTAGTAGTCCCAGCTCGACGGCAGGAAGTCGCGGCTGAGCGAGGTCACCGTGATGACGAAGCGCTCGAACCACATGCCGATGTTGACGAAGATCGACAGGATGAACAGCGCCACCGGGTTGCGCCTGATCTTCTTGAACCAGACCAGCTGCGGCGAAATCACGTTGCAGCTAATCATGATCCAGTAGGCCCAGGCGTAGGGGCCGAACGCGCGGTTGACGAACGCGAAGCTCTCGTAGGGGTTGCCCGAGTACCAGGCGATGAAGAACTCCATCGCGTAGGCGTAGCCGACCAAGGTCCCGGTCAGCAGGATGATCTTCGCCATGTTCTCGAGGTGCTTGATCGTGATGATGTGCTCGAGCCCGTACCACTTGCGGATCGGGATGAGCAGCGTCAGGACCATGGCGAAGCCCGAGAAGATCGCGCCCGCGACGAAGTAGGGCGGGAAGATCGTCGTGTGCCAGCCGGGCAGCTGCGAGACCGCGAAGTCGAAGGAGACGATGGTGTGGACCGAGAGCACCAGCGGCGTCGCGAGGCCCGCGAGCAGCAGGTAGGCCTTCTCGTAGTGCTGCCAGTGGCGGGTCGAGCCGCGCCAGCCGAGGGCGAAGATCCCGTAGGCGACCCGGCGAATCTTGGTCGTCGCGCGGTCGCGCATCGTCGCGAGGTCGGGGATCAGGCCGACGTACCAAAACAGCAGCGAGACCGTGAAGTAGGTCGAGACCGCGAACACGTCCCACAGCAGCGGGCTGCGGAAGTTCGGCCACATCTGCATCTGGTTGGGGATCGGCAGCATCCAGTAGACGATCCACGGCCGTCCGGTGTGGAAGGTCGGGAACATCAAGGCGCAGATGACCGCGAAGATCGTCATCGCCTCGGCCGAGCGGTTGACGGCTGTCCGCCACTGCTGCCGGAACAGGAACAAGATCGCCGAGATCAGCGTGCCTGCGTGGCCGATGCCGACCCAAAAGACGAAGTCGACGATCGCCCAGCCCCAGTCGACCGGGTTGTTCAGGCCCCAGACGCCGATGCCTTCCCACAGCAGCCAGAACACCGACGCGCCGAAGATGGTGAGACCGCCCAGGGCGGGCAAGAATGCCAGCCACCAGGCCAAGCCGGGCTGCTCGACGGGCGTGCAGACCTGCTCGGTAATGTCGTGGAAGCTCGGACCGCCTTCGACCAGGAGCTTGCGCCCCCGGACGGGATCGAGAGGATCGCGTTCTTTAGAAGCCATGGTTCACGCGAGCTTGGGGTTGGGGTTGCGCACACGGGCCAGGTAGGTGGTCCGCGGTTTCGTGAGGAGGTCTTGAAGGACCGCGTAGTCGCGCGGCGACTGCTCGCGCTCCCGGTAGTCCTCGTTACGGGTCGAGTACTTGAGCTGAGACACCCGGCTCTCGGGGTCGGTGAGGTCGCCGAAGGTGATCGCCTGGGTCGGGCAGACCTGCTCGCAGGCGGTGACGACCTCGCCGTCGCGGACCTTGTCGCGGCCGTCGATGTGAGCCTCGATCTTGGCCGCGTTGATGCGCTGGACGCAGTAGCTACACTTCTCGATCACGCCGCGGAACCGGACGGTGACGTCGGGGTTCTTCTGCATCTGCTCGATCTCCGGGATGCCCCACCCGGTCCGTGTGTCGCCGACGCTGCGCTTGTTGTAGTTGAAGAAGTTGAAGCGCCGGACCTTGTAAGGGCAGTTGTTGGCGCAGTAGCGCGTGCCGATGCAGCGGTTGTAGGCCATGTCGTTGAGGCCTTCGGGGCTGTGGGCCGTGGCCGCGACCGGGCACACGTTCTCGCACGGCGCGGTCTCGCAGTGCTGGCACAGCATCGGCATCACGACCGCGTCGGGGTTGTCTTCGGGGCCGGTGTAGTAGCGGTCGATGCGGATCCAGTGCATCTCGCGGCCGTTGGAGACTTCCTTCTTGCCGACGACCGGGATGTTGTTCTCGGCCTGACAGGCGATCACGCACGCGTTGCACGAGATGCAGCTGTTGAGGTCGACGCTCATCGCCCACTGGTGGGGGCCATGAAAGATCGGGACCGAGAGCGTCGGCTGGGTCTCCGGGTCGTAGCGCGCCCAGGGCTCCTTGAGCCGCTCCTTGGGCATCAGATCGCCCTTCTTGGAGAAGTTCGGATCTTCCTTGAACCCGGCGACGCTGGCCTCGCGGTAGATCGGCCGGCGCTCGTAGTTGAGGATCGGCGTGCCCTCTTCGCCGTCGGGGTCGAGGAGGCCGTAGTCCTGGGTCGAGACCAGGAGGTGGTTGCCCGAGCCGCGGCTGACCTCGCCGCGGGCGAACCACCGGGCCTCGTCGCGGCGCAGCGGGTTGACGTCGAAGCCGACCTCATCGGCCCCGGGCCCGATCCCGTGGCGGCCGTAGCCGAGGTTCAACGAGACCGTGCGGTCGTGCTGGCCCGGGGCGATCCAGGCCGGGACCGAGATGCTGGCGTCGCCGACCTTGATGGCCAGGTTGTCGCCGTTCTCGACCCCGAGCTCGGCGGCGAGGGTCGCCGAGATGTAGGCGCCGTTGTCCCAGGTCAGCTTGCTGATCGGGTGGGGCAGCTCCTGCATCCAGCCGTTGTTGCTGTACTCGCCGGCGAGGACCTTGGGATCGAGGTGGAAGTTGATCTCGTAGGGGCCCTCTTCGACGGTCCGGCCGACCATCAGATCGGCGAAGGCCTGCCACTTGTTGGGCCGCGGGAGGCTCGGGCTGCGGGGGATCCCCGAGACCAGGCCGTCGTGAAGCCAGCGGCGCCAGACCTTCTCGGACAGGCTCGTCGGCGCGCGGCTGGTTGCGCTGGCGGTCTCGATCTCGCTCTTCCAGTGCTCGCGGATGAGCTTGTCGCCCGGCTTCTCGACCGTGCTCAAGGCCCACTCGCCGCTGGCCGGATCCTGGTGCGGGACCAGCATCGCGAGGATCTCGACCGCGCTGCGCGTGTCGTGGAGCGGAGCGATCAGCGGCTGCTGGATCGAGGTCGTGCCGTCGACCGCCTCGAGGTCGCCCCAGGCTTCGAGGTAGTGCGAGAGCGGCAGGTGCCAGTGGGCCAGCTGCCCGGTCTCGTCGTGGTGGGTGCCCGCGTGGACCAGGAGCTTGGCCCCGGCGAGCTTCTCGGCGAGGCCGAGGGCGCCGGGCGCGTCGTAGACCGGGTTGGTGCCGAGGCACAGGACCGAGGTGATGGTCCCGTCCTCGAGCCCGCTGGCGAGCTGCGAGAGGCTCGCGTAGGGCACGTTGTCGAGGCGATGGCCGAAGCGCAGCGTGCCGGGCGGGTTGGCGCTGGCCGACATCATCATCGCGTTGATGAGGTAGCCGAGGCCGTGGGCCAGCGGCGGCTGCCGCTCACCGACGATCACGCACACGCGCTCGGGCTGGACCCGACCGACGCCCTGCTCGGGCTTTTGGATCCGCGCGGCGAGGTCTTCGGCGAGCGCGGCGACGAAGCGCTGGGTCCGGGGGTCGAACTGCCCGCGGGTCTTGATGACCGAGCCGAACTGCTGGGCCCCCGGGGGCAGGGTCGCGCCGTGGGTCTCGACCAGCTCGATCACGACCGCGGCGAGGAAGTCGACGATGTCCCCGCCCGGGAGGCGGAGGCGCTCGTCGGCCTGGGCCCCGGTGCTCGTGAGGTGGGGCTCGACGACGTAGAGCCGGTTCATCCCCTCGGTGTCGCCGGGCTTGGCCAGCTTGCGGCGGGCCGCGTACTGGCGAGCGAGGCGGACGTGGTCTTGCTCGACGCCGAGGAAGTCGGAGTCGGCAGCGACGATGACCGTGGCCTGCTCGAGGTCGTGATAGGCCCGCGCGCCCTCGCCCGCGACCATCTCGGCCGCGCGGATCGAGTTGATCGGGTAGGTCGGGTCGTCGAGCACGACCTTGGCCTTGGGGTAGGTCTGAACGAAGCGCTGCTGGAGCGCGCGGAAGCTCGGCGACAAGCTGCCGGGCACGACCAGGGCCAGGCCCTCGCCGCCGGCGCTGTGGAGCGCGGCGAACTCCTCGCTGAGCGCGGCCCAGGCGTCGCCCCAGTTGGTCTCGACCTGGGTGTCCCAGTCGATGCTGAGCTCGGTGACCTCGCGGCCGTCCTCGCCGATGTAGACATTCCAGCGGCCGGCCTGCTCGATCAGCTGCGCGCACTTGGCCTCGGCCTGGTCGGCGGCGTCGATCGAGTTGGTGTCGTGGAGCGTCAGCTGGCGGAGCCGCTCGCACATGCCGTGGATGACCTCTTGCTTGGCCTGCTCGCCCTGGCCCGGCGCCGCGAAGGCGTGGGCGCTGACGGTCTTGGACCGGACCTTGGCCGAGCGCTGGGGGTCATAGAGGTTGAGGACCGAGGCCTGGGCGTAGACATCGGTCGCGCCCTGCGAGCCCGAGTGCTGGGGGTTGCCCTCGATCTTGATCGGGCGCCCGTCCTGGCTCTCGACCAGCAGGCCCATGACCGTGCCGCCAACCTGGTACGCGGTCGCGTAGTAGGTTGGCGCCCCGGGGATCAGATCCTCGGGCCGCTTGGCGAAGGGCATGACGTTTTGGACCGGCTTGCGCACGCAGCCCGTCGAGCTCAGGCCAGCGAGCGCCGTGGACGCGCCGAGCAGGCCCATGAATTTGCGACGGGACGCGCCGCCCTCGACGACGAGCTCGTCGGCGCCGGGCGGAAACTCGGCCTGCGCCGGGTTCGAGCCCAGCACGCTGAGCCGAGTCTTGCGGCGCTGGACGGAGGTCCAGTAGGTCTTGAGGGCCTCGGTGGGCTTGTTGGTCGGACGGCTCATCGGTGACACCCCGAGCAGTGGACCGGCGGCGAGGGCATGCGCTTGCGGTCCGGGTCCTTGGTGAAGTCGTACTGGGCGGCCTCTGGCGACGCGTCCCAGTTCATGTTGGTGACCTCGTCGAGCGGGCGGAGGCTGGAGTCCGGGTCGCGGTGGCAGTCGAGACACCAACCCATCGACAGCGGCTGGGCCTGCTCGACCACGACCATGTTGTCGATCCGCCCGTGACAGCTGACGCAGCCGACGCCGGCGCTGAGGTGCGGCCGGTGATCGAAGAACACGTAGTCCGGGAGCATGTGAACCTTGACCCACGGGATCGAGTCACCGGTCTCGAAGCTGGTCCGGACCGGCCCGAGCCGCGGGCTCTCCGTCTTGACCTGCGAGTGGCAGTTCATGCAGGTCTGCGTCGGCGGGATCGCGGCGTAGGCAGCCCGCTCGACCGTGTTGTGGCAGTAGCGGCAGTCCATGCCCATGTCACCGGCGTGGAGCGCGTGGCTGAAGGGCACGGGCTGCTTCGGCCGATAGCCCACGTCCGTGTACAGCGGCGACCACCAGTACCAGATCGCAAAGATGACGAACGAGCCGACGAGCGGCCCGAGCACGCCGATGGCGAGGGGGATTTTGTTAGTCCAGCGGGGAAAGATGGCCGGCACGACAGTTCACCTTTCACAGGCGGGCACGGAGCACGACGACTCGCTTGCGTAACCGCGGGTGAGCGGGCGTCGACGGGAGGAAACCCCGCTGCGCCCATTGATCAGCACAGAGTTCGGCTGAAGGTTCGGCTGAGAGTTCGCCAAAACGCAAAAAATCGCGCCCGAACGGGGCTCTCCGGCGGCGGAAACTATCAGCCGACCGTCCTGGTGGCAACCACCATAGAACCGGGTTTTAGAGGCCCTTTGCGGGCGACGGAGGGCAGGCATGGTGCGGGGTTCCCGGATGTCTCGGGGCCCGCGGACCGTGGGTGACCAGGCGAACTTCATTGGTTGTCCTGCTTCCAGCGCGGGGAGAAGGTCTTGACGTAGTCCGCGAGCGCCGACAGATCCTCGTCGCGCATGCCCTTCCAGGGCGGCATGCCGCGGTCTGGGACGCCCGACTCGATCCGCTCGACCAGCGCCTCGTGGCTCGGGAGCTCACCCTCGGGGACGAAGGAGAACGCCGCGGTGCGAAAATCGCGGGGCGGAAATTTCATGCTGCGCGCGGCGGGGCCGTCCCCTGCCCCGGTCTCGCCGTGGCAAGACACACAGTAGCGGATGTAGAGATCGCGGCCCTCGTTGAGGGTCTGCGCCGAGACCTCGCGCCCGCCGAGGTTCATCGCCTCGGTGAAGGCGGGCGCCGAAGACTGGTTGCAGGCGACCAACGCAGGGGTCGCCGCCGCGAGGCAGGCCCAGGCCGTCATCCTCATCACTCGCCCTCCTCGATCCGGATGACGCGGAGGGTCCGGTGATAGAGCTCGGCGAGGCCGTCCTCGTCGATCGAGTAGTAGCCGCGGATGTTGCCGTAGCGATCGACGAGCGCGAGCTTGCTCGAGTGGGCGATGTCGAAGACCCCGACATCCCCGGCGGTCGCCCCGGCGACGACCTTGGGCTCGCCGACGGCGAGCTTGAAGCCACCGACCACGAAGTCCTCGATCGCCTCCTGGCTGGCCGTGAGGAACCGCCAGTTGTCGAGATCGGCCCCGAGCGAGTCGGCGTAGGCGGCCAGGACCTCGGGCGTGTCGTACTCGGGGTCGACCGTGACCGTGAGCAGCTCGACGCGGTCGCTGAGCTTCGAGCGATCGATCTGCTCTTGGAAGGAGAGCATCGCCCCGCTGATCGCCGGGCAGCTGCTCGCGCAGCGCGTGAACACGAAGCCGACGACCCAGGTCTTGTCGGCGGCGAGCAGCTCCTCGCGGGTGAAGGTCTCGCCCTCTTGGTCGAGCAGCGTGAAGGCCGGGACCTCGCCGATCGCCTCGGGCGGCGGCGGCCGCCGGATCAGGAAGGGCCGCATCGCCGTGATCATGGTCAGGAAGAACAGGATCCCGATGACCCAGATGTGCTTGCGCAAGAACCGGATCCACGGCGGCGGCTCGGCCCACGGCTGCTTGGCTGGCGCTTCGGTGCTCATTACAGACCCACCCCCTGGGTGACCCCGCGCGAGAACCACAGCAAGTCGACGACCAGCGCGCCGGTCAGGACGGGCAGGTAGGCGAGCGAGACCGCGAACAGCTGCCGGGCCCAGCGAAGCTCGGCCTTGCCGTCGCGCACGCTCAGCCCCTTGATAGCGAAGCCGAGGAACACCGCGCCGGCGACGAGCGCGATCACCAGGTAGAGCTCGCTGGTCACGCCGAGGGGCGTGAGCGCGAGGCTCACCGGGATCAGCAGGGCCGCCCACGCGATCGCCTGAACCTTGGCCACGACCTCGCCGCGCACGACCGGCACGCAGAGGATCCCGGCGTCGGCGTAGTCTTGCTTGCGGAAGATCGAGATCGCCAGGAAGTGCGGCATCTGCCAGACCAGCAAGATCCCAAACAACACGGCGCCGGGCAGATCGAGGGACCCGGTGACCGCGGTCCAGCCGAGCAGCGGCGGCACGGCACCGGGCACGGCGCCGATGACCAGGGCCAGCGGCGTGCGCCGCTTGAGCGGCGTGTAGATCAGCCAGTAAGAAAGCAGCGCGAACGCGGCGAGCCCGGCCGTGAGCAGGTTGGTGCCCAGGCCCAGCACGACCATCGCCGCGACCCCGAGCGCCGCCGCGAACGCCGTCGACGACGCGACGCCGAGGCGCCCGGCCGCGAGCGGACGATTGCGAGTGCGTCGCATCTTCCGGTCGCCCTCGCGCTCGGCGACCATGTTAAAGGCGTTGGCCGAGGCGACCGCGAGGCTCGAGCCGACGAGCGCCGCGATCCAGACCCCGACGCTGGCGCGCTCGGGCGCCAACCACAGCCCGCCCGCCGTCATCAGCAGACACATGCGAACGATGCCCGGCTTGGTCAGGGCCAAATAGTCCCGGAACCGAGAGCTCGTCACATCGGTTGGACGCCGGTCGTTATCCGCTCGGGCCGTCACAGCTGGACCGCCTCTTCCCCTGTTCGGCAGAAAGAGTCAATGGCTCGGTAGGCCTCGGCACATGCGCACTCACGCTTGTTCCGGCAGACCATGTCGCGCTCTTCGCAGCGCGCGTAGACCCAGCGTCCGCTGCCGCCGGCCTTGTCCGGATTTCGCGCCCGCGCGCGCATGTCGTCGGTGACCGCGTGGGCCGCCGACTCGGGGTTGAGATAGAGCTCACACGTCTGCGTACGCTCGCGCGCGCTGAGGCAGTGCTGCATCAAGATCCCGACGCCCTGCAGGCACACGGCTGCGTTGGCGTCGTGTTGATCGCAGTCGTTGTACCAACCGACGACCTCGTCGACGCAGCCCTCGGCGTCGAGCTTGGGCCCGAGCGCGTCCATCTTGGCCACACCCTCGACGACCCACTGCTCGGAGCTCGCGTAGCGCCAATAGCCGAGGACGCCGACGATGACGCTGACCAACGCGAGCCCGATGAACACGAACTTCATCGAGTGATCGGGCTCGGCCGCGACCTCGGCCGCGACCTCTGCCGAAGCGGGATCAGCGGAAACAGGGGTCTTGCCGGCGCCCTCGCGCTGGTCTTGATCTTCGCTGGTCTGGGCCTCCCGGCCCTCCGTGAGCCTCGCCACGCGCCGCGAACCTACTCGGCGGGCTCAGACAGGTCAACGAAGCCAACGCCGGCAACATTTGCTCGACTCGGCATCTTCTTTCACACCTACGGCCTTGCGGGACGCGCTCGCGGCCAACATTATCTCGCCCGCGTGGCCCCTACCCTGCACGGACATTGGTGGACGATCGCGCCGAACCTGATTGGAGCGATGCGCGCTCCAAAGCCGATCGACAAGCCCTGGTCGACGGTCATTTCGGAGCCTGAGGGGGGCTTGGGGCCGCGCGGAGCGGTTCGAATCGCCGGTCAGCTCGGCGGGCCGAGTCGCGGCAACCTCTTCTTGCTCGTCCACGGCCTCGGCGGTGACGCGCAGCGACCCTACATGAGCGCGGCTGCGGTGGCGATTTTGGACCACGGCCACGCGTGCTTGCGAATGTCGATGCGCGGCGCCGGACGCAGCGGACCGGACTTCTATCACGCGGGGCTCGCCTCGGATCTCCACCAGGTTTTGGCTGATCCCTCGCTGGCGAGCTACTCGCGCATCTTCGTGATCGGCTTCTCGCTTGGGGGGCACGTGGCGATTCACCTCGCGCTGCGTGCACAGCGGGATCCGAGGCTCGCGGGCATCGTCGCGATCTGCTCGCCCCTCGACCTCGCCCGCAACGTCGAGCTGCTCGACGCGCCCGCGGGCTGGATCTATCGGCGCCACGTCCTCGCCGGGCTGAGCAAGATCCACGAAGACGTCCACGGTCACGCCCCGCGCTTTGGCACGATCCGCGAGTGGGACGCGGCGACGATCGTCCCGCGCTTCGGGTTCGAGAGCGTCGAACATTACTGGGCCTCGCAGGCGGCCGGCCCGCGGCTGCGCGAGGCTGCGGTGCCGATCTTGTTCGTCGCCACGCCCGCAGATCCGATGGTCCCGGCCGAGACCCTGCGCCCGCACCTGCGTCGAGCGGGGGCCGGGGTCGACGTCCGCTGGGTCCGGCGCGGGGGCCACGTGGGCTTTCCCGCCAACACCGACCTCGGCCTCCCCGGCGAGCTCGGCCTCCTCGCGCAGGTGCTGACCTGGTGCGAAGCGCTTTAAAAGGCAGGCCGGGTACCGCCTCGCGCGTTCGCCGGACACCGCACGTGCCGCAGCGCTCGTTCAGCTTGCCCAACGCGCCCCAGACCCTGAAACTATAGCCAGGCCTTATCATGAGCAAACGATTGTCTCCGTTGTTGTTTCTGATCCTCGCGTGCTCAAATGGCGAAGGTGACGAGTCGCCCTCGAGCTTCAGCGCCAGCTTCAGCGGCAACGCCGACATGGACTTGGGCGACGGCGACGGCGACGAGGTCGACGGCGACGGCGACGGCGACACCAGCCCCGGCGACGGCGACGGCGACACCAGCCCCGGCGACGGCGACACCAGCTCCGGCGACGGCGACGGCGACGGCGACGGCGACGGCGACGGCGACGGCGACGGCGACGTGGACCCCTGCCCCGTGATCTGCGACGGCGCGGTCGACTCCACGCCCAACACCTGCGACGGCCCCTACATCATCGGCCGCAGCGCGGCCAAGGACGGGTTCTTCTTCGGGGGCAGCACCCAGTCCGCGACCAACGACGACAGCGAGACCTGCGGGCCCCAAGACAACCCCGACAACCTCGACACCGGCCGCGATCACTTCTTCCGCATCTGGCTGGTCGAGGGCGACACGATCACCGCGACCCAAAACCCCAACGGCTGGCACGCGCGGCTCAAGATCCACGACGAGGCCGACTGTGTCGGCAACGCGAAGGAGTGCACCTTGCTGCCGGACCCGGCCGTGATTGTGTATGTCGCGCCGAAGACGGATTGGTTCACGCTCGTCGCCGATGGGCGCAGCGTCGGGTTGGACGACCATGGCGATTACACGCTCTCGGTCGACCTCGTGCCCGGGCCCAACGTCGACGAATGCGGATGCGGTTAGCTTTAGACCCCCGCAGGCGTCAGCAACTTTGCCACGCACGGCCGCTGCGCGGCCGGTCGGTCGCTCCGCTCCCTCCCTCGGTGGGCTGGTATGAGCTTCGCTATCTCTTGCGTGGCCCCCTAAAAGGGGGCTCGAACGCGTTCTTCTGTGGCTCATGCGTTGTGCGACTCGCTCGGAGACATGAGCTTGTTTGCGTGGGCCCCTGAGAGGGGGGCCGAACGCGTTCTTCTGTGGCTCATGCGTTGTGCGACTCGCTCGGAGACATGAGCTTGTTTGCGTGGGCCCCTGAGAGGGGGGCCGAACGCGTTCTTCTGTGGCTCATGCGTTGTGCGACTTGCTCGGAGACATGAGCTTGTTTGCGTGGGCCCCTGAGAGGGGGGCCGAACGCGTTCTTCTGTGGCTCATGCGTTGTGCGACTCGCTCGGAGACATGAGCTTGTTTGCGTGGGCCCCTGAGAGGGGGCCCGAACGCGTTTTTCGGGGGCCATGCGTCGCGTGACTCGCTCGCTGGCCTCGCCGCGTGAACTACTGGGCGGTCACGGTGCCGGTTGAGTAGTACTCGACGACACCGCCTCCCCAGTCCCGACCGACGATCAGATCGGCCGACTCGACGGTCGTGGTCCCGGGCGCGCAGACCGGGTTCGACAGCTCGTAGAAATAGCCCTGGCTTGCGCTCTCCCACGACAAGGAGGTGGTCGAAGACTCGAAGTCGTAGGTCGTGTTCGAGAGGACGAGCTGGCCCGGGGACGCCCAGCCGCCGTAGAAACCCGGAGCCATGGTCGTCACCGTTGCCTGGTCGTCATCGAACTCGACGCTCATCGAGCTGCCGTTGGGGTCGGTGTCGTTGGTGCCCTCGAACAGCAGGTCTCCGTCAACCCCGATCCAGTCCTCGGCCAAGCTGCCGCAAGCCCGGGCGTCGGCAGTCGAAGACGCCAACAAGATCAGGCTGCCGACGGCGAGGGTGAGGAAGGCGCGAGGCCGGAACGTTTGAAGATTGAGTGTGTGATTCATGGGTTCGTCTTTCGTGTTGCGGGCGCGCGCAGTCCTGTCGCGGGCGCACCTATCTATGACGAGAGGCGTCGGCGCTCACGTGTCCCCCTATTGGCGATGCGAGGTGCAGCGAGCGAAGCCCGAAGGGCGCGGGCGAGATCGTGGTTCTCCGCGCCGAGTGGGGCCGTCTGCTCGTGCTCGAAATCAGTGCTTGTTTGCTCGCTCGCACAACAACGCGCGACCCGGGGCCGTCGTTACTGCCCGGTCAACGCTTCCATGTTGGCCAGGCACCCCCCGGCTGCCTGGTAGTGCTCAACGCCTTGCGGCATCGAGCGCGAGGCCTCGAGTCGTCCGGCCGAAATTTCGAGCCTCGCCGGGCACGTCGAAGCTTCGCTCGCACCGACGGCAGCGCTGCGATTCAAGCGTGGATCTTGGTCGCCGCCCCCCTGGGGCTCGCCTCTTTGGCTCGCTAGCCCCCCGTGGCGCTCGCCTTCAAGGTTGCGAGCGCGGCGGCGAGCTCCGCCGGCGCCTGGGGCCGGACGACCCGCGCGACTTCGACCCCGTCGCGTAAGAAGATCAGCGTGGGCCACAGCTTGACCCGGAACATGCGGCCGAGCTTCCGCCCCCGCCCATCCTCGACCTCGACGCGACGCACATCGCTCAGGACCTGCTCGATCATCGCTTGCGCGGCCTGGCAGAACCCGCACCAATTGGTGCCGAAGATCAGCACCGCGGGGCCCTCGAGCGACTCGATCGTCTTGGGGTCGGGTTGCTCCGTGGCGTAATTCATCTCTCGCGGATCTTAGCAAAACAGCCCGTCGGGGATGAGTCTTGACATCTCGCGGCTGGTCGGGCCTGCCCAGGTGATGCGGGTGTTCGCTGTCACCATCATCTTTAGCGCGACCGGGTTGCTCGCTGACGACCTGCGCGTCTGCGAGGTCATGAAGGACACGCTCGTGATGCAGAGCGACAAGCCTGCGAGCGAGATCAGCGTGGCCGTCGGCCTTCGCCTCGTCGATGCCGGCTGGACCCCCACGGGCGACACGCAGATCCCCGAATCCGGCGGGGAGGTCGTGTACTCGCGCGCGGACGCGCGCCTCAAACTCAGCGCCGACAACCTCGAACGTGGGCCCACCCACGTGCGCGCCACGCTCAGCTCGAGCGCGCCGCCAGAGGACTGAAGTCCCGCACTGTGCGGCTGGACCGTGCTCGTCGGACTCGGGCAGCTCCGTTCGAAACAACTGCTCTCGGTGTCGCACCGGGCCGCTTATTCGAGCGCTTCCGGCAGCAGCGGAAGTTCAGCGTGAAGCCACGCATCGAGGGCCGCGTTGCCCTCACCGGCTTGGGGTGAGGTCGGGAACGACCATGTCGCCAAGACCTCGTTGGCCCGCCAGTGGGCCGTGGCGAACGCGGCGTTGGGGCAGTCATCGTAGCCCAGCGTCCAGGCCTCGCCCTGCGACTCGACCGAGATCACTCGTTGACGCTCGTCGAAACGAAGCTCGAACTGGTCGCCACCCGGCCGGTCCTGGGCCAGGGAGACCGTGCGTCGATCCATGGCCTGCTCGACGACCCACCGCAGCTCGGGGTGCGCGGCAATGCCCGCCGCGTAGGTCCACCTCCGCTGGCGATCAGGTCCGTCTTCTCCAGTCAAGCGCCCCCGGTCATCGTAGGCATAGCGTGGTCCAGGAGACGGGCTTGGCTCGACCGTCTCCTCGTGAACGACTCGACCGCACCCGTCGAGTTCGTAGCGAGAAGCGTAGCTCGACGACTCCCCACCGCCGGTGACCACGGTGCGTGCCTCCACGATGCCCTCGGTGTAGCGGAGTCGCTCCTCGACCCGCTCCGTGCCTTCGCAGTCAGCGTAGGTCCATGCCGAGGTCACGACACGGCCGTGCTCGTCGTAGTCCCACTTCACCGTCTCAACCGTGAACGGAGCGTCGCCCAAGAAACATGCGTACTCCGTGACCGCCTCCGGGTTGTCTCCGTCGAGGTGCAGCTCGATGGTACGTTCCACGGCGGCGAGTTGCCCCTGCTCGCCCCAGATCCATCGCTGCTCTTGCCGCTCGAAGTCCTCGCAGCTCAGCTCTATGCCGCTCATCGCTCCGCCAAGTTTGCAGACCTCGCTGAACTCGGCGACGGCTTGGACTGGGCGGCCCAACTCGTCGTAGCCCAATTCGAGGCGGACGTGATGCCCCAAGCTGACGTTTTTCAGGCCTCCCTCGACACTGCATAGGCCCGGGCCCGTGACCAGGCGGCCCAGGGCGTCGACGCTTGCGCCGTGTGCTTTGCCGTCGGGGCACGCGGCGACGACGGGACCGCCCGCGTCTGCCCCCGTCTCCCCTCCCGCGCTGGGCACAGGTGTCGCGCAGCCCACAAAGGTGACCAGCATCAGCAACAGCCAGGATCGACGGCCCACGGCCTTACTTTGCGGCGGTCTACGGCTGCTTTCAAGGGTAGCTTCTCGGCCGGGTCTCGAGCCAGCGGGCGCGACAGAGGCCCCGCGGTGAAGGCCGGGACCTGGCGCTAGCAGCCCGGGCTGCTAGCCGCCATCGTCATCACCCTTCCTTGCAGCGTCGAGCTCCCCGAAGGTGAAGCGCAGCAGCTTGATGCCAAACTGAATCTCCCACGAAGACCGGCCCACGAGGAGCTCGCTGAGCTCGCGCTCGAGCTCGCGCTCGCCCAGCTCGAGCTCGGTGAAGAGCGTGCTCAGCTGCATGTCCAGCCCGCCGGCGAGCCTGCGCAGGGTGTCCAAGCTCGGCGACGACGCCCCCTGCTCGAGCCCTCGGATCGTGTCGACGGCCAGCCCGCTGAGCTTCGCCAAGTTCTCTGGCGTCAACGCCCTGGCCTGCCGAAGCGCGCGCAGATGTCGGCCAAAGGCGACATGCTTCGGGTTGCTCTTCTCCCTCGTCATCGGGTCTCCTCATCAGTTGTTTGGGCGGCGGGCGACACACCCTCCTATCCTCACAACTCGTGTGATCTGTTGGAGCCGAGGCGAGAAAAAATGAAAATCGCTTTAGACAGCTCCCGACGGCGTCCTGAAGGGGGACCGCGTTAGGCGCGCGCGTTCGATCGACTGTTTGAGCTGCCGCACCGCCTCCCACAGTCGCCAGCGCGCCGTGGTCTCGGGGATGCCCTGGCGCCGGGCCAGATCTCGGTTGCTGCCCCCGTCAAGCGCGTTGAGCAGCGCCGCGGTGTAGATGTTGGGGAGCTGCGACGCGTGCCGAACGATCATCTGCCGCTGTTCGTCGGTGAGCACGAGCTCGTGGAGGTCTTCGGGCGTGTCGTGCTCGTGGGCGCGCTGCTCGAGCTTGGCCCAACGCGCACGCCGACGGCGCACCTCGCCTTTTTCGCGGCGGCCTTCGGTGTACGCGAAGCCGAGCACCCAGCCCAAGAACTCCTCGGGCTCCTCCGGCGCGAGGGACAACTTCGTGAGGACGTCTCGCACAGTATTTTGCACGACCTCGTCGGTCTGGCTGCGGCTGAAGTGGTGCGAAAAGTAGCTGAACAAGACCGGATACAGCCAGCGCCCCAGCGCGTCGAGGCCCGCTCGCTGACCAGCCCGGGCGGCTCGTATCACTTCCTCCCTATCCATGCAGGCAGTCTACACGAACAAAATCACCAACAACTGGCCAAAGGGCCAAGCATGAGCGTGCCCGACGCACGCGTCGAGATTGCGCTAAGTTCCCCTTCTTGACGACCCCAGCTCAACACAGCCAAGGCGCTGGCCGGGTGTTCGACGAGCTCGCCCAACGGGAGGACGAGCGCTTCACAACGCCCCCGCGCTGGGAGGCGCTGATGGAGGCCGTGAGCGAGGCCGCATGCCTCCACCTCTTCAACCCCGACCACCCGCTGCAGACGATCGGCCGCTTCGAGGCCCTTGCAACCCGTGGTCTCGGCGGCTTCGGTGTCGTGTTCAAGGTTCGAGATCCCGAGCTCGACCGTCTCGTCGCCCTCAAGTTGTGTATGACGCGGGGCCCCGAGTCCGCCGAGGGCCTGATGAACGAGGCCCGCGTCCTCGCCAAGCTCTCGCACCCCAACATCGTCTCGATCCACGAGCCCGGCCGCGAGGGCGACGACGTGTTCTTCGTCATGGAGTTCGTCGACGGCGTCAACGCCCACGACTTCGTCCGCGACGAGGACCCGCCGTGGCCCGAGGTCGTCGACGTCTACCGCGGTGCCGGCCGGGGCCTCGCGGCCGCGCACGACGCTGGGATCGTGCACGGGGACTTCAAACCCTCGAACATCCTGCTCGACGCCGAGCGCTGGCCGCGGGTCGCGGACTTCGGGCTCGCGCAGGTGATCGCCGACCACCTCGCTGGTGAGGTGCTGCGCCATCGCCCGGGGACGTTGCCTTTCATGGCGCCGGAAGTCCTCCGCGGGCAGGCTGGAGACCCGCTGTCGGATCAGTGGTCCTTCTGTGTGTCGCTGTGGCAGGGGCTCGAGCACGGGCTCCCCTACGATGGCTGGACCCCCGCGGAGCTGCTCGAGTCGATCGAGCGCGGCGAGCCCTGGGTGCTGCAGCCCGCCGTACCCGAGGCCGTGCGGAGCGTCGTGCGCCGGGGTTTGAGCGTCGACCCTGCGCAGCGGTACCCGGACATGCACGCGCTCGTGGCCGAGCTCGACAAGCTCCGGGAGCGACCGGGGGCGTCGCAGGAGACAGGTCTCGACGCGCTCGCGCTCGTGCCTGGGTCTTCGAAGGTCACGGAGGCGAGGCGCCGTCCCTTCGTGCTGGGGCTGTTGCTGACGGGCGCGGCGTTGCTGGGAGCATGGAGCGTCGAGCATGTCCCATGGGCGGAGCCGGACCCCGCCGAGACGTCTCATGCAATCCCTGATCGCCCCTCGCCGAAGCCGGAGCCGGAGCCGGAGCCGGAGCCGGAGCCGGAGCCGGAGCCGGAGGGGTGTGCGCTGTGGGAGCTGCCGCCCCTCGAGCCGAGCCCGGAGGTCCAGAGCATCTGTCGACTGATTCGAGATGGTGACTACAAGGGTGCAGACTTGCTCTGGGACTCGGTCCATCGCGCTCGATTCCTCAACCCGTCCACGTCCGGGATCGAGGGATACAATCACCTAGACTTGGCTCTGGATACTCTCATCGTCGCACAGACATTCGCGGAAGCGGCCGTGGACCTCGAGAGTTCGCAGTCACCCAAAGACACGGCGGCGACGGAGGAGGCCACCTACCCGGCAGTGGTTCTGATGGCCAAGCAATGGGCGAACGCTGCATCCTCTACGAGCATCATTCATCGCGAGACTGAGCGCGCTGGCGAACCCCCAGTGACGGGGGAGCCGCCAGTCACGCTCGAGAAAATTGACCGCCAAGTCGGTGAGGTGCACCGGCGTCTACAAGACTAATCCGACCTCGTCGAGCGGCCCTAGGTGTAGCACTCCACGGTTCCATCGGCATTTAGAATGCCGTACGGACATGCGAGAAATTCCCCACGACAGTCCCACCCGTCCTCGCCATCGGTGGGAACGCAGACACCACCTGCGCAGCAGACAACGCCTTCTATGGCCAGCCCGGGGGGCGGCACGTCAGGTGGAGCCACGCACAACCCGGCGTCGCACATGCTCGGGAACGGCTGGTAGCAGATGACGCCAGCCGCGGTCGCCTCGCCGTACTCGCAATAAAAGCGTGTCCCCGACTGGCACCGGCCCGTGTGATCGGCCGCGGTGCAAGCCGCACCGTCGACGTCGATATCGCAACATAGGTTGGCGTCGAGGACCGGCGCCTCCGGACCCGTCCAGGCGCAATACCGCGCAAGGCCCTGGCCGGTCGAGTCCAGATACGGCGCCCCGCTTGCGTCCGCATGCAGGAGATCGCACAGATTCGGGTCTGAAGTCGCGAAGGTTGAGAGGAGGGTGGACAGAATGACTGGGAGCATCATTCGCGAACGCTAGCACGCGCAGCCCACGCGTGCGCCTGCGTTCGTACCGCGCAGATGGGTTCTGGCGCCAAGCTGCGAGGTAATCTCCGGCGATCTCCGAAACCTGCTGCTGTTCGCAATCATAGTCCGCGAATTCTTCGCAGTCCACATTCACACCGAGACACTATTCAAACATCACCAACAACTGGCCAAAGGGCCAAACATGAGCGTGCCCGACGCACGCGTCGAGATTGCGCTAAGTTCCCGTTCTTGACGAGCCCAGCTCAACACAGCCAAGGCGCTGGCCGGGTGTTCGACGAGCTCGCCCAACGGGAGGACGAGCGCTACACAACGCCCCCGCGCTGGGAGGCGCTGATGGAGGCCGTGAGCGAGGCCGCATGCCTCCACCTCTTCAACCCCGACCACCCGCTGCAGACGATCGGCCGCTTCGAGGCCCTTGCAACCCGTGGTCTCGGCGGCTTCGGTGTCGTGTTCAAGGTTCGAGATCCCGAGCTCGACCGTCTCGTCGCCCTCAAGTTGTGTATGACGCGGGGCCCCGAGTCCGCCGAGGGCCTGATGAACGAGGCCCGCGTCCTCGCCAAGCTCTCGCACCCCAACATCGTCTCGATCCACGAGCCCGGCCGCGAGGGCGATGACGTGTTCTTCGTGATGGAGTTCGTCGACGGCGTCAACGCCCACGACTTCGTGCGCGACGAGGACCCGCCGTGGCCCGAGGTCGTCGACGTCTACCGCGGTGCCGGCCGCGGCCTCGCGGCCGCGCACGACGCGGGGATCGTGCACGGGGACTTCAAACCCTCGAACATCCTGCTCGACGCCGAGCGCTGGCCGCGGGTCGCGGACTTCGGGCTCGCTCAGGTGATCGCCGACCACCTCGCTGGCGAGGAGCTGCGCCACCGCCCGGGCACGCTGCCCTTCATGGCGCCCGAAGTGCTCCGCGGGCAGGCCGGGGATCCGCTGTCGGATCAGTGGTCCTTCTGCGTGTCGCTGTGGCAGGGCCTCGAGCACGGGCTCCCCTACGATGGCTGGACCCCGGCGGAGCTGCTCGAGTCGATCGAGCGCGGCGACCCCTGGGTGCTGCAGCCCGCCGTGCCCGAGGCCGTGCGGAGCGTCGTGCGCCGGGGTTTGAGCGTCGACCCTGCGCAGCGGTACCCGGACATGCACGCGCTCGTGGCCGAGCTCGACAAGCTCCGGGAGCGGCCGGGGGCGTCGCAGGAGACAAGTCTCGACGCGCCCGCGGTCGTGCCTGGGTCTTCGAAGGTCACGGAAGCGAGGCGCCGTCCCTTTGTGCTGGGGCTGTTGCTGACAGGCGCGGCGTTGCTGGGAGCATGGAGCGTCGAGCATGTCCCATGGGCGCAGCCGGACCCCGCCGAGACGTCGAAGCCGCAACTGGCAGGGTGTGCGCTGTGGGAACTGCCGCCCCACGAGCCGAGCCCGGAGGTCCAGAGCATCTGTCGGCTGATTCGAGATGGTGATTACAAGGGTGCGAACTTGCTCTGGGACTCGGTCCATCGCGCTCGATTCATCAGCCCGTCCACGTCCGGCATCGAAGGATACTCTCACCTAGATTTGGCTTTGGATGCCATCATCATTGCACAGACATTCGCGGAAGAGGCCATGGTCATCGAGAAGTCGACGACGAAGGAGGAGGCCTACCGAGTGGCGAGTTCGATGGCGAAGGGGTGGGCGAACGCTGCATCCTCTACGAGCGTCCTTCATCGCGAGACTGAGCGCGCTGGCGAACCCCCAGCGACGGGGGAGCCGCCAGTCACGCTCGAGACAATTGACCGCCAAGTCAGTGAGGTGCACCGGCGTCTACAAGACTAAAGCCGACCTCGTCGAGCGGGCCTAGCAGCCCGGGCTGCTAGGTGTAGCACTCCACGGTTCCATCGGCATTTAGAATGCCGTACGGACATGCGAGAAATTCCCCACGACAGTCCCACCCGTCCTCGCCATCGGTGGGAACGCAGACACCACCTGCGCAGCAGACAACGCCTTCCACCGCGAGGCCGGGGGGCGGCACGTCAGGTGGAGCCACGCACAACCCGGCGTCGCACATGCTCGGAAACGGCTGGTAGCAGATGACGCCAGCCGCGGTCGCCTCGCCGTACTCGCAATAAAAGCGTGTCCCCGACCGGCACCGGCCCGTGTGGTCGGCCGCGGTGCAAGCCGCACCGTCGACGTCGATATCGCAGCATAGGTTCGCGTCGAGGACCGGCGCCTCCGGACCCGTCCAGGCGCAATACCGCGCAAGGCCCTGGCCGGTCGAGTCCAGATACGGCGCCCCGCTTGCGTCCGCATGCAGGAGATCGCACAGATTCGGGTCTGAAGTCGCGAAGTTTGAGAGGAGCGTGGACAGAATGACTGGGAGCATCATTCGCGAACGCTAGCACGCGCAGGCCACGCGAGCGCCTGCGTTCGTACCGCGTCGATGGGGTGCTGACGGCGAGCTACGAGGCAATATTGGCAGATAGCAGCGGCCGTGCGGCGAGCGCCGAGACCTTCTTCTATTCGCAATCATCGTCCGCGAATTCTTCGCAGTCGACATTCGCACCGATACATTGTTCACATTTACCGGTCGTACGCACGAGCCCGGCAAGCACCATCAACACGCGCAGCCCCACGTCGAGCTCCTCGGGCGCGAGCCGGCGGGCGAGATCGACGAGATCGACGAGATCGCCGGGCCAATTGTGTGGACCGGGACTCGGCGCGGCGCCCACCAGGATCCGCAGGCGGACGCGGCGACGGGGCTCGGGGCGGCGGTCGTCGCCGCCGGGCTGGTCACGACGCTGCTCGGGCGGGCGCCCGCCGTCGGGGACGAATCAACCCGCGAGGATTCTCACTATGAATCAGGGATCATTTTAGAGCCACCCGCCGACATTAATAAGAGACGCACCCGAACTCAGCGTCGACGCGCTCACCGCGTTGATCGAGCGCGGGGATCTCGACGCTCCTCGCCACGAGTGAGAGCGAAGCCAGCTTCGCCAGCCAGTCGTGCGCGCCCGCGACCCCACGGCATGAACCCGCCCGCCTGCCGGGCCGGTTCGCTTCGCGGGGTCCTGCGAAGGCCCTCACTCGGCGGCGCTCATGGCGTCTCGCTGATCGCCTCGTTCGCGCTGCTCGGCCTCGCGCAGCCGCTGCATCTGTTTGATGAACAGGTTGCCCATGCGATCAGACGCGACCGGTAACATTTAGCGGAGTTCGAGTTTTGCTTCGACCTTGGTCCAGGCCAGACCGAGCCGACTGGTAGGGGCAACCCCGATGGCTACGACAAGCCCACGACGAGGAGAAGCGCCCCTACGACAACAGCTGGGACTTCGCCTCGGCTCAGCGAGTAGGCCTCGGGCTCGAGCAGCGATCGCCTGGCCGAGCCGCTCCCGGCGACCGAAGAGAATCGCAGCACCAAATACATCGATGCGCACACCCGCGATTGAAGCGGGCCGTCGTGGGAGCCTCGACCTCGGCCCGTGGGATCGAGCTCTGGCCTGGCGCTGCCGTGCGCGCGTGAGATCGGGCCCGAGACCGCGCTGCAAGCTGCGACCACGCCCCTCGACGAGCTGGAATCTCGCGCGAGTCGGGCTGCGCCCGAGGGGCCCGTACCACCCGCGTGCAGCTCATGCTGGCGTGCCACATCTGCTCGCCGCTCGCGGCCGAGACGGGCTCAAAGAGCGAAGCTCGGCTTGCCGACGCCTTCGCGAACGACCCTGAGCCCGAGCACCATCTCGCCGGGCGGCCGAGCTCCGCTCCGCTCAGCTCCGCTCCGAGCTCACGCCAAAGCTCGCATCAAAGCTCGCACCGGTCCCAGCGCGGGCACTCGTCGAAAACCACTCAGTGGCTCTGCTCAGCGCTGGCCTCGACGCAGCGGACGCCCTTGGCCTTGCCCCACTCGCGGACGTTGACGAACACCGCCTCGAGCTCGCCCTCGGGGCTCACGAAGTAGGTGTCGGGGATCTTCTCGCTGCCAAACAGCTGGTGGGCATCGGGCGGCTTGGCCCGCAGGATCTTCACCTCAGTCTCGAGCAGGCCCATCCGCTCGAGGTAGGGCCCGATCAGCTCGGGCTCCTGATCGACGCTGATCGCGATCACGGCCAGGTCGTCACGCTCGCCGAGCCGCGACGCGAGCACGTCGAGGTCGGGCCACTCGCGGGTGCAGGGCTCGCACCAGGTCGCCCAGAAGTTCACGACCAGGAACTTGCCGCGGAAGTCATCGAGCGAGACCGGGTTGCCGTCGAGATCCTCGAGCTCGAGCTCGGGGACCGGCCCCGACGCGGGCGACGGGCTCAGCGGGCGGCAGGCGGCGCCGAGCTGGGCCTCGGCGGCCGGGACCAAGGCCTGAGCGAAGCCGAAGACCAAGAGCCCGCCGACGAGCACGAACACGAGCATCGCAAGGATCGCGACCGAGTCGAGACCGCGGCGCGCCCCCTTCTCGCCCGCGGCAGCCGGCTTCGGCGGCGGGATCGAGACCCGCGGCTTCGCGGTGGGCTCGCCTGCGGCGGCCTCGCCTGCGGCGGCCTCGCCTGCGGTGGCCTCGCCTGCGGTGGCCTCGTCTACGACGGCCTCGCCTGCGGCGGCCCCGTCTGCGGCGGCCTCCTCGGCGACGGCCTCGTCTGCGACGGCCTCGCCTGCGGCGGCCTCCTCGGCGAGCGCCTCGCCGCCCTCGGGCGGGCCCGCTTTGGCCGCTTCGGCCTCCTCGGCTTGATGGTCTGGCTCAGCAGTCAAGCAGCCCTCGTCAGTCGACGCTCGTCTTGGCGTCGGCCATCAGCGTGTCATACACCGCGCTCGGGGCGGTGCCGTTGGCGACCATCTGCCGGGCCTCGACGAGGCGCTCTTGCACGAGCGCCTCGAGCACGGCGTAGCCCTGCGCGCCCGAGACATAGCGTCCGTTGATGAAGAACGCAGGGGTGCCGTTGACGCCGTATTTCTCGGCCAGCTTCTGATCTTTGACCAGCTGCTGCGCGACGGCCTCGCTGGCGTAGTCGGCCTTGAACTGGTCGAGGTCGAGGCCGAGCTCGACGGCGAGATCCTCGAACTCCTGGACCTCCTTGGGCTGGCGCAAGAACAGCTTCTCGTGCATCTCCCAGAACTTGCCCTGGTTGGCGGCCGCGAGCGCAGCCTTCGAGGCGTCGCGGGCCTTGGGGTGGAGCGAGCCGAGCGGGCGCTGGACGTAGACCAGGCGCAGCTCGTCCTTGTGCTCCTCGAGCAAGCGGTCGATGTCGGGCATGACCTTCGAGCAGTAGGGGCAGTGGTAGTCGGCGAACTCGACCAGGGTCACGAGCGCGGTCTCGGGGCCCTTGACCGGCCGGCCGTCGATCGGGACCTTGTAGACCGAGACATCGTCGGGCTCGCCGGGCCTGCGCTGGCGCTTGGACTTGGCCGCGCTCGGGGCACCGACCTGGTGCTCGAGCGCGTCCTTCATCAGGTGCTCGTAGAGATCGGCCCGGGCGACGCCGTCGTCGACGATCTCCTTGGCGTACTCGAGCTCGGCCTCGATGATCTTGCGCCAGTCGATCGCGCTGCGCTTGCCGCGATAGAGGTGACCGTTGACGAAGAAGGCCGGGGTCCCGGTCACGCCGACCTTCGAACCCGCGAGCATGTCGCTGTCGACGTCCTGCTTGGCCCGGGGGTCCTCCATGTCGCGGCCGAACTTGCTCGCGTCGAGGCCCCGCTCCTTGACCCACTCGGGGATGTGCTCGATCGAGGCCTTGTCCTCGAACAGGCGATCGTGGAACTCCCAGAAGTCGCCCTGCTGGTGGGCGGCCCAGGAGGCGTAGGCGGCCGGACCGGCGTTGCGGTGGCCCGGGAGCGGGTAGTGCTTGAAGATCAGGCGCACGTCGCCCTCGTAGGCGGCGGTGGCCTCGGCCAGGGGCTCGACGGAGTCGGCGCAGTAGGGGCACTGAAAATCGGCGAACTCGATGATCGTCACGAGCGCGTCGTCGGGGCCCTTTTGCGGCTCGTCGCCGCGCAGCACGACGTGGTAGCGGTCGCCGGTCTCGGGCGTCGGCTTGTCGCCGAACTTGACCCGGACCCACTGGCCAACGAAGTAGCCCAGGACCAAGGTCGCGAGGAAGCCGAGCACGAACACGAGGTTGCCGAGCAGCTTGCTGCGCTTGTCGTCGGCGCCCGCGGCCTTGCCTGCGCTGGCCTTGGCGCCGCCGGGCTCCTCGACCTTCGGCGGGGTCGCGTCGCCCGCGTCGCTCGCCTCGTCGCGCGCGTGGAGCTTGGACTCCTCGACGGTCTCGTCCTCCGGGTCGCGGCCGTCGGCGTCGGCGTCGGCGTTGGCCTGGTCTTGGGTCTCGTCGCGTTTGTCGTCTTCGTCGTGCTCGGACATGTCTGACTCCGACTCGCAGCCCCGGTCTGGGGTCGCGGCAGCTTACTGTCTGGCGCGGGCCTGCGCAGCCCTGCCGAGCCCAGATCGGGGTTGTGTCCCGATCTGGGCTCGGCAGGACCGCGCCGGACCGGTGCGCACCGGTCCGGCGGGTCACGGCGAAACCGTGGGAGGGCCCCATGGTGCAATGCCTCACGCCGCGAGGCGTGACGGTGCATCGCACCACAGGCTCCTGGCGGCTAGTCGTCCTTCTTCTCGGCCTTGGCGTCCTTCTTCTTGGCCTCGGCGGCCTCGAACCCGCCAGCGAGCTCCTCCTTGAACACGACCTCGGCCATCTTCATCGGCACGGCGCCGCGCATCGAGCGGCCGTTGACGAAGAAGTTCGGGGTCCCGGACACGCCGTTTTTGGCGCACAGGGCCTTGTCGGCGGCGATCTTCTCCTTGGTCGCCGGGTCCTTCCAGTCGGCCATGAACTTCTCGACGTCGAGGCCGAGCTGGGTGGCCATGTCGCGGAAGTCGCTCTCGGACCGCTTGCTGCGATCCGCGAACAACAGGTCATGCATCTCGAAGAACTTGCCCTGGTTGCCAGCCGCGATCGCGGCGAGGTGCGCCCCCTCGGCGTTCTTGTGCATCGGCAGCGGGAAGTTGGCGAAGTAGAACGCCGTGATGTCCTTGTAGTCCGGGTGCTCGAAGATCTGCTTGACGAGCTCGGCCCCACGCGTGCAGTAGGGGCAGTCGAAGTCGGAGCACTCGACGATCGTCAGCTTCGGGTCCTTCAGGTTGCCCTTGCCCGCGAGGGTATCAACGGGGATCTGGCGCCGGACGTGGTCGGCGACCGGCGGGGCCTTGACCTCGGTCTCCCAGCCCTTCGACATCTCCTCGTAGAGCTTCTCGGGCTCGACCTTGTTCTCGGCCATGTAGGCCTTGGCCTTGGCCATCTCCTGGTTGATCACGGCCTCGAAGGCCTCGTAGGGCTGGGCGCCCGACAGCGGCCGACCGTTGACGAAGAAGGCCGGGGTCCCGCCCGCGCCGAACTGCATCGCGATCTTCTGATCCTCCTCGATCATCTTGGCGAGCTCGGGATCCTTGCGATCGGCGTTGAACTTCTCGATGTCGAGGCCGAACTGGGCGGCGAGCTCACCGTAGGTCTGCTCGTTGAGCGCCCGGGTCTCGGCCTTGGCGAACAGCGCGTCGTGCATCTCCCAGAACTTGCCCTGGCGATGGGCCGCGAGGGCGGCGAGGGCCGCGGGCTTGGCCTGCTTGTGCATCGGCAGCGGCTGCTGGCGGAAGACCACGCGGACGTCGTCGCCGAAGGTCTCCTCGATCTTCTCCAGCGTCGGCAGGACCTTGCGGCAGTAGGGGCACTCGAAGTCCGAGTACTCGACGATCGTCACGAGCGCGCCGTCTTCACCCTTTTGCGGGCGGCTGTCGGTCGGGACCGCGTAGTTCTTGCTCGGGTCGGGCTTGCCGGGCCGGGCCTTGCCCTGCTGGCCCTTCTGGCTCTTGGGCCGCTCGGGCGCGGCGCGCTCGGTCTTGGCCGCCTTCATGATCCGGGCGTAGATCTCGGACTTCTTGGACCCGGCGTCGAGCAGCGCCTGGGCCATCTCCTTCTCCTTCTCGATCATGGTCTTGAGCTGCTCGGGGCTCTTGGTCCCGCGCTCAGGCCTGCCGTTGATGAAGAAGCTCGGCGTCGAGCCGATCCCGAATTTCTTGCCCTGGGCGAGATCGGCGTCGATCTGCGCGGCGTAGGTGTGGTTCTCGAGATCCTGCTTGAACTTGGCCATGTCCGGCACGCCGACCTGCTCGGCGTAGCTGAGCAGATCCTCGTTGCTGAGCTTGCGGGCGTTGTCGAACACCAGGTCGTGGAGCTCCCAGCCCTTGCCCTGGGCGTGGGCGGCGAGCACGGCCTCGGACGCCGGCTTGGCCTGGGGGTGCATGGCCAGCGGGAAGTGCTTGAACACGATGCGGACGTCGTCGGGGTACTCCTCGGCGACCTGCTTGAGCGAGTTGGTCAGGCGCGAGCAGTAGGGGCACTGAAAGTCCGAGTACTCGACGATCGTGACGAGCGCGCCGTCGGGGGCGCCCTTCCACATGTCGTCCTTCTCGTAGGTGATCTGGTAGCGATCGCCCGTGACCTTGTCGTTCATCGAGGCGTCGACCTCGTCCATGGTCACGAAGGTGCCGCCGGTCTGCGCGGCGGCGCCGGTCTTGGCGGGGGGCGCGACGCAGCCGACGGTCGCGGTCGCGCCGAAGCCGAACAGGAGGCCGGCGGCGATGAGGGTTCGAAGTGCAAAACGCTTCATGATGGTTGTCCTCGTGGGGGCCTGGGGCCCGGGGTCTGGTTGGTTCAGGGTTGGTCGGCGCTGCCGGCCGACGCGGGGTCTTGTTGGGGGTGAGTGGGTTGCGCGACCTCGAGGTGCGCGTTCGGGAATTGGTCGGCCCCGAGGGCCTCGCGCATGAGCGCGTCGTGGAGCTCGGCGCGAGCCGTGCCGTCTGCCTCGAGCTGCTTGGCGCGCTCGAGCTCCTCGTCGATGATCGTCGTGAAGGTCTCCGCGCTGCGGACCCCGTCGACGTAGCGACCGTTGACGAAGAAGCCGGGCGTGCCCTGGACGCCGAGATAGCGAGCCAGGAGCACGTCGGCTGCGAGCGCGTCCGAGACCTCGCGGGTCTGGAAGTCGCGCTTGAACCGTTCGACGTCGAGGCCGAGCTCCTCGGCCACGCGCACGAAGGTCGAGAACACCATCGCGCCGCGATCATCGGCGAACAGGCGCTCGTGGTACTCGCCAAACTTGCCCTGCTCGCCGGCCGTGATCGCGGCCCGGGCCGCCGCGGCGGCGGCCGGGTGGATCTCCAGCGGCAGGTGGCGAATCTCGACGCGGAGATCGTCCGGGTACTGCTCGCGCAGCGCAGGCACGACCTCGGTGTGGGCCTTGCGGCAGTAGGGGCACTCGTAGTCGATGAACTCGACGAGCACGACCGGCGCGTCTGCCGGCCCGAAGCCCGCGGCCCCGGTCGGGATCGCGTAGCGTTGCCGGGCGTCGGGGCTGTCGAGCTTCGCGGGCTCGGCAGCGGCGGCCGCGGCCGCGCGCTCGGCCTGGAGGCGCTTGGCCTCGTCGTTGTCGTCGACGCGGCCGCGCTTGGCGGTCTTCATGAATTCCGCGTAGACGTCGGCGCGCTTGATGCCCTCTTGCATCATCTTGCGCGCGCTGGCGATCTCGCGGTCGATGAGCGCGTGCCAGCCAGCCTCGTCCTTGAAGCCGAGCACGAACAGGCCGTTGGCGAACGCGGCGGGCAGCGGGCTCAAGCCGAGCGCGGCGGCCTGGCGACGATCGCGGACGCGCGGGGCCGCGTAGCGCCCGGTGTCGAGATCGTCCATGAACTGCGGGACGTCGAGGCCGATCGCCTCGGCGTGCTTGCGCAAGACCGGGCGCGAGAAGTCGTCCGGGTGCTCGAACAGGCGCCAGTGCATGTCCCAGAACTTGCCCTGACCGCCGGCCGCGAACGCGGCCTCGGCCGCGCGCTCGCCGTGCTGAAAGCCCGGCACGGTCCCGGCCCGGTAGACGACGCGAAGATCCTCGCCGTAGTCCTCGACGAGGTGCTTCATGACGGCCCAGCTGCGCCCACACGGGGCGCACGCGTAGTCGGACCACAGCACGATCGTGACCAGCGGCTGCTCACCGCCGATCGCGTAGTCGCCGTCCTCGACGTTGACCACGAAGCGACGCAGGTCGATGTCGACCGCCGCTTGTTGCTTGTCAGGTTTGGCAGGACAGGCCGCCAGCGGCCCGATTAGGGCCAATAGCAGGCCAATCCTCGAGAGGGAGGAGCTAGGTGCTCGTGTCATGGGTGTTCGCCGTCATGTGCTGCTAGGTGGCCCGATCGAGTCGACTCGGGCGCTCACGTCACTTCAGGTCGAGCGTGACTCGACCGGTCCCCTCACCGCTGCTCGAGCTCGGATCCCGCTTGGATCCTGAGTGAGCGCGGTGAAGAACAATCAGTGACCCAGGAGCCTGGGCGGCGGAACAGGAGGCTGGAGATCGCGTGAGCTCGGTCCGCGCAGCTGCGTGTTGAAGCCGGGGCTGCGAGCGTCGTCACCAGCCAGACCGATCGTGGCCCAGCTCGAGCGCGCGCTCGACGAGCTCGACGCGAGCTTGGGGGCCGGGGGTGCAGGCGCGGCGGAATTCATCTTGCCGCAGTCGCGGCCCTCGGCCTGGCAGCTTTGCTGGGCCCAGATGTCGGCGAGCAGATCGTTGCAGGCCTTCTCGGTCATGCGGACGTCGAGGGCCCGCAGCAGCGCGATCGCCAGGGGCTCGTCGAGCATCTCGTGGAGCGAGGCGCCGCAGTCGACCAGCTCCTCTTGCTGGCTCTCCCCACACGCGCCGCCCTCACCGTGCACGCCCTGCCCGTAGGGCAGGTACTCGGCCGAGGGCGCGGCGGCCTCGGCCTCGGCCCGCGGGACGAGCAGCGCGAGCAGCATCAGCCCGGCGCCGAGCAGGCGCAGGACCGCGCTCAGGGACCGACCCAAATCCGAGCCGGGAGCCGGCGACGCCGGCCGATGTGGAGAAGCGAGACGCACGTCCGCGGGGGAGGCTATCCGCGCTCGCATTTGCGCGCAACCCTCGAGCTGATCCGGGGTTTCCGCAGGAGCGGGTGAACCAATGAAAAAGCCCGGCAGAACCGGGCTTGAGCGGGAAACGAGACTCGAACTCGCGACTTCAACCTTGGCAAGGTTGCGCTCTACCAACTGAGCTATTCCCGCGTCAGGGCGCGAACTCTACCCGAGCGCATCGGCGAGTCAAGGCCAAAATCTTGGCGCAAAAGCGCCTCGATGTCTGCCAGCTCACGAACTCCGCTTCAGCGCCCTACCCGCGGGCCCTCGATGCTGCCGATCCCGCATACTATGCATCTATGCTGCATGTGCACGGCGAGCCTTGCGGTTGGCCATGCGTCAAGATAAACGGCCACTCAAGTGGCCCAAGAACAGTTCAAGCTCGGCATCGTGGGAGCATCAGGCTACGCAGGCCAGGCTCTCCATGCGCTCACGATGCATCATCCATGCATCTCGCCGTGGATCGTCAAGGCTCGCTCGCCGGGTGATCTCGACCGCGCGTCCCGCGAGCAGCTGCGTCGATGTGACGTGGTCGCCCTCGCCCTCCCCCATGAGCCGGCGACGCAGTGGACGGCGGCGCTGGTCGAGCTCGGCGCCGCGAGGATCCTCGATCTGTCCGACGCGCGCCGCCGCGATCCCGAGGTCCACTACGGGCTGCCCGAGCTGTTCGGCGCGCCCCCAGCTGACGCGCGCTTCGTCGCCAACCCGGGCTGCTACCCGACCGCGACCTTGCTGAGCCTGCGTCCGCTGATCGAGCGCGAGCTGATCCACCCGCGCCACATCGCGGTGCTCGGAACCAGCGGGGCGTCGGGGGCCGGCAAGGGCGTCGCCGAGCACCTGCACTTTTGCAACCTCACCGGCAACAGCTTCCCCTACAAGGTCGGCGAGCACCGCCACATACCGGAGATCGAGCACCACCTCGGCGGCGGGGCGACGATCAATTTCGTGACCCAGCTGCTGCCGATCGTCCGCGGGATGTTGGTGACCAGCTTCGTCGAGCCCCGCGTCGGCCCCGAGCAGCTGCGCGAGGCGCTCGTCGATCACTACGCCGCGCACCCGTGGGTCAGCGTGCTCGAGCAGCCCGGCCAGGGCCTCGGCCTCGGCCACGTGGTCGGCAGCCACCAGGCGCTGATCGCCGTCGGTCCGGCCGCGCGCAGCGATCTGGTCCCCGTGTTAGCGAGCATCGACAACCTCATGCGCGGCGCCGCCAGCTTGGCGCTGCACAACCTCAATCTGTGGCTTGGCCTCGAGCCGGGCCTCGGCCTGCCGCCGCCGCTCGCGGACTCGCCCTCCGGCACGCCGCGAACCTTTGCCTCCCTCGTCCGCCCCCCTCTCTTGCCCCCGAGCGACCATGTCTGACACCACCGAGCTCAGCCTCTCGACCTCCCTCGACGGCCCCGTGCCCCTGCCCAAGGGCTTCGAATTCGCGGGCATCCACGCGGGCATCAAGCGCTCGCGCAAGGACCTCGGGCTCATCCGCTGCACCAGCCGCGCGGGGGCCAACGCGGCTGGCGTGTTCACCCGCAACCCGGTCCGCGCGGCCTGTGTCGATCGCTGCGCCGAGCTGCTCCCGGCCAGCGGCGTGCGGGCGGTGCTGGTCAACAGCGGCAACGCCAACGCGATGACCGGCGCGGCCGGGGTCGCCGTCAACCTCGCGATGGCCGCGGCCGCGGCCGCGGCCCTCGAGGCCAAGCCCGAGGCGATCTTGACCTCCTCGACCGGGGTCATCGGCGTGCCCCTCGACCCCGAGAAGATCGCCGCGGCGATGCCGAGCTTGTCCGCCGAGCTCGGCGAGGATCCGCGCGGCTTCGCCCGCGCGATCCTCACGACCGACACCCTGACCAAGGTCGCCCACGCCGAGCTTCAACTGCGCGACGCCGAGGGCCAGCCCCAGGTGGTTCGGCTGTTCGGCGTCGCCAAGGGCTCGGGGATGATCCACCCCAACATGGCCACGACCCTCGGCTTCGTGTGCACCGACGCGGCGGTCGAGCCCGAGCTGCTCCGCGAGCTGCTCCGCGACGCGACCGAGCCGACCTTCAACGCGATCACCGTCGACGGCGACACCTCGACCAACGACACGGTCCTCGCCCTCGCCAGCGGTGAGGCCGGGGTTGCGATCGAGTCTGAGCCGGACCGGGCGAGCTTCAGCGCCGCGCTCGAGGCCGTGCTGCGCTCGCTCGCCGAGCAGGTCGCGCGCGACGGCGAGGGCGCCACGCGCCTGCTCGAGGTCCACGTCAGCGGGGCTCCCGACGCCGCGATCGCCAAGGCGATCGCCCGGGGTTGCTGTCGCAGCTCGCTGTTCAAGTGCAGCGTGTTCGCGGGTGAGGTCGCGGGCTGGGGTCGGCTCGGCGCGGCCGCGGGCCAGGCCGCGCTCGAGGCCGGCTTCCTCGAGCTCGATCTGGCCGCGATCGAGATCGACGCCCAGCGCATCCCGCTGGTTCGCGGCGGGGCTGCGATCGGAGCGGCGGGTCCAGCCGGGGCCGCCGACGAGGGCATCGACCTGGGCGAGCTCGCCCGGCGCCTCCGCGAGCCCACGGTCCGCTGGGACGTGCGCGTGGGCGAGGGTCCCGGCAGCTTCACCGCGCTCGGCTGTGATTTCTCCTACGACTATGTCCGCATCAACGCCGACGAGGCGCTTCAGGTCACGGTCAACGCCCAGGGCCAGGTCGGCCGCAACGTGACCCTGGCCTCGTACACCCCGATCCTCAAGCACCAGCTGCTCGTCGACGGGCTGTCCTACGTGCGCCGCTTCACCGGCCTGCGCGCGATGGTCCACCTCTCGGGCTCGGCCGCGCGCAAGCCGATGCTGCTCGCGAGCGTCGCCCGGGATCTCGAGCTCATGCTCAGCGCCGAGCTGAGGGTGCTCGTGGTCGTGCCCGACCTCGAGGTCCTCGCCGGCCTCCGCCGGGACTTCGCTGATGGCGCCTACCACCTCGCGCAGGTCCCCCACGATCCCGAGCGGATCGGCGCGCGCCTCGATCGCGGCCAGGCCTGCGTGCTGGTCCAGACCCGGCCCGACCCCGGCGAGCTCGTCGCCCTCGCCGTGCGCCTCGGCGTCGCCAAGCTGCTGAGCCTCGCCGACGATCAGGGCCTGCGCGACACCGGCGGCCTCGTCAGCGAGCTGACGCCCGACCAGGCCCTCGTCGGGCTCGACCGCGGGCGCTTCTCGACCGAGGCCGACGAGAACCTCGCCTTCGCCCGGCACGCCGCCCGCCAGGGCCTCGGCGCCCTCCACCTGATCGACGGCCGCATGCCCCACGCCCTCGTCGCCGAGCTGTTCACCGAGCAGGGCATCGGAACCTTGATCACGCGTCAAATTCGCTAGCTCGAGACCGTGTCCGAGACCAAACAACGGCGCAAGATGCTTCGCCAGCTGCTGCTCTCCGGCCGCGGCGGGAGCACCCAGACCCAGCTCGTCGAGGCCCTCGCCGAGCGCGGCCTGCCGACGACCCAGAGCACCGTCTCGCGCGATCTCAAGCTGCTCGGCGCGCACCGCGGCGTGGGCGACGACGGCGGCTTGGTCTACCGGCTCGAGCCCGCCGGTCGGACCAGCTTTCCCGCGAGCATGGTCGTCTCGGTCGAGCACAACGAGACCCTCGTCGTGGTCCGAACCCGCGTCGGTCGGGCGCCCGCCGTCGGCATCGAGCTCGACGGCCTCCGCCACCTCGACATCCTCGGGACGATCGCCGGCGACGACACGGTCATCGTCATCCCCCGATCGATCAGTCGGGTCGGCGAGCTAGCGAATGCGATCGCGCAGCTTGCTAAACTACAGTAAATGCCCTGCCCCTCGGACCGTTCGACGGGCAATCGACAGATTTGCGCGTATTCGCGCTGTCCTCAATTGCCCCACTCACCCAGAGTTCCCCATTAGTGGATGTATATACATAAATTTAAATACCATTATTTTCTCTAAATGATCCTAGGGACGTGGTTGGCGATCCCGACCCATGCTTTGCTATTCACATGGCCGAACTCGATGATGTCCCGACCGAGCGGCCCCCGCTCAACCCAAGCGCGCGAAGCTCAGCCCGCCTCGGTCTCGGCCAGGCCGACATCATCGCTCCCGGCCTGGTCCACGTCCGCTTCGCGGGCGCGATCCGGCTCGAGCACCTCGAGCCGGTCCTCGCCGCGGGCGACGCAGAGATCCGCAAGGGCCGGCGCCTCCTGCTGGCGATCGACGCCGACGATGTCCACGCCTACAAGCCCGAGGTTCGCAAGCTGCTGCAGGCCTGGCTCGGGCGCCACAAGGCCGACGTCGAGTCGGTCTGGGTCTTGTTCCGCTCGCCCGTCATGAAAATGGGCGTCGCAATGATCAACACCTCGACCGGCGGCATGATCCGCGGGTTCCAAAACCCCGAGGCCTTCGACACCGAGCTGACCCGGGCGACCAAGCGCGCACGCGGTGGCTGGCTCGTGAACCGGGCGCAAGTCGCAGCCGGGCACTGAGCGCGCGTTTACGACCAATCCGGCGGGCGCGCGGCCCCCAATGCCGAATCTGCCGCAGCCCATGCGAGTTCTGCACCCCGGATCGAAGTGAGCCCGCACCTGGGTGCCTACATTGGCTCAGGGTCTGTGGCGCGGTAATTGCTCGGGGTCGAGAGCCATGGAATTTTTATCTGCCCGCCATCTCCTCCTGCCTGTCACCCTCACCGCGTTATTCGCGTGTGCGAACTGCTCCGCCGACGCGCCTGGGGGCGAGGGCAGCGATGAGACCGGCAGCGAGGTCGGCGGCGAGACCGGCGGCGAGACCAGCGGCGAGACCAGCGGCGAGACTGGCGCGGGTCTGTGCGCCGACGACCCGGCCGATCTCCTGCGCCCCGACGGCTGGGGCGTGCAGAGCCACTGCAAGGGCGTCGAGCCCGACTACGACGGCTTGTTTGGCGAGGGTCTCGTCCACCGCATCGACATCACGATCGCGGCGGAGGACTTCGCGGCCATGAACGCGAACCTCGACGATCTCCTCCAGAGCATGGGCGGACCGCCCGGGAGCCAGGCCGACGAGGATCCGATGTTCGTGCCCACGACCGTCGCCCTCGACGGCGTCACGTGGTGGCAGGTCGGGATGCGCTTCAAGGGCAATTCGTCGCTCCGATCGACCTATATGTCGGGCGGCAAGAAGTTCTCCTTTCGCCTCGACTTTGACGAGTTTGAGGCCGACAACCCGGAGCTCCTCGATCAGCGCTTCTGGGGCTTCAAGAAGATGACCTTCAGCAACGGCTACAAGGATCCGTCGCTGATCCGCGACAAGACAGCGGCAGACATCTTCCGCGCGGCAGGCGTCCCCGTCGCGCGCTCCTCGTTTGCGCGGATCTATGTCGACACCGGAGATGGGCCGGTCTACTGGGGCCTGTACACGATGATCGAGGATCCCTCGAACAAGATGATCGACACGCAGTTCGCCGATGGGAGCGGCAACCTCTACAAGCCCGATGGCACGGGCGCGCGGCTCTCGAGCTTCGATCAAGCCTCGATGATCAAGAAGACCAACGAGGACCTCGCCGACTACAGCGACGTCCAGACGTTCATCACCGCGTTGAACACGGGGTCGGGCCAGGCGTGGCGCGACGAGCTCGAGGCGGTGTTCGACGTCGACCGCTTCTTGACCTACCAGGCCACCAATCAGGTGATGGTCGACTGGGACGTCTACGGCTGGATGACCCACAACTACTACCTGTACGCGGATCCAACCGACGGGCGCATCGTGTGGATCCCCTGGGACCTCAACGAGGCCCTGCTCATCAACAACGGCGGGCCCGGCGGATCCGGCTCGTCCGACTCGGTCTTGCTCGACGAGATCGGCTCGGAGTGGCCGCTGATCCGCAGGCTGCTCGATGACGAGATCTACGCGTCGACCTACCGCGAGAAGCTCGCGGACATCATCGCCGGCCCCTTCGAAGCCGAGACCGTCAAAGCGACGATGCAGGCCAACCACGATCTCATCGCGCCCTACGTGTCCGGGCCCGAATCGCAGGAGGCCGCGCCCTACTCCTTCTTGTCGAGCCCCGCCGAGTTCGATAGCTCGCTCGACTACTTGTTCAGCCACGTGGACGCGCGCATCGCCGCCGTCGAAGAGGCGCTGTAGCTGGGGCTGGCGCCGCGCACATGACGCCCGGGTGCTTCGCGGGCATTGCTGATAGGTTCGCGGCCATGAGCTCCATCGCCCGAACCGACGCCACCGGCGGCACCCTCGATCCCGAGTTCCTCGCCTGGCAGACCTCACTGCCGATCGACCGCCGCCTGCTCGAGGTCGACGTCGCCGGCAGCGTCGCCCACGTCGAGGGCCTCGTCGCGGGCGGGCTGCTCACGCGCGAAGAGGGCGACGAGCTCCAGGCCGCGCTCCAGGGCTTGCCGGGCAAGGTCGCCCGCGGCGAGGTCGAGCTCCCGGTCGAGGAGGACGTCCACATGGCCGTCGAGGTCTGGCTGCGCGCGACCGTCGGCGAGCTCGCCGACAAGCTCCACACCGGGCGCAGCCGCAACGATCAGGTTGCGACCGATCTCAAGCTCTGGACCCGGGCCGCGCTCGCCCGCGTGCTCGCGGCGCTCGGCCAGCTCGACGCGGGCCTCGACGCCTGGATCGCGCGCTGGGGCGAGACCCCGATGCCGGCCTACACCCACCGCCAGGTCGCGATCCCCGTGCTCGCGCGGCTGTGGGTCGGCGCGGCCCTGCGTGAGCCCCTGGCCCGCGACCGCAGGCTGCTCGCGGTCGTCGAGGACGAGATCGCCGACTCGCCGCTCGGGGCCGGGGCGATCGGGGGCAACACCTTGCCGATCGATCCCCAGGTGCCCGCGCGCGCGCTCGGCTTCGCCCGGCCGCCGAGCAACCCCCTCGACGCCGTCGGCTCGCGCGACCACACGCTGACCCTCGCCTTCGCCTGCGCCCGCATCGGCCAGCACCTCGCCCGCTTCTGCGCCGACGTCATCGAGCTCAGCTCCGACGGCCTCGTGACCCTCAGCGGCGCGGTCGCGTGTGGGTCGTCGATGATGCCGCACAAGCGCAACCCCGATCTCTTCGAGCTCGTCCGGGGTCAGGCCGCCCTCCGCCAGGGCGAGCTCGTCGCGCTGATGACCACCTTCCAGGGGCTGGGCACCGGCTATCACCGCGACTTGCAGCAGGACAAGCAGGTCATCTTCGCCAGCATCGACGGGACCGTGGACTGCCTGAAGATGATCACCCTCGGGCTCGAGCACCTCGACCTCCTGCCCGAGCCGTGCCTCCGCGCGCTCGAGCGCGGCGACGCGATCGCCACGGATCTGACCGAGCACCTCGTCAGCATCGGCACGCCCTTTCGCGTGGCCTATCGGCAGATCGGCGCGCTCGTGGCCAGCCAGCGCGCGGCGGGCAAGCGGCTGGTCGAGCTCGAAGCCGAGGATCTGCGCGCCGCCGGGCTCCCGCTCTCGCTGCTCGAGCAGCTCGACGTCGGCGCGAGCGCGAGCAAGCGCGCGGCTCGCTACCGCTGAGCCCGAATCAGGCGAATCGGGTCTGGGGCTCGCCCTCGGCCGGCTCGGCGACGGCTTCGGCTTGCGCAGCTCGGCTGGCGGCGAGCTGCGCCTCGGCTTGCGCAGCCGGGGCGGCGTGTGGGCAGGGATCTTCCTCAGCCTCGGCCTCGGCGTAATACAGTCTATCCATGGCCGACCGCGCATCGCTCGAGACGACTCCAAACGTCAACCGTGAGCGCTTCTTGGCGCTCGCCGCCGCGCTCGCGGCCGCGAGCTGCATCCCTCAGCCGCCAGCCGATCTGCCCAAGCCCGAGGTCTCCGAGCCCGAGCCCGAGCCCGAGCCCGCGACCGGGCCCGTCGTCATCGTCGAGCCCGCGCCGACGCCCAGCCCCACCGCGTTCGTCGAGCCAGCGGCGCCCGCTTGCGACAACAACCTCGGCCGCGTCGACTGCTCGCAGATCAGCAGCACCTGCGAGGGCCTGCGCGGCTCGTGTCAGATGCTCGCCGACGGCTACCCCTACAAGGCCCGGGTCGGCGAGTCGGTCGCGCGGTGTTGGGCGCGGCTCGGCCAGGGCGCCTGCAACATGCGGGGGCGGAAACAGTGCTACCGCGAGGGCATCCGCGACGGGTGCCTCGATCCCGCGTTCGAGGCGGAGTGCCAGGAGCGGCTCGACCGCTGCCACGACGCCGGGGCCTCGGCCAATTACACCGTCGACGAGTGCGTGCAGGTGCTGTCCTCGCTCAGCGACGAGGGCGAGCGCGAGTGGGCCAGCCAGGCCATGGGTCCGACCCGCGAGGGCTGCCGCCTGATGTTCCCGGTCTACTGACGAAGGGCGACCCTGGGCGCATGCCTCACGCGCTGTCCGTAGTCAGGGAGTCTCCACGCACAGCTCGAGCCCGTCGTAGACGAGCTCGCAGGTCGAGCCCACCGGACACATCGGGTCGGCGAGGTCGCAAAATTGCGAGCACACCCCGGCCTGAACATCGGAGCTGAGCTCGCCGCTCCAGCACATGCTGTTCGCGCCGCAGCTGTCGCTGAACTCCGGGGCGCCGTTGGCCGTGCAGAGCTCGCCGGGCACACCGCGGCCCTCGAGCGGCACGCACATGGTCGGGAACAAGCCCTCCTCGTCGAGGGGACGGCGCACACACTTCTCGCCGTCGGGGCAATCTTGGTGGTTGAGGTCGCAGGGAGGAGACTCGAACGCCCCACACAGCATGTCGATGTTCGATGCGTCGCGACCGCTGCAGCTCTCGCGCAAGAACACGTAGGGCGAGCCACACACGAGCTCGCGACAGGCGGGGTTGTCGAGATCGTCGGGTGGGCACAGCGGCTCGTCGACGCAGCGCAAGTCGATGGGCGCCGAAGGCGTGCCGTCTGGAGACGCGATCTCCTCCGAGCAGGTCGCTGCGCAGATGAAGCCCTCGTCGCAGTCACACGACGGAGCCTCGGCGCCCGGGAGGTCGATCGGCCCGGGCCCGGTCTCCGACGTGGTCTCCGACGTCGACTCAGACTCCGTCCCTTGCGAGGCGTCGGTCGTCGAGGTCGCGCTCGTCCCATCGTCGGACACCGACCGCGTCGTGCACGCGATCAGGCAGGTGAGCGCGATCAGGCAGGCCGAGCGTCGCGTGGACAAGGCCGGCGACGGCACCGCGCAGGAGGTCACGACGATCCACCTACCGACGGCAGGACCTCGACCTCGAAGCGCCGCGTCAGCCGCTCGAGCTCGTCGGCCTGGAGCTTGAGCCGCTCGGCCGCGATCCGGGTCTGCTCGGTCGCGGTCCCCGTTGCGATCACCCGCTCCGACACGCCCAGCATCGCCGCGGACGCGCGCTGGGTGTCGCGGCCCTGGGCCGCGGTCAGGGTCGAGATCTCGCGCGCCGCCGCGGCGGTGCGCTCGGCGAGCTTGCGGCTGCCCTCGGTCGCGATGACCGTGCTCGTGCCCGAGTTTTTGATGTCGATCACGCGCCCGCGGACGTCGGCCACGGTCCCGCTCACGCGCTCGGCCAGGCGCCGCATCTCGGCGGCGACCAGGGCGAAGCCGCGACCAGCCTCGCCCGCCCGCGTGGCCTCGAGCGAGCCGTTGAGCGCGAGCAGATCGCTGCGGTCGGCGATCTGCTCGATGAGCTCGAGCAGCTCCGAGACCCCGTTGGCCTGGGTGCTGAGCTCGGTGATCTTGCCGACCATCTCGTCGGTCGTCGACAGGGTCTGCTCGGCGTTGTCGAGGACCCCCTCGGCGGTCTGGGTGATGTCGTGGGCGGCGTTGGCCAGCAGCTCGACGGTGCCGCCGACCTCGGCCACCGTCCGCGACTGTTGGTTGACGACCCGGGCCTGCTCTTGGGCGACGGCCTGGAGCTCGGACGCGGCCGAGGCCAGGTCGAGGGCGGTCGCCCGGATCTGCGCGACGGTCTCGCGCAGCCGCCCGAGCATGCCCCGGAACGCGTCGTGAAGATCGCCGGGTCGGTCGAGCTCGACGGTGAGGTTGCCCCCGGACACCAGGTGGGCCGCGTCTGCGAGCTCCTCGAGCACGTCGAGCATGCCGTTGAAGTCGCGGATCAGCGCGCCGACCTCGTCGTTGCTCGGTGGCCGAAACCGGCCGATGTCACGGATCTCGCCGGCCTCGAGCACCCGCTGGGTCGCCCCGCGGACCTCGGCCAGCTGCTTGGCGATCGCGCTGGACACCGACCAATTCGCCGCGGCCACGCCGGGGACGAAGAACAGCGGCAAGCCCAGCACAAAGGCCAGGATCAGACCCAAGCGCTCCTCGGTCTCGACCTCGGCGACGACCCAGCGGCCGTCGCCGATCGGGGCGGCCGCGACCGTAAGCCCGCGAACGACGTCGGTCTCGGCCACGCCCTCGTCGCCCGGGCCGAGCTCGCCGACGACCTCGGGCAACGCGGACGCCTCGACGACGCGCAGGCCCTCGTCGAGCTCGCCCGCGTCCTTGACCGCCCTCGCCCCTCGCTCGACCCGACGCTGCTGCTCGACCCGATCCGTCGCGCGCCATGCCTCGACCAGCCCCATCCCCGCGAGCCCGGACATGCCGAAAAACACCGACATCGTGATCGGGACGTTGAGCAGCACGAACAGGCCGACGATCGTCGATGGTCGGCGCTGCGCGTCGAGCCCTCTGTCGGCGAGCGCCGCCCCGACCGCCGCGCGATCCTCGAGCAGCACGGGCTCGATCAGGTTGTTGACGATCGCCAGCACGCCACCCAAGATGGCCATCAACACCAGGCCCGCCATGAACAGCTCGGCGTCGCCGAGCTGCAGGCGCGCGGGCAGCCCGAGCAGCCCCAGGGCCGTCGACGACACCAGGACCACGGCCCAGCCGAGCGCGCAGAGCCTGGCCAAGCGACGGGGCCCCCGCTGCAGCGCCGCGTCGAGCTTCAGCAGCTCGTCGCTGTCGCGGTCGTCGAGCTCGCGCCGCGGACCCGCGAGCTCGGCGAACTCCCGACGCAGCCACACCAAAGTGGTGACGACGCGGACCAGCGTCAGGCCGAGGACCACTCGCCAATCCGCGACGCCAAGGAGCAAGGCCCAGACAGGGACCACGCTCACGACGAGGCTCAGATCGTAGAAGGTCGCGCGAGCGAGCAAGCGATGCCAGGTGCTGAGCATACTTGTCCGAAGTGGCCTCAAATCTTACGCAATAGTTTGTTCAGATAATACTGTCGGTTTGAAACCGACAGCCGGCTGTGTCGCGAACACTCCAAACGGACCGCCGCTGTCGCTCGAACAGGCTGCTAGCAGCCCGGGGTGCTAGCGCTAGCCAGACGGCCGCGTGGCGCGCGCCGTCTTTGTGGTGCTTTTTGCCTCACAATAACGACACATCGAAGCATCCCCGACCATGATCGCCACCGTCTTTTGGCAGCGCCGCCAGACCGACTCCTGGACGTAGGGCACTCCGTGCCGCGCACAGATCTCACGCACCCTCGGCTGCGCGCGGCGGTACTGCAGCATCGACATGTCCGGCCACAGGTGGTGCTCGATCTGATAGTTGAGCCAGCCGTGCATCAGGTCGCGAAGGTCGCCGCCGCAGCGAAAGTTGGTGCTGCCGAGGACCTGGCGCAGGTAGAACTCGGCCCGGCTGCGGGTCCGGCCCTCGAAACGGTACAGATCCTCACCCGCGTGGTTGGGCACGATCGTCACGAAGGCGTGGGCGTTGGTCAGCAGCTCGGCGAGCACGGAGTTGATGAGCACGCTGATCACGGCCCAGGCCCCGAGCGGCGTGAACAGGGCCGGCAAGACCACGAAATAGGTCAGCAGGTAGGGCCCCCAGCTGCGCAGCCACAGCCGCGAGGTCACGCGCGGGATGAAGCTCCACAGCCCGGTCGTGGACCAGCGCTCACGCAGCACGCGCTCGACCGTTGACCCGGGCGTCGCCTCACCGCCGCTGCGCCGAGCCTCGGCCCGCGCGAGGGCGTCGAGGGTGCTGGGCGCGTAGTAGACGAACTTCCAGCTCACCGCCATCAGCGGGATCAGGGCCAGGCGCTGCCACCTCGGCAGCTGCGACTCCCGGAGCCACGCGAGGTTGCGCTCGACGAGGTCGGGGTCGGCCTCTTCGTTGAGGCGGTAGTGGTGCTGGAGGTTGTGCTCCTCGTGCCACGCGTCGGGGTCGATCCAGTCGAGCCAGTCGAGCACCCGCCGTCGGCCGCGAGCGAAGACCGAGCCGAGGCGGCCGCGCGACACCCCGTCCATGCGATCGTAGGCGCGGTGGCAGACCGGGTGGGCGACCGCGGTCCAGCGCACGAAGCGGGCGAAGGACAGGGCGAAGATCGACAGGGGGTTGGGGGCGATCCAGGCCGTCGCGTAGCCGAGCAGGCCCGCGAGTCGGCCCCAGATCTCGATCTTGCGCAGGTGACGAAGATCCTCCTCGCCCGCGCTCGCGCGCAGCCAGACCTGGAGTTCGTCGAGATCGCGCGCGAAGGCCTCCGCGTCGATGTCGAGCGGTGGGCTCAAATTGGATGTTCGCGGACCCATGTTCGTAGTCGCTCCATACCTTCGTCGTAAGAGACCTTCGGCGCGTAGCCGAGGTCGCGGCGCGCGGCCGAGATGTCGTACCAGTGCGCCGTGGACAGCTGGCTGACGACAAAGCGCGTCAGCGGTGGCTCGGCCTTGATCCCCAGCAGCCGCCACAGGCCCTCGATCACGGTGGCGGCGGCGCGGGCCTTGGCGACCGAGATCGTCTTGGTGACCGGGGGCAGCCCGGCGGCGCCGAGCAGATCGTTGATGAACGCCGGACCCTCGAGGGGCTCCCCCTGGGTCACGAAGTAGGCCCGGCCGGCGAGCGCCGCCCCGGGCTCGAGCCGGTCGAGGGCGCCGAGGTGCGCGTCGACGGCGTTGTCGATGTAGACCGTGTCGATCTTCTGGGGCGCGCCGATCATCCGGACCCGACCCGCGCGGGCCTTGGCGACGACCCGCGGCATCATCGAGCTGTCGCCCGGGCCCCAGACGAGGTGGGGGCGGATCGCCACCGTGGCCAGCTCCGGGCCGTTGGCCGCGAGGACCTCGCGCTCGGCGAGGGCCTTGGTCGCCGGGTAGTGGGCCTCGAAGTGATCGGGATAGGGCGCCGACTCGTCGACCCCCGAGACCGCGTCGCCGCCGTGGACCACGCTCGGCGTGCTCGTGTAGATCAGCTTGGCCACGCCGTGGGCCCGGCAGGCCTCGATCACGTGGCGGGTGCCGAGGGTGTTGGTCGCGTAGAACGCCTCGTAGGGGCCCCAGATGTCGACGCGCGCGGCCGTGTGAAACACCGCCTCACAGCCCGCGACGGCCCGCGAGACCGCGTCGGCGTCGGCGACGTCGCCGCGGTGAACGTCGACGCCCCACTCGCGCAGCCACGGGTAGTCGCCGCGACACAGGCTCCGAACCCGTTGCCCGCGATCGAGCAGGGCCCGAAGGATCGACTTGCCAATGAAGCCGCCGCCCCCGGTCACCAGCACGGTCATCGCAGCCGCCCCTCGGCCCAGGCCCGCAGCTTCTCGCGCCCGATCTTGGCGTTGTGGCGGATGTCGACCGGGAACCCGCCGCGCGCGTCGTAGCGCAGGTAGTGCTCGATCCGCTCGAGCCCGAGGGCGTGGCCACGCTCGCGCGCAGCGAGCTCGCGCAGCTCGGCCTCGATCGCGGCCCACGGGCGCGTGACCCCGGGCTCGAGCTCGACGCACAAGGTCGGCCCCTGCCGCGGCCCGACCAGCGCGCTTCGATACACGTCGGCGTGGGCGTCGAACACCTTCTCGCTCGACACCGTGAACATCGTCGGGCCCGCGCTCGGGGTCACGCGGTGGGACTTGCGGCCGCAAAACCAGATCCGGCCCTGCGCGTCGCGCCAGCCGACGTCACCCATCCGGTGCCAGACCCGATCACCGTCGGGGATCTTGGCCCTGGCCGTGTTGGCCTCATCGTTGAAGTAGGCCGCGGTGACCATCCGCCCGCGCACGGTGATCTCGCCGACCTCGCCGTCGGGCACGAGCAGATCGTCGGTCCAGCGCTCGATCGCGTCGTCGCGGATCTCGATGATCCGGACCTCGATCGCGGGCACGGGCTCGCCCACGCACACGCCCGCGCCGCCCTCGGTCTCGGCCCAGGTCTCGGCGAGGATCTCGCGGCAGGCCAGGCACGCGACCGGCAGCGACTCGGTCGCGCCGTAGGGCGGGAACAGGTCGGCGCCCTCGCTCAGCATCGCGTGCCAGCGCCGCATGGTCTTGGCCGGCAGCGGCGCCCCGGCGGCGATGACCCGGCGCAGGCTCGGCAGCTTCACCCCCTCGCGCTCGCCGTAGCGGCCGACGGTGTTGAGCAGGGCCGGAGACCCGAACATCGTGGTGACGCCGAAGCGCTCGATCGGCGCGATGATGTTGCGCGGGTCGACGCGCGCGGGCTTCGAGGCGTCCATGTCGGGCAGCACCGTCGTCATGCCCAGGGCCGGATCGAACAGGGCGAACAGCGGGAAGGTCGGGAGGTCGACCTCGCCCGGCTCGATGCCGAACATCGCGCGGATCGCCGAGACCTGGGCGACGAAGTTGCGGTGGCGGTAGACCACGCCCTTGGGCGACCCGGTGCTGCCGCTCGTGAACAGGATCGCGGCGAGCTCGTCGGGGCCCGTCGAGCCCGGGCGCTCGCCGGCCTCCAGCCGCGCGGCCCCGAGCGCCTCGACCCGCTCGAGCGTGTGCCCGCCGAGGCCGAAGCCGCCGACGCTGACGATCTGCTCGATCGTCTCGCGCCCCCAGCCGAGCGCGATCCGAGCCGCGTGGGCGACGGGGATCCCAATGAAGGCGCTCGGCTGGGCCCGCGCGAGGCAGGCCCCGAGCCCGCGCATGCCGAGGCCCGGATCGATCATGACCGGGACCACGCCAGCCTTGAACATCGCGAAGCTCAGGGCGAAGAGCTCGGGGCTCGGCTTGACCATCAGCGCGGCGCGATCGCCCCGGCCGATCCCGACCGCGTGCAGACCCGCCGCGATCCGATCGCTGCGCTCGTCGAGCTCGCGGTAGCTGACCTCCAGGTACTCGACCCGGCCCTTGTTGTCGCGGTGCCTGGTCGGGAAGTAGATCGCGGTCGCGTCGGGCTGGGCTGCGGCCATGCGCGGGAGCATGGCGGCGACGGTCGGGGGCTCGAAGGGCAGCTCGCCCTCGAGCGAGTAGTCGGGCATCGTCGAGCTCACCCAGCGACCCCCAAAAAGCGCAGGACCAGGCCCTCGATCTCTTCGCCGGCGTCCTCGAGCACGTAGTGGCCGGAGTCCGCGAAGCGGTGGACGTCGGCGCTCGGCAGCTTCTGCTCCCACACGCGCAAGAAGTGCTCGTCGAACACGAAGTCGCGCAGGCCCCAGCAGATCAGCGTGGGCCGATCGTCGAACTGCCCGAGCGCGTCACCGACCTCGCCGAGCAGCTCGAAGCCCGGGTCGCCCGGGCGCAGGGGGATGTCTTGGACGAAGCGCAGGACCGCGCGACGGTTGTCCCAGCTGTCGTAGGGCGCGCACAGGGCCTCGCGGATCTCGGCCGGGAGCGGCCGCCGGGTCACGCACAGGCGCGTGGCCCCGCGCGCGAACGCGTTGAAGCCCCGGACCAGGACCGCGCCGAGCCCGGTGTTGCGCGCCAGCCACAGCGACGCGGGCATCCGCTTGGTCGGCGGCAGCCCGAAGGCCGCGGTGTTGAGCAGGACCAGGCGCGTGACCAGCTCGGGGTGGCGGTGGGCCCAGCCCATGCCGATCATCCCGCCCCAGTCGTGGACCATCAAGGTCAGGTCGCGCAGCGCGAGCGACTCGACGAGGCGCTCGACGTCGGCGATCCGCCGGGTGATCGTGTAGGGGTAGCGCTCGTCGTCGGGCTTGTCGGACTTGCCGCAGCCGATGTGATCGGGGGCGATGACCCGGTGCGTCGGCGCGAGCGCCTTGATCAGTCGGCGCCAGTAGAACGACCAGGTCGGGTTGCCGTGGAGCATCACGACCACGGGGCCGTCGCGCGGGCCCTCGTCGACGTAGTGCATACGGACCCCGGGCTCGAGCTCGAGCCAGTGCTCGGCGAAGGGATAGAGGCGCTTGGGGACGTCCATGGAGCTACCAGACAATTTCGGCCATCGCGCAGTTGAGGCCCGAGCCGATGCCCATCAGCGCGACGCGATCGCCTCGCGCGAGCCGACCGAGCTCCGCGGCCTTCGACAGCACCAGCGGGACCCCGGCCGGGCCGACGTTACCGTACTCGGGATAGGTCGCGAGCAGCTTGTCGGCGCCGATCTCGAACGCCGCCCGGAGCTTGTCGGTGTGGACCTTGCTGACCTGGTGGATCACGTACTCGTCGAGCACGCCGGGGGTCCAGCCGAGCTCGCGCCCGGCGGCCTCCCACGCGCGCCGGGCCAGGCTCAGGCCCGAGCTCAGGAGATCGCCGGAGTTGGTCTCCATCCGGTCGACCTGGCCGCGACACAGATCGCTGTGCTCGGTCGCCGCGACCGTGACCCCGCCGAGGAACCGGTGCCCGTCTTTGACGAGGTCCGCGCGCGCGAGGATCATCGCGACCCCGGCCGAGCCCAGGGTCAGCGTGGCGAAATTGGCCCAAAAGGCCGGCTGTTCGACGCTCGCGGCGGACAGGCGCTCGATCGTCTTGTCGACCACGAAGCGGCTGTCCTCGCCGTCGACCACGATCCCGTAGTCGACCTGGCCGCGCTCGATCATGTTGCCGATGATCTCCATGCCGTTGAGGAAGCCGAGGCACGCGTTGCCGACGTCGAAGTTGATGCAGCCCGGCGCGAGCCCGAGCTTGGCGTGGACCAGGCACGCGGTCGAGGGCTCGACGTAGTCGCGGCAGACCGAGGTGTTGATCAGGATGCCGAGGCGCTGCGGATCGATGTCGGCGGCCGCGATCGCCCGCTCGGCCGCGAGCGTGGCCGCGTCCGAGGGCTTGGTGCCTGCGGTCCACATCCTCCGGGCCGTGATCCCGCTGAGCCCCTCGAGCAGGCCCTTCGGAACGCGGAGCCGCTTCATGGTTCCCGCGAGCCGCCCCTCGAGCTCGGCCGAGGTCACCCGGTGGGGCGCGTCGACGTGGGCGACGGCGCAGATCGAGACGTTGTCAAAGCGCATGTGGGCTCGTGGCGCGCACCCTACTCTCGGGTCGCGGGCGCGACAACGCCTCGCGGTGTGCGAAGCCGAGCGCACCCACGCGCCCGTCCCCAGGGCCCGCGTCAGCCTGCGTCGCGCGCAAAGCCTACATTTGCGCCCGCGAGCGCCCGTGCTTGGCTGCTGACATGCTCGGCGACTGGCCCCACCGACTGCGCGAAGCCTGGGCCGACGCGCGCCTTCACCGACGCGCGTGGGTTGGCGAGCAGCGAGCCTACGTCGAGCTTCGGATCGCCGACGCCGAGGGCTTCGAGCCGCGCCTGCGTGAGGCGCTGGAGGCCGTGCCCGGGGTCGCGTGGGTTCGGATCAACGCGGCCCTCGCTCGGGTCGTGATCGGCCTCGACGGCGAGCGCCTCGGCGTCGAGCCCCTGCTCGCGGCCATCGACGCGGTCGAGCTCGAGTTTGGCCTCGGCGGCCCGGTCGGCTGGGAGGGTCGCCGAGCCTTCCCCGGCGACCCCGAGCCGCTCCTGCGCGCGGCGGCGGAGATGGCGGCCGACGTCGTCGTGGTCGGGCTCGGCCTGGGCCTGCGAGCGCTGCGGATCCCGACGGTCCCGGCCGAGCTCGACGTCGCCGCGCTGACCTCCCTGATCGAGTTCGTGCCCTCGCTGCGCGAGCGCATCGAGCAGCGGATCGGGCCCGCGCGAGCCGAGGTCGCGCTGCACGTGGCGTCCTCGCTCAGCCAGGCCCTGCTCCAGGGCATGACCGGCCCGATCGTCGACGCGGCCAGTCGGGCGCTGCGCATGCGCGAGCACGCCGCCCAGCGTGACGCCTGGTCCACGGCCGAGCCGACCCTCGGCGCCGTGGCCGACGATCACCCGCGGGCAGCCACGACGACCAGGACCCGACCCGGGCCCGCCCCGCGAGGACCGATCGAGCACTACACCAGCCGCGCCCTCGCGGCGACCGCGGGCGCGTTCGGGTTCAGCTTCGTCGCAAGTCGAGATCTCGCCAGCTCGACGGCCTCGGTGTTCGGCGGCGTGCCCAAGCCCGCGCTGCTCGGGCGCGACGCCTTCGCCGCGGACCTCGGTCACGCCCTCGCGCGCCACGGCACCGTCGTCACCGACCCCTGCGTCCTTCGCTCGCTCGACCGGATCGACGCGGTCGTGGTCCCGGCGAGCTTGATGCGACCGCGCGGGGTCCGGGTCGAGGCGATCCTCGCGGTCAACGGCTTCAACGAGCGCGACGCGAGGCGCAACACCATGCGCCTGCTCGACATGGCCCACCCCGACGCGCTGCGCGACGAGGGCAAGTGGCGCATCGGCCCGATCGACGAGCTGCGCCCGCGAGCCGCGACCGAGATCGACGCCCAGCTCGACCAGCGGGTCGCGGCCCTGCGCGAGCCTGGCGGCCTGGTCCTCGGCCTCGAGCATCGCGGCGAGCTCGGGGCCCTGATCTCGCTGATCCCGATGCCCGACCCGGCGATCGAGGGCTTCGTCGCCGCCGTGCGCCGGGCCGAGCTCCAGCTGATCTGCGCGGGTGATGTCGACGAGCACGACTGGCTCCGGCCCGATCGCACGGTCGTCGCGGGCGATCGCCTGCTCGAGTCGATCCGGACCCTTCAGCGCGACGGTCACGGCGTGGCCCTGGTCAGCAACGGACCGACGCCGGCCCTCGCCGCCGCCGACCTCGGCGTCGGGCTGTGCGATCCCGACGCCCCGACCCCGTGGGGCGCGACGGTCCTCTGCGCGCGGGGCTTCGCCGACGCCGAGACCCTGATCGAGGCCGTGCACGCCGCGAAGATCGCCTCGCAGCAGGCCGTGTACCTGGCCATGGTCGAGGCCATGTCCGGGCTGGTCTTGTCGGTCAGCGGGATCCGAGAGCGCACGGTCCGGCGGGTCATGATGGCAGCCAACGCGACCGCGCTGTTGGCCATGGCCAACAGCGTCCGCCTCGCTCGCAGCGTCCGGCCCGCTCGCGCGCGGGCGCCGAGCGACCCGACCCCGTGGCACGCCCTCGAGGTCGATCAGGTGCTCGAGCGCCTGTCGAGCTCGCGCGCCGGCCTCGATCCCGAGCTCGCCCGAGCCAAGCGTCGACCCCCCGTCGTCACCCCAAGCGCCTGGTCGCGCTTCGCCGAGATGGCCGCCGAGGAGCTCGCCAACCCGCTCGCGCCCGTGCTCGTCGCCGGGGCCGGGCTCGCGGCGCTGACCGGCTCGCTGATCGACTCGGCGATGATCGCGACCGTCGTCGGGCTCAACGCCGGGGTCGGGGCGGTCCAGCGCTATCGGACCGATCGCGCGATCGGGGCCCTCGACACGTCGGAGGTCGCGAGCGTCCGTGTCCGCCGGGGCGGACACGAGCTCGTGATCGGGCTCGACGAGCTCGTGGTCGGCGACGTGGTGGTGCTCGAGGCCGGTGACGCCGTCCCGGCCGACGCGCGGATCATCGAGGCCCGCGGGCTCGAGCTCGACGAGTCGAGCCTGACGGGCGAGTCGCTCCCGGTCAGCAAGCGGGTCGCGCCCTCGTTCGCGGCCGCCGTCGCCGATCGCAGCTCGATGGTGTTCGAGGCCACGTCGGTCGCCGCGGGCGAGTGCCTCGCGGTCGTGACCGCCCTCGGCGACGAGAGCGAGGTCCGGCGCAGCGAGGCCCGAGCCCGCCACGCGCCCGAGACCGGCGTCGAGGCCCGGCTCGACGCGCTGACCAGCTTCACCGCGCCGATCGCCGCGCTGTCGGGCCTCGTGCTGATGACCTCGGGGCTCTCGCTCCAGCGGCCCCCGTCCGAGGTCATCTCGTCCGGGGTCTCGCTGGCCGTCGCCGCCGTGCCCGAAGGCCTGCCCCTGCTCGCGACGATGGCCCAGCTCGGCGCCGCCCACCGCCTCTCGCTGCGTGGCGCCCTGGTCCGAAACCCCCGCGCCGTCGAGGCCCTCGGCCGCGTCAATGTTTTGTGCGCCGACAAGACCGGGACCCTGACCGAGGGCAAGATCCGCCTGCGCTTCGTGTCCGACGGCGTCCGCGAGACCGAGCTCGACGAGCTCGCGGACGACGACCGGCTCCGCGATGTCTTGCGCGCCGCGCTCCGAGCCTCGCCGAGCGCCGAGCTCGAGAACCTGCCCCACGCGACCGATCGCGCCCTCGTCGAGGGCGCCCACGCGGTCGGCCTGCACCGCCGCGCGGACGACGAGGGCTTCGAGCGCGTGTCCGCCCTGCCCTTCGAGCCGGGTCGGGGCTACCACGCCGTTCACGGTCGCCTCGGTGAGCGCGAGGGCGGGCCCGAGTTGATCAGCATCAAGGGCGCGCCCGAGCGGGTGATCCCGCGCTGCACCACGATCGGGCCCGAGGCCGCGGCGCTCGACCCCGAGCGACGCGCGGCCCTTCGCGCCGCCGCAGCGCGCCTCGCGGGTCGCGGCCTGCGGGTCCTCGCCGTGGCCGAGCGGCCGCTCGAGGCCCGCTCGCGCATCGCCGATCGCCACATCGCCGAGCTGCGCTTTTGCGGCTTCGTGGCCTTCGCCGACACCGTCCGCGACACGGCCAAGCAGGCCCTCGACGCGCTGCGCAGGGCCGGCGTCGACGTCGTGATGATCACGGGCGACCACCCCCACACCGCGGAGGCGATCGCCGCCGAGCTCGGCTTGACGGCCGCCGGGGTCGAGCCGGGCGGGACCCTGACCGGCGCCGAGCTCGAGCGCCTCGACGACGCCGCCCTCGACGCGCGGATCGAGCACACCCTCGTGTTCGCCCGGGTCACGCCGGCCCAGAAGGTCCGCATCGTCGAGTCCTTTCAGCGCCGCGGCCGGGTCGTCGGCATGACCGGCGACGGGGCCAACGACGCCCCCGCGATCCGCCTCGCCGACGTCGGCATCGCCCTCGGTGAGCGCGCGACCCCGGCCGCGCGTCGGGCCGCGGACGTGGTCGTGACCGACGAGCGGATCGAGACCCTCGTCGACGCCGTGCTCGAGGGCCGGGCGCTGTGGCGATCGGTCCGCGACGCCGTCGCGCTCCTCGTCGGCGGCAACCTCGGCGAGATCGCGTTCACCGTCGTCGGCGGCCTGAGCGAGGGCCGCTCGCCGCTCAACGCCCGCCAGCTGCTGCTCGTCAACTTGCTGACCGACACCGCCCCTGCCCTGGCGATCGCGCTGCGCCGCCCCCCCCGGACCGCGCCCGAGCAGCTCTTGCGAGAGGGGCCCGAGGCCTCGCTCGGTGCGGCCCTCGACCGTGACATCGCGTGGCGGGCGACGGTGACCGCGGGCGCGACCGCGACCGCGTGGTGGGTCGCGCGGGCGACTGGCTCGCGCGAGCGGGCCGACACGGTCGCGTTGCTGACCCTGGTCGGATCGCAGCTCGGCCAGACCCTGGCGATCGGTGGCCGCGACCCGATCGTCCTCGCGGCCGGGCTCGGCTCGACGGCGCTGTTGTTTGGCCTGGTCGAGACGCCGGGGGTCAGTCAGTTCTTTGGCTCGCGGCCGCTTGGGCCGATCGGGCTGACCCTGGCGGTGGTCGCCTCGGCCGCGGCGACGGGGGTCTCGACGATCGGGCCTGCGCTCGGTCAGCGGGTTGTCCGGTGGGCGCGCGCTCGGAGCTGGCGGCCGCTTCAGCGCCGACGCAGCTGACGCTTCTTCGACTGCCGAGCCGCCATCGCGGCCAGCCGATCATCCGGGTTGAGCTCGAACGCGGCGCCAAAGTGCGCGGCCGCGGCGTCGTGCTCCCCGCGAACCTGAGCGATCGCCCCGCGCAGAAATTCTACCCGGGCGCGGCCAGCGTCGCCGAGGCGCTGGCGTTGCTCGTCGGACAGCCCGACGACGATCGTCGTCGCGGACACGTGGTGTTTGAGCAGGGCCTCGAGGCTGCGCGAGGCCTGCGCGTAGCGGACTCCAGCCTCGGCCCGCGGCGGCGGGTGAAACTCGACGTAGGGCCGGTCGTCGGTGTTGTGCGGCCCGTCGCCAGCGAGCGCGTCCAGGGCCGGACCATCGGCGACGTGGCTGCCGAGCATCCCGTAGGGATCGAGCAGCCCGTGGGCGCGAAGGTCATCGCGGATCTCGGGCCGCGCGACGAGGGCCTCGACCCTGGACCACTCGATCTCGAGCGGCTCGCGGCTCCCGACGAGCGCGAGGTAGTGGTCCTTCTCGAACGCGTGGACCTCCGGGGCGGCGGCGCGAAACGAGCGGATCACCGCGCGCAGGGCCTCGTCGGACAGCTGGTCGAGGGGCAGCCACTGGACCAGGAGGCCGCCGGGCCCGAGCTTGTCGACGGCGACGCGGTACAGGTCCTCGCTGTACAGATCGCTGACGCCGGGCCGGTAGGCAGTGAACAGCCCGAGCACGATGACGTCGAGCTCGCCGGAGCCCACGCTGCGCAGGACGTCGCGGCCGTCGGCGACCAGCAGCTCGACGCGCGCGTCGTCGAGGACGTGGTCGGCGACCTCGTCAAACTCGCGGGCCGCGGCCGCGACGGCCGGCGAGATCTCGACGATCACCCCGCGCTCGAACGCCGGGTGGCGCAGGTAGGGAGCAAACTGCACCCCCGTCGCGAGCCCGACCTCGAGCACCCGCGCGGGCTCGGGGTGCAGCAGCAGCGGCAGGTAGCCCTGGCGACGCATGGTCCGAAGCATGATCGGCTCGTCGCTGCCCCACGCGTGGGTCCGATCGGTGATCAGGTACTTCGCGCCCCTGCGATCCAACACCTCGACCAGACCGACGGCGTCCTCGCCCGAGAACAACAGCTCGCTGTCGAGGTCGGCCCGCGGCGGCATGTGTGGCGCGACGGGCAGGCGCGCGATGCCGACCCCGGTCGCCGCGACGAGCAGGCCCGCGACCCCGAGCTCGACGACGAGCCCGCGCTCGCGCTCGGCGGCGCGCAGGGCGACGGCGCTCGCAACCACCGTCGCGGCGACGACGAGGCCGGCGGTGATCAAGGTCGAGCCCCGGGTCCCCCAGCTCGGGATCCACCACAGCCCCGTCGCCAGCGCTCCGATCACGCAGCCCGCCGTGTTGGCCGCGAGCACCCGTCCGGCGGCGCGGGCGGGCGCGAGCCGACGACCGAGCACGCCGGCCGCGAGCGGGAGCGTGGCCCCCGAAGCCACCGCGCCGGGGACCACCGCGAGCGCGACCATCGCGAGCCCAAAGCCCGTGTCGAGCTCGAGCTTCCCCGGCCCGCCCGCGAGCGCACCCACGGCGAGCGGCCCGAGGACCAAGGCCGCGGCCGCGGCCGCCTGAAGCACGGCCACGCGGCCGAGCAGCCGTGGCCCCGCGCGATCGGAGGACGCCAGCGCGCCGCCGAGCAACCCGCCGAGGGCGAGGCCGAGCAGCATCCCGGCCAGGGTCAGCACCATGGTGCCGACGGTGTCGCGGGCGTGCGCGGCCAGGCCTCGCATCCACGTCAGCTCCAAGCCGATGCCCATCAGCCCGCTGACGCCCGCAACCACCAACGCCGCCGGTTGCTCGAGCTTGCGAGCCGAGCCCTCGGGCTGGGTCTCGACCCGCTCGGGTGCGGCCGCCTCGACGCCGCGCGCGAGCAGCTTGGCCACCCCCGCCACGGCCCAATTGCCTGCGACCAGGACCACGCTCGCGCGCGACAGCCCGAGCGCCGGGACCAGCAGCCACCCGCCGACCACCGTCCCGAGCACCGCGCCGAGGGTGTTGAGCCCATAGAGGATCCCGAGCCAGCGCCCGGTTCGGTCGCGCTCGGCGACGGCCCCGGTCAGCACCGGCAAGGTCGCGCCCATCAGCGTCGTCGCTGGCAACAACACAGCGGCGATCGCCAGCAGCGAGATCAACAGCCGAGCCGAAGACCCGGGCGGAGCCCCCAGGTCCGCGAGGACAGAGCCGAGCCCGCGGGTCAGGACCGGGACCACCAGCGCCCAGGCACCGAGCGCGAGCTCGAGCCGGACATAGGCCCGCAGCAGTCGATCGGCGGGCAGCCCCGCCAGCCACCGCCCCGCCGCGAGCGCGCCGAGGCCCAGCCCGAGCATGAAGGTCGCGAGAACGATCGCGTTGGCGTAGATGCCAACACCGACGATCCCCGCGACCAGCCGCAGCCACACGATCTCGTAGCCGAGCCCGCACAGGCCCGAAACAAAGAACAAAGCGACGAACGCAGCCCGACGCGAGGAGCTCATTGGCGCACTACTTACACCATCGAGCCCTCACAATTTCATTGCTCGCGGTGCCATTTTAGCGGCGCGGCCTCGACGGCGATCGCCGGGCCCGCGAGGCGTGCGAGGGCACGGTGATCGCGACTCGAGGATCAGCCCGCGAGCGCGTCGCGGATCGCCTCGAACGCCGCGGCCACGGCCACGGCGCCCGGATCCGGCACCCCCTCGAGCGACTCCGCCGACAGGTAGGCCGCCCGACCGGCCTTCGCCCTGCGCATGCCCGCCGTCTGCTCCGCGCCCGCCCGCGCCGCTGCGGCCGCGCGCTCGAGCGAGCCCGTGTCGAGCAGCGCGCCGAAGCCCGGCGCGAGCGCGTCGATCATGGTCCGGTCGCCGGGCGCTGCGCCACCGTACTCAGCGATCCGTGCGCCGCCCTCGGCCAGCGCCGCCGGCCACGCGAGGCCGCGAGCGTAGGCTCGACCTGCGGCCGTGCAGAAGATCGACATCAGCACACCCGAGCTGCCGCCCATCGCCGAGGCCAGGATCTCGCCCAGGACCGCGAGCAGCTGATCGGGCGCCGCGAAGGGCAGCTGCGCGAGGCGAGCCTGGACCGCGCGGGCCGCCGTGGCGAAGGTCGAGCCCGTGTCGCCGTCGCCGATCTTGGCGTCGAGGTGATCGAGCTCGGCCTGCATCGCGACCAAGCGATCGAGCAAGGCCGACAGCGCCCGCTCGACGCGCTCGTCCGAGGACGCCGCGGCCTCGATCCGCGCCGCTTTTTGGGCCAGCGGACGCACGACGACGGGGCTGGGCGCCCTCGCTGCGGGCCACGCCGCCGGGCCGCAGGGGCTGGTCAGCGCCTCGCGCCGCGCGTCGTCGAGGGCCAGGAGCGAGAGCGAGAACCCGTTCATGTCGAGCGAGGTCATCAGCGGCGCGGGACCGATCACGAGCTCGAGCCGCGAGGCGAGCTCGGAGCGCAGGACCTCGTGGGCGATCACCGACATCTCGATCGCCGGGACCGCGCCGAGGTTGTTGATCAGCGCGGCGTAGCGGCGCTCCCCCGCAGGCAGGGCGGCCTCGAGCCGACTGACCATCAAGGTGACGATCGACCTGACCGACTGCAGCGCGATCTTCTCGACGCCCGGCTCCCCGTGAATGCCGAGCCCGAGCTCGCCCTCGTCGGCCGCGAGTCGCTCGGTCGCGGGCTGGCCGGGGATCGTGCAGCTCGCGAGGCTGACCCCGAGCGACCGGATGTCGGCGGCGGCCGCCCGCGCCGCGGCGGCGACGGTGGCCAGGTCGGCGCCCTGCTCGGCGAGGTGCCCGGCGATCTTGTGCACGAAGAGCGTCCCGGCCACGCCGCGCGGCGCCGGGGAGCCCGGGATCGCGACGTCGTCGGCGACGAGCACGGTCTCGACTCGCTTGCCCCGGGCCCGGGCACGCTCGGCGGCGAGGCCGAAATTGAGCCGATCGCCCGTGTAGTTCTTGACCACGAGCAGGCAGCCCGCGTCGCCAGTCACGGCCATGATCCCGGCGTAGACCGCCTCGACGCTGGGCGAGGCGAAGATCTCGCCAGACACCGCCGCGCTGAGCAGCCCGGGGCCGACGAAGCCCGCGTGGGCGGGCTCGTGGCCCGCGCCCCCGCCCGAGATCACGGCGACCTTGCTCGGGTCGAGCTGCGCCCGCATGACGACCTTGATGTAGGGGTAGCCGTCGAGTCGAGCGAGCCCGCCAGCCCCGAGCGCGACCACGCCGTCGAGCGCCTCGGTGACGATCGTGTCCTTGTCGTTAATGAAGCGCTTCATCGGCTCTCGAGGCCCGAACCTAGCAGCTTCGCGGGGTCACTGATAGGCGACGTGAAGCTTCGGAGGAACCAAGCCCTCGTGGGAGTACAGGTAGAGCCCGTCGTCCGAGAGCGGGTACGCGCACAGGTACGTCGCCTCATCCGGGATGAAGACCTCGCTGTGCAGCTCCCACTGGATCGGCGCGTCGATCGGCCCGACTTCGGAGTTGCTCGCGACCGGCTCGTCCCCGGCCAGAAGTGGAACGCCCAAGAAGAAGTCGACGACCGTGAACGGCTCGACCTTCCAGATCTCGCCCGATGAATCCGACCCGGCCCAGAAGGTGTTGATCGTGTGCATCTCGAGGGACACCTTGGTGATGGTCTTGCCCTCGAGCGCCGGCTCTTTGGGGAACGCGAGACAGGCCACGAGGAAGTGGCCCGAATCGCTCGACTCATCGATGGCGACCGCGTTGGCCTGGCCCTGGCCAGCCCACAGCGCACACTCTGCGGGCGTGTAATTGTCGGTCCCACGGCACCCGACGAAGCTCGCCAGGATCTCGACCGTGCCCGACTCGGAGCCAGTCGCTATTTCGTCCTCGGCCCCGGTCTCGATGCCCTCGCTTTCATCGCCCTCGTCGGTCGCTTCGTCTCCAACCTCGCCCGTGGTCTCGATCCCGGTCGAGGTCGCACGAACGTCGTTTATGCTGTCATCCTGGTCGAACGCGGGGTTGGTCATGGTACAGGCGCTGGCCAGCACCCAGGCGCCGAGCAGGCGCCTGGGACCCACGGACAAACGACCCTCCATGCCAGCAACGTAGCATCAAACCCGAGGATCGGAAGTCAACGCGCGGCGGACCGAGCACCGAATCGTGCACGGTCAATGGCGACGGCGGCGCCTCCCCGGCGAGACCGCCGCCATTGACGGCTCATGTTCGTTGAGCCGGGGTAGAATCAGGGCATGTCAGCGCCGCAGTAGCGCAGGTTGCAGGGCCCAGGCTCCACGAGGTCATACAGGTAGAAGTCGCCGCAGTTGACGACCTGAATGTCCGAGTTCCAAAGGCAGGTGTCTGCGCTCCAGTGGAAGCAGACCTGGCGCGCGACGACGCCCTCGTCGATCGTCGGGTGGGCGCCGTTGAGCCAGCCGGGCGCGTGCGTGCCACACGAGTAGGTCGGGGGCGCGTTCTCGGGCATCACGACGCCGGCCTCGCCCTCGAAGCGATACCATCCGTTGCCGGCCCAGTCGGGGCTCATGTTGTTGCCTTGCTCATCGCAGTAGGTGACATCGACGTTCGAGTCGATGTGGCGGTCGGCGAGGTCGAGGCTGCTGTAGGGCTCGAGGCACTGGGGATCGACGTTGACCTCGCAGCTGTTGCTGCACGCGTCGTCGTCGACCTCGTTGCCGTCATCGCAGTCCTCGATGCCTGCTTGGACGAACCCGTCGCCACAGGTCGCGGCGACGCAAGCGATGCACGCGTCCGAGTCGAGGTCGTTTTGGTCATCGCAGTCCTCGACACCTTCTTGGATGAAGCCGTCACCACAGGTCGCGGCGACGCAAGCGATGCAGGCGTCCGAGTCGAGGTCGTTTTGATCGTCGCACTCCTCGACGCCCTCCTGGATGTAGCCATCGCCGCAGGATGCGACCTGGCAGGCCGCGCACTCGTCGGAGTTGTCCTCGTTGCCGTCGTCGCAGGCCTCGCCCTCGTTCAGCACACCGTCGCCGCAAAAGCCGGCCATGCACATGGAGTTGCAGCCGTCATCCTCGACCTCGTTGCCGTCGTCGCACATCTCGACGCCCTCTTGGACGATACCGTCACCACACACGGCGCTGGCGCAGGCGTTGGTGCAGTCGTCGCCGTCGACGGCGTTGCCGTCGTCGCACGCCTCGCCATCTTCGACAATGCCGTTCCCGCAGACCGGTCCGGGGTCGCCGTCGCCGTCACCGTCGCCGTCGCCGTCGCCGTCGCCGTCGCCGTCGCCGTCGCCGTCGCCGTCGCCGTCGCCGTCGCCGTCGCCGTCACCGGGATCGCCGTCGCCGTCCCCGTCGCCGTCGCCGTCCCCGTCGCCGTCCCCGTCGCCGTCGCCGTCGCCCGCGCTCGTCTCCGTCGTCGAGTCACCCGTGTCTGTGGGCGCATCATCTCCGCACGCCACGAGGACGCTCAGGGCGAGAGAACAAGGAACCAGGATCTTCTTCATCGTCATCGCGGAAGTATCTACGACGACCCTCGATTTTTCGACTGTCAGTCCGCTTCCTTTGCAGTGTTCACCTCGCACGATTCCTGTTTGCCCGAATACATTCAAAGTTATGCATTAGGAATACACCCCCAATCAAAGCGCTCCACACGCCATCCTTCCATATCGTGTTGCGCTGCTGCGCACGCCGAGCAGCACGGCTACGCCCCTCCATGTAAGAGTGCGCCACGAGCGAGGTGTTGCCGTGCCATACGAGGGACGCTCCGCGTGCCCACCGCGGCTCTGCTCACCACCGTGCTGTCCCAACATGCCACCGAGGCCGCGCCGGCCAAGGGCGGCGACATCGCGGGATCTCTTTGTCGATACCGAGGCCGCCCCGACCGGGCGCATGAGCCTTTTCGAGCGCGCCGACTCTCGTGACGATATCGCGCGCGTCCTCGCCAGGGTCGGCCTCGGGCCTCGACCGCGACCGTGTCCGTGGCCCGCTGTGCCCGGCCAGCTCGAGCTGGACCTCGACAACGACGCCCGGACCATGTGGTGCGGATCTTCTCGCTCCCCGGTTGCCCGCTGCACCCCACCAACAGCTCCGGCTCCATATCGGTGATGATCTCGCGCATGATCGAAGCTTGATGTGTCTTCTTTTGATGTCGAAGTGTTCTCATTGGACATCTCCGCAAGTCGCGGAGGCTCACAAATGCACCGACTCTTTCCGAGACCTGGAGAACGCCCCATCGCAGACCGGCAAGCTCGCCTTGCAATGGTGATTGTGCAGACCCTGCGTTGATGCCCGCCCGCGGGCGGGCTCGGCTAACGGGGCCCCAGCCTGACGTGGACAGGCCCCTCCTCGCGGACGGCCTCCCAGCCATCAGACCGGGCAAAACGGCCCTCTTCCCGGCCCCCTCCCGGTTTGACCCCGCCCACGCAGCGTCTCAGCGACCGCGCTCTCAACACGCGAATTCGCCCGAGATGCAGCGCATCCCCCTCACCACCGAACAGGGGCCAAACGAGCCGAAGACGGAATGCCCACATAGAGTACCAACATTGAATCACTAGCCACGTGATGGGTTAGGCCATCGCGTGGCCGATCATCATCACAAAAATCGGCTGATTTAATCGCAAGAATCAACTTGCCGAGGAGAGCGACGTCGGTAAGATGTCCACCGACTCGCAGGACCGCGCGCATCGAGGGTGCGTGGTCTCGCTCGATTGCAGACATCGCCACGGTCGCAAGACAAAGCATGACTACCAAGAGTAAGACCTTGCCCAGCGTGGTCTGCGGGGCCATCGTTCGCTCCGCGCCCGCGGGCTATCACGCCAGCACCACGGTAACCGACCACGGCCTGCGCGTGCCCCTGCTCGCAGCGCGCGACGTGGACGCGATCCTCGCCCCCGAACCCCGGAACGACCTCGCCGAGCTCCCTACCCAGGAGATCGTCAACTTCCTCTACGCCGTCGGGCAGAACTGGAAGTCCAGCGAGTACGTGCGTCGACGCCTCTACATCCGTGATCTGATCAACCAGCTGGGCTACTCCCCCGAGATGGCCAAGCTCGAGGCCAACTGGATAGCGATGATCCTCTCGAGCTACGCGGGGCTCTACGACATCATCGAGTCTGAGCTCGGCCACCGCTTCATCCTCGACGAGTGGATCCCCCGGGAGGAGGCCCAGGTCCGGGCCTATCCCAAGGGCCGCTCGCTGCACATCATGCCGGGCAACGTGCCCTTCTCGGCGGTGGTCTCGGTGGTCCGCGCGCTCGTGACCAAAAACCAGGTCATCGCCAAGAGCTCGTCCGAAGACCCCTTCACCCCCGTCGCCCTGGCCCAGAGCTTCGCGGACGTGGACGCCGACCACCCGGTGACGCGGGCGCTGTCGGTGGTCTACTGGCCCGCCGGCGAGCCGGGCGAGGCCGGCGCGCGGGTGATCGCCGCCAGCGACGTGATCTGTGCCTGGGGCGGGCAGTCGGCCGTCGACTGGGCCCGCGAGGTCGCCCGCCCCGACGCCGAGGTCGTCCGCTTCGGGCCCAAGCGCAGCCTGGCCTTCGTCGACGCCAGCGAGGCGCCACGAGACGCCGCCCGCGGCCTCGCCCACGACGTGTGCTTCCGCGATCAGCGGGCCTGCTTCTCGTCCCAGCAGGCCTTCATTCGCCCCACCCCCGCGGATCTGGTCCCAGCGCTGAGCGAGGCCCTCGACAACTACACCGAGATCCTCCCACCGAGCGCGCAGGGCTTCGACGACCGCGGCGCCCGGGCGCTGACCCTGGCCGAGGCGCGCTTTTTGGGCTTCGACTGCTGGGAGGCCCGCGACGGCAGCTGGGCGATCATCCACTGTCCGCCGAGCTTCGCCGCCCAGCACCCCCTGAGCCGCACGGTCTACCTCCACGACTGGCCCGCGGACCTCGACCCCGGCGCGCAGGTCAGCGGCGACACCCAGACCGTGGCGCTGTTCCCCTGGGCCAAGCTCCGAGACCTCCGCGACGCGGTCTGTCGCGCCGGCGTGTCCCGAGTGGTCGAGTCGGGGATGAGCAACGTGTTTCGACCCGGGGGCGCTCACGACGGGATGTTCCCGCTCCAGCGCCTGGTCCGCTTCGCGTCGACGGAGCTGCCCTCGGCCTACGTCACCAAGGTCATGACTGTGAAGATCGAGCAGACCAAGTTCCTCGAGCAGGACCGCTTCGTGGAGTTCATCCCGTGACTCACGCCGCGCCCACTTCCCACCCCGTCGGCGAGGAGTCCGGAGCAGCGGCTGCCGACGCGGGCGTGCGCATCATCGACGCGCGCACGGCGATCGACGGGCTAATCTTCGCCGAAGATCCCTGGTACGAGCTGCCCCTCGACCGCCAGCGCGAGCTCGGCGAGGCGTTGATCCGCCAGGCGCTGCGCGAACACCTCGCGCGCTGCCCGGCCTACCGCGACTACTATGAACGCAGCGGGGCCGCCGAGCCTGAAGCGGTCGCCCTCGCCGACATCCCCCTCGTGTCGACCCGCGTGTTCAAGTTCGCGGACCTGCGCAGCGTCGAGCCCGAGGCCGTCGAGCGCTGGTACCGAAGCTCGGGGACCTCGGGCCAGCCCAGCCGCGTCCCCCGAGACCGCGCCAGCCTCGAGCGCATGGTCGGCTCGGTCCACGGCAGCGTGGGTCTGCTCGCCGACTGGGACGAAGACGAGGTCGCGGTCATCAACCTCGGGCCCGGGCGCGAGCGCGTCGAGGACGTGTGGTTCCAGTACGTGATGAGCCTGATCGAGGCCCTGTACTGGTCCGAGTCCCGGGTGCCTCGGGATGAAGCCGCCCTCGACGAGATCTCGAGCCTCGCCCAGGCCTTGCTCGCCGACTACGAGCACCTCATCGTCGTCGGCCCGCCCTTCCACGTCCTCGACCTGTGCGAGCACATGGAACGCCGCGGCGTGCAGCTGCAGGCCGGCGAGCGGGCCACGATCCTGACCGCCGGCGGGTGGAAGCGCTTCGGCGGCCGGGCCATCCCCAAGCCACAGTTCCGGGCCGCGGTGGCGCGGCGCTTCGGCCTGGCCTCCGAGGCCCAGGTCCGCGACGTGTTCAACCAAGTCGAGCTCAACACCGTGCTGTTCGAGTGCGAGGCCCACGAAAAGCACGTGCCCCCGTGGGTCCACGTCGCCGCTCGCGACCCCGAGACCCTCCAGCCCGTGGGCTTCGGCGAGGAGGGGATGATGAGCTACCTCGACGCCTCGTGCTCGGCCTACCCCTGCTTCATCGTCACCGAGGACGTGGGCATCGTCCGCCAGGGTCGCTGCGCCTGCGGCCGCGAGGGTACCCGCGTTGAAATCCTGCGACGCCTCGAATCTCGCGCGGCCAAGGGCTGCGCCCTCAAGATGGGACAAATTCATGCCAAGGGATGAGAAATCAGAGTCGGAGATCCCCGCCGCCGTGACGACCGAAGAGTCGGTGCTGCGCCTCGACGATGGCCGCCAGATCGTAATCTGGCACTCTCGCCCGCAGTCCGAGGCGCCCCTGCGCGGCACGGTCCTGCTCGCCCCGGGATTTTGCGGCCGAATGTACAGTCTCGCGGCCACGGCCGCCTACCTGTGCGCCAACGGCTTCGCGGTGTACCGCTACGACCCCCTCGACCACCGGGGCCCGAGCAGCGGCGAGCTGGCCGACTTCACTATGAGCACCGGCCGCTTCAGCATGGACCAGGTTCTCGACTGGCTCGCCCGCGAGCGCGGCGTCGAGTCCCTCGGCGTCATCGCGACCAGCTTGTCCGCGCGCATCGCCTACCGGGTGGCCAGCGAGCGCGCCAAGATCCGCTACCTGGTCACCGCCGTCGGCGTGACCGACCTGCGCGCGACCCTCACGCGGGTGTTCGGGGTCGACCACATGGCCTCGCCCCCGGCCGAGCTCCCGCCCACGGTGGTGTTCGAGGATCGCCACCACATCCGGACCCTCGGCTTTGCGACCGACGCCCACGAGCGGGGCTGGAACCCGGCCGCAACCACCCGCGTCGAGCTCGATCGCGCGACGCTGCCGATCGTCGCGTTCATCGCCCGGGACGACGACTGGGTGCTCGAGCGCGAGGTCGAGGAGGCCCTCGACCTCGCGAATCACCCCGAGCGGCGCATGTGCAAGCTCGAGGGCTCGGGCCACAACCTGGCCAAGAACCCGCGCATCGCCCAGGCCATGCTGCGCGAGCTGACCGGCGCGGTCATGGCCCTCGAGAACTGCACCAGCGGGGAGGTCCAGCGCGCCGCCCTGCCCCCGAGCTTCCCCGCCCTCGAGCGCGAGCCTACCTTCGAGATGTTGACCACCCAGGTCATCGCCGAGCGCCGCCGCTCAACCCGCTGACCACCCCCACCTCACACCACGACGAGACGCAATCTGCATAGTTAGCCACGAACCCGCGCAGCCCCTCGCCCGCGCTCGGCCGCCCTCGGTCGACGCCTGGCGCCGCCTTGGCTGCGTCCTGGAGACGAAACACGATGACGCAATCCGAAGACATCAAATGGGGAATGTTCTTGAACACCGCCCGTCCGCCCCAGTTCACCGAGCGGCGGGTGCTGGAGAACGCCAAATTCTACGGCCAGGTCGCCGAGGAGATGGGCTTTGAGAGCGCCTGGATGCTCGAGCACCACTTCACCGACTACGGCCTGTGCGGCTCGCCCATGGTCATGGCCTCCTACATCCTCGGCGCGACCCGACGGATCAAGGTCGGCACGGCCATCAACATCCTGCCCCTCGAGCACCCCGTGCGCCTCGCCGAACAGGCCGCGCTACTCGACCAGCTCAGCGACGGCCGCTTCATCCTCGGCATCGGCCGCGGCTTCTTCGACAAGGACTTCACCGTGTTTGGCGTCGACATCCACGACACCCGCGCGTTGACCCACAATTACTACGACATCATGCAAGAGGCGTGGACCAAGGGTGTGGTCGGCAGCGACGGCCCCTTCCTCAACTTCCCGCCGGTCCCGGTCAACCCCCGCCCCTACTCCGACAAGATGCCCATGGTCTGCGCCGCGATGTCGCCCTCGACCATCGAGTGGGCGGCCAAGAACGGCCTGCCGATGATCATGCAGCACGACATCGAGCACAACGAGAAAGCCAGCAACGTCGAGCTCTACCGCGCGCTCGCCGAGGAGCACGGTCATGACCCCGACGGCATCGAGCACACGATCGCGATGATCGTCGCCGTCGATCCCGACCGCGAGCGCGTGCGCGAGGAGTGCCGCCACTACCTCAACTGGTTCGAGGACGCCGTCGAGAAGGCCCAGAACATCATCGACATCGTCCGCGAGCACGGCGTCGAGTGCTACGACTGGCACCTACGCAAGTGGCGCGAGGCGGTCATCAAGGGCGACACGGCGATCAGCAAGGTGGTCGACAACCTCCTGCGCCTCAACGCCATCGGTACCCCCGAGGACGCCATCGAGACCATCCAGCACGTCATCGACGTGACCGGGGTCAAGCGCGTGGTCGTCGGCTTTGAGGCTATCGGCGACCGCGACCGCGTGCTCGAGTCGATGAAGCTGTTCGACGAGCAGGTCCGCCCGCACATCCGCGGCGCCAAGATCTGAGCCTCTCAACTCCCACCTCTTTCGTGGGCCCCGGAGCCGCAGAGCGCCCCGGGCTCGCCCCCAGACTCTTCCAGCGAGACTCATAGCGATGAAGATCTTGATCACCGGCGGAGCCGGCTTTGTCGGCCAGGCCTTGCGCCGCGCCCTCGGCAACGCGCACACCCTGACGATCCTCGACACCGCCCCGGCGCCCGCCGACTTGGGCCCGAGCACACGCTGGATCGAGGCCAGCATCCTCGATGAGGCCGCCCTGCGCGAGGCCTTCGCCGGGCAGCAGGCCGTGTTCCACCTCGCCGCCGCCCTGGGCGTGCGCGCCTGCCAAGAGCGCGAGGACATCGTCGAGCAGGTCAACGTCGGCGGCATGCGAGCGGTGATCGCCGCGGCCGTCGCCACGCCCTCGGTCGAGCACCTGCTGTTCACCTCGTCGTCCGAGATCTACGGCGACGGCGAGCCCGGTCAGATCTTCCGCGAGCAGGACGAGCCCGCCCCGCGCTCGGCCTACGCGCGCAGCAAGATCGCCAGCGAGGAGCTCATGGCCGCGGCCGCGGCCAGCCCCGAGGGCGCGCGCCTGAGCTACACCGTGTTTCGGCTGTTCAACGCCTACGGCCCCGGGCAGCGCGCGGACTTCGTGATCCCGGCCTTTTGCCGGGCCGCGCTCCAAGGCGAGGCGCCTGTCGTCCACGGTGACGGCCTCCAAACCCGGACCTTCACCTTCATCGACGACATCGCGGCGGCCATGGTCTCCGCTCTCGACGCCCGCGCCCCGGCCAAGGCCGCGGGGAGCCTCGAGGTGTTCAACCTCGTGTCCGAGGAGACCTTGACCATCGCCAGCTTGGCCCAGCTCGTGTGCCTGAGCGCCGGCGAGCGGCCTCGGGTCTTGCACCGCGACCACGAGGACCCGGCCGTGGGTCGGTCCAAGCGCTTCGAGGTCACCCGTCGCGTCGCCGACAACCGCAAGGCTCGGGCGGCCCTGGGCTTTCGTCCCACGACGCCGCTGAGCGAGGGCGTGCGCCGGACCCTCGACAGCGTGCGCGCGGGCTCGGGCGCCGCGGAGGCCCGGGGCTGATGGCCGCGACCATCCCCTACGTGCGCCCGAGCTGGGGCCCCGAGGAAGCCGAGGCCCTGCTCGAGGTGCTGCGCTCGGGGCACTGGACCGGCGGGCCCTACCTTGCGCGCCTCGAGGCCGCCCTCGCCGAGCTGCTGAGCGATCCCGAGGCCCCGGGGGAGGTCGTGGCCATGGCCAACGGCACCCTCGCGCTCTACGCCATGCTCGCCGAGCTCCGCGGCCTCGGCCGCGACGAGCCCTTCGGGGCGCCGCCGCGCCGCCGCGCCCTCTACCTCAGCTCGGCCCTCAACTTCGCGGCCGGGCCGGCCTGCGCCCTGCAGACGGGCTACGAGCTCGGGCTGGTCGACGTCGACCCCGAGAGCCTCAACATGTCGCCCGCGAGCCTGGCCGCCCTGCTCGAGCGGGTCCGCGGCGACTACGAGCTGGTCGTCGTCAACCCGGTGCTGTTCGCCGGCGCCGACGCTGGCCTCGACGCCATCGCCGAGCTCACCCGGGTCCACGACGCGGTCCTGTTCGAGGACGGCTGCCACGGCCTCGGCCTGTACCGCCACGGCGGTGAGGGTCTGCGCCACTGGCAGCCCGCGCGCAGCTCCATGGGCGCGGTGTTCAGCTTCCACCCGACCAAGAACGTCGCCAGCGGCGAGGGCGGGGCCGTATTCACCCGCTCCCCCGAGCTCGCCGCGAGGCTGCGGATGCTCCGCAGCCACAACATGGATCGCAGCGGCGGCGCCCCGGAGCTGGCGACCACCCGGGGTCGGCCCAATCCCTGGTTCTACGAGGTCGCGACCCCGGGCCTGAACCTGCGCCTGTCCGAGTTCCACGCGGCCATCGCCCACGTGCAGCTTGGGCGCCTGGAGGCCAACCGCGAGCGTCGCCTCGCGATCGCCGATCGCTACCACCACGCCTTCGCCAGCGACTCGCGTCTGCGCTGCCGCACGCCCACGCGCCTGGGCGACTCGTCCTACCACCTGTTCCCGGTCACCCTCGAGCAAGGCGCCGTCGATCGCTTCACCCTGTTCGAGCGCCTGTTCGCCGCGGGGGTCCGCCCGCAGGTCCACTACGTTCCGCTGCACCAACAGCCCGCGTTCGCCAGCCAGGCCCTCGTCGCCAGCGCCCGCTTCCCCGTCCTCGACGACATCGGCCCGCGCCTGCTCAGCCTGCCGATGTTCCCCGAGCTCGACGAGGCCGCCCAGCGCCGGGTCCTCGCCGCTCTCGACGGCGCCCTTGGAGGCGGCTGAGATGCGCTTTTGCCTGCCCTTCTTGGCCACGGACCTGAGCCAGTTCGACCCCGACTGGGCCGACGAGGACCTGGCCGTCGAGGCCGTGGTGTTCGACGCCAAGGACCTGGTCGAGGCCGAGCGCTGGGCCCTGGTCCAGCGCAACCTCGCCGAGGTCGCCGGGCGCATGCCGCCGGGGCGGCTGCTGTTTCACTTCCCGGTCAACCGCGCCAACTACGTCGAGGACGAGGCCGTGCGCCGACGGCTGTGGCAGTGCTTCGAGCTCGCCGACCAGTTCGGCGTCGCGGGGATCGTGCTCCACTCCAACCAGATCCGCCCGGTCGAGGAGTGGACCCCGGAGCTGGCCGTGCGCACCCGCGAACGCTTCGCCGAGTTCTGCGTGCACCTGCGCGACCGCCTCCGCCACGCACCCTTTTGGGTCGGGCTCGAGAACATGCCGATCATGGGCAACTACGGCCGAGAGCTCGACCCGACCCTGGTCTTCCCCAGCGACTTCGAGGGGCTGTGCGGCGGCCAGCTGCGCGTGACCTGGGACCTTTGCCACTACAGCTACACCATCCACGTGCTCGAGCAGCTGCGCGCCAGCGTGCTCGATGAGCGGGAGCGCCAGGCCTACCCCTCGCTGCGCGAGCACGGACTGTTCGACTTCCTCGATCTGGCCCCGGAGATCGTCCACTGGCATTTCTCCGCGTTCCGCGGCCTCGCCCGGACCCAACCCGGCCCCGATGGCCAGCGCTCGCGCTGCTTCGAGGGCCAGACGCCCTGGGCGGCGAGCCTGCCCGAGTCGACCTACGCGCAGCTCCTGTCCGCCATGCACGGCCTCGACCACGTCCAGCAGGTCACCTTCGAGGTCGCCGAGGACGACTACCGCAACCGCGTCAACACCCGCGCCGTGATGCGCTGGTGCGCCGCGCACCTGTCCGCCAAACGGCCCGCAACCGCGCCCCCTCGCTGACCATGAACACGCCCATCGCCACGCCCATCCCCTCCAACTCGGCCAGCTCGGCGCTCGACACCGCCGCCATCGTCGAGACCGCCTCGGCGCTCATCGCCATGCACCCCGTGTACGGCAGCGACGGCCAGCGCCACGCCATGGACTACCTCGAGCAGCGGATGCGCGCGCTCGGGGCCAGCGTCCGCCGGCGCCGGATCTACGACGAGGAGATCGAGGACCACCCCTGCTACGTCCACGTCGAGAACTTCGGGGGCTCCTTCGCCAGCTACCGCGAGACCGTGCGCGAGAACCTGGTCTGCGAGCTCGACTTCGGCGCGCCCGGGCCGACGGTGCTGCTCAACGGCCACGTCGACGTCGAGTTCGTGACCGCGCCAGAGCAGTGGTCCAGGGCCGAGGGCTGGCGCAAGCCGAGGGTCGAGGACGGCCGCCTCTACGGCCGGGGCAGCAGCGACATGCTCGGCGCCGTGGCCTGCTTCGTCGCGGTCGCGGAGGACCTGAGCCGGGCCAAGGCCGAGGGCGCGCACCTAGGCGGGCGCTTGCTCCTGCACTTCGTCGTCGACGAGGAGATTGGCGGCAACGGGACTCTGGCCACCCTCTCGACCCTCGACGGCCAAGTCGACGCCGCGCTCATCGGCGAGCCCACGGACGGGGCCGTGTGCACGCGGACCCGCTCCTTCGAGCAATTCAAGGTGGTCTGCGGTGGCCGCCCCCGGCACATGTGCCTGAGCGAGGGCTCGGCCAACGCGCTGAGCCAGGCCGTGCAGGTGTTCACGATCATCGAGGAGCTCAACCAGTGGTGCCGTGAGCAGCTCGGCGGCGATCCGGTGCGCTCGCTGTGCGTCGGGGTGCTGCGCGGGGGCTCCGACGCTGCCGTGCCCGCGGCCTCGGCCGAGCTCCTGGTCACCGCCGCGCTGCCGCCCTCGCTGCCCCTCAGCGCCGTGCTCTCCGAACTCGACTCCCGGCTACGTGCGGCCTTCCCCGACGAGGCGCCCCAGGTCGGCCCCTACGGCCTGCGCTTCCCAGCCAGCCAGGGCGGCCACGAGGGCCTGGCTGCGGGGCTGCGCGCCCAGCTCGAGGGCGTCGTCGAGCTCGACCCCGCGCGCCGCGAGGCCCGGGACTTTCCGAGCGCCTGCGACGCGCGGATCTTCGAGTCCTTCTCGATCCCCACGGTCATCTACGGCCCCGGCAGCCTCGCCCGCGCCCACGGCCCCGACGAATACGTCAGCCTCGACGAGCTGAAGGTCTACACCCGAGTGATCCACGAAACCCTGCGCGCCGCCTTCTCTGGCGACGCGAGCCTGTCTGGTTGATCGAGCCTGTCGAGAGTCAAAGCTCGTGGACACGCGCTACAACCCCTACCCGCGCGAGCTGGTCGTGCCCCTGTGCCGGCCGCCCGCCCTCACGATCGATCGGGCCATCGATTGGGCCGCCGCCTGTGGCGACGCCCCGGGCCGCCCAGGCAGCGCCCGCGACACGCTCCGCGCCCTTCGCTGCGAGTTGGGTCGTCAGCTTCGATGCGAGCCCGAGCGGGTGGTCCCGACCACGAGCGGGCGCGCGGCCCTGAGCCTCGCGCTCCATGCCCTGTCCCTGGCCAAGCTCGACGCGAGCGCGGGGCCGCTGCAGGGCCACCACCGCGACGAGGTCGTGGTCCCCAGTTTCGGCTGCCCGCAGGTCATCGAGGCCGTGCTCGACGTCGGCCTGACCCCGGTGCTGTGCGACACGGCGCCCGATCGACCCGTCCCCAATCTCGCGGCCATCGAGGCCGCGGCCAGCGAGCGCTGCCTCGCGGTCGTCGCCGCCTCCGTGCTCGGCGACCGCGTCGAGCTCGAGGCCATCGAGGCGTGGGCCGAGGGCGCGGGCGTGGCGGTCATCGACGACGCCGCCCAGGCCTTCGCCGGAGCGACGACCTCCGGGCGCTGCCCCGGCGCGGGCGGTCAGCTCGGGGTGCTCAGCTTCGGCCGGCACAAGCCCGTGTGCGTCGGCGAGGGCGGGGCCCTGGTCGTCAACGAGCTCGGCATCTCGCCCTTCGTGCAGATCGCCCGCGAGCAGCTCGACCTTCGCTGGCGCGGGTCCACCTTCGCCCGAGCGCGCGCCGAGGGCCCCGCGAGCCCCCGCCCCTGGTTCACGGACGTCGCCGA
>NZ_PVNK01000145.1 GCF_002994615.1 Enhygromyxa salina | reverse complement strand
GGCTTCGGCGGCGGGCGGGGCTTCGGCCGCGGGAGGGGCTTCGGCCGCGGGAGGGGCTTCGGCGGGCGCTGGCGCAGCAGCCTCGAAGCCTGTGACGAGGTGCGCCGCGACGGCGCGGACGCTGGGGTGACGCCAGATCAAGGTCGTGCTCAGCTCGAGCCCGAGCCTGGCCCCGATGCGGTTGCGCAGCTCGACGGCCATCAGCGAGTCGAGCCCGAGCAGCTGCAGCGGATCATCGAGGCCGATCCGCTCGCGGGTGTTGCCGGTGATCGCCGCGAGCTCGTCGATCACGTAGGCGCGGAGCAGCTCGGTCCGGCGGCCGACCCCGGCCTCGGTCAGCGCCGCGACGAAGGCCGGGTCGGCGCGGTCCTCGGCCTCGGCGTCGAGCTCGGCGAAGACCGGCGCGTCGGCGAGCGCCAGCGCCGACTCGCGCCAACGCCTGAGGTTGAAGCGCATCGCTACCGCGTGCTCGATCTCGCTGGCCATGATGAGCGCGAGCGCGCGCTCGACATCGTCGCCGTCGAGCGCCACGACCCCATCGAGCTCCGTGGCCCAATCAATCTGCTGCGCCGGGAGCCCGAGCGCCCGCCGGTGGCGCACGAGGCTCGCGCAGAAGCTGTCGAGCGCCGCGGCCTGTGTCCGGGCCCGGCCGCCGAGCAGCCCGTGCCCGCCGCCGCACAGCGCAAACAAGGAGAGCCCGGCGTCGACGGTCGCGGCGTGGAGCTTCCAGGCCCGAGCGAAGGCCGCGGCGAGGGCCGCCTCGCTGGCCGCGAGCTCGCGCTCGGACGCCCCCGGGCCCGGCTCGTCCGCGCGGTCGAGCTCGGCGAAGTGCAGGAGGCCGACGACCCGACCCTCGCGCGAGGCGATCGCCGCGGCGATCGCCTCCTGATCGTCGAGCGCGAGCGCCGGCCGTTCAACCGTCGCGCCTCGCTCGGCCAGCCGGCGTCCAGCCTGGCGCGCCAGGCTCGAGTCGGCCCCGGTGATCCACACGACCGCGCCGCGCTCGAGGCCCGGCCCGGCGTCGGAGATCGGGGCCGCCCTCGCGTCCCCGATCTCGACGACCAGCTTGCCGGTGTGGGCACCGCGAGCCATGGACTCGAAGGCCTCGCGGGCCGCGGTGATCGGCACGACGCGGCGCGCGATTGCCTGGATCTCCCCCTTGGCCCAGCGCGCCGCGCCGCGCTCGAGTAGCGCCCGCATCCGCTCCGGTCGCTCGCGCTGCATCCCGTCGAGGTCGACCAGGGTCCACGAGAGCCGACGCAAGAAGGGCGCCGTGTCGATCTGCGCGTGGGCCAGGTAGTCACGCTTTCCGAGCTCGACGAAGCGGCCATCGGGGCCGAGCAGCTCGAAGCTCGCCCGCAGCAGCGGCCCGGCCAAGCTGTTGAGGACCACGTCCAGCCCGCGGCCGTCGGTCGCCGCCCGGACCATGTCGACGAAGGAGCGATCGCGCGAGCTGCCGACCCAGCGGACGCCCTGGCTGCGGAGCAGCGCGCGCTTGGCCTCGGTCCCGGCCGTTGCGAAGATCTCGGCGCCGCGCGCCCGGGCGATCTGGACCGCGTACTGGCCGACGCCCCCGGCCGCCGCGTGGATCAGCACGCGCTCCCCGGCTTGAAGGTGGGCGACATCTTCGAGGGCGTAGCTGGCCGTGAGCGAGGCGATCGGCAAGGCCGCCGCCGCCGCCGCGTCGAGCTGCGCGGGTCGACGGACCACGAAGCCTCGCCAGGCCCGAACGTGGCTGGCGAAGCAGCGCGGCGCGAGGGCGATGACCGGATCCCCGAGCGCGAGATCGTCGACAGCCGAGCCCAGCGCGCAGACCCGGCCGCTGCACTCGCGACCGAGCGCACGCGCGGCCCCGAGCCCGTCGAGGTCGAGCGCGTCGAGGGCCAGGAGTACGTCGAGGAAGTTCAGGCCCGCCGCCTCGACCTCGACCTCGACCTCGTCCGGCGCGAGCGGAGGCTGTCGGCGGGGGCGAGCGACCAACTCGAGCCCGGCCAGCCCAGGCCCGGTCTGCTCGAGGGCCCAGGCCCGGGTCCCAGCCGGGCGCTGGCGGGGGCGCGGCGTCGCGCGCTGGAGCCGAGGGACGAGGACCCGCACCCCCGCGCCGCCATCGGTCGCAGCTCGGAGGGCGAGTTGGTTCTCACGACCGTGGCCGAGGGCCTCGACCAGCGCCGCGCACGAGGCCGGATCCGCGAGCGGATCGGCGCCGCCAGGGTCGAGATCGACGAGGGTGCAGCGCAGCTGTGGGTGCTCGTTCATCAGGCAGCGGGCCGCCCCCCAGACGGGCGCGTGCTCGAGGCGGGGCGCCTCGCCGTCGAGGCTCACGGCCCCGCGGGTGACCACCACCAGGCGCGGGGGATCGCGATCCCCCCGAGCCAAGAGCGCCTGAGCGAGCCGCCGCAGCGTCCGCGTGGCCTCGGCGGCCAGGCCCGGCAGCGCCTGGGGGTCCGAAGCTGGCGGCGAGGCGCAGCCGGGCATCAAGGCGATCACCAGCGCCAGCCGATCGGGCCCGGCTCCGACCGGATCGATCGAAGCCCGGCGCTCGGTCTCGGGCCCCAACGCGCCCGCGAGCAGGCGACCCACGCCGCGCTCACCGAGCTCGAGGACCCGCTTGGGACCCGCGAGCCCGGGTCCGCTCGCCCGCCCGCTCGCGTCCGCGTCGCGCCAAGCCAGGGCGTAGATCGGCGCGCTCGCTCGGCCCCGATCCGCGCGCCGGCCCGACGAGCTCGAGCTCGCCCTCGAGCTCGCCCTCGGCTCGCCCTCGCCCTCGCCCGCGCTGACGCTCGCCTCGCTCGGGCTCGGGGCCAACGGCACGCGCTGGCGCTGCCACGGGTAGCGTGGCAGGCAGACGCGCGGGCGGCCGGGTTCGCGCACGACCCAGCTCGGCGGGTGTCCGGCCTCGTAGAGCGCCGCGAGCGTCCGCGCCAAGCCCAGCGACGCCTCGGCGGGGCCACGCTCGAGCGCCGCGAGCCAGCGACAGCCGCGATCGTCGAGGGCCGCCGTGGTCGGGCCCGTGAGCCCGGAGTGGATCGCCCGGGCGCCGTCGAGCTCGACAAACACCGGCGCCTCGGCGAGCAGCTCGACGACCACCTCGTCGAGGCGAGCGGGGCCACCGGGCGCCGCGAGCCAGGCCTCGAGCGGGCCGCGCTCGACATCCAGCCAGGCCCCCGTCCGCGCCGAGATCAGCTCGACCTCCGCAGCCCTCACCCCTGCGGGGACCGGCGCGGGGACCGGCGCGCCGACCAGCAGCGCGGCCGCCTGCTCGTGGTTCAGGACCCCGGCCAGCTGGGCCGCCGCGATCTCGGCCCCGCTCGCCGCCAGGACCACGTCGGGCCTCACCCCCCGCGCCTCGAGCAGCGCGGCCAGGCCCACACTCAGGGCCCAAGCGCCGGCCGCCGAGCCTTCGTCGAGGGCGTCTTCGAGGCGCCAGCTGGCCCCGTGCTCTTGGATCGCGGCCTCGCAACGAGCGACGGCCTCGGCGAACGCCGGATCGCTCGCCACCACCGCGCCCGGCCCCGACCTCGAGGCTCGGCCAGGCGCCACGAACACCACCCGCGGGCGAGCGTGCACGGCCACGGCCACGCCCGGGTCCGCGCGGGCCTCGTCGAGCCCCGCGCGCAGCTGGGCCAGGTCATGTCCAACGATCGCGCGCCGCAGCGGCGCGTGGCTGCGAGCGATCGCGGCGGCGTAGACCAGCGCCTCGGCGTCGGCGTCGGCGTCGGCCAGCCGCTCGGCGTAGCGGTCGAGCAAGTCCGCGAGGGCCTGCGGATCCCGAGCCGAGATCGGCAACACCAGCGGGCCGTGGTCCGCGATCACCTCGGGCGCGGCCACGCCTGGCGCCTCCTCGACGAGCAGGTGCGCGTTGGTACCCGCGATCCCAAACGCGCTGACCGCCGCGCGCCGCGGTCGATCGCCCCCGCGGGTCCAGTCGGCCGCGCGCGTCGCAACCCGCAGCCGACCGGCGTCGAGGCCCAGCTTGGGGTTGAGCGTGGTCAAGTTGTGCTGCGCCGGGATCCGCTCGCGCGCGAGGCTGGCGATGACCTTGATCAGGCCGCAGATCCCCGCGGCCGCCTCCATGTGGCCCAGCTGCGCCTTGCTGGCGCCGAGCCAACAGCGCCCCTCCCCCGCGCCGTAGACCGCCCGCAGCGCGTCGACCTCGACCGGGTCGCCGAGCGCAGTGCCGGTCCCGTTCGCTTCGACATAGTCGACGCTGTCGGCCTCGATCCCGGCGTCGGCCAGGGCCGAACGCAGCAGCCGCTCTTGCGCCCGGGGGTTGGGCACGCTCAGGCCGACGCTGCGACCGTCATGGTTGACCGCCGACCCCCGCAGCCTCGCCCACACCCGATCGCCCTCGCGCGCCGCGTCGGTCTGACGACGGAGCAGGACCATGCCGCAGCCCTCGCTGCGCACGAAGCCGTCGGCGTCACGATCGAAGGTCTTGCCCCGGCCATCGGCGGCGAGCAGCCCAGCCGCCGCGATCTTGGCCATCGCCGCGGGCGACAGCAGGACCTGGACCCCACCCGCGAGGGCCAGATCGCACTCGCCTCGGCGCAGGCTCCGGATCGCCAGGTCGATCGCGACCAGCGAAGACGAGCAGGCCGTATCCACCGTGACGCTGGGCCCGGTCAGATCGAGGCAGTGAGACACGCGCCCCGACACGCTGCTGTGGAGGTTGCCGGTCGCCGAGTAGGCGTCGAAGCCCGCGGCCGCGTCGACGCGCTCGCGGTGCTCGAGGTTCGAGACCCCAACGAACACACCGACGCGCCGGTCCTCGAGTCGATCGAGCGCGACGCCAGCGTCCTCGAAGCTCTCCCACGCGAGCTCGAGGACCAGGCGCTGCTGCGGATCCAGGCTCCGGGCCTCGACCGCTGCGATCGCAAAGAAGCGGGCGTCAAACTGGTCGAGCGGCTGCGTGAGCAACCCGGCGACCGCGGCCCCTCGCCGCCGCCCGTCCCCGCGGCCCAGGGCCCAGCGTGAGGGGGGGATCTCGACGATCGGATCGCGGCCGCTGTCGAGCAGCTGCCAGAGCTGATCGGGATCCTCGGCGCCGCCGGGGAAGCGACACGCCGCGCCGATCACCGCGATCGGCTCGCGGGTGGCCTCGTCCAGCGCCGCGAGCCGGCGGTTCTCCGCTCGCAGCCGCCGCAGCTCGCGGGTCGCCTGCTCGATGAGCTTGCGCGGCGTGTCGCTCATGGCCCGGCCTCGCTCTCGCCGAGCTCCGCGCTCAGGGCCCGCAGCAACTCGTCCTGCGCCAGCTTGGACAGCTCGTCGTCCTCGGCGTCGGGTTCACCGCTCGCGTCGGCGTCGAGCGGGTGCTCGGCCTCGACGCTCGCGCCGAGCAGGCGCCCGAGCTCCTCGACGAGCGCGTCGAGGCGTGAGTGCGACCAGGCGAAGGACGCCGGCAGCTCGAGCCCCGTGGCCTGCTCGAGCCGGTTGCGCAGCTCGAGGCCCGTGAGCGAGTCGAGCCCGAGCTCGGCGAGCTCGGCCCGCGGGTGGAGGCGCTCGGGATCGATCCGTAGCGCGGCCGCGGCCGCGGCCCGGACCCGCGTCGTCAGCGAAGCGCGGCGCTCGCTCGCCGAGGCGCCCGTCAGGACCACCCCCTCGCTCGGCGGCAGCCCCTCTGGCTGGCCGAGCGGGGCGCGGTAGGCCGAGAGGGTCCGGTTGTGGGCGAGCGCGGGATAGGCCGCGAGCCAGGCCTGCGGATCGAAGCGCGCGACGCCGACCCGAGCGAGGGAGGGATCTGCGAGCACCCCCTCGAGCAGGTCCATGCCCCGGTCAGGCAGCAGCGGCCTCAGGCCCCGCCGGGCCAGCGAGTCAGCGGCCTGTGCGACCAAGCCCAGCTCGGCGAAGGGCCCCCAGCCGATCGCGACCGCCGGCAGCCCAGCTCGGCGGCGGCGCAGCGCGAGCGCGTCGATGAAGGCGTTGGCCGCCGCGTAGTTGCCCTGCCCCGGTGAGCCGATCTGCGCGACGATCGACGAGAACAGCACGAAGTGGCGCAGCTCCAGCCCGGCGCTCAGTGAGTCGAGGTGGCAGGCCCCCGCGACCTTGGCCGCCATCACGCGGGTGAAGCGATCACGATCGAGGCTGGCGAGCAGCCCGTCGTCGAGGGTCGCCGCCAGGTGAAAGACCCCGTCGAGCGCCGCGCCGAGCTCCGCGAACACGGCCGCGAGCGCGTCGTGATCGCTCACGTCGCAGCGACGGACATCCACGCGCACACCTGTCGCCTCGATCGCGGCGAGCGCGGCCGCCTGCGCGTCGTCGACGATCCCCCGCCGCCCCAGCAAGATCAGGCGCTCAGCCCCCCGCGCCGCCAGCCGCCGGGCCAGGCGCAAGCCCAAGCCACCGAGCCCACCGGTGATCAAGTGGGTCCCGCCAAAGTCGGGCGTCACCCTCGGCGACGAGGTCAGCGGGCGCAGGCGCGCCGCGAGACACCGCGGACCTCGCACGGCGAGGCGGTCCTCGTGGTCTGGCGGCGACCGCAGGACCGAGACCAGGGCCGCGATCCCGCTCGCGTCGATCCCCGCCGACAGATCAACCCGAACGCAGCGCAGCTGTGGTTGCTCGTAGGCCAAGGTCGTGGCCAGGGCCCCGAGCGCCGCCTGCTCGGCCCGCGCTTCGTCGTCGGCCTCGACCCGCTCGGCGCCAGCCGTCAGCACGAACAGCCGCGGGCTCGCCGGGCCCCGAGCGGCCAGGCCCAGCGCCAGGAGCCGCAGCCCCTCGCAGCGATCGACCAGGGACTCGAGCGCGCCGGTCTCGGCCCCGCCATCGAGGCTCACCACCGCGTCCGCCCAGTCGAGCGCCGCGTCCCCGTCCCGCCCGAGGATCTGGACCTCGTCTCCCGCGGCCTCGAGCCCCGCCGCCAGCGCGTCGACGAGCGGTCCTCCGCCCGGCCCGACGATCGCCACGCGGCGCCGATCCTGCGCCGCAAGGGCCCCACGGTCGAGCGTCTCCCACTCCAGCCCGATCAGCTCGGGGACCGCGAGGCGCAGCCCAACCAGCGGCTTCAGCCTCAGCGCGTCGACGGCCACCAGGACCTCGCCTGCGGCGTCGACGAGCTCCAGCTTCGCAACCAGCTCACGCCCCGCGCCCTGCCCCCGGGCCTCGACGCGCCCGATCGCCCGCGCGGTCCGGCCCGGATCACCGCGCATGATCAGGCGCCCGATCGCGACCGGGACCAGCGGGCTCGGGCCCGAATCGAACCCGACCACGGCCTGGAACGCGGCGTCGAGGCACACGACCCCACGGGCCCACGACGACAGCGAGGGATCGACGACGAGGCTGGCCTCGAAGGCCTCGGCGTCGCGCTCGAGGGTCGCCAAGGCCCGAAACGCCGGGCCATACTCGAGCCCACGCTCGCCGAGTTCGCGATACAGCGCCGCGACGTCGATCGAAGACCGGCGGGCCGCGTCGGGCCCGGTGACCGTCGACCGGGCCCCACACTCGGCGACGTAGCTCGCGCGCGCGTGGACCGTCCAGCTCTGGGCCCCACGACCAAACAGCTCGATCTCGTGTCGACCGGTCTGCGCGCCCGGACGCGCGACGATCTGGACCGCGCCACCTTCGCCGAGCACCCAGGCCGTGGGGATCGTCAGCTGCTCGAGCTCCATGACCGGCGTCAGGCCCAGGACCTCGACGCCAGCGAAGATCAACAGCGCCAGCTCGGCCCCCGCGACGACCCGCGCGCCCCCGACCCGGTGATCGTCGAGGTGAGTCATGCGCCGCGGATCGAGCCGGCCCTCGGCGACCCGCGCCTTCGCCAGCGCGGGTGAGCTCAGCTCGCGCAACCCCGCCGGCGCGTCCCGGGGCGGGCCCGGGCGGTGAGCGGCGGACGCGGCCCGCAACTGGTCGAGGACCTCGTCCATGCAGGCGCGCTCGTCTTCGCCGCGGCGCAGCGATCCCAGCGCCCGCGCGGGTCGACCGGGGCCCGACGCATCGGCGATCGCCGTCGTCAGCACCGGGTGCGGACCGATCTCCACAAACACCCGCGGCGCGTCACCCCAGCTCGCGCTCGGGCCCTCGCCCGCCGGCGCCAACAAGCGGTCCACGCCCTCCGCGAAGCGGACCCGCGCGCGCAGGTTCGTCGCCCAGTACTCCGGTCCCAGCGAAGCCCCCGGCTGCCAGTCGGCCCGGACCGTCGAGAGCATCGGGATCCGGCCCGAGCGAGGCGCGATCCCAACCAACGCCGCCCGGACGGGCTCGACCAGCGGCTCGATCAGCGGGCTGTGGGACGCGTAGTCGACCTTGACCCGGCGGCAGAACACTGCCCGGGCCTCGAGCTTGGCGAGGACCGCCGTGAGCGCCTCCGGCTCGCCCGAGAGCACGCAGGATCGCGGCCCGTTGTGAACGCCGACCACCACCGCGCCGCCGCTGTCCGCGACCGCCCTCTCGGCGTCCGCGATCGACAGCTCGACCACCGCCATCTCGCCTCGTCCAGCCGCGCGCGCCCGCGCGATCTGGCTGCGGCGAGCGACGATCCGCGCGCCGTCCTCGAGGGTGAGCGCCCCGGCCACACACGCCGCCGCGATCTCCCCCATGCTGTGGCCCATGACCGCGTCGGGCTCGACCCCGCGCGCCCGCCAGAGCTCGGCGAGGGCGATCTGGAACGCCCACAGCACCGGCTGGATCACGTCGTTGCGATCCAGCCGTGAGCGGGCCTCGTCGGCCTCGAGCTCGGCGAGCACCGATCCTTCGAAGTGCGGCGCGAGGGCCCGATCGCAGGCCGCGAGCGCCCGGCGAAAGCTCGGCTCGCTCGCGATCAGGGTCCGCCCCATCCCCAGCCACTGACCGCCCTGGCCCGGGAACACGAAGATCACCCGCGCCCGCCCGCTCGTGTTCGTCGCGGCCTCCGGCCCGCGCTCGACGGCCGCGCTCGGCAGCCAGCAGCGCTCGCGGATGAACGCGTGGGTCGGCAGATCGACAACCCGGGGACCAAGGGGCGCGAACACCCGCTCCCACGCGACGCTCAGGCCGCGGGCGTGGAGCGTCGCCAGGGGCTCGAGCGGCGACGCCCGGCCGTCTTCGTCGCGGGCCAGGGCCGCGACCCCGACCGCGTCCTCGACCGCGTCCTCGGCCTCGGCCTCGGTGGATGTCGACCCTTCGTCCAACTCGAGCGAGATCACGAACGCGTAGCCGGCCTCGCGCAGCCGAGCCTGCGACGCAGGGTTGAGCTCGCCGTCCACGAGGCCGAGCGCGCGTGACGACAACACCGGGATCGCGGCGCCGCTCAGATCGATGTTGGCCCCGCTGCTCACCGCACCGCTCAGCGCGTCTCCAAGCGACACGCAGCCGGCGAACACCGCCGCCGCGATCAGCCCGGCTCCGGACCCGACCAGCGCGTCCGGCTCAACCCCCAGCGCCGCCCAGACCTCGGCCAGCGCGATCATCCCGGCGATCCGGGCCGCCTCGCGCAGCCGCTCGCACCCCTCGAGCTCGCCGATCAGGCAGCCACGCAAGGACCCCTCGGGCCGCTGCGGGTGATCCTCGAGCGCGCGCTCGCACCCGTCGATCGCCCGCGCGAACTCCAGCGAAGCCTCGAGCATGTCGACGACCCCCGACGCCGGGAGCTGCGAGGTGGCAGGAAACAGCCACGCCACCGCGCCTTCGACGGTGGCCAGGCCCTCGACGCGGCGGCCCGCGGAGGCCGGCGCCCCGGCCCCGAGCTCGGCGAGCGCCGCGCTGAGCTCGGCGGCGCGAGCGAACACGACCGCGCGACGCTCGAAGTGAGTCCGGGTCGTCGCCAACGAGTAGCCCAGATCGACGAGCCGGGGCTCAGGCCCGCGGGCCAGCGAGGCCCGCAGGCGATCGGCCTGGGCCCGCAGGCCAGCCTCGTGGGTCCCCGAGATCAGCAGCGGGATGATCGGCCCCCCGTCATCGCTCGCGGCCGCGCGCGGGCGGTCCGAGGTCGACCCCACGACCGCGCTGCCCGCCCCGATCATGGCCCAGTCCGGGTCGACACCGAGCGGGTAGAGCTCGGCGACGCTAGCGAGCATGACCTCGCGAGCATCCTCGCCGCGGCGCCCCGAAGCCAAGGTCCAGCTTGGGGCCTCGCGCTCGGCCACCAGCTGACGGATCGGCTCGAGCACGACCGGATGGCCCCCGAGCTCGATGAACACACACGGCTGCTCCTTTGCGATCCCCCGGATCGCCGACCCGAGGCGCACGGGATCACGCAGGTTGCGAACCCAGTGTTCGGCGTCGCACTCCGGCCCGTCCAGCCACGCGTCGCGGGTCGTCGAGCGCAGCGGGACGCTCGCGCGGCCCGGCGAGATCCCGGCCAAGGCCTCGGCCAGAGGTCCCAGGGCCGGCTCGATCACCGGGCTGTGCGAGGCGTACTCGATCTCGACCCGCGCGTGGCGAATGCCCAGGCCATTGAGGATCGCGGCGGCCGCAGCCAGGCGGCCTCGAGCGCCCGAGAGCACCGTCGTGCGCGGCGAGCCGTCGACCGCCACGCACAAGCCCTCGGCCGCGGCCCCCAGCCCCGCGAGGGTCGAGGCGCCGTCGAGATCGACAACCAACATCCCGCCCTCGTCTTGAACGAAGCCAGCGATCGCCCGGCTGCGCGCGAGCACGATCGTCATCGCGTCGGCCAGGGACAGGACCCCCGCCAGGTGCGCGGCCGCGACCTCGCCGACGCTGTGCCCGACCAGCGCGTCAGGCTCGACGCCCCACGCCCGCCACAGCCGGCCCAGGGCGATCGCCGTCGCACACAGCGTGACCTGAACGACCTCCAAGGGCGCAGGGCCCTCGCTCGCGTCGGCGCACAGGGCCTCGAGCAGGGACCACTCGCAGCGCTGACCGAGCGCCCGCTCGCAGGCCTCGAAGGTCTGGCGAACGACCGGCTCGTGGATCAGGCCACGGATCATTCCGGGCCACTGCGAGCCGTGGCCGGGACACACGAACACCAGCTTTGGCCTCGGCCCGGGCGCCCGCCTCGCTCGGGCGGCCGGCGCCGACAGCAGCGCGGTCAGTTCAGCCAGCAGCTCGGCCCGCGAGCGGACCAGCGCCGCGGCCCGCAAGCTGGAGTCGCGCCCGCCCGGCGTCCGCTTCAGGCCCAGCGAGGGGCCGGAGCTCGCGGGCGCCGTCGCGGCGCCGAACAGCTCGAGCGCCGCGACGCGGAGCTGTTCGGCGTCGTCGGCCTCGACGACCAGCAGCCGGGCCCGGCTCGTCGGCGCGGCCTCGAGCACCGCGTGGCAGTTGGTCCCGCCGAAGCCAAAGGAGCTCACCCCCGCCCGCGGCGGCGCGTTGCTCTCGCGCTCGGGCCAGGCCGCGAGCGCGGTCGGGACCGCGAGGCCTTCGCCGGCAAAGTCGATGTGCGGGTTGGCCCGCTCGAAGTAGAGGTTGGGAGGGATCGCGCGGTGGTGCAGGGCCAGCGCCGTCTTGATCAGCCCCGTGACTCCGGCCGCCGCCTCGAGGTGGCCGAGGTTGGTCTTGACCGAGCCGATCGCGAGCACGCGCTCGCCGGAGCTCGCGCCCGGGCGCCGGGCACCGAGCGCAGCACCGAGCGCCCCGGCCTCCATCGGATCGCCGAGCAGCGTCCCGGGCCCATGGGTCTCGACATAGTCGATCGTCCCGGCCTCGACCCCCGCGTCGGCCAGCGCCGCGCGCACGACCGCGACCTGGGCCTTGGGGTTGGGCGCCGTCAGCCCGTTCGAGAAGCCATCATTGTTGACCGCGCTCCCCCGGATCACACCATAGATCCGCCGACCCGCCGCGACCGCCCGCGACAACGGCTCGAGCACGACCAGGCCCGCCCCCTCGCCGCGGACATAGCCGTTGGCCCCAGCGTCGAAGGCCCGACACTGACCGTCGGGGTTCATGGCCCCGAACTTGGTCATCGCGACCGTGCTCAGCGGCGAGGCCATGACATGGACGCCGCCGGCCAGGGCCAGCTCGCTCTCGCCCCGGGCCAGGCTCTGGCACGCCAGGTGGACCGCGACCAGCGAGCTCGAGCAGGCCGTGTTGAGCGTCAGGCTCGGACCCTGGAGGCCCAAGAAATACGACACCCGCGCCGAGATGATCGACGTGTCCTGACCGGTCGCCGTGTACGGGTCGATCGACTCGGCGTCGGCGCTCGTCAGGCGGGCGTAGTCGCTCCACATCGCGCCAATGAACACCCCCACGGCCTGCTCTCGCAGGCTACGTGGCCGAATCCTCGCGTCCTCGAGCGCCTCCCAAGCCAACTCGAGGATCAGCCGCTGCTGCGGGTCCATCTGGGCCGCCTCCGTCGGCGTGACCCCGAAGAAGCTCGGCTCGAAGCCGGCGACGTCGGCCAGGAATCCCCCGGCTCGAGTCGTCGACTTGCCCGGCGCGAAGCGGTCTTCGTCGAACCAGGCCCGGGCGTCCCAACGCGCGGCCGGGACCTCGGTGACGCCGCTGCCGCCCGCGCACAGCAGCGCCCAGAGATCCCCTGGCCCCGCGACCCCGCCCGGCAACCGGCACCCGATACCGACGATCGCCACGCCCTCGCGTGCAGCCCTCGCGGCCGGCGTTCGAGCGCGGCTCGCCTCGGCCTCGCTCGTGGCGAGGGTCGCAACAATATGGGCCGCCAGGGCTCGGGGCGTGGGGTGCTCCCACGGCGCGGTCGCGGCGATCCTGCAGCCGTAGCGGCGACCGGCCAGGGCCACGAGCTCGAGCAATTGGCCCGAGTCGAGGCCGAGCTCGCGAAACCGGACCCCGGGCCCGACCGCGCCGTGATTCGACGAAAACCGCGAACGAATCGTGACTTCGAGCCACGATTGTACGCTAGCAGTGGAGATCGTCTTCCGAGCCGAAATCATCACAACCGAACGCGGCTCTGCCCGCGTTCGAACCGTGTCTTAGCGACAAGCGACGCGAACATCAACCCCCCACGATCGCGAGAACTCGATGAATTCGTGGCCAGAGACCCGCCCAAGCCCAACTCTTGACCGGGTCAAGGAGCCGGCCCGCGATCGCAGCTCCCCCCTCCCCGCCCCAAGGTGTGCACATTACCCAACTCCATGCCCGGACAGCTATGAACATTATGAGGTTGCCGTCCTTGGCCCGCATCGCTACATTGCCCACGAGCAATTGCCATGCCCACGCAGCCACCATCTCCTGCCTCAGACCGCCGCGCGATCCCCCGGCCCGAATCCTTCTCTGAGTTCCGCGCGCCAAAGCTGGGTCTCAAGACCCAGCTCGTGACCAAGGGGGTGCTGCTCAGCCGCCACCTGGTTCTGATGCCCTTCATGCCTCTGATGAAGAGCCGCCCAGAGCAACCCATGGACGGCGAGAAGCTCAAGGTCCCCTTCGAGGCGCTCGAGCGGACCCTCGTCCATCGCGCGCTGCTCGGTCGAGCCCGCGTCTACGCCGACGACGAGACCTTCGAGATCCCCCGGCTCCGCGCCGATGAGGTCACCCCCGCCGAGCTCCAGGCGCTGATCGACCACACCCCCGTGGTCCTCGAGGGCCTGTTTAGCAAGGACCTGCTCCAGCGCTGGAGCCTCGAGCGCCTCAAGCAGCGCTTTGGCGACGCGCGCATGTGGGTGACCAACACCGACCTCACCGAGCACAAGAGCTCGATGGCTGAGCTGCTCGACGAGATCATCGCAGGGGACCAAAGCGGCAAGTACGTGCGTAGCGCCTCGGACGTGTTCATCGAGGAGCCCGAGCTCCTCGAGCAGCTGCCCCTCGACACGATGAAGCGCTACATGGGTGAGGTCGCCGAGTACTTCGGCGCGGAGCTCTTCATCGGCGGAGCGGGCACCGGCACCCCCTTTCACTGCGCGCCCTTTTTCAACTTCTTCGCAATGATCCACGGCGTCAAAGACTGGGTGTTCGCGCACCCCAGCTACTCGTCGTGGATCTACCCAATCCTGCATCACATGGGCTACGGGGTCTCGCGCGTGCGCCATCGCAACCCCGAAGAGATCGACTCCAAGTACCCACTCTACAGGCAGATCCCCCGGCTCACCTGCCGGCTCGAAGCCGGCGACATGCTGATCAATCCACCGTGGTGGTGGCACGCTGTCGACAACCTGTCCCCGAGCAGCATCGGCATCGCAACGCGCTGGGTCGAGCCCGGCCTGACCCGCTTCAACCGGACCTACGAGCTCGCCGGCAAGCTCTACAAGAGCTCGCGTGAGCTGCTGCGCAACGCCCACCAAGCTGGCCAGGGCCGCCGCCTCCAGGACTCGATGTGGCGCGATCGTTTTCACCTCAAGCCGCCAAACATCAACGCCCTGTTCAAGCGCTAGCCGAGCCCATGAACGCCAACGCCGATCAGCGCCTCGAGCAGCTCCTGTCCGAGCAATACGACGCATTCCAGGCCATCCACGAGTCCTGGGGACAAGGTGAGACCTACTTCAATTGGGGCTACCAGACCGCCCTCCACCAACCCTTGGCCGCGACCCGGGAGCGGCTCGTTTGCGAGGTGTTTCGCGCCCTCGGCCCCGGGCCAGGCGATCGCATCATCGACGTCGGCTTCGGCAGCGGGGCTCAGGATCTATGGGCCGCGCGGCACCATGACTTCGCCGAGCTGATCGGCTTCAACATCTCTGCGCGTCAGGTCCAGGAGGCCCGGCGCCGGGCCGCAGAGCTCGGGTTGGACGGGCGCCTGCGCTTTCATCACCAGCCCGCCGAAGACATGGCCGCGCTCGCCGACGCCAGCGCAGATGGCCTGGTCGCGATCGAGTGCGCCCCCCACTTCGACCGGCCGCGGTTTTACAAGGAGGCCGCCCGGGTCCTGCGGCCGGGCGCGCGCATGGTCCTCGCCGACATCTGCTTTTGCGCGGCGTTGAGCCCCGCGATCCGTTCGGGTCCGCCGCCGCTGCGACGCATGGGGACGATCCGCGACAACCAGGCGTCGTGGTCGCCGTGGTTCGTCACCCGCGAGCTGCGAAATATCAACTGGCAGACCCTCCCCGGCTGCCAGCGGACCGTGTTCGCCGTGCTCCGGAGCCTCGCGCGGGTCGACGCCGGGCCCCATCGGCGCCACTGGGTCGAGCTCGCCAAGACCTCGCAGATCATGAGCATCGGTCTGCTGGTCCGGGCCATTCGCTACGATCTGATCGTCTTGGAGCGGCGATGAAGCCCCACGACCCCAAGCCCTCGGGCCCCGAGGCCTCCGCGCAGCCCCCGGTGCCCCGCGGACTCCCGCTGCTCGGCAACCTGCTCGACTGGGTCCGCGATCCTTTCGCCGCGTCGACGCGCTGGGCCGAGGAGCACGGCGACATCGTCGAGATGCGGACGCCAGGTCCGTCGGCCTACCTCTTGTTCGAGCCCACCCTCGTGCGTGAGCTCCTCGTCACCCGAGCCGGGGCCTTTCGCAAGAGCGCCCTGACCCGCGGCATGTCCTGCGTGATCGGGGACAGCGTCGTGACGCGCTCGGGCCAGGCCTGGGTCGCGCGCCGACGACTCCTCGCCCCGGCGCTGCGCAAGGCCGGGCTGCGACGCTACACCAGCGTCATCGTCGACCACGCCCACGCCTACGCCCAGCGCTGGGCCAGCGGCCGAGCCTTCGATCTGCACGCGCAGATGCTCGACTTCATGTTCGACGTGCTCATGGACGTCCTGACCTCGGCCCCGCTCGGCCCCGCGCGCGCCCAGCTTCGACGCGGATTCGACGTATTTTGGGACGACTTCGGCTCCTACGAATTCATGCTGCTCTCGATGTTGTTCGACGGCGAGCCCTACCGTCGGATCACCACCCGACGGCGGCGGCGACAGCTGGAGCTCATCGCCAACTTCGATCGCGTCATCGGCGAGCTCGCCGCCCAGGCCCGCGCGGCCCCCGACCAAAGTCTGCTCTCCGATCTGGTCCGGAGCTGGGACGGCCAGGACCAGCTCGGCGAACAACAGCTGCGCGAAGACGTCACCACCCTGATCCTCGCCGCCCAAGAGACGACCGCCATGGGCCTGACCATGGCCCTCGATCTGCTCATGCGCCACCGCGACGTCGTCGACCGCCTCGCCGCGGAGCTCGACGCAGTGCTCGGCGATCGAGCGCCAGACATCGACGACCTCCCCAACCTGCCCTTGCTCGAAGCCGTCGTCCACGAGTCCCTGCGACTGATCCCGCCGATCTGGGGCGTCGCCCGCGAAGCCCTCGAGCCCACACAGATCGGCAACCTTCGGGTTGCAGCGGGCACCCAGGTCGTCGCCTCGGCCTGGGTCATCCAACGCTCGACCCGCTGGTGGGGACCAGACGCCCTCGACTTCCGACCCGAGCGTTGGCTCGATCAGGGCCAGCGGACTCGCTTCGCATGGTTCCCCTTCGGCGCCGGCCCCCATCTTTGCATTGGCATGCGCTTTGCCCTGATTGAGATGTCCCTGGCCCTGGCTTGTTGGGTTCGACGCTTGCGCTTCGTGGCGCTTGGACCCTCACCCGCGCTGACCTCCGTGGTCACCACGCGGCCCACACACCCCGTCCAGGTCCGGGCAACGGCCTGCTAGCAGCCCGGGGTGCTAGCAGCCCGGGCTGCTAGCCCTGACTCGAGCGCTGCGCGCTCGCCTCTCCGCTCGTTCTGCTCTTCAAGGCGCCTTTCGAAAGCCCCCTCGCTCCCCCCAAACGCTCGCCTCTCCGCAAGCCCGCCGAGATGTCGCCCAGCGCTTCGGGGCGGGGTCACCCACCGCAAAGAGCAGAGCGCAACAAGGCCGCAGGAGGTCCGAGTTCGGGGTATCGCCGTACGAAAAGCAACTTCGACGCCCACCCGACCGACCTGGAGCCACGGCACCAAGAGCCTTCTGCACCCCAGATGGAGAGGCGACGCCCCGAACTCGGACCTCCTGCGGCCTCGCGCGGATCCCTAGCAGCCCCATCAACGCCCCCAAGCTACCCGCCGCGAAACTCGAAGCCGACTTCGGACACGCGGTACCAGCGGGCTGCTAGCGATTCCAACGCAAGTCGACGTTCACGTCGACGAGATCGACACCATCGCGGTGTCCGGCCAGCACCACCTCGCCGGTGATCACGGGATCATGCCCGCCTGCCGTGGTGATCAGTACGCTGGCGTAACCTTGCAGCATGGTCAGGAACCACTCGCCAACCGGTTCGGGCACACCGTGAAAGATCGCCGCAGAGTGACCGACCTCCGACTCGACGATCTCGGTCTCACCAAAGTTGAAATGTTGCATCGTCGCGGCTTGCAGCCGCTCGACGACGCGCTCGGGGCTGACGGCTTTGAACAGCACCCGACGAAAGATATTGAGGTCACGACGGGCGACGTCCATCGATCCGGAGCGGACCGAGTCTGCCCAGGTCTTCCCCTCTAGCTTGGCCACCGCCTCGGTCAGCGTTCGAATCGGGAGCGCGTCATACCAGCCAATGCCGACGAACATCTGCGAGGAGAATGCGCGATATGCAGCATCTGGGAGCGCATCGCCAAGTTGGGCCATGCCCCCCGGAACTCGCTTCACGGCGTAGTCGCGGATGCCCATGTAGGTCGTCCCGCGGGTGTGGAAAGGGCTCTGGCCCGGCTGATACACGGACAAAGCCTGCCATAGCCGACCCGGAGGGTCGAGCCACCGGCCCGGGCGGGGCGACGCGCGGGGTCACCGCAAAGCTCATCGTTACTTGTCAGTCGGCCGGAAGCTCGAAGCCCTCGCTGGCCAACCAGTCCTCGATCTTGGTCCGGACCTCGGCCCCGCCTCGAGCCCTGGCGAGCGCGACCAGGGCCTCGCCGGCGAGGGCCTCGGCCCGGGCCCGATCCTCGGCTGAGGGATCGACGATCAGCGCCTTGGCCAGCGCCAGGCGGAGCTCGGCTTGCTCGACCGGCGTGTTGCCCTCGCCCGCGATCTTCACCGCGCGCTCACCGTAGGCTCGCGCGCGCTCGGGGTGGCCGAGGGCGAGCTCGGTCTCGACGAGGCCGGCGAGGACCTCGACGGACTCGCTGTGGTCGGGGCCGAACGCCTGCTCGCGCATGTCGAGCGCGCGCAGATCCGCGGCCAACGCCTCGTCGTAGCGATGCAGAGCGCGCAGGGCCACGGCGCGGTTGAGCTCGAGCGCGGCGAGGGTCGGGTGGCTGTCCCCGAGCGCCCGCTCGAGCACGGCCTGGGACCGCCCGTAGTCCGCGAGCGCGCTGGCGTGAGCGCCGAGGGCCATGCGCGCCGCCCCCATGTTCTGCAAGGTCACGCCGACGGCCATGTGCTCGGGCCCGAGGCTGTCCTCGAGCACCTTCAGCGCGAGCTGGTAGCGGGCGATCGCCTCGTGGTCGCGGCCGAGGTTCTGGAGCGCCGAGCCAACGTTGACGTCGACGAAGGCGACGTCGGGGTGGGCGCGGCCGAGCTCCTCGACGAGGATCCTCCGCGCGCGCTCGAGGGTCTCGATCGACTCCTCGTAGCGGCCGGTCTCGTCGTAGATGATCGCGAGGTTGTTGAGGTTCTTGGCCACGCGGCGGTGCTCGGCGCCGTAGACCTCCTCGTTGATCTCGAGCGCGCGGCGGTAGAGCTCGAGGGCCTGGTCGAAGTGGCCCTGGGAGGCCTCGTTGTTGCCGATCGCGTCGAGGATCATCGGGACCATCGGGTGCTTGGCGCCGAGCGAGGCGGCCGCGAGCGCGCGCGCGCGACCGAGGCTCTCGCCGGCCTCGCCGTAGTGCCCGAGCTCGTGGTGGGCGTCGCCGATCGCCCGCAGCGCGCCGATGTACGCGGGCCCGCGCTCGCCGTCACGCGAGCGCGCGAGCTCGAGCGAGCGGCGATGCTCGGCCAGCGCGCTGTCGTAGTCACCGAGCGCCATCGCGAGCTCGCCGAGGTGCTGGTGGACCTCGGCCTCGATGTCCGTGTCGTGGCCGTAGTGGACCAGGGCCGCGCGCGCGAGCTCGGCCCAGACCTTGGCCAGCTCGAAGCGGGCCTGGTCGCTCGCGAGGGTCGCGGCGAGGGCCGCGGCCGCCCGGATCAGCACCCGCTCGTGACCCGAGCGCTGCGCCGCCCAGGCCGCCTCGCGCAACAGCCCCTCGCCGCGCTGCTCTTGTGTGCGCTGACGATCGACGGCGAGCCCGAGCAAGAGCAGGGCCTCGGCGGTGACCGGCTCGAACTCGAGGATCCGGGCGCGCTCGCGGGCGAGCTCGCCGCGCTCGATCGCCTCGTCGAACTCGCCGACGTCGGTCAGGCCCTCGACCTCGGCGAGGAGCTGGCGGATCGCCTGGGCCTCGCGGGCCGCTCCTTCGTCGCGGGGCGCGAGCGGCGAGCGCTCGAGCACGTTGGCGGCGGCGCAGCTGTCGACGCTCGGCAGCCCGAGCGAGGGCAGGCGCTCGAGCAGCGCCTCGGGCCGCTGCTCGAGGTGGCGCAGGCCCGCGACCACGCTCTCGACCCGGATCAGCTGCAGATCCAGGCACGCGATCCGGCGCTCGAGCAGCGCCAGGCTCTGGTCCCCCTGGACGTGGGTCGCCTCGCAGGCGCGCAGGCGCGAGCGCGACCACTGCCGCGCCCACTGGTCGAAGCCAGCCTCGACGCTGGCCCAGGTGTCGGGCGCGTAGGGCTGGTTCGAGCGCAGCGCGACCTCGCTGAGCTCGGCGGCCACGGCCTCGTCCCACACGCCCTCGAGCATGCCGCTGCCGTCGTCACAGACCGCCGTCGAGCCCTCGCGGCCCTCGTAGAAGGCGACGAGCGCGACGATCGCCAGGACCATGACCGAGACCGGCACCCACCACAGCCGGCGCGGGCCCGAAGCCACGCTGGTCAGCGCGGCCAGCAGCTCGTCCATGCTCGCAAAGCGCCGCCCGGGCACGAGGCTCAGGCCGCGCAGCAGGACCCGCTCGATGGCGTCGGGCAGATCCTCGGGCCGGGTCCCGGGCAGCGAGCGCGCGCGGCTGAGGTCGCGAAACCGGCGCGGGTCGTCGAAGCGCCCGCGAAACGGCCGGGTCCCGTAGAGCGCCTCGTAGAGCGCGACGCAGAAGCTGAACTGATCGCTGCGCGCGTCGACGGCCCCGCCCGAGGCCTGCTCCGGCGCCATGTAGGCCGGCGTGCCCATGACCTGGCCCTCGCGCGTGACCACGTCCTCGCGCTCGCGCGTGACCTCGCCCGACTCGCTCCAGCTGTCCGGGTCGAAGGGTCGGTCCCACAGCTCTTGGAGGCGCGCGACCGAGGTCTCGGGGTCGCCCTCGCGCAGCTGCGCCGCGAGCCCAAAGTCGAGCACGCGCACGCGCCCGTCGACGCCAACGCGGACGTTGTCGGGCTTGAAGTCGCGGTGGACGATGTCGGCCGCGTGGGCGGCCGCGAGCCCCCGCGCGGCCTGAATGAACATGCCGACGATCTCGGCCCACGCGCGCGGCGCCTCGCCGAGCCACTCGCCGAGGGTCCTGCCCTCGACGAACTCCATGACCACGTAGATCTGGTCGTCGCAGGTTGCGACCTCGTAGACCGGGACGACGTTGGGGTGCGAGAGCCGGGCGAGGGCCTGGGCCTCGCGGCGCAGGCGGCTGCGCCGTTGGTTGACCGCGTCGGTCTGGCCGACGAGCTTGCTGCGGCGCAGCTGCTTGAGCGCGACCTTGCGGTCGAGGTCGGGATCGTAGGCCGCGTAGACGATCCCGACGCCGCCCGAGCCGACGACCTCGACGACCATGTAGCGGCTGATGCGTGTGCCCGGCGCGACCGCGTCGGCGTCGGCGCTCGGCAGCGACGCCGAGCCGGGCATGTCGAGCTGCGTGGCGTCAGCCGGCGTGTCGAGCTCGGCGCTCGCCTCCGAGCCCGCCGACGCGCTGGGCCGATCCGCCATCTCGCCAGCGAGGGTAGCGCGTTCAGCACACAGATCGCACGCGGATGTCGGACCCAGCGGGCGAGCGGCGGACTCCGGATCCGCGGCACGGCGTGCCGAAGTCGCCCACGCAGCGGCCGTGCGTGGGCGAGCCCCCTACCAGACCGAGCAGACTTGCTCGGGGTGCATGGGCGTGCCCTCGCTACACGAGAACGCGTCCCAGAAGCCCGGGAAGTGCGAGGCCGGCACGTTGATGCGGAATTTTGGCGGTGAGTGGGGGTCGACGGAGACCAGGAGCTCGTCGAACTCCGGCGTGCTGACGGTGCACCAGCTCTGGGCCAGGGCGACGAAGAACAGCTGCTCGTTGCTGAGCCCGTCGATCAGCTCGGGCTCGGGCCCGTGCTCGGCGACCCAGGCCTGGTACGCGATGTAGGCCTCCTTGACCCCGCCAAAGTCGGCGATGTTCTCACCGAGGGTCAGCTCGCCCTTGACGTGGACGCCGGGCTGGACCTCGAGCGCCGAGTAGGTCTCGACCACACACTGGGTCTGAACCTCGAAGCTGTCCGCGACCTCGGGCGCCCACCACTCGCGCATGACCCCGTCGGCGTCGAACTTGCGCCCGCTGTCGTCGAAGCCGTGGGTCAGCTCGTGGCCCATGACCATGCCCATGGCCCCGAAGTTCATGGCCTTGGGGTGGTCGCGGTGGAAGAAGGGCGGCTGGAGGATCCCGGCCGGGAAGTTCATGACGTTTTGCAGGGGGTTGTAGCTGGCGTTGACGATCGACGCCGGCCAGCGCCACTCCTGCTCGTCGACCTGCTGGCCGACCTTGGCGATCTGCTCGGCGCTGGCCCAGGCCCGCGCCGCGACCGCGTCGGTGAAGTAGGCGCCCGAGAGCTCGAGCCCCTCGTAGCTCCGCCACTTCTCGGGGTAGCCGATCTTGTTCTCGATCTTGTCGATCTTGCCGACCGCGGCCTCGCGGGTCGCGTCGTCCATCCACGCCAGCGCGGGCAGCCCGGCCTCGAACGCGGCCTCGACCCGCTCGATCATGTCGACGGCGATCTCGCGGCTGTCGCCCGCGAAGCTGCGCTCGACGAACTGCTGGCTGAGCAGATCCCCGACCGAGCTGTTGACCGCCCCGACGCAGCGCTCCCACCTCGGCTGGAGCTGCTGTTGACCGGTCAGGGCCGCGGCGAATTGAAAGTTGGCCTCGACGATCTCGGCCGAGAGCAAGTTGGCGGTGCTGCGGATCAGGTTGAAGCGCAGGTAGTCTTTGATCGTGGCCGCGTCGGCGGCTCCGATGACCGCCGGGAGGCCCTCGACGAACTCGGGGTTGCTGACGTTGATCAGCTCGAGCTCGGGCGCGCCGACGGCCGCGAGGTAGGCCGCCCACGGCAGCTTGGACCTGTCCTCGACGCCCTTGCGATCCCAGCGGTGGTAGACGGTCTCGGGGTCGCGCATCTGCTCCGGGGGCTTTTGCAGCCTGGCGAGCTCGGTCTCGAAGGCGACGATCCGCTTGGCGGCCGCGGCCGCGTCTTCGGGGCCGTAGTCGACGAAGGCGAGCATCCGCGCGATGTGGGCCTCGTAGGCGGGCAAGAAGCGGCTGGCCTTGGCCTCGTCGAGATAAAACGAGGGGCCCGGCAGGCCCGTGCCGCCCTGGCCGAGGTCGCTGATGTGCAGATCCGGCTGCTCGAAGTCGATCGAGAGCCCGAAGTCGAAGAAGGCCCCGAGCCCGACGCTGGCGTCGAGCTCACCGACGAGCTCGAACAGCGCCTCGGTGTCGCTGACCTTCAGCGCCTCGATCTTGGCCAGGTAGGGCGCGAGCGGCGTGGCCCCGGCCGCGTCGATCGCCGGCTCGTCCATGCAGGCCTTGTAGAGCGCCCCGGCGCGGCCGGTGTCGGCGTCGAGGATCTCGCGCAGGATCTCATTGTTGCGATCGCCGAGCTCACCAAAGCCACGACCCCAGCGGGGCTTATCTTCGGGCAGCGGGTTGTTGGCGATCCAGCCCCCGCAGGCGTACTGATAAAAGTCGACGCAGGGGTCGGTCGTGAGGTCCATCTGGGCGACGACCTCCTGACCGATCGGGTCGTCGCTGCTGAGCTTCACGCTCGACGCGGTGTCGGGATCCCGAGTCTCCTTCTTGCACCCAGGCGCGAGCAAAGGGACACACAGCAGGGACCAAACGGCGACTCGTTGCCTCGACATGAGGTTCAGCAGCATGCCCGATACGACCCGCGCGACCGACCGCTCGTTTTGTCAAACGCGAGCGCGAGCAGTGAAGAAGGTCACGGTTTCGCCAGCGCGCGCGCGTGGTCGTCGTGGTTTTGGGCGATGCCCTGGAAGCTCGCCGCGAGCTCGAGCGCGGTCGCCTGATCCGCGTGATAGCTGCGGTAGGCGGCGCGCTTGGTCAGCTGTACGGCGACCGGCGGGTTCGCGGCGATCGCCTCGGCCCGGGCGCGCGCGACCTCGAGCAGCTCCTCGGCGGCCACGACCTCGTGGACCAAGCCGATCGCGTGGGCCTCTTCGGCCTCGATCACGCGCCCGGTCAAGCACAGCTCGAGCGCCCGCGAGAACCCGACGACGCGGGTCAGGAAGTACGCGCCGCCGTCGCCCGGCACGAGGCCGACCTTGACGAAGGTCGAGCCGAGCTTGGCGCCGGCTCGCGCGATTCGGATGTCACACATGCAGGCCAGATCGAGACCCGCACCGATCGCGGCGCCGTTGATCGCGGCGATCAAGGGCTTGGAGAACTCGGAGATCCGGCGCGGGACCGCCTGGATCCCGCGCATGTAGCGGGCGCGGAGCTCGGCCGGATCGCCCGCGAACATGCCCGAGCGCGCGCGCATGGCCTTGATGTCGCCGCCCGCATGAAAAGACTTGCCCGCGCCGGTCAGGATCACGCAGCGCACGTCGGCGTCGACATCGGCGCGATCGAGGGCCGAGCAGAGCTGCGCGCACATCTCGTCGCTGTAGGCGTTGCGGGCCTCGGGTCGGTCGAGGGTGATCGTCGCCAGCGCGCCCTCGCGCGCGTAGCGGACGTGCTGCGGAAGCTCTTGAGTCGGGGACATGGGCCACTCATAGCAGCGCGCCGAACCCCCACAAACACCCGACGCACACCGCGCCAACCTCGACTTGCTAGGACTAGCAGCCCGGGGTGCTAGCACTCGGACTCGAACCGCGCGAGGGCGTTCTCGCAGGCTTCGACGGCCTCTTCATACGACGCGCAGATCACATGTTGGCTGCGGTTCGAGGGCAGCATCTGCAAGAAGAAGCGCAGCACGTTCCCGACCATCGAGGGCATGTGATAGGCGGTGAAGCACGGGATGCGCGGGGTCGCGTTGTCGTAGTAGCGACTGAAGCGGCCCCGCATCTCTCGCGCCCACGACAGCAGGCCCATCACCTCGGCGCGCGGCGGCAGCTCGATCTCGACGAAGTCGAACACGATCGCAAAGGATTCGCGCCGATCGACGAGCGCGTCGAGGTCGGCCCGGAGCTGGGCGATCTCCGCCGCGTCCACGTGTCCGCGCATGCGGGCCACGACCAAGGGCCGACGGCTGTCGTCAAACTCGTACACGGCCCCATCCTAATCCCTGGCCTATCATCTCGTCATGGCGCCGCCCCGCCGCATCGCCCACGTCGACATGGACGCCTTCTTCGCGTCGGTCGAGGTCCGCGACAACCCGGCCCTCGCGGGCAAGCCCGTGCTCGTCGGCTCCCCCGGCAAGCGTGGCGTGGTCGCGGCCGCGTCCTACGAGGCGAGGCGCTTCGGCTGCCACTCGGCCCAGGCGATGGCCGTAGCCCTGCGCAAGTGCCCCTCGGCGGTCGTGATCCCGCCCCGGCGCGAACGCTACGTCGAGGTCTCGCGCAGCGTGTTCGAGATCTTCTCCCGCTTCACCCCGGTCGTCGAGGGCCTGTCGATCGACGAGGCCTTCTTGGATCTAGACGGGACCGAGCGGCTCCACGGCAGCCCCCGGGCGATCGCCGAGGCGATCCGGGCGGCCGTGCACAGCGAGCTGTCGCTGACCTGCTCGGTCGGTCTCGCCGCGACCAAGTTCATCGCCAAGATCGCCAGCGACCGCGACAAGCCCGACGGCCTGACCGAGGTCCTCCCGGGCCACGAGCGCGCGTTCCTGGCCCCGCTGCCCGTGCGCGAGCTGTGGGGCGTGGGCCCGCGGACCGAGCAGATCCTGCGCCGCTACGGCGTGCGGACCGTCGGCGACATCGCCCAGCTCGGCGCGGCCACGCTCGAGCGCGACCTCGGCGAGCACGGCCTCCACCTCCATCGCCTCAGCCTCGGGATCGACGAGCGCGAGGTCACGCCCGGACGCGAGCGCAAGCAGATCAGCCACGAGAACACCTTCCATGACGACCTCAGGACCCGGGCCGAGATCGAGGACTGGCTCCTGCGCCAGGCCACCCGAGTCGCCGACCGGCTCGCGGCCAAGGGCCTGCGCGGGCGCAAGGTCCACATCAAGCTGCGCGACACCGCGTTCACGACCTGGACCCGGCAGCGCACCCTCGACCGGCCGTCCGCCGACACCCCGGCGATCTTCGCCGCCGCGAGGACCTTGGTCGCCAAGCTCGACGCCGAGGGGCTCCTGCGCGGGCGCCGGTTTCGGCTGACGGGGCTGGGTGTCAGCGAGCTCACCGAGGGTCGCGCGCCCGAGCAGCTCGCGCTCGGCGACATGCTCGGGGCCGAGGGCGGCGAGCACAAGGGTGAGGTGGTCCAGGACGTGCTCAGCGAGGTCCGCCGACGCTTCGGCGACAAGGCGCTGTTTCCCGCCGGCGTCGGCGAGGAGTGACTGTCGATCGCCTCCGGGTATCCTCCGCCGAGCACGGGCCATGAGCGACGCGAGCACAGCCGGACCGGGCCGAGATCCGCGCCCGGACCCGAGGGGAGAGGGCTGGGGTCACTACCTGTTGTTCCCGCTCGCGCTGCTCGGCCTGGTCTTGTTCGTGGTCCCGCTCCTGGGCCTGATCTCGCGGGCGCCGGTCGCCGAGCTCGGCGCGCTGCTGACCCGCCCGGCGGTGCTCGAGGCCCTGCGCCTGTCGCTGGTCGTCTCGCTCGCGGCCGTGCTCTTGGCCCTGGTCATCGGCTTCCCCTGCGCGTGGGTCCTGGCCCGCTACCGCTTCCCCGGGCGGGCCCTGGTCCGGGCGCTGCTGACCCTGCCGATGGTCCTGCCGCCGGTCGTGGCCGGGGTCGCGCTCCTCGCCGCGCTCGGGCGTCGCGGGCTGCTCGGGCCGCTGCTCGAGCGCCTCGGGATCGAGCTCGCGTTCTCGACCGGCGGGGCGATCTTGGCCGCGACCTTCGTGGCCGCGCCATTTTTGATCCTCAGCTGCGAGGCCGCGCTCGAGAACCTCGACCACCGCCTCGAAGACGCCGCCGCGACCCTCGGCGCCACCCGCTTGCGGATCTTGTGGACCGTGACGCTGCCCGCGATCCGGCCCTCGATCCTGGCCGGGCTCGCGCTGTGCTGGGCCCGGGCCCTCGGCGAGTTCGGCGCGACGATCACCTTCGCAGGTAATTTTCAGGGCCGGACCCAGACCATGCCGCTGGCGGTCTACGAGGCGCTGCAGAGCGATCACGACGGCGCCCTCGTGCTCTCGCTGATCTTGCTCGGCGTCTCGCTGGCGATCCTCATCGCGCTGCGCGGGAGCCTGCGCCGATGAGCCTGCGCGCCGACATCCACGTCCGGCTCGGGGGCTTCGACCTCGACGTCGCGTTCTCCGCTCCGACCGGCGAGGTCCTCGCGCTCGTCGGGCCCAACGGCGCCGGGAAGTCGACGGTGCTCGGGGCGATCGCCGGGCTCCACCCGCTGCGGCGCGGCGAGATCGTGCTCGACGGGCGCCTGCTCGAGCGCGTCGCAACCCGCGTGCGCCTGCCGCCGCAGGCCCGCGACGTCGGCGTCCTGTTTCAGGGCCTCGCGCTCTTCGAGCACCTCAGCGCCCTCGACAACGTCGCCTACGGCCCGCGCGCCCGGGGGCTCGACAAGCGCAGCGCCCGGGCCCGGGCCCGGACCTGGCTCGAGCGCTTTGCGATCGCCGAGCTCGCGGACCGCCGCCCCGCCCAGCTCTCGGGCGGCCAGGCCCAGCGCGTCGCCCTGGCCCGCGCGCTGATCGTCGAGCCGCGCATGCTCCTGCTCGACGAGCCCTTCGTCGCCCTCGACGCGTTCAGCAAGCTCGAGGCCCGCGAGGTCCTGCGCGAGACCCTGCGCGCGTTCTCGGGCGTCAGCCTGGTCGTCACCCACGAGCTCGCCGACGCCCTCGCGCTCGCCGATCGCCTCCTGGTCATCGAGGGCGGCAAGCTGATCCAGGAGGGCTCCCCCGCCGAGGTCATGGCCGCGCCCGCGAGCGCCCACCTCGAGCTCATGTTGTCCGAGCAGCGCGCCGATCGTAAGCCCTGAGTCCGCCCCCACCGAGCCCATGCGCGACGTCCAAGCCCACGACCAGCCCCCCGCCCCCGCCAGCCACGGCAGCAAGGGCAAGCGCCTCCTCGGCCTCGACGTGCTCCGGGGCATCGCCGTGTTCTTGATGATCGAGCAGCACCTCGGCGTGTGGCTGTGGCGCGGGCTCTCGCCCGGCGAGACCATGGTCGAGGACCACCTCGGGCTGCTCGTGTTCAACGCCCTCGGCGGCGGCGCGGCCCCGGCCTTCGTCACCCTCGCGGGCATCGGCTCGAGCCTGCTCGCGACCAAGCGGGCCGAGGCGGGCAAGAACCCCGACCGGACCCTCGCCCTGCGCGGCGTCGCGGTCATGGGCTTCGGCTACCTGCTGAGCTGGCTGACCCCGAGCTGGTTCTCGTGGCACACGTGGTTCGTGCTCCACCTGATGGGCTTCGGCATGCTGCTGACGCCCGCCCTGCGCCGGCTGCCGACCTCGGCCCTGCTCGGCCTCGCCCTCGCCGTGCTCGCGTCCACGGGCTGGATTCAGGCCAGCCTCGACGTGCCCTTGCAGCTGCACAACGAGTACATGCGCGGCCGCGACCCGAGGTCCCCGGTCGACTGGACCGGCCTGCGCATCGCCGTGGCCGAGGGCCAATTCCCGATCTTCCCGTGGTTCTCGTTCTACCTGGCCGGCCTCGCCTGCGGCCGCTTTGTCGGCGAGGGCAAGCTCGGACGCATCGGCGCGCTGGCCGGTGGCGCCGCGACCGTCGGGGCGGTCGGGCTGGCCGTGCGCGCGCTCGCCTCCCCGGCCGCCGGGACCGCGCTGTGGCGCACGACGACCCTGACGATCCCCTTCTTCCCGGCCTCGCCGACCCTGGTCGCGCTGCTGCTCGCCGCCGTGCTGCTCGGCATTTGGGCGGTCATGGCCTGGGAGCGGCGCTGGCCGCTGCGCGCGAGCAACCCCCTCGTGACCCTCGGCCGGGCCTCGCTGACGCTGCTGATCTTGCATGTGTGGCTGTTTCGCGAGGCCACCCGGCCGATCGGCGTCTGGCAGGCCCTCGACGCCAACACGGCGATGGCCGTGCTGCTGTCCTTCGTCGCGTTCGCGACCTTGGCCTCGTGGCTGTGGCAGCGAGTCGGCTACCGCTACGGCGCCGAGTGGCTCCTGCGCAAGCTCGCGCCCTAGCAGCCGAGAGGCGAGCGTTTGGGGGAGCGGAGGGAGCTTTGCCGCGCAGCGAGGGGCCTTTTTGCAAGACCCCTTGAAGACTAGACCCAAATCAAGCGCGCAGCGCGTTATTCAGGCCTTCCCGCTCAAAGCGACGGCGACCTCCCCCCACTTTGCCATGACCGAGACCCCGACCCCGCAGACCCAACTCCCCGACGCGCTCCGGAGCTTCGCCGAGCGCAACATTTTGCGCCGCGACTACGCGCGAGTGGTGCTCGAGCAAGAGGGGACGATGCGTCTCCAGCCCAACGCGAGCTGGCGGCCGTTCACGGCCGAGCAGTGGACGAGCGCCCGCGAGGTCGCGTTTTGCTGGCACGCGCGAGTGAAGATGGCGCCCTTCGTCACGATGGTCATCGACGACGCGTTCGAGGGAGGACACGGGCGACTCGACGTGAAGCTCTGGGGCCGGCTCCCGGTCGCGCACGACGACGGCCCCGAGCTCGATCGCGGAGAGGCGATGCGCTACCTCGCCGAGCTGCCCTGGAACCCGGCCGCGCTGCTGACGAACCCCGAGCTGCGCTTCGCCGAAGGCCCCGAGGGCAGCGTCCGCGTCTGGACAGGCGATCCGCGCACCTATGTCGACGCGCACCTCGACGAGGCGGGCGACATCGTGCGGACCTACTCGGAGACGCGCTCGATGGGCGACGCCGGCCCCGCTCCGTGGGAGGGGCGCTTCAGCGACTACGCCGATCTCGGCGGGTTGCGCGTTCCATGCCGAGGCGAGGTCTCGTGGCTCCTGCCCGAGGGTCGATTCGAGTATTGGCGCGGCGAGATCACTTCGTTGAAGTGCGAGAGTTAAAGCCGCGCCTCAGGGTGGAAGATCCCCCTGAACATTGCGCAGCACCGCGAGCTCCTGCCCATCCTTCAGCGCGCTCGACGGGATGACGCTGATCCCCGCGTCGTTCTCCAAAATGACCGCGGCCACCGCCTCCAGGCACGGGAGTCCGGCTCCGCGGACCGCCGCGTCGATCTCGCGCCGGGTGACACGCTGGGTCCGCATGGCGTCCTCGCACAGCTCTCCGTTGTGCGCGAGCAAGGTGGGGGACATCTTGACGATCCTTTCGATCGCGCGGCTGCGCACCGAGCCCCAGGTGACCAGAAACTGGATCGCGATCAGCAGGCCGATCGCGACCGCTCCGTCGAGGAAGACCACGTCCCGCAAGACGATGGTGGAGGCGGTGATGCTGCCGACCGCGACCGTGACGATCCAGTCGAAGTTGTTCATCTTCGAGGTGCTGCGCTTGCCGCTGATCCGGATGAACACCATCACCATCACGTAGACGGCGATGGTGCTCGCCGCGACCCGCCCCAGACTCGCGAAGCTGTCGAACACGACGGGCTGGGTTTGGAGCGCGCTCACTCTTCGGCACCCTTGCGCTGTTCGAACCTGGCTCCGAGCCGGGTCGCCTCCTGCCCGGCCAGTTCTCGCTGGCGGTCGTGATCCTGCGCGAGTCGTTCGTAGATCTGCATCGGGGTGATTCCTGCTCGGCTCGCCCCGCAGGTGCAGCAAGATGTGGGCCATGCGACCTGCGCGACGCGACCCGACGATCCCGACCGAGCGGGTCGCGGCGGCGCGCTCGCCCCCGGATGTCTAGGGATTGACCACGACGCCGCCGACGAAGCGGCTGTCCCACTTGGCGCGCATGGCCTCGTGGACCTCGGCGAGCGGGTAGCGAGCGTCGACGTGGGGCGAGATCTCGCCCGCGGCGACCCACGCGAGCAGGTCCCGCAGCCTCGCCTCGCGCAAGCTGGGATCGCGGTGGGCCGAGATCGCCGCCGGACACCCGAGCACATCGAGGCTCTTCATCATGATCAGGTTCGTCGGCAGCACGTTGGCGTTGGGCGCCCCGCGCTGGCCCTTGCCCCGCGCCACGAAGGGCGTCGAGGCCCAGCCGACGACCAAAAAGCGCGCGCCAAAGGTCACGCAGCGCAGGCTCTCGAGCGAGACCTTGCCGCCGACGGGATCGTAGACCACGTCGACCCCGCGGCCGCCGGTCAGCGCCTTGACCTCGTCACGAAAGCCAAGGTCGGCGCCGATCACAACGACGTGGTCGGCCCCGCGCGCGGCGACCTGCTCGAGCTTGGCCGCGCTGCGCCCGGTCGCGATCACCGTCGCGCCCACGCGCTTGGCCAGGTCGACGGCCGCGAGCCCGGTCGAGCCGGTCGCGCCGTTGATCAGCACGACCTCGCCCGCGGCCAGCCGGCCGCGGTGGATCAGGCAGTGGTAGGCGGTCTCGTAATTGCCGAGCAGGTTGCAGCCCTGATCGAAGGACAGCCCGGCGGGCAGCGGCAGCAGGCCCTCGGCCGGGGCCACGGCGTAGCTCGCGAAGCCCCCCCACTGCTGGTAGGGCCCGAGCGAGCGCGGACCGGTGCGCAGGCCGTCGGACAGGACCGAGTCACCGACGCGCAGGCCCTCGACCTCGGCCCCGGTCCACGCGACGACCCCGGCGTACTCGAGCCCCGGACAGTAGGGCGGCGCGGGCATGTGCTGGTACTGCCCGCTGGTCATGAGCAGATCGACCCAGCCGACCGCGGCGCTGCGGACCTCGACGATCACGTCGCGGGGCCCGAGCCCATCGACCTCGGGGTAGGCCTGGGCGACCAGCCCGACGTGGGCCGCGAGCGCGTCGAGGGGCGTCTCGCCGAACTCGCGCACGACGACGCGCTGACCGGGACCCGGCGCGCTCATGGGATCTCGACCTTGATGAGGGCGTAGTGAAAGTTCTGATACACGATGTCGATCTCGTCGCGGAGGTCGGGCGGGAAGTGCGAGCGGGCCCGCTCGGCGTGGCGCGCGGTGGTCATGACCCAGAAGGTCGTGCCCTTGCCGCGGAATTTGTCGATGTACTCGCGCAGCTTGACCCGGTCGGGCTCCATCGAGACCCAGATCCGGCGCTTGGCGAAGTAGGTCTCGCCCCGGTAGTAAAACCACCAGCTCAAGAGGCGGTCGTTCTTCCCGGCGTGATCGTAGGCGTAGCGAAAGGCGCTGCGCTGCGACCAGTTCTCGCTCGTCGCCGGGAGGTAGTCGTCGATCACCCAGGTCGTCGTCAGCAGCCCCGACAAGACCATGCCCGCGACCGCGAGCCGGCCCTTGCGCGCGACCCACAGCAGCAGGCCGAAGCCGAAGGGCACGACGCACCAGACCAGACGATCGACCGGCGCCGCGCCCTGACGCCACATGCCCGTGTAGAGGTAGGTGGTCAGGTGGGCGATCCAGGCCGGCTCGTCGAGGGTCGCGCGCACGACCATGTAGAGCACCGCGCAGCCCGTCAGCGCGCACGCGAGCGTGGCCGGGATCGGGAGCTGGTCGCCGAGCGGAGCGCGGGGCTCGCGGCCGCTTTGATCGCGCTCGTGCGCGCGCTCGCGGACCGGCGTCGGCATCAGCCCGTGCAGCCACACGCCGACCAGGATCGCCAGCGGCGGCAGGCAGGGCGCGAGGTAGTGGTAGTACTTGGTCACGCTGTAGGTGATCAGCCCGAAGCTGACCACGAACCACAGCAGCGCGAGGCGGTGGAGCGAGCGGCCGCGCTCGGCGTCCGTGTCTGCGGCCTCGCCCAGCAATTGCGCCGGGTCCCCGCCGCGCTGGTGACGATAGGCGAGCACGGCGGCCCACAGCGCGGGCGGGACCACGGCCGACCACGGCAGCGCCGCGAGCCCGAGCGTGCGCAGGTAGAACGCGAACCCGCCGACCGCCTGCTCTTGCTCGCCGGACGCGAAGCGGGCCAGGTTGTTGACGACGATCAGCTCGTTGACCCAGCGCTCACCGCGGAAGATCGCCATCGCGTGGTGCCACGGAAAGCAGGTGACCACGAACAACAAGATGCCGACGGCGAGCTCGCAGCGGCGCTGCCACAGCAAGTGAAGGCGCCCGTTGACGACCATGTCGACGAGGATCAGCAGCCCGATGATCCCCGGCCCGATCATGCCCTTGCCCATCAGCGACAGCCCGCCAGCGACGTAGACCACGCCCATCCAGGCCTGGCTGCGCCGCCGCCACCTCAGGCTGCGCAGGACCACGGCCACGACCACGACCCAGTAGACCGTCAGCTGACGCGCGATCGTGTGGAGGTCGTCGACGGTCGCGGTCGTCTTGCGCTTCCACCGGGCCACGCGGGCGATCGTGTCGGGGTCGAGGACGTGGTGGTGGAGGACCGCGAGCGGGACGATCGCGCCAACGAGGAACACGATCAGGAAGCCGAGCCAGGCCCGGTCCCAGGGGATCTCCAGCAGCCCGCGCGCGCGACCGCGACCGATCGTCCGGAGCTCGCGCTCGGGCTGCAGCCAGGCCATCGCCCAGCCGACCATCGCCAGACACACGGGCCCGACAAAGAACATGTCGGTCACGGCCTGGCGGGTGAGGATCGCGTACTGCGGCATGGTCGCGAGCACCGCCGCGGTCAGCAGCCCGGCCCGCCAGTGAACCAGGCGCGCGACGCACCAACCGACGAGCGCGACCGTGCCCAGCCCGACGAGCATGCTCGGCAGGCGCAGGGCGATCTCGGGGATCGGCGAGCGGACCATCTCGTCGACCGGCCCGGTCCCGACGCCGAACAGCTTGAAGCTCAGCGCCATGCACCAAAAGGGCAGCGCGTGCTTCGAGGCGAACACGCCCTCGCGCTTGCCCTGCGGCCCGTAGCCCGGGCGCCACCACAGATCCATGGGGTCCTTGCGCTCGACGATGTTGCGCGCGACCTCGCCGTAGTGGGTCTCCCACGGATCCCAGGGCCCGCAGGCGCCGATCGACGCCGCGTAGATCACGATCACGACCACGCCGAGCAGCAGCGCCCAGACCGTGGGGCTGACCGCCAGGAGTTTGGACAGGCGCGCGCGCATGCTCCGGCGCGGAGTGTACCGGCTTCGCCGCGCCGGTGCGCCGAGCGGGGAGAATTGCCCTTACACTGGGCTTGCGCATGACCGAGTACCACCCCGACCACGCCTCCGCCTGGGCCGAGCGCCTCGGGCCCCCCGACGTCCGCGCCGCGGCCGAGCGGATCGCCGGTCGCGTCGTGCACACGCCGACGCTCCGGGTCCCGCGGCTCGACGCCCTCGCCGACGGCCCGGTCGAGCTCTTCTTGAAGGCAGAGAACATGCAGCGGATCGGGGCGTTCAAGGCCCGCGGAGCGATGCACGCGGTCGGACGACTCGATGCGAAGACCCTGGCCCGAGGGGTCGTCACCTTCAGCTCGGGCAACCACGCCCAGGCCGTCGCCCTCGCGGCTCGGGCCTTCGGCGTCCCGGCCACGATCGCGATGCCGATCGACGCGCCCAAGGTCAAGCTCGAGGTCGTGCGCGAGCTCGGCGCGAAGGTCGTGATCGCCGGCTACACCTCCGAGGAGCGGCGGGTGGTCGCCTACGAGCTCGCGGCCGAGTCCGGGGCGGCGATCATCCAGCCCTTCGACCACCCCGACATCGTCTGCGGTCAGGGCACGGCCACCGCCGAGCTGCTCGACGCCGCGGCGGCGCTCGGCGTCGAGCTCGACGCGATCCTCGTCCCGGTCGGCGGCGGCGGCGTGCTGGCCGGGGCCTGCCTCGCCGCGCGCGACACCAGCACGCGGATCTACTCGGTCGAGCCCCGCGGCTGCGACGCCCTCGCCGCGAGCCTCGAGGCCGGCGATCGGGTCGCCGTCGAGCCGGGCCCGACCCTCGCCGACGGCCTCAAGCCCGTGCGCGTCGGCGCGCTCAATTTCGAGATCGCCAGGCGCGACGTCCACGGCAGCTTCCGCGTCGACGACGACGAGCTCGGGCGCGCGCTGGTCTCGGTCCTCGTCCGGGCCAAGACCCTGGTCGAGCCCTCGGGCGCCGCCGGGGTCGCCGCCGCCCTCCGCGAGGCCCCGCGCCTGCGCGCGCAGCTCGGGCTCCCCGAGGGCGAAGAGCGGCCGATCCGGATCGGCGTGATCCTGACCGGCGGCAACGTCGACCCGGCGCTCGTCGCCGAGCTCATCGGCGCGTGGGGAGGGCGAGCGTGAGGCGCCTCGTCCTGTGCCTGGCCCTCGGCGCCGCCGCGCTCGGCTGCTCGCGCCAACCGTCGGCGCCCGACGAGCGGGCCAAGCCCCTCGACCTGCCCAGTCAGCCCGCGAGCCCAGGCGACCCCGAGGCCGAGTCCGAGTCCGAGTCCGAGTCCGAGACCGGGGATCCGCTGGTCGGCGAGGCCGCGCACGTGATCCCGTTCGCGGACCGCACGAGCATGGGCTACCTGCTGCTGCTGCCCCCGGGCACCAAGCTCGACCAGGCGCCCACCCGCGAGCACCTCCAGGCCCTCGTCGAGCAGGCCTACCCCGAGCGCCGCGGTGAGGGCGAGCTCGACCTGCTCCTGACGCTGATCGCAACCTCGCCGCACACCACGGATCTCGGCTTCAACGGTGAGCTCGAGCCGCCGAGCCTCGACGAGGGCGACGAGGGCGGCGAACGCGACGAGGGCGACAAGCGCGACGAACGCGAGGCGATCGCGGACAAGGCCGAGCGCCAGCGGACCTTCGATCTGATCGGCCTGCACATCGAGCTCATCCACCTCGGGATCGGCGACAACGCCACGATCCCCTCGACCGCCCTGCGCGACCCGGTTCTGACCCGCGAGCTCAGCGACGAGCAGCGCGCCTCGCTGCTCGGCCGCTCGCAGGCGCTGCTGCTGCGCGCCGACTATCGCAACCAATCTGCGGTCCGCGGCCTGCGCCTGCTCCAGACCCTCGTCCGCGTCGCCGCCGAGCACTACGAGGCCCTGATCCACGACCCCGACACCCTCGAGACCACGAACCTGGCCGCCTTCGAGCAGCGCCGGCTGCGGGCCGCCGCCGGCAACGTCGCCGACCAGATCGCGATCGTCCCCTTCCCCGATCCCGAGGATGATCAGCGCCTGCGCCTGAGCACCCGCGGCATGCGGCGCTTCGGCTCCGTCGACGTCGAGCTCGCCGGCCTGCCCCGGGATCCCAAGCGCCTCCAGCAGGCCAGCGATCTGATCGCCGGGCTCGCGCTCGCGCTCGTCAAGGAGGCCGAGGTCGACATCTCGGGCTTCGCGGTCGAGGTCCCCCACGAGATCGAGATCGACTGCGAGCTGATCCGTCAGAGCTACTCGACCCGCGACTACGAGCCGCCATGCTCGGGCAGCACCCTCGTCCACCTCGTCGAGCGCCCACCCGAGCCGCACGATCCTCAGGATCACGTCGTCGCGCGGATCGTCGCACCTCGACCGCTGAGCGACGCACCAGACTACGATCACTCACGCTGGGTTGAGGCTACTTTAGACCCCCGCGGCCGTTAACTACTCTGCCACGCACGGCCGCTTCGCGGCCGGTCGGTCGGTCGCTCCGCTCCCTGGCTTTTTTGGACCCCCGCGGCCGTCTGCGACTCTGCCACGCACGGCCGCAAGCGGCCGGTCGGTCGGTCGCTCCGCTCCCTCCCTCGGTGGGCTGGTATGTGCTTCGCCCTCGGTTGCGTGGCCCCCTAAAAGGGGGCTCCTTTGGATCCGCGGACGTCTTCGACTCTGCCACGCACGGCTGGCTTTTTTGGACCCCCGCGGTCGTCTTCGACTCTGCCACGCACGGCTGGTTTCTTTGGACCCCCGCGGCCGTCTTCGACTCTGCCACGCACGGCGAGTTGTCTATGACCCCCGCGGGCGTCTGCGACTCTGCCACGCACGGCGAGTTGTCTATGACCCCCGCGGGCGTCTGCGACTCTGCCACGCACGGCGAGTTGTCTATGACCTCCGCGGGCGTCTGCGACTCTGCCACGCACGGCGAGTTGTCTATGACCCCCGCGGCCGTCTGCGACTCTGCCACGCACGGCGAGTTGTCTATGAC
>NZ_PVNK01000144.1 GCF_002994615.1 Enhygromyxa salina | reverse complement strand
GACCCCCCCGGCCGTCAGCGACTCTGCCACGCACGGCCGCAAGCGGCCGGTCGCTCGCTCGCTCCGCTCCCTCGCTCGGTGGGCTGGGATGAGCTTCGCCGTGATCTGCGTGGCCCCCTAAAGGGGGCTGGCTGGTTTTGACCCCCCCGGCCGTCAGCGACTCTGCCACGCACGGCCGCAAGCGGCCGGTCGCTCGCTCGCTCCGCTCCTTCGCTCGGTGGGCTGGGGTGAGCTTCGCCGTGATCTGCGTGGCCCCCTAAAGGGGGCTGGCTGGTTTTGACCCCCCCGGCCGTCAGCGACTCTGCCACGCACGGCCGCAAGCGGCCGGTCGCTCGCTCGCTCCGCTCCCTCGCTCGGTGGGCTGGGATGAGCTTCGCCGTGATCTGCGTGGCCCCCTAAAGGGGGCTCTAACGCAGTTTCCTGTGTCTGTGGGACGTGCGACGGGCGGAGAAATCTAGGATCGCGTGTCCGAAGTCGGTTCCGGGTTTGTCTGACAGCGGGGACCGGGCGGGCCGTCGTGATGCAACCGGTGGCTCCGTTGCAAGACCTCGGTCGGATGGCGCCCAGCGGTTCGGAGCGGGGTCACCCGCCGCAAAGAGCAGAGCGCAAAAAGGCTACAGGAGGTCCGAGTTCGGGGTATCGCCGTACGAAAAGCACCTTCGACGCCCTGCCGACCGACCTGGAGAGAGTGCACCAAGAGCCTTCTGCACCCCAGATGGAGAGGCGACGCCCCGTACTCGGACCTCCTGTGGCCCTGCGCGGACCCCAGCGGCCACGACACAGCCTCATCAACAACTCCGAGGTGCCCACCGGCCACGCGGTGCTCGAGCAGCGATCCGTTTGGAGTCAGGCCGTGAATTCAACCGGGTCGCCGGGCTAGCACTGGCCCATCCAAGCAGCGACCCGACCGTCGCGGACCGCGGCCATGAACGGCCGATCTGCGGCCAGATGGCGCCCAGCGCTTCGGAGCGGGGTCACCCGCCGCAAAGAGCAGAGCGCAAAAAGGCTACAGGAGGTCCGAGTTCGGGGTATCGCCGTACGAAAAGCACCTTCGACGCCCTGCCGACCGACCTGGCGGGAGTGCACCAAGAGCCTTCTGCACCCCAGATGGAGAGGCGACGCCCCGTACTCGGACCTCCTGTGGCCCTGCGCGGACCCCAGCGGCCACGACACAGCCTCATCAACAACCCCGAGGTGCCCACCGGCCACGCGGCGCTCGAGCAGCGATCCGTTTGGAGTCAGGCCGTGAATTCAACCGGGTCGCCGGGCTAGCACTGGCCCATCCAAGCAGCGACCCGACCGTCGCGGACCGCGGCCATGAACGGCCGATCTGCGGCGAGGAATTCGTCGAGAGGCAGCTCGTCGAGCTCGAAGGCCACGACCTCCACGCCCGGCTCGGGCTCGATCCGCTCACGCCAGCGCTGGCCAGACCAGGCCCGGGCGTCGACGCGCAGCACGATCAGGATGACCTCGGGACCCGGCGAGGGGTAGACGTGGTGGAGCACGTCCGCGACCGATCCGATCGTCAGCTCCGTGGCCTGCGGCCCCCACTCTTCGCCGAGCTCGCGGGCCAGAGCCGCGCGCGGCCCCTCGCCCCGCTCGAGCTTGCCACCGGGCAGCTCGAGCGCCCCAGCCCCGTGCCTCGCCGTCTTCGAGCGCCGCTGGACGAGCAGCTGCGACCCCAGCCACACGAGCCCGGCCGCGACGACCAGGCGAGGCCCGCGCCCGATCGCGGGCCCCCGCTCCTCGGGCTCAGCCTGCGTGCCCGCGTGCTCGGGCCCGGGGCCCGGTCCAGATCCCGTCATCGGGCGATGTTGCCGGAGCCTGGACGCGGTGCAAGCGAGGGCCTATCCTCGCGCTCGACCCATGCGTCTGTACGCCAGCAAAATCCCGGCGATCGTCGACTCCGTCACGACCGCGCTCGTCGACTCCGGGGACGTCGAGACCGACAACCGCGAAGAATTTCAAAATGACGTGGAGTCGGTCCTGCGCGAGTACCTGCGGACCAACCGCGACATCACCGAGCGCTCGAAGGACATCCTCGAGCAGCGCGGCCTGCCCTACTCGGAGCTCTACCGCATCCGGCGTCAGCAAGCCGAGCAAGCCGACTTCGGCATCGGTGACGATTCGGTCAACTGGATCGCCACCCAGATGGTCGAGCTGTTCATGCGCTCGCAGTACGTCGACGAGATCTACGTCGACGACCCCACCTTGCGGCGCAAGATCAAGGACATCCTGCGCAAGCACATGCAGCACGACGAAGATCTCGACCGTGAGGTCCGCAAGCACCTCAAGCATCTTCAAGACGGCACCGACAGCTTCGAGATCGAGTATCAGAAGCAGCTCGACATGGTGAAGCGCAAGCACGGTCTGACCTGATGGCTCACGTCGTCGTCTACCTCCAGCGAACCACCCGGGGGCTCCACCCCGGCAGCGCCGTGGCCTTGTGCGTCGCCCGCGAGGTCGCCGACACCCGCGGCGCCTCGGTCTTGAGCCTGTGCCTCGGCGACGCTGGCGCCTTCGACGACCGCCTGATCGTCGAGGCCAGCCGCAGCGGCGCCGACCAGATCGTGTTCCTGGGCCCCGAGGGCATCCAGAAGCTGTTCCGCCGGCTCTCCCCTCGGCACGTGTTCGCCCCCTACACCCGCGAGGCCGGCTCGGTCCTGGCCCAGGCCGGCATCGGCCCGATGGTCGGGCGCTGGTTCGACGGCCCGCCCGCCGATCCGACCAAGCTCGAGTCGGTGATCGGGACCGTGGCGGGGGCCCTGCCCTGGAAGCCGCGCCCGCTGATGATCGAGCCCGAGTACGAGGCCGACGTGACCCAGGTCGTGCTCCCGGATTGGTTGGTCGAGGCAGCCGAGCAAGCCGTCGACCTCACGACCACGGCCGAGCAGCCGCCGCTCCTGTACCTCGACACCGATCTCGACGCCGCGACCAAGACCGCGCTCGAGGGCATCGGCGCCTACGCGGTCACCAGCGAGGACTACGGCAACTACGACGAGGGGACCTTGCTGTGGTTCGACGCGTCGGGCGATGGGCTGCCGCTGACTTTGGTCGAGCGCAGCCCGGGCCTGCGCGTGATCCTGCTGACCGGCGAGCGCGAGATCAGCGGAGCGCTCGACCCCAGCTGGGGCATGGCCGACTTCGTGCTCCCCGGCCACTGGGCAGACGTCGTCCGCGAGTTCAGCGGAACGACCTGGAAGACCGCGTTCGCCTGAGGGCGGGCACCATGACAGCGAGGCAGCAACGCAAACGCTCGAGCACAGGCCCGCTGGCGGCGCTGCTCGGGCTGAGCGAAGGCTGCGAGCAGGTCGTCGTCGCGGCCCGAACGGTGGCCGAAGATGAGCGTCGCTGGGGGGGCATCGCGGGCCGGGTCGTCGACGACGCCAAGCTCGGCCGCGCGGTCCGAGAGCTCGGCGATCGAGTCGAGGTCGTGGCCGCGCGGACCCTCGACGCGAGCTTGGTCCGGGCCCTGCGCGATCGACTCCCGCCGCTGCTCGTGCTGGTCGACGCGGTCGAGGCCGAGCTCTTGGCCGAGCTCGACAACCTCGCGCAGCGCCAACACACGGCGATCCTCGGCCCGGGCGCGGCGCTGCGGGTCGGGCCGAGCGAGGACGCGGGCGCGGCCACGCCGATCGCGTGCGCGGCTCAGGTCGACGAGCTCGCGCGGCTGTGCGAGGTGCTCGGACCCACGCGCCTGGCCCTGGCGCCGACGCCCGGGTGGCTGCCAGCTTGGCTCGGTGGTCCGATGCTCCTCGCCCACGACACCATCGGCTATGTCCCGGCGGGCGCGCTGGGGCTCGACTGGCTCGACTGGATCGCCAGCCTCGGCCCGCGTGAGCGTCGACAGCTGCTGATCCCGCTCGGGGTCCCCCGCGTCGAGCTCGAGCCCCACGACCCCGCGCTCGAGGCGGCGACCGTGGCTCACACGCTCGAGCGCCTGACCGGGCCGACCTACCCCGCCCCGCGGGTGCTGGCGCTGCTGCGCGCGAGCCTCGAGGCCGAGCTCGACGAGCATCATCCAGCGCCGCCGCCCGAGCCCGGCGCCGTCGCGCTGTGGGACCAGGCCCGGCGCGCGCTGCCGCGGCTCGGCGAGCTCATCGGCATGCAGGAGCCCGACCCCGCGCTCTCGCTGCAGGTGCCGACGGCCGCGTTCTTGGCCCAGGGGGCGCTGCTGCGAATGCGGACCAGCGCCGCGCTCCTGGCCAGCGCGTTCGAGGCTCCAGATCATCCCGAGCCCGAGCTGCTCGAGCGCGCCGACGTCGTCCTCGAGGGCGCGGCCGAGGTTCTGTCGGATCAGGAGAGCAAGGTCGTGCTGCGCGGCCACGGGATCGAGGTCACGCGCCAGGCCTTCGCCAACTCGGCCAGCGGCGCGGCGACCTTCGCCGACAAGATCGGCTACCCCGTCGTGCTCAAGGCCCTCAGCCCCGAGCTTCGGCGCAAGCGCGAGCTCGGGGCCGTCGAGCTCGACGTGAGCAACGCGGCCGCGGCCAAGCGCGCGTTCGCCAACATCGTCAACAACGTCGAAGAGCGCGCGCCGACGGTCCAGCTCGACGGCGTCGTCGTCGCCGAGATGATCGAGCCTGGCCTCGATCTTCACTGCGGCGGGCTGCGCCTGCGCAGCGGCGGCGTGGCGGTGTTCGTGCGCGCGCTCGTCGACGCGCCGGTCGAGCCCATCCTCGCGTCCTCACCGCTGTCACCGAGCGACGCGCTGCTGCTCGCGGAGGCCGGGCTGTGCGCGGTCCCGCTGCCTGCCCGTCGACGCGCGAGCGATCCCGACGTCAGCGTGCTCGCGCAGCTGCTCTTGCGTATCGACGGCCTGTTTCGCCACACGGGTGAGCGCCTGCTGAGCGTCGACCTGAGCCCGGTCCGTCTCGTCGACTCGGATCGCCAGTACGTGACCCTCGACGCCCGCATCGTCCAGCGCCCCCACCTCGAAGGCCGCTAGGCCTGAATCATTCAGCTTTTTCAGTTCAGCGCTCGATTGAGGGCTAGCTGTTTTTGACCGCTGTCAGCGACTACCATGGCGGGCCATGGTCGAGCGCCGAACCATCCCGCGCAGCGTCGAGCAGGCCCGCGCCTGCATGCTCGAGGTCGAGATCCCCACGGCGATCATGGCCGTGCTCGAGGCCCTCGACCGGGCCGGCTTTCACGGCGTCGTCGTCGGCGGGGCGGTCCGCGACGCGCTGCTCGGGGCGGTCGGCGTCGACTGGGACGTGGCCAGCAACGCGACCCCGGACGAGGTCGTCGAGCTGTTCCCGCGCACGATCCCGACCGGTATCGAGCACGGCACGGTCACGGTCCTGTCGGGCCGGGGCGACGAGCGCTACGCCGTCGAGCTCACGACCTTTCGCGGCGAGGGGGCCTACCACGACGGCCGCCACCCGAGCGAGGTCCGGTTCCTGCGCGAGCTCGAGCAAGATCTCGCGCGCCGCGACCTGACGATCAACGCCTTCGCCTGGGACCCGGTCAACGCGGTGTTCACCGACGCCTTCGGTGGGCTCGAGGATCTGTGCGCGGGCTTGATCCGGGCCGTCGGCGACCCGGCCAGGCGCTTCGCCGAGGACGGCCTTCGAACCATGCGAGCGGTCCGCTTCGCCGCGACCATGGGCTTCGCGCTGGCCCCAGGCACCGAGGCCGCGATCACCGGCGCCCTCGAGGTCTTCAACAAGGTCAGCCGCGAGCGCGTCCACGTCGAGCTGCTCAAGCTGCTCGGCGCGGCCCGGCCTTCGCTCGGCCTCACCCCGATGGCGACGACCGGGCTGTGGGACCGCGTGCTCGCGCCGCTCGAACAACCCGCTCGAGACGAGGCGATCGAAGCGTGTGACCGCTTGCCGCCGCGCCCCTCCCTGCGCCTGGCTCGCCTCCTGTGGCCGATCCGACACGATCGTGAGCAGGTCGCCGCGGTCGTCGACGCCCTGCGTCCAAGCCGGCAAGAACGCGCCACCGTGCTCCGCCTGACCGCGATCGCCGTCGACGAGCTCGCGGCCGCGCTCGAGCTCGAGCCGAGCCTGCGCCCGCCCGCGATCCGGCGGGTCGTCGCCGATCTCGAGCGCCCCTACCTCGACGACGCCCGCGCGCTGCTCGAGCTCGACGACGAGGCCGTGGCGCAGATCGACGACGCGCTCGAAGGCGCGGCGCTCACGACCAAGGCCCTGGCAATTCAGGGCCGTGATCTGATCGCGTCCGGAGTCGCCAAGCCGGGGCCGCGCCTCGGTCAATTGCTCGCCGAGCTGCTCGACTGGGTCCTCGAAGATCCAAGCCGGAACCGAGACGACGCCTTAATCGAGCGCGCCCGCGAGCTCGAGCTCGCGGGCGCACCGGTGCCATGAATCGGCGCGGTACTAGCACCCCGGGCTGCTAGGCAGCCCGTAGTGCACCACGGGCTGCTAGGACTAAAACGCGTAGTTCAGGCTCGCGCCGCCGAACACGCCGATGTGATCGTTGATCTCGAAGCCGAAGCCCGGACCGCTCATGTCGGCTGCGGGGATCCGGCCGTTGGGATCACTGAAGCCGGGGTTGGAGTCACCCGGATCGGGCGGCGTCGCCGAGACGTCGGTCAGGCGCGTGCCGACGTTCCACCGAAACGCGGCCCCAAACTCGGGCGCGATCGAGAAATTCTCACCGAGGTTGAGCTGCAAGATCAGCGGGACCTCGGCGGTGAAGGTCAGCGGATCATCGAGGTTGTTGCCGATGTCCGTGTTGTTGACGTAGTGCTGAAACCCGAGCCGGCCGCCGATCCCGAAGTCGGCCTGGAAGGGCCAGTTGCCGGCGGGCTTGCCGAGCACCCAGTACACACCCTCGAGGCTCGAGCCGATGTACGCGACCGTCCGCGTGGTCTTGGTGCAGGTGTTGCCCTGCTCGTTGGTGCCACAGTCGACCGCGTCGTTGATGAGGTCGGGCTCGCGGTAGCTGAAGGTTGCGACGCCGAGGTTGAGGCCGAGGTGGAAGTGATCGGTGAGGTAGTAGCGGACGTTGATGCCGGTCAGGCCCGCGAGCGTTCGCGCGGCGCCGAGCGACAGTCGCCCGCCGTGGCCAATGCGCGCCATGGTCTCGCCCGGCGCGGCCGCGACCTCGTTCTCGAGCGTGACCGGTTCAGAGGATGCAACCTGCGCGGCGCCCTCGGTCGCGGACTCGACGGCGACATCGGCGGGCTCGCTCGCCGGATCCTCGCCGGCCAGTGCAGTGGACGAGATCGAGAGCGCAGCCAGGGCACACGCGGGAGCGATCAGCTTGTTGAGCATGGCCCCATCTAACCGGGCCTCGGGCCAGGCGGCAAGCCCGGCGCCTCGTCGTCAAATCACCACCGGGTCCAATCTCTGTCATCATTCTGGAGTGAGCGAGCCTCCGGCCCCATCGCGCGAACCCGAACTCGGCATCTCCGAGACCGAGCACCAAGCCCTCGATCTGCTCGACCAGCTCGACTGCGGCGCAGACTGGATCGCCACGCAAGGCGATCAGAACGATGTTAACGACGATCGAGGCTCGTCTCCGCGGACCCGGATCGAGGCCGCCCTCGCCAACGCTGGCGAGGACCCGGGCGCGCTCGAACCAGCCGTGGCGGTCGCCCGCGGGGCGCTCACGCGCCTCATCGGGGAGGTCGCCAGGCCCTTGGTCGAGGCCGCCCACACGCTCGCCGAGTCGGATGCCCGCGGCGATCTCGTCGGGGTCGAGCTCCAAGAAGCCCGACGAATACTGAACGCAAGTCCCGAGCTGAGCCCAGCGATCGCGGCGGCCGTGGAGACGACGGGGGCGATCCTGGGCCTCGAGCGCCGCTCGGTCGCGTGGGCGCTGCTGGTCAGCCTCGGCGAGCGTGCCCACGAAGACGCGCCCCCTTCCCTGCGTGGGTGCTCGGTCGCGATCGCCGAGCGACTCCAGGCGGCGAGGCCGGGCGCCGACCCGAGCGCCGACCCGAGCGCCGACCCGAGCGTCGAGCGACCCGCCGTCTCGACGGAGCTTCGCGTGTTTCGCAGCGCCGCCGTGACCCTCGCGGGTCCCTCGATCCGCGCTCGCGTCCTCGCGGCCGACCACCCCGAGCTCCTCGCGCTCGCCCGGGAGCTGGTCCTCCGTGAGCGAGATCCGCTGGCGCTGGTCGAGGCCTTCGATCAGGCCCGCGCGGCCGTCGAGGGCTCGCGCGCGCCGCAGCCCGATCAGCCCGAGGCCGCGACCGACGGACCCAAGCGGAAGTTCACCTGGATCCACGCGGTGCTCGCGTTGATTATCCTGGGCCTGACCTTGTGGCACTACGTGTGGCGCTGAGGGCCTCGAGCGCAAACACGACCAGCGCCGTCCACACACAGGTCGCCAGCGCCAGGTGCACGAGCTGCATCCAGCCCGGGGCCGAGAGCATGATGTTGACGACCCCCGCGCACAGCTGCGCGACGACGAGCCCGGCGACGACGTTGCCCAGCCGCCGAAAGGTCGGCCCCGCGCTCGCGCCAGGCAGCGAGATCGCCAGCCACAGCAAGTAGAGCCCGACCACGACCGCGAGGATCGGATGTACGACCCGCATTCGCTGCAAGAAGTGCGCGGTCAGGGAGTGATCATCGCTGAGGTTCTGACCGAGGGTCCCGCCCTCGACGACGGGGTAGAGGGTGTCGCCGAGGGCCGTGACCGCGCCGCTCATCGAGACCGCGAGGACCCCGACGAGCCCGGCGATGAGCAGCCACAGCCCCGCGCCGAGCCTCGCCCGAGCGCCGCGCAGTCGCGGCCGCCGCTCGACCCCGCCCGCGCCGGTCCACGCCGCGGCCGCGATCGCGCCCATCAGCACGCAGGTGTTGGTCAGGTGGATCGCCATGACGACCGCGCGGGCGACCGAGTCGTCGTCTTCGACGAGGCCGAAGCGCACGAGCCCCGCGCCGAGCAAGGCCTCGACGATCAGGAAGACCAAGGCCAGCACCGCGCCGAGGCGGGCCGGGTGCGGGGCCGGGAAGCGGCGCAGCGCCCAGCCCATCAGCCCGCCCACGAACACCAGGCACAGCCCCGAGGTCACGCGGTGGGTCAGCTCGATCAGGGTCTCGACCGACTGCGGCCGGTGGACGACCTCGCCGTGGCAGGTCGGCCAGTGCTGACCGCAGCCCGCGCCCGAGCCCGTGATCCGGACCCAGGCGCCGAACACGATCACGGCCAGGGTGTAGGCCAGCACGATCCACGCCGCGCGGGCGAAGGCGGAGTCTTGGGGCGGCTCGCGGGTCATCGTCGCTACCAGTCGTTCCGAAACGGGAGCAGGTGCTCGCGCAAGTGGCGATACACGGCCGCGGTCGCGCGCACGTCTGCGGCGTTGTAGGTCGCAATCGCCTCGATGTCACCGCGCGCATAGGTCGGCGCGACCATCGAGCCGTCCATCGCGCCCTTGGGGCTGGCGATGCCGAGCGCCCAGCAGACCACGTCGAGCGAGCTGCCGCCGAGGCCGCCGCGCCCGTGGCCGAGCAGGCGGTAGAGATCGAGGTGCGGGCGGAGTGAGAACGGGCTCGAGACCAGATCCACGCGGGCGGGCACGCCGAGGATCAGGCTGCGCGTGACCAAAAAGGGCACGTCGAAGCCACGCCCGTTGAAGCTCACGACGAGCTCGGCGGCGTCGGCGAGGTGCCAGAAGCTGCGCAGGAGCTCGGCCTCGGTCATCGGCCGGACCCCGGCGGGGTAGTCGTCCTGCTCGCGGCCCGGGGGCGGCACGACCAGGGTCGTCACCGCTCCCTCGTCGCCCTCGCTGTCCGCGTCAGTCTCGGGGTCACCGTCGCCGAACGCGAGCGACACGACCTTGCCGTAGTAGGGCGAGAGGCTCATGACCTTGCCCTCGTCGCCGTCGTTGCGCTCGGCCGCGCGGGCGACCGACTTGACGACCGCGTCGGGCACCTCGCTCAGCTCGATGCCCGGGACCGTCTCGATGTCGAACACCAGCGTCTTGCAACGCAGGCCCTCGACGAGCTCCCAGCCGACGCCAAAGACCGCGTCGGGCTGCCACTCGTCATCCTCGCCGAGCGCCCGCACCCGGTTCACGGTCAGCTGCAGCGCGTCGCGGAAGCTGCCGATCGTGCACAAGACCTTGACCACGGCGCCGTCGCTCAGCTGCGCGCGGCGGAGCTCGCCGTAGGCCCGCGAGTCGCCCCAGACCTTGGCTGGGAGCTTGGCCGAGGCGTCGGCGACAACCAGATCGTAGTAGCCGTCGCCCGTGCGGCTGTGGCCATGGCGGAGGCTGCGGACCGCCGCGTACGCGGTCACGGTCTGGCCGAGCCCGAGCTCGTGGGCGTCGGCGAGGCGCTCGAGGTGTGGCGGAGCTGCGGTCATCGAGGTGGGCCGACTCTACGCTACTCGAGCGGTTCGAGCAGCGGCCGCGGGCGCTCGCGGCCTTCGCTCTCGTCGGTTACAAAGCCCCCGCCGAGCGCGGCGTCGCCGTCGCGGGGCAGCTCACCGTCGACGGTCCAGTCCCACACGATCTCGTTGGCCTCGTTGACGATCGTCGTGAGCTGCTTGCCCGCGTAGAGCACGAGGTAGCCGGGCGGCAACAGCATCGCGTCGAGGAGCTCGGGCCGCGCCGCGAGGATCGCGTAGACCGGCAGCGACTCGATCTCGTCGGCCTCCTCGATGCCCTCGGCCGGGGTCAGGCGCCAGCCGGTCAGGCGGCCGCCGGGGCTCTCGACGCGCACGAGCATGACCTCGTCGCGCTCGAGCACGCCGCGGATCGTGAGCACGTGCTGGTCGAATTCGATCGCCTGGCCGGGGATCCCGACCTGCTCGAGCACGGCCCGCTGCCGGGCCAAGGTCGCGAGCGAGACCGAGATGTCGGGCCGTGTGCGGGACTCGGGCTCGTTGTCGTAGTCGGGCTCCTCGACGACGAGGCGCTCACCGTCGAGCGCGAAGCTCAGGGTCGTCCAGCCGATCGGGATCCGGGTCTTCGCCGTGATCGGGACCGACTCGGCGCGCAGATCCTCGAACAGCAAGAGCAGGCGCTCGACCTCGCGGTCGAGGCTCGGGTCGGCGTAGACGTAGATCGTCTGCGGGCCGTAGGCGAAGGTGTGCTCGCCCTCGCGCGTGGGCTGAGGCTGGTCGAACTCCGTGACGACGGCCGGGTTTGGGTCGGCGTCGGGCGTGGCCGTCGAGCGCTCGGGCCCGCAGCCGGGACCCAAGAGGATTGAGACACCCGCAGCGAGGCCGAACCACAGTCGCACCGACAGAGTATCCGGCCGGCGGCGCAGGTCCACAAGCGAGGGTCAGGCCGACGGCTCGATTCGACCGCTCGCGCGATCCCAGCGCAGGCCCACGCACCCGCCCGGGCCCAGGCGCCGATGGCACAGCTCGAGCTCGAGGCCGTCGGAGGCGATCGGCGTGGCCCGGAGGCGCACGCCGGCGTGACGATCGAGGCGGCGGGTGTGCTCGGGTCGGGGCTCGTCGCAGCTCGCTAGCACGATCAGCCCCTCATCGGACGCGAGCTCGGCGAGCTCGGCCAAGGCATCCGCGGGGCCACCCTCGAGCTGCTCGAGCGGATCGACGACCACGACCGGCCAGACCGCGTGCGCGGCGTCGGGAGCGAGCTCGGCCCGCCAGCGTCGCAGCGCCGCGAGCAGCTCGGCGCGGGCGTCTGGACCCGCGAACGCGCGGGCGTCGACGAAGCGCTGGCGTCGATCGAGCTCGGCCCACGCGCTCTGGGCAAAGGCCGCCACGCGTGCGGCCAGCTCGGGCTCGCGGCGGGCCTGGCCCGGATCGACGAAGACCCGGGCGTCGAGCCCCGACCAGCGCGCGAGGCTGCGAGCGCGCCACAGGGCCGGCGTCTCCTCGGTGACGCACACGACCGGCGTCTGCGCCTGCCCGGGGATCTGGCGCAGCGCGAGACCGTCGCTGAGCTGGGCGAGCAAGCTCGTGCGGCCGACCCCGCGCGCCGCTCCGCCAACCACGACGACGTCGCCCGGGCGCAGCTCGCCGACGAGCTGCGCGAGCGCGGGGCCGAGCCCCTGCCCTGCCGCGCCCGCGGACGGCCAGCCCGGCAGCGCGGCCAGACAGACCCCGGGGCCCGAGACCGCGCCGAGCAGCTGCTGCGATCGCGGCGCGCGGCAAAGCAGGCCCTCGCCGCCGGGCTCGACACCCGCGCCCGGCCCTTCCCCGAGCTCCACACGCGAGGCCGCCGCGAGCTCCTCGGGCTCGAACCACACCAGATCTGAGTCGTCGTCGGGATCGCCTCCGAGATCGCCCTCGCTGTCGAGATCGGCGCCTGGTTCTCGCAGTAGATCGCGTGGCAGATCGCTTCGTGCTCGACGCGATCGATCGCGCGTGGGTTGACCAGGCGGATCGCTCGGTAGATCGCTGACACGATCCGCGTCGCCGTGAAGATCATCGGCGCGACTCGAGCCCGTCGCGGTCGCGAGCGCGCCGACTAGATCGCCGCCAGGGTGGTCTCGCCGCGTCATCACGACGATCGTAGCGCGAACGAGGCGGACTCGGGTCGAGCTCATCACGCGTGTTGCAGTTCGAGGCCGAATGCGCCAGAAATTGGACGGGATCGATCGGATCGATACCGTACCGCCCATGCTCCTCGCACTCGCAGGCCTCAAGGGCGGGACCGGACGAACGACGCTCGCCGTGGCCCTAGCTGCCGAGGCACGCGCACGTGGGCGCCGGACCCTGCTCGTTGATCTCGACCCCCGTGGCGACGCCCACGCGTGGTCGCTCGGTGCCGGCTCGCTCGCCCCCACGACCCTGCGCCTGCCCGGGGTCGCGCCCGGCCAGGCCGAGCGCCTCCGTGGCCTCGCCTACGGCCATGACCTGACCGTGATCGACACCCCCACGGACCCCGACGCCCTCGCCCTCGTGGCCGAGGTCGCCGAGCTGATGCTGGTCCCCTGCCGGCCGAGCCCGATGGACGCCTGGGCCGCCGTCGACACCGTCGAGACCTGCGTGTGCGCACGCTCGCTGGCCAATTTTCGCATGCAGGTGGCCGTGGTCCCCAACGCCGTCGATCCGCGCACGACGATCGGCGCCGCGCTGCCCAACGATCTGCGCGCGCTCGGGCTGCCCGTGCTCGCGTGCAGCGTCGCGCGCCGCGTCGCCCACCCCGAGGCCATGGCCCACGGCTCGACCGCGAGCCTCGACGCCCCCGCAGGCCCGGCCGCCCGCGACATCAACGAGCTGCTCGAGGCGATCGAGGCCCTGCGCACACGCTACAGCGACAGCCACCAACTTCGGCATTGACTATGACCCCCCCGGCCGTTAGCGACTCTGCCACGCACGGCCGGTTGTCTATGACCCCCCCCCGGCCATCTGCGACTCTGCCACGCACGGCCGCAAGCGGCCGGTCGGTCGGTCGCTCCGCTCCCTCCCTCGGTGGGCTGGGATGAGCTTCGCAGTCGTTTGCGTGGCCCCCTAAAGGGGGCTGCTTTGGACCCCCGCGGCCATCTGCGACTCTGCCACGCACGGCCGCAAGCGGCCGGTCGCGCCCTCGCTGCGCTCGGTCGCTCGGTGGGCTGGGATGAGCTTCGCAGTCGTTCGCGTGGCCCCCTAAAAGGGGGCTGTTTTTGACCCCCGCGGTCGTCAGCTACTTTGCCACGCACGGCCTCGAGCGGTCGCGCCCTCGGTCGGCTGGGACAGATCTAGGACCGCGGGCCGACCACGCGCACGCGGCTGCGGCCCGAGGACACGGGCTCGACCCGGACCTCGACTCCGACGCGCTCGGCGAGGCCCGGGACGTGGGAGATCACGCCGATCTGGCGGCCCTCGGCCTGGAGGGTGTCGAGGGTGCTGACCGCGACGTCGAGGCTGTGGGCGTCGAGGGTCCCGAAGCCCTCGTCGATGAACAATGAGTCGATCCGGCAGTCCTCGGCCGAGAGGCTGGCGAGGGCGAGGGCGAGGGCGAGCGAGACGAGGAATTTTTCGCCGCCCGACAGGCCCCGGATGCTGCGGACCTCGTCGCCGAGATCATGATCGACGAGCTGAAGCTCGAGGTCGTGGTTGGGCACCCGCGCGAGGGCGTAGCGCGGCTTGAGATCGCGGAGCTGGGCGTTGGCCTGGGCCAGGAGCAGCTCGAGGGTCAGGCTCTGGGCGAACTTTTGAAATTTGTCTCCGCTCGCGCTGCCGATCGCGTCGCGCAGCCGGCCCCAGACCCGCGCAGCGTGCTCGCGCGCGCGCAGGCGCGGGGCCAGGAGCTCGGCCTGGGCTCGATCTTCGCTGTCGCGGCGCAGCTCGTGCTCGAGCTCGAACAGCTCCCGGCGCAGGACCTCGTCGCGGGCGTCGAGCTCGGTCCGGCGCCGCTGGGCGTGCTCGCGGGTCAGCTCGGGTCGGCCGCTGTCCTCATGCTCGGCGACGACCCGCTCGCGCTCGCCGACCACGGCCCGGCGACGCGCGAGCTCGGCCCGGGCCTCGTCGACCGCGCGACGCGTGCGGCCGATCCAACCCTCGGACCAGAGCTCCTCGCGCGCGAGCAGCTCGTCGAGCGCGGCCTGATCGACCTCGGCGTCCACGAGCGCCGAGTCGAGCGCGCGCTGGGCCTCCTCGCTGCGTGAGCGGAGCGCGGCGACCTGCTCGGCCAGGGTGTGGGCCCGGGTCCGCTGGGCTTGGAGCTCGCGCTCGACCTTGGCGAGGCCGTCCTTGCTGGCCTCTCGAGCTCGGCTGGCGAGCTCGATGTTGGTCTCGAGCTCGCGCACGAGCTCGGCCACGCTGGCGCCTTCGAGCAGCTGGGCTCGCTCGGCGCGAAGCCGCTCGAGCGCCGCGTCGAGCTCGGCCCGCTCGGCCTCGACGAGCGCGGAGGCCTCGACCCGAGCCTGACGCTGCGAGCTCAGCTCCGCTCGGCGGGTCTCGAGCGCGCGGACCCCCTCTGCGGACCGCTCGCAGGTCTGGCGCATCGCCAAGAAGCGCTGGACCCCCGCGTCGAACTCGGCGAGCAGCTCCTGCCCGCGGTCCGTCAGCTGAGCGCGAAAGTCCGATGCCGCGCCGACCTCGCTGTCTTTGGCGTCTCCTGGCTCGGGCCTGCGACCCGCCCGCCCCGCTCCGCTCGGGCCCTCAGCTCCCGGGTGACTGGGTTGGGGCTCCGCGCCCGGGCGCAACGCAGCGAGCGCGGCCGGCCCGACGTCGTCGAGCTCGAGCCAGCGGGCGTCGAGCTCGACCTCGAGCTCCGCCCCCCGGGTCCGGGCCTCTTCGAGCTCCCGAGCGATCTGGTCACGCTCGCGCTCGCTGGCCTCGAGACGCTCGCGCCGCTCCTCGTGGAGGCGGTCCGCCTCCTCGCGCTGGGCCTGCCGATCACGCTGGTCCTCGAGCAAGGTCTCGACCTCGGCGCGCGCACGTCGAAGCTCGCCCGCGCGAAGATCGAGCTGATCCTGGACCGACCACAGCGCGGTCCCGAGCTCGGGGCTGTCGAGTCGCGCAGGCACGACCGGGCCGCGACCAGGGCCGCGACTTGTCGAGGTCCCGAGCAACGAGAGCTGCTCGTCGGGCTCGGCCGCGTCGGGACCGCCCTCGCCCTCGCCCTCGCCCTCGCCCTCGCCCCCGGCCTCGTCGCCCTCGGGATCCGGATCGCTCGGCAGCACGGGACCCGCGGCGAGACCCTCGGCCCAGGCATCTTGGAGCTCGTCGAGCTCGCGCGCGAGCTCCCCCCGGCGCCGATCGATCGCCACCAGACGCTGCCCCGCGAGCTGCTCGCGACCGAGGTGCTCGCCCTGCTCGCGCTGGAGCTCGTCACGACGGCGCAAGAGCGCCTCGACCCGCTCGCGCTGACCCGCGACGACGGCGTCGACAGGCGCGAGCTCGTCGGCCGCCGGATGCTCGGTCGCGCCGCAGACGGGGCAGGCCTCGCCCGCGCGCAGATCCGCCCGGTGCTCGGCCAGATCGCGCGCGGCCTCGAGCGCTCGCAGCCCCCGCTGGGCCTCGCCAAACTCGTGCTCGGTCTGCTGGAGGTCGGCTTCGACCCGGCGGCGCTCGGCGCTTCGGTGGTCGCGCTCGAGCTTCTGCTCGCGCTGCTCCGCGTCGAGCTCGACCTGTGTGGCGACCGCGCGCTCGCGTCGCTCATGGACGATCCGGAGCGCGACCAGACGCTCGCGGCAGTCATCGATCGCGGCCTGACGGTGGCGCAGCTGGGCGAGCGCGGGCCGCTCGTCGAGGTCACGCTCGACCCTTCGCAGCCGGTTGAGCGCCAGCTGGCGCTGCTTGCGGCCCTCCTCGAACGCTCGCCGGGCCTCGGCGAGGCCGCGCTCGCTGCTCTCGCTGCGGGGTCCGAGCTCGGCCACGCGCCGACGCAGCTCCGCGCGGGACTCGATCCAGCGCAGCTGCTGCGAGAGCTGCGAACGGTAGTGGGGCCAGTGCTCGGCCAGCGGCGCGAGCCCGGCGTGCTCGGCCAGCCACTCGCGTCCCTCGGCGAGCCGAGCCGCGGCCTCGCGGATCCCGACCTCGAGCTGGCCGAGCTGCGCGTCCGAGGCCGCCAGCGCCGCGCGAGCGCCTTTGAGCTTGGCGTCCAAACGCTCGCGCTCGACGACCGCGCTGGCCGTCCGAGTGTCGAGCTCCCGCGCCCGATCGATGTCGGGACCGAGCCGACGTCGGCGCTCGCGGGCCTGCTCGAGCTGCTGGTCCTGACCCGCGAGCTTGGCCTGAGACTCGCGCAGCTGGGCTTCGATCAGCGGCAGCTCCCCATTGACGAAGGCGAGGTCGGCCTCGCGCTCACCGAGCTCACGGACGCCTCGATCACGGGTCACGAGGCGCTCGCGCACGGCGGCCACGCGCTCGACCCGAGCGAGCAAGCGCTCCTCGTGCTCGAGCTCGATGCGGCGCGGCTCGAGCTCGGCCAGGCTCGCGCGGGCCTGGTCGAGCGCAGCCCCGAGCTCCTCGGCCCGTCGATGCCAGCGCAGCCCCGCCTCGGCCTCGGCGCGCCCGAGCTCGAGCACCCGACGATCCTCGCGCTTGGCGATCGCCGCGGCGTCGAGCTCGACGCGGCGGGCCTCGGGCAAGATCTGGAGCTGCGCGCGCTCGTGGGTTGCGAGCTCGAGCTCGCGCTCGGCCTGCTTGGCCCGCTCGAAGGCCCCGCGCCCGAGCTCGCGGTACAGCCAGGTCCCCGTCATGCGCTCGAGCAGCTCGGCCCGCTCGCCGCCGCTGGCCTCCAAGAAGGCCGCAAACTCGCCCTGGGCCAGCAGCACCGAGCGACGGAATTGATCGAAGTCGAGGCCGAGGCGGGCCTCGATCGCCGCGAGCGTGTCGCCCTTGCGGTCGGCCGACAGCGCGCGCCCGTCGACGGGGTCGAGCAGCTTCATCTGCTGGTGCTGGATCCGGCCCTCGGCCCGCCCCCGCGCCCGTCGAACCTCCCACCGCGCCCGCCAGCGCCGCTCGTCGACGCCGAGGAAGTCGACCTCGGCCCAGCCCTCGATCGCGCCGTGCCGCAGGATCCCGCGCACGTCCGTGGCCCGGAGGCCCCCGGCTGGATCGCCGGCCCCGCCGCCGATCACGACCCCGCCGCGGTTCGCAAAGCGAGGCGTGCGATCGAAGAGCGCCAGACACATCGCGTCGAGCAGCGTGGTCTTGCCGGCCCCGGTCGGACCGGTGATCGCGATCAGCCCGGCGTGGTCGAGGGGCTGCTTGGTGAAGTCGACCTCGAAGTGCCCGGCGAGGCTGGCCAGGTTCTTGCCGCGTACGGCCAGGATCCTCACGGCGAGAGCTCCCCGAGCCCGGCCGCCGCCTCGCGGTCGCTGGGCCTGCTCGGCTCGGGCTCGGCCTCGGCCTCGACCTCGGCCTCGGCTCCGCTCGTCCCGGGCTCGGCCAATTCACCGACCAGCTCGGCGCTGGCCGGATCGCCGCGCTCGACCGCCTCGCGCAGCTCGTGAAACGCGGCCAGCAATTCGTCGTCGGGCGGCGAGCCGTAGGCCCGCTCGTGGCAGTCGACGAACACCTGCTGGGGATCGATGCGCTCGAGGTCACGGTGGGCGGGAAAGTCGGCCAGGCTGCCACCGACGCCGACGTGCTCGACGGTGATCTTGAGCAGGCGAACCGGGCGCTGACGCAAGACCCGATCGATCCGCGTGCGCAGATCGGGGTGCGGCGCGTCGAGCCGGACCCGGACCTCGAGCCACGGCCACCGCTCGCGCTCGCAGCTCGCGTCGAGGTTCATGTGCTCGAGCTCGAACAGGACCTCGTCGAGGACCTTGGGGCCCTCGGCGGGGATCCGCAGGACCTCGACGGCCCGCGGGATCTCGATGGTCTGGCACACGCGCAGCTGTGGCCCGTCGAAGCTCGCGAGCAGCACCTGATGCTGGTAGTCGGCCTCGGTCAGCGACAGCGGGATCGGCGAGCCGCAGTAGCGGACGAGCTCCGACTGCTCGACGGCCTGGGCCAGGTGGAGGTGACCGAGGCCGACGTAGGCCCAGTCCGTGAAGATCGCCGTGGGCAGCGCGTGCTGGTTGCCGCCGAGGATCTTGCGCTCGCTCAGCTCGGAGATCGCCGTCCCGCGCATGTAGAGGTGCCCGGTTGCGATCACGGCCTGGCCGTCCGAGGCCTTCGCCTGCGCGGCCGCCAGCGCGCTCGCGTAGATCGCCTCGACCCCGCGGATCAGCGGATCGGCGCGCCACGCAGGCGCATCCTCGCTGTCGGCCTCGGCCTCGGGCTCGGCCTCGGGTTCGGCCTCGGCCTGACCACGATGCAGATCCGAGACGCGCAAGAAGGGCACCGCCGCCAGCCAGGCCCCGATCTCACCGGACGCGTCATGCAGCGGGATCAACAGGCGGTCGTGATCGATGCTGCCGTCGTCGCGCCGCGGCAGCCCGCCGACGACGTGGATGTTGGCGAAGCGCATCAGCGGGGCCAGCGCGTCGAGGCGCAGGGCCGAGTCGTGGTTTCCGGCGATCACGACCACGTCGAGGTCCGGGACTCGGCGACGCGCCTCGGCCAGAAACTCGCTGAGATCCGAGATCGCCGACGCGGGCGGGTTGGCGGTCTCGAACACGTCGCCAGCGATCAGCAGCGCGTCGGCCCGCGCATCCACGAGCGCGTCGAGCAGCCAGGCCAAGAAGCGCTGGTGCTCGAAGCGGCGATCGCGGCCGTGGAGCGTGTGGCCGAGATGCCAGTCGCTGGTATGGAGCAGCCGAAGCATGACGAGGACAGAGCGGGCCCGTGGGACCAACCCCGGTCGCAGGCAAGGCTCGCACACCCGTCCACAGGCCCAATATCTCGGTTGGACAACCAGATCCAATGGAGAGTCTTGGAGACGATAAGAGATCTCCTGGGCTTGGCGGACGCGAGGCGGAGATCCACAATCTCCCATGTTTCGCGCCTGTGTGTACGTGCCCGGTCTCGCCGCCCTCGTCCTCGCGCTCCCGGCCTGCGGCGATGACGGCCCCGCGGCCGAGACCAGCGCGGCCACGGAGTCCAGCGCGCCGACCTCGGACTCCGGCGCGACCGACGACGCCGAGACCGGCGAGACCGGTGAGTCGAGCTGCCCGGCCGACTCGCCGCGGGCGCTCGGCGAGTGCGTCGAGCGCGAGCGCTACCTCGCCGACCTCGAGTTCATCGCCCAGCCCCGCGAGCCAGGCTCGCCACACTGGCAGGCGGTCCAGGATCTGTGCGCCCAGCGCTTCGCCGAGTACGGGTTCGAGGTCGATCTCCACACCTACGCGACGGGGGTCAACGTCGTCGGTCGCAAGCTCGGCAGCTCGCAGCCCAACGAGCAGATCGTCGTCGCGGCCCACTACGATCACCTCGTCGGCTGCGAGGGCGCCGACGACAACGCGAGCGGGACCGCGGGGGTGCTCGAGGCCGCCCGGGTCCTGTCCCAGGCCGAGTTCCCGCGCACGCTGATCGTCGCGTGCTGGGACGAGGAAGAGGACGGGCTGCTCGGCGCCGAGGCCTACGTCGACGCCGCGACCAGCAACGGCGGTCAGATCCTGTTCAACTGGAACTTCGAGATGATCGGCTATCGCGACGACGCGCCCGACTCCCAGACGGTGCCCGACGGCTTCGAGCTGCTGTTCCCCGACCAGGTCCAGGAGCTCGAGGCCAATCAGTATCGTGGCGACTTCGTGGCCGTGGTCGTCGACGAGGCGGGCGTGCCCGAGGTCGAGCCCTTCATGACCTACGCGGCGGGCTTCGGGCTGTCGGCGGTGCTGCTCCCGGTGCCCGCTGACCTCAAGAACTCGCCGCTGCTCGCGGATCTGCGCCGCTCGGACCACGCGGCCTTCTGGGAGGTCGACATCCCGGCGGTCATGCTCACCGACACGTCGAACTTTCGCTACGCCAACTACCACTGCCAGACGGGCGAGGACGCGGTCGAGCTGCTCGACCATGACTTTGCGACCAGCGTCCTCGCGACGACGGTCGCGGCCACGGCCGAGTCGCTGGGCATGACGCCCTGAGGCTCTCAGCCCCTGCCCTCAGCCCCTGAGCCCGCTGCCTTCAGCTCTTTCGAAGCTGCATCAGCTCGCCGGGGGCCTTGAACTCGACCGCCATCGCGGCCTGATCGGGGCCGCCTTCGGTCTTGCACGCGCCCGGGGTCCCGGCCTCTTCGCAGGCGCAGCTGTTGCCGACGCCACCACACGAGCCCCGCAGCGGCTTGTTCGAGAAGATCACGCCGACCGCCATGCCAGCCATGAGCGCGGCGACGATGCCGAAGGTCAAAAAGATGATCTGCATGCCTGCGCCCCGAGTGTACGGCCTAAACCCGTCGTTGCCACGGGCCCGAGTAATTTCAACTACTTGGAGTCCGAATAGCGAGCAAAGGGCGCGGTGGCGCGGACCTCGAATCCTTCGTCCGTGCGGACGAGGAAGTAGGCGGCGAGCCCGATCTGCTCCGCCAGGGCGAGGCCCTCGTCGGGGCCGAGGACGTTGAGCGCGGTCGCCCACGCGTCGGCGAGCGCGGCCGACTCGGGGTGGACGACGGTCACGCTCGCGAGGCGATGGTCGATCGGCCGGCCGCTGCGGGGATCGATCGTGTGCGAGTAACGGACGCCGTCCCGCTCCCAGTAGTTGCGGTAGTCGCCGCTCGTCGCAACGGCGACGTCGGACACGCGCACGATCGCCTGGACCGCGCGCGAGCCCGCGCCGTCGGCCGTCGGCCGCTCGATACCGACGCGCCACGGATCGCCCCCGGGGTTGAGGCCCTTGACCCGGACCTCGCCGCCGATCTCGATCATGTAGTGCTCGTGACCGGCGGCGTCGACGAGCGCCGCGACGCGGTCGCAGCCGTGGCCCTTGGCGATCGCCGAGAGATCCACGTGCAGCCCGTCGACGGGTTTTTTCAGGGTCAAGCCGTCGAGGTCGAGCTCGAGCCTGGCGTCCCCGACCACGGCCCGGAGCTCGTCGATCTGCGCGTCGGACAGCTCGCGTCGCTCGCTCGGATCCGCCTGGCCAGGGCCAAAGCCCCAGGCGTCGACCAGGGGTCCCACGGTGACGTCGAAGGCGCCGCCGCTGCGCTCGTTGACCTGCCGCGCGAGGGCCACGACCTCGAGCAGGTCAGCGCTGACCTCGACCGCGGCCCCTGCCCCCGCGGCGTTGAAGCGGCTCAGCTCCGAGTCGTCGAGGTAGGTCGACATCTGCGCGTTGACGGACGCGAGCTCGGCGTCGATCTCGGCCTGCAGCTGCTCGAGGCCCGCGCGCTCGAGGCCTTCGCCAGCGAGCACGACGGTGAAGCTCGTGCCCATGGTCGAGCCGCTGAGCACGGCCTTGTCGGCGCGCAGCTCCCAGGCCGAGCCAGCCTCGCTCGCGACGGTGTGCTCGACCGCCGGGCGCTTGGGCCAGATCAGGTAGACCATGCCCGCGAGGCCGAGCAGCCCGACGAGTACGATCGCCGCGGGGCTGCGGCCGGCGTTGGCTGCCGAGTGGGTGCGGGGGACGTCGCTCACGTGCGCGCAAAAGGTACTCCACGAGCGAGGACCCGCCCAAACGCAAAGCGGGCGAGACCAAGGTCCCGCCCGCTTCATCTCGACGCTCCTGGCTCAGCCGAAGTCGTCGAACATCACGTTCTCGGGCTCGACCCCGAGCTGGAGCGCCATCTTGATGACGGCCTGGTTCATCATCGGTGGCCCGCAGATGTAGAACTCGCAGTCCTCGGGCGCCGGGTGATCCTTCAGGTACTCGTCGTAGGCGACCTGGTGGATGAAGCCCGTGGGCCCCTCCCAGTTGTCCTCGGGCAACGGATCCGACAGCGCCAGCGTCCACTCGAAGTTCGGGAACTCCTCGGCGATCCCGTCGAAGTGATCGACGTAGAAGGCCTCACGCAGCGAGCGCGCCCCGTACCAGAAGGTGACCTTGCGGTCCGTGCGGAGCCGCTTGAACTGGTCGAAGATGTGCGAGCGCATCGGCGCCATCCCGGCGCCGCCGCCGATGAAGACCATCTCGGCGTCGGTGTCGCGGGCGAAGAACTCGCCGTAGGGGCCCGAGATCGTGACCTTGTCGCCAGGCTTGAGGTTGAAGATGTACGACGACATCTGGCCCGGCGGGAGGTGGGGCTGACGCGGCGGAGGCGACGCGACCCGGACGTTGAGCATGATGATGCCCTTCTCCTCCGGGTAGTTGGCCATCGAGTAGGCCCGGACGACGTCCTCTTCGACGACGGAGGTGAAGCGCCACATGTCGAAGCGATCCCAGTCGCCCCGGTACTCCTCCTCGATGTCGAAGTCCTTGTAGTGGGCCGTGTGCGGCGGGCACTCGATCTGGATGTAGCCGCCGGCTCGGAAGGGGACCTCTTCGCCCTCGGGCAGGTTGAGGATCAGCTCCTTGATGAAGGTCGCGACGTTGTGGTTGCTGCGGACCGTGCACTCCCACTTGCGGACGCTGAAGATCTCGGGCTCGACCTCGATCTTCATGTCTTGCTTGACCTTGACCTGGCACGAGAGACGGCAGCCCTCGCGCATCTCGCCGCGGGTCAGCCAGCCGACCTCGGTCGGCAAGACCGCGCCGCCGCCGTCCTTGACGTGGACCTTGCAGACCCCGCACGAGCCCATGCCACCGCAGGCCGAGGGGATGAAGATCTTGTTGGCCGCGAGGGTGTTGAGCAGCGTCGAGCCCGCCGGGACCTTGAGGGCCTTGTTGTCGTCGTCGTTGATCAAGATCGTGACGTCGGCGGTGTTCACCAGCTGCTTGCGCGCAACGACGATGACCACCACGAGGCCAAGGACGATGGCCACGAACATGCCGGTCGAGAGCGCGACCATCATGCCGTTGGACATCTCGGCGACCGTGGCAGCCTCGGCCTCGGCCGCGGCCAGCAGCATCGGTAGAGTTTCGAACATCGTGAGGTTCTCCCTACAAAGAGATGCCACCGAACATCATGAACCCGATGGCCATGAGCCCAGTGACGATGAAGGTGATGCCGAGCCCGCGCAGCCCGAGCGGCACGTCGGAGTAGCGCATCTTCTCGCGGATCGCGGCCAGCGCGGCGATCGCAAGAGCGAAGCCGAGGCCTGATCCAAACCCGAACACCAGCGAGTCAGCCACGTGGTAGTCGCGGTCGACCATGAACAGGCTCGCCCCGAGGATCGCGCAGTTGACCGCGATCAGCGGCAAGAACACGCCCAACGCCGCGTAGAGCGCTGGAGCGTACTTCTCGAGGGTCATCTCGACGATCTGCACGGCGGCCGCGATCGTCCCGATGAAGGTGAGAAAGTTGAGGAACGAGAGGTCGATGCCGTTGAGGAAGTACGAGTCTTCCTTGAGCAGCCCGTGATAGAGCAGCGAGTTCAGCGGGCAGGTCACCGCGAGCACGAACACGACCGCGGCGCCGAGCCCGATCGAGGTCTTGACTCGCTGCGAGACCGCCAAGAACGAGCACATGCCCAAGAAGAAGGCCAGCGCCATGTTCTCGATGAACACGGCCTTGGTCAGGAGGCTGAGATAATGCTCGAGCATGGGCTTACTCCTCCTCGATGAGATCGGGGTTGATGGTCCGCATGATCCAGATCGCCACGCCAATCAAGAAGAACGCGGCCGGCGACAGGACCATGAGGCCGTTGGGCGTGTACCAGCCACCCTCGGTGACCAGCGGCATGACCGAGACGCCGAGGATCTGACCCGACCCGAGCAGCTCGCGGACGAGGCCGACCGAGATCAGGATCAGGCTGTAGCCGAGGCCGTTGCCGACACCGTCGACGAAGCTCGGCCAGGGTTCGTTTTGCATCGCAAAGGCCTCTGCGCGGCCCATGACGATGCAGTTGGTGATGATCAGCCCGACGAAGACCGACAGCTGCATGGCCACGTCGTAGACGAAGGCCTTGAGGATCTGGTCGGTGACGATCACCAGCGAGGCGATGATCGTCAGCTGAACGATGATGCGGATGCTCGACGGGATGTGCTCGCGGATGATGCTGATCGACAGGTTCGACAGCGCCACGACCACGGTCAGGGCGATCGACATGACGATCGCCGTCTCGAGCTTGCTGGTCACCGCCAACGCCGAGCAGATGCCCAGCACCTGAACGGCGATTGGATTGGTGTTCAACAGCGGGTCGAACAGGACTTCCTTAGCTTTTTTGGCCATTGTGGAAATCTCCCTGTCAGGCGCCCTCGGCCGGCTTGCTTGGGTTGTTACTCGCGGCGTCACCGACGACCGTGGGCGGACCCTGGTCGCGGACCTTGGCCAAGTACGGCCCAAAGCCGTGCTCGCCGAGCCAGAAGTTCATCATGTTGGTCACGCCGCGGCTGGTGATCGTCGCGCCAGACAGCGCGTCGACCTGGTGCTCACCCTGGGCGTTCTTGACCACGGCGATCGCAACCTCGTTGCTGCCCTCGTCGAAGGCCTTCTTGCCCTTCCAGGACCCCTTCCAGGTCGGGTTGTCGACCTCGCCGCCGAGCCCGGGGGTCTCGGCGTGCTTGTAGTAGGTGATGCCGGAGATGGTCACGCCGTCGGACTCCAGGGCCAGGTAGCCGTAGAGGAAGCCCCACAGCCCGTAGCCCTCGATCGGGAGGATGATCTTCTTGACCTGACGCTTGTCGTCGACCAGGTAGTAGATCTTCGAGACCTCGGGCAGGAAGCGGACCTTGGCCTCGTTGGCCGGCGCCGTGAGCTTCGCGGCCTTCGCGGCCTTCATCGGCTCGTACTCGGCAGGACCGATGCCCTCGACGTCGGCGATGACCTCGCCGGTCTTCAGGTTGACGAGCTGCGGGACCAGCCGCTCCTCGAACAGGCTCTGAACCTCGGCGTTGCCGGGCTCCTTGCCGGGCTTGAGCAGACCGGCGACGGCCAGGACCTTCTTTTGGCGGTCGACGGTCGCGTTCTCGTCTTGGCGGTCGGCGAGGAAGATCGCGGTGCTCGACACACCCAGCGAACAGACGAGGCACACACCCAGCGCGAAGGCTGCGATGTACCCGGGGCTGTCTTTCTTGGACGACGCCATCAGTGAGCCTCCTTGGCGGTCTCGGACCCCGCGTCAGCCCCGGCGCCAGCCTTGTAGCGCGCGTTGCGGCGCTTGACGTTGGCCTGGACCACGAAGTGATCGATCAGGGGCGCGAACATGTTCATGAACAGGATCGCCAGCATCATGCCTTCGGGGTAGCCGGGGTTGACGACCCGAACGAGGATCACGAACACCCCGATGAAGAAGCCATAGATCAGCTTGCCGATGTCCGTGAACGCCGACGAGACCGGGTCGGTGGCCATGAAGACCATGCCGAAGGCCCAGCCGCCGAGGACCATGTGCCACTCGGGGCCCATGGCGAACATCGGGTTGGTGTCGGAGCCGATCGCGTTGAGCATCAGCGCCATCGCCACGGTCCCGACGACCACGCCGGCCATCGTCCGCCACGAGCCGATCTTGGTCACGACCAGGATGATGGCTCCGACCAGGCACAAGAGCGCGGAGGTCTCGCCCATCGACCCGGGGATCACGCCGATGAAGGAGTCCATCCACAGATCCGGGTTGGCCTCGAGCGCGGCCATGCCGCCGTTCTTGGCGTCGGCCGCGACGCCGAGCCAGGTCGCGCCCGTGAAGGTGTCGGTGTTCTCGGCCGCGACCCAGACCGCGTCACCGGACATCGCGGCGGGATAGGCGAAGAACAAGAACGCGCGCGAGACGAGCGCGGGGTTCATGACGTTCATGCCGACGCCGCCGAACACCTCCTTGCCCAGGGTCACGCCGAACGCGATGCCGACGGCGACCATCCACAGGGGGATCGTCGGGGGCAAGGTCAGCGCAAACAGGAACCAGGTGACGAGGAAGCCCTCGGTGATCTCGTGCTTGCGGATGATCGAGAACACGAGCTCGACGTGTCCGCCGATCAACCCGACCGTCACCCAGACCGGGAAGAAGTACAGGAACCCGAGAAAGCCACACGCAAAGTGGTTGTGGACGTTGTACTCGAGCCCGAGCGCCTCGAAGACCCAGGTCTGCCAGTTGGCCAGCGGCGCGGCGCCTCCGCCGATTGCGAGCGCCGCCTGGTAGCCGGTGTTCCAGCACGCGAACAGACAGATCGGCAGCAGCGCGAGGACGACCGTGATCATCATCCGCTTCTGATCGAGCTGATCACGCACGTGCGAGGCGGCCTTGGTGACCGTCCCGGGCGTGTAGAGGATCGTATCGGGGGCCTCGTAGAGCGGGTACAGGGCTTCGTACTTGCCGCCCTTCTCGAAGTGATGCGAGAGCTTGTCGAGTTGTTGGCGCAGGAAGTCCATCGCGCTCAGCCTTCCTTCCAGATGGTTTCGAGGTTGTCCCGCAAGACGGGACCGTAGTCCTGCTTGCCGGGGCACACGAAGGTGCACAGCGCGACATCCTCTTCGTCGAGTTCGAGCACACCGAGTTCCTCGGCGCGGCCCACATCTTTTACGAGGATCGCCCGCAGCAAGAAGGTCGGCAGGATGTCGAAGGGAAACACGCGCTCGTACATCCCGAGCGGCACCATGTGGCGGTGCGACCCGTTGAGCGCGGTCGTGAAGTCGAACTTCTTGTTCGGGGTCAGTGAAGATACGTAGGCGCCCGAGGTCGAGAACATGTCGGCCCCTGGCTTGAGCCAGCCGAGAAATTCACGCTCGCGACCTTCGCGCAGGGCGGAGATCTGCAGGTGGTAGCGGCCGAGGTAGCCGTGGATCTCGCCCATGCTCTTGCGGCCCGAGAGCACCGAGCCGGAGATCACCCGGTTCTCGACCTTCTCGAGCGCGCCGTCGACGAGCTCGTCGATCGACGCGCCGAGCCGCGTGGTGATGAGCTTCGGCTTGCGAACCGTGGGCCCGGCGACGCTGATGACCCGCTCGGTGTCGAGCTTGCCGGTCGCGAACAGGCGGCCGATCAGGATCACGTCTTGGTAGCCGACGTGCCACACGGTCTTGTCGCGGCTGACCGGGTCGAGGGTGTGGATGTGGACGCCGACGGTGCCGGCCGGGTGCGGGCCGTGAAATTCTTCGAGCTGGACGTTGGAGATCTTGCCGGTCGGGACCTTGGTGCCCGCGCCCTTGCACACGTAGACCTTGCCCGAAGTCAGCTTGGCCACGACCGCGAGGCCGGCCTCGAAGTCTTTCTCGCGGCCCGCGAGGACCTGCTCGACCGAGGGCGCGTGGGGGTTGGTGTCCGCGGCCGTGACGAAGACCGAGCGCGGCGGCGCCGAGCTCGGCGGCGGCACGCGACCGAAGGGCCGGGCCCGGATCGCCGTCCACATCCCCGACTCCTGCAGCAGCGCGACGACCTGCGCGCGCGAGAGCTTGGCGGGCGCGGTGCCCTCGGCGTAGCTCTCGAACGCCTGGAATTCGTCGGCGGCGGGCTTGCCCTCGCGCTCGCTGGCGCTGAGCTCGATGACCACCGACTGCAGCGCACGGAACTCGCCGCGGTTGATCGCGGCGACCTTGCCGGCACCGGGCGCCGTGAACATCACGCCCTCGCTCTTGCGATCCTCAAACAGGGCCTGCCCTCGCTTGACCGACTCGCCGACCTTGATGTGCATCCGCGGCTTCATGCCGGGATAGTCGGCGGCGACGACGGCGACGCGGGTCACCGCGGGTGCAGCCTCGATCTTCTGTTCGGGCGCCCCGGTGATCGGCAGGTCCAGGCCTTTTTTGATCGTGTGTACGGCCATGTCTCTCGTGTGCGGCGGTCGCTCTCGGAGCCCGCTCGCGGCCGCTTTGTACCCGGTCCATCGCGACAACGAAAGCGGTTCCGTTGCGTTTCGAGGGTCTTGGCTGAGTCCTGGGCGCAACCAACGCGACGCGACGCGCAGGCGTGTTCGCGCAACGCGGCGAAGCGTGGCTGGGGTTGAGCTAGCTCACCGGATTTCGTGGCGTCCGTGCGTGGATCCGATCTCCGAACGCGAGCTCGGTCGAGCTGCGATAGTGGACCGCGTGACCAACGAAGCGGACCTGGGACCCTGCTCCGTCGAGGCGATCCGGGCCGCTCGAGCGGCGATCGAGCCGTGGATCGTCGAGACGCCGCTGTGGGCCTGGCGCAGCCCCGCGCTCAGCGAAGCTCGCCAAGGGGACGCGCCAGTCTGGCTCAAGCTCGAGCTGCTGCAGCGCGCGGGCAGCTTCAAGCCTCGGGGCGCGCTCACGGTCATGCGGACCCTCGATCCGGCCGCCCTCGCCCGCGGCGTCACGGCGATCAGCGCGGGCAACCATGCGATGGCGGTCGGCTACGCCGCGCAGGTCCTCGGCACCAGCGCCAAGGTCGTGATGCCGGCCAACGCCAACCCCAGCCGCGTGGAGGGCTGCCGCCGCTACGGTGCCGAGGTCGTCCTCGTCGACGACGTTCACGTCGGCTTTCGCGAGGTCGAGCGCATCGCGCAGGACGAGGGCCGGACCTTCGTGCACCCCTTCGAGGGCCCGCTGACCGCGCTCGGCACCGCCGGGGTTGGCCTCGAGCTAATCGAGCAGGCCCGCGCGGCGGGCACCGAGCTCGACGCCGTGATCGTCCCGATCGGCGGCGGGGGTCTGTGCGCGGGGGTGGCCGCCGCGGTCAAGCTCGCCGCGCCCAGCTGCCAGGTCTTTGGCGTCGAGCCCATCGGCGCCGACAGCATGCACCGCAGCTTCGCCGCGGGCGCGCCTCAATCCATCGACGCCGTGCGCACGATCGCCGACAGCCTCGGTGCGCCCTACGCGAAGCCCTACAGCTTCGAGCTGTGCCGCCGCCACGTCGACGAGCTCGTCCTCGTCGACGACGATCAGCTCCGCGACGCCATGCGCCTCCTGTTTCGCGACGCCAAGCTCGCCGTCGAGCCCGCGGGCGCCGCGACCACAGCCGCCCTCCTCGGCCCCCTCCACTCCCGCCTCGCCAACGCCCGCGTCGGCGCAATCGTCTGCGGCAGCAACATCGACGAAGCGACCTTCGCAAAGCTCCTCGCCCAAACCGGGCCAACCATCTAGTCCAGCCCTGAATCGAGCGCTCCGCGCTCGACTCAGGCCTTCTAGTCTTCAAGGGGCCTTTCGAAAAGGCCCCTCGCTCCGGCGGCGAAGCCCCCTCCGCTCCCCCAAAACGCTCGCCTCTCGGCTCGTACTAGCAGCCCCCCACCCACAGTAAACCGAGCCCCCCTCTGGGGGCCACGCAACCCATCGCCCAGCTCATACCAGCCCACC
>NZ_PVNK01000143.1 GCF_002994615.1 Enhygromyxa salina | reverse complement strand
CGCTGACGCCCGCCAACTTGCAGCAGGCCTGGTCGATGAGCTCGCCCGACGTCGGCTACGGCGGCGGGCACAACAACGACAACGTCATGGCTGACGTGTGCGTCGAGAACTTCTTGGGTTACGAGGAAAGTTGATATGAGCACGCAAACTCGAAATAACCGGGCTGGGCGGGGGCTGTGGCTGAAGCTGCTCGGGATCGCGCTGCTGGCCTTCGGCATCGTTGGGCCCACGCAAACGGCCGAGGCGCGCCTCGATCCTTTTTATATTGTCCATGGTGCCAGCTACGGCGTGGTGTCGCCGCGGGTGTTGTTCTTGCTCGACAACTCGGGCTCGATGGCCTTCGACGAGACCTACAAGCCCTACTCCTATTACCCGGACACGAAGTGCTGGTGGGACAACTGCGAGGACGACGACGCCGGGCAGCTCCAGAGCCGCATGAACGCGGCGCGGCGCGTCATCCGTGATCTCGCCGCGGCCAACGAGGGCCTGGCCGAGTTCGCGCTGATGACTTTCGGCAACGCGCTGCCGCCCGACGGCTCGAACAAGCGCCCGGTCCCCGATGCTTGTGAGTCGCTGAACAACGGTAAAGACTATCGCTTCACCTGGGCCGAGAACGTCAATCAGCCCTACTCGACGCAGTGGAAGCCGGCCAGCAACCCCTTCGGCGAGCAGGGCATCTGGGTGCTGTGCGGGGACAACCGCCCCTTCCCCTACCTCCGCCACGACGACCTCGGCGGGTTCTCGATGCCGAACAACAGCGAGGATCCGCTCCTGGATCAGCCGCTCTACGTGACCGAGTCGAACCTCGAGGCGTTCGAGAACCACGCCAACCGCGAGCGCGCGGTCCACTGGTTTCCGCGCTTCCTCGGTCGTCGCTTCAACCTCGACTGCACCGACTCCTATGAGCTGGAGATCGTCAAGAGTTCGGTCGGCGACTACGGACATAATAACAATCAGAAGCTCGCCGCGATCTGCGGACGAGATTTCTACTACTGGCCCTACGTCGACGGGAACCCTGGGTATTCCTATTATAGTGCCCTCAGCGAAGACAGCATGCGGCACCAAGAGTGCGACGACAACGGCAACTGCAAGACCAAGACCCACCAGGTTCACCGTCTGGGCGTGACCCGCCGCGATCAATGGGTCGGGGCATCGCTCTATGCGCCGTTTTACTCCAAGGCCGTCAAGAACAACCCTGACATCGATTGGGCGGACCAGGGTCCGCGCAGCAAGGAGGACGCCGCGTTGATGTTCGACGGCATCGTCGACAAGTCTTACGCTGGCGGCGCGGACGCGACGGGTGGGACCCCGATGGCCGTGGCCATGGGCGTGACCGAGTATCTGGTCAAGACCGACAACGAGGGCAAGCTCCTCGGGCCCAAGCCGGCGTTGACCCAGAGCAACGCGCCCTTCTCGCATCCGACCGTCGCTTCCTACCTCGCGTTCATGCGTCTGGCCGAGGAGGACGAGCTGTGTCGGCCGTTGTCTTTGATCATCGTGACGGACGGTCAGCCCTACCCGTGGTCGACGCAGGGCGGCGCCAAGCTCTACGAGCGCCTGCGCAGCGTCAGGCGCCTGCTCGGGGTCAAGACCTACGTCGTCGCGTACACCGACGGCATCGTCGAGAACCAGCTCGCCTTCGACCGCGTCCACGAGATCGCCTGCTCCGCGTCGGGGGCCAACTCGATCCCGACGCCCTGCTCGGGCGGCAACGACTTTGGCCACTGGGACACCTGCCGCGACCCCGAGAGCCCGGCCGACGGCTGCGCCTGGATCACCTCCGATTACACCGAGCTCTCGGAGGCGCTCACGACGATCATCCGGCGCGAGGTCGAGCTCGACGTGCCCGGGGGCACGCCGACGGTCGCCAACGAGTTCCAGCTCTCGGATCCCAACGATCCTGACTCCGCGCAGGCGGCCGTTCAGACCACGATCGACTCGTGGACCGAGGCCCCGGCCTGGATCGGGCACGTCGCGCGCCGCGCGTGCACCGACGAAGATCCCGACAACCCCGGCGAGCTCGCGGACTACTGCGCCAACGCAGTCGACGCGCCCCTCGACACCGACGAGCTCGAGAGCTTCGGGCCCTGTCCGCTCGGTCGGGTCTGGGATGCTGGCGAGTGCCTGGCGCTGACCGACTGGAAGGATCGCCGGGTCTACACCCACGATCTGAGCAACAACGTGATTCGCGTGGCCGAGGAGTCCGGTGAGCCGACCCCCGAGTTCGTCTCGCTGGTCGAGGCCCTCCACGATCAGGGCCGCATCGACCCGCCGCTGTCGAATGACAACAGCGTGCGCGAGGACGAGATCATCGCAATGACCGAGTGGCTGCTCGGCCGCAACATGCCCGATGGCTGGAAGCTCCCCGGTACGCCCAATTCGGCGCCGATCCTGATCCGGCGGGTCCCGCAACAAAACTCGAGCTTCTTGCCGAGCGTGGGCATTCGTGACCCCCACTGCGCCGGGCGTCGCAACGCCCAGGGCGACGAGATCCCCGACTCGCTCAAGGAATTCTCGGCGGACGCGTGGGCGCTGACCTCCGGGGGCGGCTTCGACGACCACTACGACTACGCCGAGGCCGTGCTGGTTGGCGACGACTTTGGCATGTTGCACGGCTTTCACTACGACAGCGGCAACGAGCTGTTCGGCTTCGTCCCGGCCGCGCTGATCAACAACTCGCGCCAGCTCTCGGTCAACGGGACCGAGAATTTCGGCCAGTCGGAGCAGGCCTCCGAGCACGTCTTCGGCATCGCCTCGACCGTCAACGCGGGCTGGGCCTACGACGACGAGGCCGGCCAGTGGCGACACCTCGCGGTGTTCGGGCTCGGGCCTGGCGGCGCGGAGATCCTGACCCTCGACGTCTCGCACATGGGCCGGGTCCAGGACGACGACCCGATCGAGGTCGTGTGGACGACCTCGACGGCGGCCAACGCTGCGGACTACGCCGCGACCCTCGGCCAGACCTGGTCGCGGCCGGCGCTGACCTACGCCGTCCCCAATCATGAGATGTCGGTCGAGCCCGCGGCCTATCTGGTGTTCGGCAGCGGCTACCGCGACGAGGTCGGCGCGGTCGAGCGTGGTCGCACGGTCTGGGTCGTCGACGCGATGACCGGTGAGACCGTGACCGAGCGCGCCTACGTCAAGTCCGTCAACAAGACCTACGACGTCAGCGACGACGTCACGCAGGTGTCCGACATCGCGGTTGGCTCGCACTGCCTCTCGCGCTACTGGGGCGAGATGCAAGAGGCCTACTGGGCCGACAACGCCGGTCGCCTGTTCCGCTGGGACCTCGCTACGGAGGTCAGTGACGTCAGCTCGTTCCCACACGTCGCTGACAGTGGCGGCGAGTGGCCGAAGAGCGACGACGGCTTCGCGGTTGCGAACGAGGCGGTTCGGTTCCGCGCGTGCGAGAGCAACGAGGATTTCGATTGCAGCGTGGCGCCCAACGGCAAGGGCGACGTGTTCACCTTCGCCCCGGCGGTGGTCGCCAACAACCGGATCGACGAGATCAACGACCCGGGCACGAGCCTGGCCCTCGGCGATCGCGATCAGTTCTTGATCGCCCTCGCCAGCGGCAGCCCCAACGACAACGCCGTCGACGGCGGCGATGAAGACAACGAATTCCACAGCAGCATCTACCTGATCGCGGACGACCATCGCGTCGATCCGGGCGGAGGCTTTGACATCCCCGACGGCGGCGACTTGACCGGCCCCGGGACGCACCCCCACTTCATGCGTCTCGCGCTCAACGAGATCGAGCGCACGCGTACGCTGTACTTCCCCGACGGGAGCTCCGACGTCGAGACCCGCAACTTCTCCAAATTGGCGCGGCCGATTCGCGCGCCGATGATTCGGGTCACCGGCCTCGCCGACGGCGAGCAGCAGGTCGACGCCGAGGTCTACTACATCACCTATACGATCTATGAGCCCGGCAACTCGTCGTGTGACAGTCGGTGGTTCAACGACGACACCGGCGAGTGGGAGGCCGACCCCGGCTCGACCTACGAGGTCAGCTTCCGCCTCGTCGTCGGTGGTGGCGATCCCTTCGACTTCACCAACGGCTACGCGCTCAAGAGCGACTTCAGCGACGGGTTCGGGACCGCTGGCTCGCTGAGCGGGCCGGTCGTGCGCGAGGAGAAGTGTGGGGGCGACAACTGCGGGGCCGTGCTCGCGGCGCCCAAGACCTCGCCTTGCGACCCCAACGAAGACGCGCCACCGGTCGGCGGCGCGATCTCGATCCAGACCAACTACTCGGAGGTCGAGGGCTTCTCGCCCTTCGAGATTCCGATCTGAGCGGAGCCTCGCTGACACGAGTCACGGCCTGCGGCGCCGTGGCTCGTGGCCAAGATCCTCGCGCGCCCTTGGCCGCTGGTTGTGTTGATGTTGGCGCTCGGGTGCCGAGGCGGTGCGATCTTCTTGTAAGGGGGACCTCGTGTGCGTCAGCGGCGTGTGATGGAACCGGGCAAGGGCGAGAAGGATGAGGGGGACGGCGACCCGGGCGACGGCGACACGGGCGATGGAGGGGGGCGAAGATCCGTGGCAGCGGCACCTCATTTGTGAGACCTTGCGAGCGAACCATGATCCGAAAACTGAAAAAACCTGGACTGTTCGCGGTCGAGTGCGTCCTCGGCTTCGCGTTGATCACGCTGCCGCTCGCGTGCAAAGACGCTGCGACGGACGACGGCACCGATAGCGCGGGCGATGGCGATGGCGACGGCGATGGCGACCCCGGCGACGGCGACGGGACCAGCACCAGCGAAGGCAATGGCGGCGACGGCGACGGCGACTGCGAGCCGGGCACCTACGGCTGTGAGTGCCAAGGTGGTCTGTGCGATTCCGGCTTGATGTGCGTCGACGGGATCTGCGAGATCGGCGATGAGTCTGCGTGTACGCCCGGGACCCTCGACTGCGAGTGCGACAACGGCGCGTGCGGCGAAGGGCTCGAGTGCATTGAGGATGTCTGTGGCCTCCCTGCGAGCCCCTACCCCAACTGCGGGTGGAGCGTGATGAACGAGTGGAACGCCTGCGGCTTCGACCTCGAGAACTCAGCCGCGCCGCTCGACTGCGGGGCCCTCGATCTCATGGCCGGGACCCCGTGCCCGCGCGGGCTCACGGTCATCGGTTGTTGCGATGAGAACGGCAACAACTGGTGGTGTGAAGGCGGCACGGTCGCGTTCGAGGACTGCGGCGGCGGGACGGGAGACGGCGACGGCGACGGAGACGGAGACGGCGACGGAGACGGCGACGGAGACGGAGACGGCGATGGCGACGGAGACGGCGACGGAGACGGCGATGGAGACGGAGACGGAGATGGAGACGGAGACGGAGACGGAGACGGTGATGGCGATGCGTAGGCGTTCCGTGTGGACCGGCTTCGCGGTCGCGTTCGCGGCCTCGCTCGCGGCCTGTGGTCCGGCCCAGCCGCCGCCGGTCACCGCCCCCGAGGCTGGCGCGGCTCCAGTCGAGCAAGCGCCCGAGACCGAGGCGCCGAGCGCCGAGCTGGCGGTCCCGGCTGCGCTCGATGGCAAGGTCGAGATCGTCGATCAGGCGAGCCCCGAGGCCGAGGCCGCCGGGCTGTCCGACGCGGTCAAGGCCGCCGGGCTCGGCGGGCTGTCCGAGGGGCTGGTCGTGCGCCTCGAGCAGGACATGAGCGTGTATCGGCTGTGGAGCGGACCGGATCGGCTCTACGGCGAGAACACCAACCGCCTCGGCTCGTGGTGGGCCTTCGACGCCCCGTCCGGAACCGAGGCCCAGTATCGCGTCGACTATGGCGTGTGTGAGGGCTGGAACGATCTGACCTGGGCGGTCGGGTGCACGCTGGCCGCGGGCGCCGTCGTGATCATCGGCCCGGGCCAGTCCGTGTCCGCCGAGGCCTGCGAGAACCCGGGCGAGTCATACACGGTGAGCGACCACTGGCAGGTCTACATCGCCGAGCCCTGGACCCGGACCGGGGACGACGGGGATCTTCACTGCCCCGACGACGCGGACTACGCCGTCAATCCAGACGACCTCGCCGCGCGCGAGTGAGTGAGGCCGGGTCGCGGGTCAGCGGGGCAGCGGGTCAGCGCCCGAGCAGCCCACGCAAGAACCCGTCCGGCGACGCGAAGGCCACATCGACGCTGCACGGCGCAGGCTCCTCGCTGAGGAGCCTCCCGCCGGCGAACACCCGCAGCAGCCCGGCGCTGATCTCGATCCGATCCACAGCCACCCCGGCCGCGGGATCGAGGCTCAGCGTCGCGGCCCAGGGCGCGCCGCGGTCGAGGCCCGGGTGCTCGACGGCCGCGAGCTCGAGGTGATCGAGATCGAAGCGCCGAGCCCCGCCCTCGAGACCCCGGGCGTCAACCCGAACCCGCGCGACGAAGGGCACGCGCCCGTGGCCGTGGTCGAGCTCGCGGGGCGCCATCGGATCGGTCCAGACCTCGAGCAGATCGACGCGCGTGCGGCTGCCCCGGCAGCTGCGTCGCTCGATCCGATCGGCGAAGACCACGAGGTCGCGGGGGATCGGCTGGTCGAGGAGCTGCTCGGCTCCGGACGGCACGCCGGGGTCGAGGCTGCGGACCTGCTTGATGACCATCCGCGCGCTCGCCGGGGTCGCGCTGGCGTAGCCGGGCCAGCCCGCGGCGACCTCGCGAAACTCGATGTCGAGGGTCACGCGGCCGCGCGCGCGGGCGCTCGGGAGCCGACGGTTTTCGATCTCGAGCCAGCGCTCGGCGATCGCGAGGGAGTCGCGAAACAGCTGGTCGAGCGTGGCGTCATGGAGGACGTCGCCGGACGCGAGCTCGGTCGATCGTGACACGCGCTCGATCCGAACCGGCTCGCCGACGCGCGCGAGCGTGACCCGATCGACCTCCGGCAACACCTCGCCCGCGCGATCGGGCGGCGGGTTGGTCACGCTCAGGGCCCCGAGCTGGACGTCGACCTCCATGCTCGCGCGGACCCGACCCGGGGCCTGGACCGCGCCGCGGCGGTCGCCGGACAGGTCGAGGGTCAGGGTCAGGACCCCGTTGCTGCGCTCGAGCTCGTCGTCGAAGCGGGCGTGGACGAGCACGGCCATGTCGCCGTCGAGGTGATCGATGCCGGTCAGCCGCCGCTCCTCGAAGGCCTCCCAGCTCCAGTACGAGGCCCAGGTCTTCTTGATCGCCCACTCGGCGGACTTTTTTTGATCGCGCTCGCGGGCCTGAGCTTCGGGGTGGAGGAAGCCGGTGTTGGAGTCGTAGAGGCCCGCCCCCGAGAAGCCCTCGACGTCCTCGACGGTGCTCGACGAGCGAAAGCGCAGGCCCTGGCTTGGGGCGAAGTGGCCGAAGTGCGCGCGCAGGGCCCGGTCGATCGCCTCGGCCGCGGGCGCGCTCAGGGGCCGCTCGCGGATCGCCCGCTTGATGCCGTCGTGGATCAGGAGCTTGGCGATCGGGTCGCGCTTGGCTGTTTGGGGCGGGTGGGCCTCGATGAACTCGCGGACCCAGGCCTGGTCGGCGGCGCTCGCAAACCGGGCGTCGAAGTCCTCGCGGCCTTCGAGCAAGAGGTAGCGCGCGCGGCCGTCCCGGTTGAAGGTCGGATCGCTCAGCGTGTGTTCGAGCAGCGCGCGGAGCTCGTGGATGTGCTCGTGGTAGGCGCGGGTCGTGATCGCCAGGGGGCGCTCGGGCATGGTCGTGCCGGCCGCGTGCAGGACCACGAAGCCGGCCGCCTTGCCGCCGACGATCCCGCGCAGCTCGGGTACCCGCGCCGGGGCTTCGCGGTCGAGGTCGAGGGTGTAGGGCAGCGTGGTGGGGTCGACGGGGTCCAGGGTCGGCGGGCGCTCGCGCGCGAGCGCCCGCCACTGGCCGTAGGCCTCCTCGGAGATCGGCTCGATCGTCAGCTCGCGCGAGCCATCGGCGAGGATGACCACGGGCGCGTGGACGCGCGAGAGCTGATCGAGCTGCGGATCCTCGAACAGGCCGCCGACGTAGGCGTTGGGGATGCCGCGGTTGCGCGCGAGCAGGTTGACGTGGGCGAGCGGGGTCTGGGGCACGGCGGTCAGCAGCCCGGCCGCGGCCGGGAGCTCGTCGGGGACCGAGGGCATCATCCAGATCACGCCCGCGTTGCCCTCGGTCAGGACCGCGGCGGCCTGCTCGGGATCGGCCGGCAGCTTGCGGAGGCGCCCGGCGATCAGCCCGGGGTTGTAGACCTCGATCTCGCCGGGGACCGCGAGCTCGGCGTACTTGGTCAGGCGTGAGGCCAGGGGGTGCTCGTGGGCCCGGAGGCGGGCGACGAGCTGGTCTTGGGCGGGCGAGCGCGCGATGTACTCGAGGCGCTCGCCGAGCTCGTCGGGCAGCGAGCTCGACAGCGTGGCGAAGAACAGCTCGAGCTCCTCGGCCTCGACCTTGTCGCTGTACTCGAGCTCGAAGCCCCAGCGTTCGTCGCGGGGGTGCTCGCCCGCGCGGGCCGGGAAGTGGACGATCGTGCCGATCCCGAGGGCGCGACGCTCACGGTGGACGGCGATCTCGTAGAAGTAGTCGGAGTAGAGGCGCTCGTCGATGATCCGCATGCCGAGCGGCGGCGGGCTCGAGCGAGCGCGGACCCACTGGGTGATCTCGTCGACGGTCTCGAATTCGTGGCCCGACACCGGTCGCTCGCGCGAGCCGGGGACCTGCTGACCGTTGAGCAGCCGAAACCAGTACCACTCATCGTGGAACTCGTAGAAGCGGCCGTCGAGGTAGCGGAGGTGCTGGTTGTTGGGCTCGCCGAAGCCGACGATCACGAACTTGAGCACCGCGGTCCCGGTCGCGCCGACGGCCGCGTGGGCATTGAAGTCGGCGCGGTCCTCGACCCGCGCGAAGGTGTGATCGTCGAAGCCGTCGTCCTCGGGCCACTGCGGGGTGCTCACGGGGCACGCGACGAGCAGCCACGCGAGCGCAGCGAGGCACAGGGGGAGCAGCGAGCGGGCGAGGGGGCGCACGGAGGGCATCGTCGCGGGCCGGGTCGGGGACAGCGGCTGGGACCTCAGTGTACGCGCCGCGCGGCGGTTCGGGTTCGGGTAGACTCGGCCCGATGTGGCCTTCGTGGCGAGATTCAGGCTTGGGCCCCCGAGGGTCCGCGGCGGCGCTGTTGGCCGTGTTGGCGCTGCTGGTGGTCGTCGGATGTCGGCCCAAGGATGGCGGCTGCGCGGATCCGGTCGCGTGCGAGCGAGCCTGCTCGCCGCGCTCGACCGAGGCTTGCTTCGCGGCCGGGCGCATGTACGGGGCCGGGATCCACGGTCGCCGCCAGCCCAAGCGCGCGGTCGAGATGTTCGAGCAGGCCTGCAAGGCCGGGCACCCGGGCGCGTGCACCTACCTCGGGTCGAGCTACGAGCACGGCGTCGGCGTCGGGGCGGATCTCGCTCGGGCCCAGCGCTACTACGAGAGCGCGTGCAACTCCGGTGACGGTCGGGCCTGCATCGGGCTCGGCACGCTGATCGAGGCCGAGAACCCCAGCCAGGCCAGGGTGTTGTTCGAGCGCGGGCTCGACCGGCTCGAGGCCGGCTGCGTCGGCGAGCCCGAGACCCACTGCGGCGCGCTCGCGCTGCTTCACGTCCAGGGCATCGGCGTGGAGATCGGGCTCGACGAGGGCGAGCGTCTGTACGCGATGGCCTGCGACGCCGGCGACGTCGAGTCGTGCAGCGCCGTCGCCGAGCTGGTCCGGAGCCGGGACCGTGCGCGCAGCGACCAGTACTACGCGCGGGCCTGCGACGGCGGCTACCTCTACGCGTGCGTCCAACACGGCATCGATCTCCTCCTCGGTACGGGGCCCGACGCCGACCCTGGGGCTGGGGTCGCGCGCCTGCGTGAGGCCTGCGAGGTCGGTGAGCCCCGGGCCTGCGCTGCGCTGGGCACCGCCTACGTCTCGGGCGTCGGCGTGGAGGTCGACGCCCAGGCCGGGGTCGCGCTCTACGAGCGAGGCTGCCGCGACGGCGACGGCTACGCGTGCGGTAGCCTCGGGCTGCTCTACTCGCTCGGGACCGGGGTCCCGCGCGACCTCGATCGTGCTGGCGGGCTGTTCGCCCACGCCTGCGAGGCTGGCGACGCGCTCGCCTGCGGCAACCTCGGTTGGATGCACCTGCGCGGGATCGGGTTCCCCGAAGACCGCGACGGCGGCGTGAAGCTGCTCGACGACGCCTGCGAGGCCGGCGACGGGCGCAGCTGCTACCGACTCGGCCTCCACCTCGCCGAGCAGGGTCCCGACCACGAGGCTGGGACGACCGCCGAGGGCGAGGCGGCGCGGCTGTGGCGGCGCGGGTGCGAGCTCGGCAGCCCCGACGCGTGCACGGCGTTGTCGGTCTCGTTCATCGACGGCGAGTCGGGCGGCGAATTTGGCGGAGACCCAGGCGCTGGCGATCAGCGCCTGGCCGTCGACCTCGCCCGCTATGGCTGCCAAGAGGGCAGCGCGGCCGGCTGCACCCTCGCCGGGCAGATCTTCGCGCTCGGTTGGAACGTCGAGCAGGATCGGACGACCGCCGAGGCTTACTTTCGCTACGCGTGTGATCTCGGCGACGTCGACGGCTGCGAGGTCTTGGCGAGCTGGCTCGGGGCCGGGGCCGACGCCAACCCCGACGCCAACCCCGACGAGGATCGGGCCGCAGACGAGGCCGCCGCGGCCGAGCTGTGGGTCCGCGGCCGGAGCCTGCGCGAGCGCTCGTGCAGCGAGGGCGAGCTCGAGGACTGCATCGTGCTCGGGGCCTACTATGTGCGCGGGCTCGGGGTCGACAAGGACTTCGGGCGCGCGGTCGAGCTCTACGGCCAGGCCTGCGAAGGTGGGGTCACGCTCGCCTGCACCCAGCGCGCGCAGATCTTGATTACCGGCAGTCTCCGAGGACCTGAGTCAGGGGACGATCAAGACCGGCTCGAGGCCAACTACGCCGAGGCCTTCGAGCTCTTGTCTCAGGGATGCGCAGCTGGCGATCCGCTCGCGTGTGTGTGGCTCGGGCTCGCCTACCATCGCGGACGGGGGGTCGAGGCCGATGGCGAGAAGGCGGCCGAGTACTACGGCCGCGGCTGCGAGCAGCGCTTCGCGTTCGGCTGCATCGGCATGGGCAAGCTCCATGAGCAGGGCTTCGGCGTGGCCAAGAACAGGCGCGCCGCGAGGCGTTTCTTCGCTCAGGCCTGCGATCTCGGCGCGAACAAGTTCTGCCGCTAACCATGGTTGACTCGCGCAGGGTCACGGTCTAGTGAGGAGCCGTGGCGAGTCGCTACTTCACCCTCGAGCAGGCTCAAGCGCTGCTGCCTCGAGTGCGCAAATTGATGGGCCAGGCCCTGCAGCTGCATGGTCACCTGCGCACGGCGATCGCCCGACTCGGTGACGCCGGCCACGACATCGACTGGCCCCTCCTGCGCGGCGAACAGGAGCTCGACGAGTTCGACGACGAGCCCGCCGCCCAGGCCCTGGCCAAGGCCCGGATGATCTACCTGGCCCTGCGCGAGGTCGTCGCCCTGATCGAGGGCCTCGGGGTCGAGGTCAAAGGCGTGATGGAGGGCCTCGTCGACTTCCGCAGCTGGTGCGACGGCGAGCAGGAGGTCGTGCTCTGCTACAAGCTCGGCGAGCCGGAGATCCGCTTCTTCCACGGGCTCAACGATGGCTTCGCCGGACGCCGCTCGGTCAAAGGCCACGAGTTCACGACCGAGCGGACGAGCCCGACCGACACGAGCCAGCTCGAGCCCATGCTCACGAGTGAGTGAGCGCTTGATTTAGGGCTAGCAGCCCGGGGTGCAATGCCTCGCGCCGCCTCGTTTGGCCTTTTCGCCGAGGGCTTTGTCGCCAAAACTTGCAGTACGCCCGGTACAGCGGCGTTTTGGCTTCGCGCCCTCGGCGAAAATTCCGGCGCGAGGCGACACGAGGCATTGCACCCCGGCCTGCTAGAAGCTCAGGACCTGGCCCTGGATCTGAAAGACGTTGTCGGACTTGCCGCTCCAGACTACGGCCACGAGGTTGCCGGACGTCGCCATGCGGACCCAGTAGGGGAGGTCGGTCGTCGGCCATGGGGCCTCGTCGCCGACGTCGGTGACCAGCGGCGTGTCGGCGCCGATGAAGCGACGGATGTGGACGCGGTTGGCGAGAGCGTCGGGCCACCCAAACGCGAAGGTGCCGTCTTCGAGGGCGACGACGTCGCTGGTCGGAGAAAGGGGAGTCTCGAGCCCACCTTGGAGCAGCCACGCCGCGCCGTCGGGGGCGAGCTCGGCGTCGACGATCGCCGCCCAGACTTCCCGGTTGCCGTTGTCGAGCCGAGTCCAGGTCAGGGCCACGCGACCGTCGTCGGCGATCGCCAGCTGCGGATCTCCGTAGGGATGCGGCTGGAGGTTGAGGCTGACGGGCGCGTCCTCGACCCAGCCGTCGTCGAAGCGGCGCAGCTCGATGTCGCATGCGTCGGTCATCACGCCGTCGCAGGCGGCCCAGGCCACGACCGTGACCTCGGGCCCACGCGCGAGGGTCGGGTTCCGGCCCGGTCGATTGGCATAGTTGGGGTTGGCGGTCTGGGCCAGGGTGATCCAGCTTCCGCCGAGCAGATCGAAGTCGTAGCGGCGCAGGTAGATGCGGCCGTCGTCCTCCCACACGTAGGTTGCGATCGCGCCGTCGAGGATCATGTCGGCGTGCGCGACCGGGTTGGGCCCTTGGTAGATCGGCGCGAGCTCAGCAGCCTTCCCGGGCGCGCGCGCGGCCGCGAACACGTCGCGGTTGACGCTCATCTCGTCCTCGCCGTTGAGGACCATGTAGACGGTGTGATCGTCGAGATCGTCGGTCTCGATCATCGCCTGTGAGGCGATGGTCGGTTCGGTGAGGAGGTCGGTGACCTCCTCCCCCGCCCCGAAGGGGGTCGCGAGATCGTCGAACCACCGCACGCGGATCTCCTCGGTAGCGAGCGCGACGTACGAGACCGCGAAGACGCCGTCGGAGAACATCGCGAGCCCCGGCCACAGCGAGTCGCTGCCCTCGAAGTCGTCGAACTCATCGACGTAGACCGAGTGCTCACAAAAGCGGCAGCTGCCGCCGCAGTCGACGTCGAGCTCGTCGCCGTTGCGGACGTCGTCGCTGCAGCTGGGCGTCGCGCAGACCTGCTCGTCACAGACCAGCGAGTCGCAGTCGCCGGGCTCGAGGCAGGCCTCGCCGGGTTCGCACGCGGGGCAGCTGCCCCCGCAGTCGAGGTCGGTCTCGTCGCCGTCGTGGACGGCGTTGCTGCAGCCGTCGCCGTCGCCAGAGTCGCCGTCGCCAGAGTCGCCATCGCCATCGCCGCTGCCCGTGTCGCCGTCTCCGTCGCCGTCCCTGGAGTCGCTGTCGCCGTCGCCGGAGTCGCCGTCCCCGGTCGTGGTCTCAGCGCCGGATTCGCTGCCGTCGCCTCCCGCGTCGAGCAGGGGGTTGGGTCCCAGACACGCGGTGAGGCCGAGCCCCAGCGCGCCAGCAGCGAACCGCCTCAAATGCATGGCGTAGCTTAGCGTCTGTCGAGCTGTCCTCAAAGTTGCCGACGAGTCTCGACCGCACTCTTCAAAAGCTCAGCACCTGGCCCTGGACCTGCGTGACCATGTCGACGGTCGCGGACCACACGACGGCGAGGCGGTTCTCGACGCTGGACAAGCTGACCGCGCCGGGGTTGCTGACGTTCGGCCACGGGGACTCGTCGCCGAGCTCGGGTAGCTTCGGCATGTCGGGCCCGACGAAGCGGCGCAGGTGGATGCGACTTTGGGGGGGGTCGCACCACGCGAACGCGAAGCTGCCGTCGCTGAGGGCGGCGACGTCGGCGTAGGAGGCAAAGGGGAGGTCGACCTGCAGGGTCCACTGGTCGCCGTCGAGGGCGAAGTCGGCGTCGAGCAGGCGCGCGCGAACCTGGGCGCTGCCGATGTCGAGGCGGCTCCAGACCACGGCCGCGCGACCGTCTTCGGCGAGCGCGACCTGAGGGTAGATGTAGGCCTCCTCGGTCTCCGTGACGATGATCGGCGCCGGGTCGATCCAGTCGGTGTCGAAGCGACGCACGGCGACCGTGCACGGGTACCCATTCATGGCCGCGCAGCGGACCCAGGCGACGACGACCACGCCGTCGACGGTGAGGCTCATGACCGGGTACGAGCCCTTGTAGTTGTCGGGGTCGGTCTCGGCTGAGAAGGGGTTGATGTCGATCCACGCGCCGTCGCCGACGTCGTAGTCGAAGCGACGGACGAGCACCTGGCTGTCTTCGGTCCATGTGATCGTCGCGCGGCTGCCGTCGAGGCTGAGGTCGCCCTCGTCGACGATGTTGCCGGGCGGGTTGACGAGGTGCTTGACTAGCTCGGTGTCGGGCTCGCGCTGAATCAAAAACAGGTCGGTCGACACGCTGGCGCCGTCGACCCCGGGAACCAGGGCGTGGATCGGGCGCTCGTCGCCGGCACCCGCCGCGAAGTGGATTGGCTCTCCTGGGCTGAACGAGACGTCGTCGCTGATCTCGACGTCCGGTCCGCTGGGGTCGCCGAACTCGTCGAACCACCGCGCCCGCGCCTGCATCGGGCCGCCGTAGGTCACCGCGAAGCTCATGTCGGCAAACATTGCGACTTGCGGGCGAACGGCCGAGCTCCCTTCGAAGTCGTCGAGCTCGGGCTGGAATTCGCTGTGCTCACACATCACACAGGGCCCGCCGCAGTCGCTCGCTCGCTCGGTGCCGTTGTGGACGCCGTCCTTGCAGCTCGGCGCCTGACAGATGTTATGGGTGCAGACCTCCGATTCGCAATCGCTCGCCTCGACGCAGCTCGAGCCGTCGGTGCAGGGCTCACAGTTGCCGCCGCAGTCGACGTCAGCCTCGCCCTCGTCGAGGACGCGGTTGCTGCAGTCGCCGTCGGCGTCGCCGTCGCCGGTCTCTGTGTCCCCATCGCCGGGCTCGGTGTCGCCGTCGCCGGTCTCCGTGTCTGCGGCGTCGCCGTCGCCCGTGGTCGCGGTCTCGCTGTTGTCCTCGCCCGCGTCGAGCAGGGGGTTGGGTCCGAGGCAGCCAGTGCCGAGCAGCCCGAGCAGTCCAACTACGGTGGCGGAGGTCGAGCGTCCACCTGTCTTCTTCGTCTCCCGACTCGGGCCGGGGGAGACTGTCATCGAATACATGACCTCAGCTTATCGCAACTGCGCGTGAAATCGATGCATCGCGACCGCGCGGCTGCGCGGAGTCTGGTGTGACCGTAGGGCCAAGGCGGCTGGCCGGCCCCGCGCGCGGGGGAGCGAAATTGCTGCCGGCCGCCGCCGCTCAGAGGCGGTCGGCGAGGACCGGGAACTTGGTCCGCGCTTCGCGGACACGGTCCGCGTCGATGTTGGCGAGCAGCATGGTCTCGTCGCGGCTGGCCGCGACCACGATCTCGCCCCACGGGTCGATGATCATGCTGTCACCGCCATAGGTGATCCCGCCACCTTCGCCGACGCGGTTGAGGCCGACGACCCAGGCCTGGTTTTCGATCGCGCGCGCGCGCAGCAGGGTCTTCCAGTGTTCGCGACGTTTTTGGGGCCAGTTTGCGACGACGACGTAGAGGTCGGTGCGCTCGGCCAGGGCCCAGAAGTCGTCGGCGAAGCGGAGGTCGTAGCAGATGAACGCGCTCACGCGCACGCCTTCGATCGTCCGCGTGAGCGTGTCGTGGCCCGCGAGGTAGTGCTCGTGCTCGCCCGCGAAGGTGAAGGGGTGCCGCTTGCGGTAGCGGTAGAGCTCGCCTCCGGGCCCGGCGAAGATCAAGGTGTTGGCGGGGTGCTCGGCGCGAGGCTCGGCCCGCTCGGGTACCGAGCCGCAGACCCACAGGCCCAGATCCGCGGCCTGGTCGCGCAAGAAGGAGACGCTCGGTCCATCGGGGGGCTCGGCGATCCGCGCGGTGTCCATCGAGAACCCGCACGCGTACATCTCGGGCAGCACGACGAGGCGCGCGCCCGCGGCCGCGGCCGCGCGGAGCTTGGGCGCGAGGCGCTCGAAATTGGCCGCGGGTTGTTCCCAGGCGATGGTGGTTTGGAGGGCGGCGATGCGCATGGTGAGTTGGCGGGGGTGTTACTTGCGTAGTTTTTGCAGTCGCGCGAGGCCCTCGTCGAGGACCGCGTCGGTCTTGCAAAACGCCCAGCGGACCAGGTGTTTGCCGGCCTCGCGCTGGCTGTAGAAGGCCGAGGTCGGGATCGCCGCGACGCCGATCTTCTCTGGCAGCATGCGACAAAACTCGAAGTCGTCGTCCCACCCGAGCGGGCGGATGTCGGTCTGGGCGAAGTAGGTCCCGGCCGGGGTCAGGACCTCGAAGCCGACGTCGGCGAGGCCCTCGCACAGCTTGTCGCGCCGGGCTCGGTACTCGGCCTCGAACTGCTCGAAGTAGGCATCGGGCGCGCGGTAGCCGTGGACCATCGCGTGCTGGAAGGGCGTGCCGTTGCAGAAGGTGATGAACTGGTGAGCGCTGCGCAGGGCCCGAGTGATCGGCGCGGGCGCGCAGCTGTGGCCGATCTTCCAGCCCGTGAACGAGAAGGTCTTGCCGGCCGACGAGATGACCACCGTGCGCTCGCGCATGCCCGGGAGCCCGGCGAGGGGGATGTGCTCGCCCTCGAACACGAGGTGCTCGTAGACCTCGTCGGTGATCGCGAGCACGTCGTGCTCGCGACACAGCTGGGCGATCAGCTCGAGCTCGACGCGGGAGTAGACCTTGCCCGAGGGGTTGTGCGGCGTGTTGACGAGGATGGCGCGGGTCTTGGGCGTGAACGCGGCGCGGAGCTGCTCCGGGTCGAATGAAAAGTCGGGCCCGCGCAGGGTCACGAGCTTCTCGTGGGCTCCGGCCATGGCCACGCTGGCCCGGTACGAGTCGTAGTAGGGCTCGAACAAGATGACCTCGTCACCGACCTCGCACAGCGCGGCCAGGGTCGCGTAGATCGCCTCGGTCGCCCCGGCGTAGACCGTGACCTCGGTGTCTGGATCGTAGTCGAGCGCCCAAAAGCGTTGTTGGTGCTCGGCGATGGCGCGGTTGAGCTCGGGGATGCCCTGGGTCCGGCAGTACTGGTTGTGGCCCGAGCTCAGCGCCTCGATCGCCGCTTGCTTGATGAAGTCCGGGCCCTCGAAGTCGGGGAAGCCCTGGCCGAGATTGACGGCGCCGTGCTCGATCGCCAGGCCGGTCATCTCGGCGAAGATCGTGGTCCCGAAGCCCTGGAGGCGGGAGGCGAGCCAGGGCAGGCGTGTGCTGGTCATCGCCGCGAGTGTAACCGCTGGCGTCGCTCAGGTGGCGCGCACAACCGTTCGCGGGCTAGCCGGGTCTCGGGATCCTGCGGCATAGTCCGCGCGATGGTTAAAGAGCCACAGGACCTCAGCGAGTTTGCGGCGGCCCCGAGCGAGGGCGACGGCCGCATCTCCACGATGGCGGCCGGGTTGGTCGGCAGTGAGATTCTCAAGATCGCCGGCGACATCCGCGAGCTCGGGCGGGCGGGCGTCGAGGTCTGCAACCTGACCGTCGGCGACTTCAAGCCCGCGCAGTTTCCGATCCCCGAGCTCCTCGCCCAGGGCATCCGCGACGCGCTGGCCGCCGGCCAGACCAACTACCCGCCGAGCAACGGCGTGCTCGAGCTGCGCGAGGCCGTGCGGGCCTTCTACGAGCGCGAGCTGGGCCTGGGCTACACGACCGACTCGGTTCTGGTCGCGGGCGGCGGGCGGCCCTGCATCTACGCGGCCTACCGCGCGCTGGTCGACGCGGGCGACACGGTCGTCTACCCGGTCCCGAGCTGGAACAACAACCACTACTGCCACATGCTCGGGGCGACCAAGCTGCCGATCACCTGCGGCGTCGACAACAATTTTTTGCCCACGCGCGAGGCCGTGATCGAGAGCCTGCCCAAGGCGCGGATGCTGTGCCTCAACTCGCCGCTCAACCCGACCGGGACCGCGTTCTCGCGCGAGGCTCTGCTCGGGATCTGCGAGGCGATCGTGGCCGAGAACCACCGCCGCGAGCGCAGCGGTGAGCGGCCGCTCTACCTGCTCTTCGATCACATCTATTGGATGCTGACCTTCGAGGGCGTCGAGCACTACACGCCGCCGCAGCTCGTGCCCGAGATGGCGCGCTGGACCGTGTTCGTCGACGGGATCTCCAAGGCCTTCGCGGCGACCGGGGTCCGTGTGGGCTGGTCGGTGGGGCCGGTCGACGTGATCCAACGGATGTCGGCCTTTCTCGGGCACGTCGGCGCCTGGGCGCCGCGGGCCGAGCAGCTCGCGACGGTCGCGATGCTCGAGGATCCGGCGGCGGTCGCCGAGTTCCACGCCGGGTTCAAAGCTGGCGTGCTCAGCCGCTTGCGTCGGCTCTATCGCGGGCTCCGGGAGCTGCGCGAAGCGGGGCTGCCGGTCGACGCGATCGCGCCGATGGGGGCGATCTATCTGACCGTGCGCGTGCATCCCTTTGGCAAGACCACGCCCGAGGGCAAGACGCTCGAGACCAACGAGGACGTGCGCAAGTACCTGCTCGACGCCGCGCGGGTGGCCGTCGTGCCGTTTCAGGCGTTCGGGACCGGCGACGCGGGCCAGGGGTGGTTTCGGCTCAGCGTCGGTGCCGTCGGCGAGCAGGAGATCGACGACGCGCTGCCGCGGGTCGGGGCCGCGTTGAAGGCGCTCACCTAGCAGCGCGTGGTGCAATGCCTCGCGCCGCCTCGCTTGGCCTCTTCGCCGAGGGCTTTGTCGCCAAAACTTGCAGTACGCCCGGTACAGCGGCGTTTTGGCTTCGCGCCCTCGGCGAAGATTCCGGCGCGAGGCGACACGATGCATTGCACCACGGGCTGCTAGCAGCGCGTGGTGCAATGCCTCGCGCCGCCTCGCTTGGCCTCTTCGCCGAGGGCTTTGTCGCCAAAACTTGCAGTACGCCCGGTACAGCGGCGTTTTGGCTTCGCGCCGGAATTTTGCTTCGCGCCCTCGGCGAAAATTCCGGCGCGAGGCGACACGATGAATTGCACCACGGGCTGCTAGGCCTGGCCCCGGCGATCAGAGCTTGGCCGCGTCGTCGAGGACCTCGCGGGCGTGGACGCCCGGATCCACGCCCGGGTAGACCTCGACGACCTTCCCGTCGCGATCGAGCAAGAAGCTCACGCGCGCCGCGTACCCGCCCCGCAGCTTGACCCCAAAGGCCGTCGCCCAGCGCTTGTCGGTGTCGGCCACGAGCGGGAAGGGGATCTCGTGCTTCTCGGCAAACTCGCGGTGGGACTCGTTGTCCTGGGTCGAGACGCCGATGACCATGACCCCGGCGGCCTCGTACTCGGACCAGATGTCCCGGAACGCGCACGCCTCTTTCGTGCAGCCTGGGGTGTCGTCGGCCGGGTAGAAGTAGACGACCGCTGGCTTGGCGAGGCTGCCCAGGGTCAGCTCGGTGCCGTCGTGCGCGGTGGCCTCGAGCTTCGGGGCTTGCACGCCGGCCTCGAGCAGTCCGGTGCCGCCGTCGGGGCGCTGGGTCTCGCCGCAGGCGCCGCTGGCCACGGGCATGGCGAGGCACAGCAGCAGCACGGCGAGGCGGGGGACGAGGGGCGTGGCGAGGCGGCGCATCGCCACCGATATGGCCGATACGAACGAGGCCTGCAACAGGGGCCTGCAGAAGCGCTCACGCTTGGCCCAACGATCAGTGTCCAGGCCCACCCGACTGGAGGCTGACCAAACGGCGTTGGGGGCGGACAGGGATGCCGTGACGATCCGCTCCGCGCTTCGTCGCCAGTTTCTCGGTACAGTGAGACGGGAGTCGGACCATGCAAAAAACTGTGATCTCTTGTTTCGTGACGCTTGGCCTGTTCAGTTTCGTGGGCTGCGGCGGTGGCGAAGGTCGCGGGACCTCGGCCGGGACCGGGATCGACACTGGCATCGATAGCGGGGTCGACACGGGCGTCGACGGCGAGACCGGCGGCGAAGATGGCGACAGCCAGACCAACACGGGCGACGGCGACGGCGACGGCGACACGGGCGACAACAGCGAGGGCGGCGAGTTCAAGTGGGACGTGCTCGGCGTCCCCGACGGCGGCGACGCGTGCGGCGGCGGGGGCGGGGGCAACGACCCGACCTTCTCGTACCTGTGGGCCGCCAACAGCACCCAGGGCACGATCTCCAAGATCAACACGAAGACCGTGACCGAGGAGGGCCGCTACATCGTGCGCCCGGACGGCGCGGGCAGCCCCTCGCGGACCTCGGTCAGCCTCGCGGGCAACGTCGCGGTTGCGAGCCGCTCGGGCGGCGTGACCAAGATCTACGCCAACCCCGAGGACTGCCAGGAGAGCAACGGTATGCCGGGGATTCAGACCTCGAACAGCAACCAGTACCTCGCGTGGGGCGAAGAGGAGTGCGTCGCCTGGCACACACCCTTTGGCTACGCCTCGCAGCGCCCGGTCGCGTGGGGGGCGGGCACCTTCAACAACGGCAACTGCGCCTACGAAGAGGTCGAGCTGTGGACCTCGGGCAACAACGGCGGCGGCTCCCTCGACGTCATCGTGCTCGACGGCGACGACGGCTCGGTCGTCGAGATGGTCGAGATCCCAACGGGCGGCGGCAACCTCAACTCCGACTTCTACGGCATCTACGGCGGCGCGGTCGACGGTGACGGCAACTTCTGGGGCTCGCAGCTCGGGGCGAGCGGTCAGTTGGTCCGGGTGTTCCGCGAGGACATGACCTACGAGATCTATCACCCGCCCGGCGGCCCCCATTACTACGGCATGACCGTCGACAGCGAGGGCTACGTGTGGCTGTGCGCGAGCGTGGTCACCCGCTACGATCCCCAAAACGACGCGTGGGCGACCGCGCAGACCGGCGGCAACTCGGGCTGCATGGCCGAGGCCGGGCCCGACGGGCTGCTGTGGATGGCTGGCGGCGGCGGGGTGATCGGGGTCAACCGTGAGAGCCTCGCGGTCGAGAAGAACTGGCCATCCAACGGCTCCTACGGGGTCAGCATCGACTTCGAGGGCTACGTGTGGGCGGTGGCGTACGGTTCCAACGCGACCAAGGTCGACCCCGACACGGGCGAGCTGTGGACCTACAGCGGGCTTGTTGGGGCCTACACCTACTCCGACATGACCGGCTACGCGCTGAGCAACGCCGGGATCCCCAACGGCTGACGCGCGAGGTGACGGCGCGGTCTTTGACGGTCATGCGGTGGGCCGTCATGCGGCGGGCCGTCATGCGGCGCGCCGATGCCGTTGATTCGCTCGACGGTCCGCCAAAAGCTCGTCGTCCTCAGGTTCGTGACTGTGGATGACGTGGCCCACGCGCGTCACGAAGCGAGGTTGTTCGTGCTGCGCTCGACTACTGCGGCCGACGAGGCCGTCGTCCGCTTCGCTTGCCGCGCCGAGGCTTGTTGCGCGACGGCCCCCTGCCGCCGCCGCCGCCGCGGCCCTGGCCCGACGACTTACCCGCGAGGTCCGTCGGCCCCGGCAGCGCCTGCGCGGGGGGATAGGCGTGATCCTCGACGCGATCGATGTGACAGCGAAGCAGGCGCTCGATGTCCGCGAGGTAGGGGCGCTCCTCGATGTCGCAAAAGGACAGCGCGATGCCCGAGGCCCCAGCCCGCGCGGTCCGGCCGATCCGGTGGATGTAGGTCTCGGGGACGTTGGGCAGATCGAAGTTGATCACGTGGCTGACCGAGTCGATGTCGAGGCCACGCGCGGCGATGTCGGTCGCGACGAGCACGCGCAGGTCGCCCTTGCGGAAGGCATCGAGGGCGCGGGTGCGGGCGCCCTGCGACTTGTTGCCGTGGATCGCCGCCGAGCCGACGCCCGCGTCGCTGAGGTACTTGGCGATCCGGTTGGCGCCGTGCTTGGTCCGGCTGAACACCAGCGAGCGGCTGACGGTCTTGTCGTGCTGAAGGAGATCGACGAGCAGCTTGCGCTTGTTGGCCTTGTCGACGAAGTAGAGCTGCTGGTCGACGTCGGCGGGCTCGGAGACCCGCGCGACCGCGACCTCGATCGGATCGTGGAGCAGCGTGGCCGCGAGCGTGCGGATCGAGTCGGGCATCGTCGCCGAGAAGAACAGGGTTTGGCGCTTGGTGGGCAGCTTGGCGACGATCCGGCGGATGTCGGGCAAGAAGCCCATGTCGAGCATCTGATCGGCCTCGTCGAGCACGAAGACCTCGATCTTCGACAGGTTGATCTCGCCGCGGCTCATGAGGTCGAGGAGGCGTCCGGGGGTCGCCACGATCGCGTCGACGCCCTTGCGCAGCTCGCGGATCTGCGGCTTGTCGTTGACGCCGCCGAAGATGACCGTGTGCCACAGCTCGAGGTGCTCGCCGTAGGTCGCGAAGCTCTCGCCGATCTGGGCCGCGAGCTCGCGCGTGGGCGTGACGATCAGCGCGCGCAGGGCCGGCTCATCGTCGGCGCTCGCGTCGAGGTGTTGGAGGATCGGCAGGGCGAAAGCCGCCGTCTTGCCGGTCCCGGTCTGGGCGCAGCCGAGGATGTCGCGGCGGGCCAGAGCAGGGGGGATGGCCTGGGTTTGGATCGGGGTGGGTTGTTTGTAGCCGGACTCGCGGACGGCACGCAGGAGAGGCGGCACGAGGCCGAGCTGGTCGAAGTTCACGGGCGGGGGGTCCCACGGATCGCAGGATCTTGCAAGCGAGGGAGCGCTTGGCGCGGGCAGCGGCGGCGCCTGCGGGGCGCGAACTCCTGAGGCATGATTGGGGCATGGACCGCGAGACCTTCGCCGAGGCGCTGTTGCAGATCATGGAGCGCAAGCAGCACTGGGCGTGGCCGAGCTTTGGCGCGGGTGAGGTCGCGGCCGAGTTGCTCCACGTCCACCTCGAGCAGGAGTACGCGACCTATGTGCGCGACTTTCCGGTCCTGGTCGGGCGCGTCCACGTCCAGTGCCCGATTCCGGCCGTGCGTCGCGAGCTGGCCGAGAACCTCTATGAGGAGGAGACCGGGGGCCTCGCGGCCGGGCGCCCGCACCCCGAGCTGTTTCTCGAGTATCCCCGGGGCCTGGGCATGGATCTCGCGCGCTTCGAGGCGGTCGAGTTGCTGCCGGCTGCGGCGGCCTACCGCGCGACGATCGACGAGCTGACGGTCGGTTGTGGGTGGCTGACCGCCGCGTGCGTGGTCACGATCTTCATCGAGGGCACCGCGCACGAGCGTGGCGAGCTCGATGCCGCGGTCCCGAAGCGGCCGGCTCCGCCGCTCGAGCAGCACCCGCTGGTGGTCCACTATGGGTTGCCGCTGGAGTCGCTGGCGCTGACCAAGGCTCACCGCGCGGTCGAGGGGGATCATCGGGCGGCTGCTTGGGGCTGCGTGCTCGATCATGGGCCCGCACACAGACGCGTGGATGCGGTCGCGGCGATGGAGCGGGTGCTTGGGGCGTGGGGGGCGTATCGCGACGCGGTCGCGCATGCCTGTGGGCTGACGCGGGCGTTTTGACCAGCCCGCGCGTTTTGACCAGCCCGCGTTTTGACCAGCCCGAAGGTCGCTCGCGTTGTGGCGGCCTTAGTTTGACCAGCCCGAAGGTCGCTCGCGTTGTGGCGGCCTTAGCAAGTGCCGAGCCAGCCCGCGCGGGGGCTTGACCAGCCCGTGCGGCGTTTTGACCAGCCCGAAGGTCGCTCGTGTTGCGCGTTTTGACCAGCCCGAAGGTCGCTCGCGTTGCGGCGGCCTTAGCAAGTGCCGAGCCAGCCCGCGGGCGTTTTGACCAGCCCGCGGGCGTTTTGACCAGCCCGCGTTTTGACCAGCCCGAAGGTCGCTCGTGTTGCGGCGGCCTTAGCAAGTGCCGAGCCAGGAGCGGCTCCTTGTCCTCGGCTCGACCAGCCTGAGGACGTTCCGACGATGGGGCTGATGCGCGCAGTCAGCGGCTACAGTTGGTAGAGTCTAGCCATGCATCTCTTGGCTTCCCGAGAACTTGCGTGTGTCGCGCTGAATGTATGGTTGGCTCTCGGTCTGGCCTTTGGACCTGCTGCCTGCACGGTGGAGCCTGGCTCGGGCTCCAGTGGCGATGGGGATCAGGGCAGTGAGGAGAGCACGGGGGAGGGAGCTGGCGATGGGGACGGCGACCCTGGTGATGGTGATGGTGATGGCGATGGGGATGGTGATGGCGATGGGGACGGAGAGGTGTGCGTCGGGGTCACGCCAATCATCGATGGTGATGGCGATGGCGATGGGGACGGCGATCCTCCTTGCGTCGATTGTGCCCCCTACTGGCGTCTCTACGACTTTCAGCCGCAGAGCTGCGGCTTCGAGCAGACCTACGGCCTCGACTCCTTCCAGGGCCACGTGACCCTTGTCGCGCTGCTCGCCGGCTGGTGCTCCTACTGCCAGAGCCAGGCGCTGAAGATGGAGCAGATGCGACTCGAACTGAGGCTCGAGGGCTACGACGTCCAGTTCCTGGCCATCAACATGGTCTCGGCTGACACCGAGGAGTATCAACAAAACTTGATCGAGCGCTGCGCTTTCCCGCTGTTCCAGGATACTCCGGAGGACGACGCCTACGACCTCCATGGTGGCGGCAAGGACGACATGTATATCTACTCGCCTGACGGTACGCTGTTCCTCGAGCTTCCGGTGGGTGGGGACATCAGCACGAACTTGGGGACTGATGAGGGCTACGACAACATCAAGCAGGCGTTGATTGACGCGTCGGGCTAAACTCCTCGACTTGCCCGGAGGACCCTCGACCAGGCCGGACCCTCGACCAACTCGCGAGCCCGCGGGACCAGCCCGCGCGGGACCAGCCCGAAGCTCACTCTCGTTGCGGCCGCCTCTGCAAGTGTTGAGCCGGGAGGACCTGCGACCAGCCCGGGGAGGACCTGCGACCAGCCCGGGAAGGACCTGCGACCAGCCCGGACCCGCGACCAGCCCGGACCCGCGACCAGCCCGGACCCGCGACCAGCCCGGACCCGCGACCAGCCCGGACCCGCGACCAGCCCGCAAGGACCCGGGACCAGCCCGAGCCGCGCGCGCGGGACCAGCCCGCGCGGGACCAGCCCGAAGGTCACTCTCGTTGGGGCCGCCTCTGCAAGTGTTGAGCCGGGAGCGGCTCCTTGTCTTCGCGCTCGGGTTCGTCGCATGCTTCGAGAGAAAAAAATCTGCAAACCTCGAGTCTGCCGGCCGACAGACCGTCTGTGACCCCGCCGCGCTCGATCCACGCAGAACAGACCGTGTTCATCACGTGCCGCGCCGTGGGACAAAGCTTCAGGTTCGTCCCGACCGAGAGGGTCACGGAGACCCTGCTCTTCGTCCTGGCGTACACCTGCTCGAAGTTTCCGGTCTCCGTCCACGAGGTCGTGTACATGAGCAACCACTTTCATCTGTTGATGACTGCGCACACGAAGTGCATCCCCGACTTCATGGAGGAGCTCAATTCGTTGGCTTCGCGCGCGTTGAATGCTCTCCGAGGGATATCGGGGACGAACATTGAGAAGGGCTACGGTCTCGTCGAACCGCAAGACGCCGAGAAAACGCTCGAGCACGCGGTCTATACGCTAGCGAATCCGTGTGCGAGTAATCTCGTGACCAAGGCTCGTCACTGGAAGGGCGTGACGACGATTCGAATGCGATACGGTGACGAGCTCGTGCTGCGCAAGCCTCGGTACGGGATCTGGGCGCCAAAACAGCCGAACAAGAAGCATGAATCGGGTAGGAAGCGGAAGCGCCGCGACGCGAGGACCGGCTCGAAACGCGATCGGAGCCAGATACCCACGACTGCGACGTTTCGACTCGTGCGACCGCCAGTTCGGCCAGATTTAAGCGATGACGAACTTAGGGATCTCGTGCTTGAGGGGGTCGAGGCGAGGGAGAATAAACTCGAAGCCAAGCGGCGGCGGGCGGGAAAGACCGTCCTGAAGATGCGCAACGTCAAGGCGCAACACTGGGCCACGATGCCTGGCGCCGAGGACTTGTTCGGGGTACGGCCGACGGTGTCCTCGACAGACAAGTGGAAGCGCATCGAAGCGCTGCAGCGGAAGAAGGCGTTCGAGAAGGCGTACACCGAGGCGAGGATACGCTGGCTTGGCGGGGACAGGGACGTTGAGTTTCCTGATGGTACTTGGTTGATGTGGCGCCGGTATGGGGCGCGATGTGCTGGATATTCATAGAAGAACTGGTCGATGGATGCGGGCGGGCATGGCGACCCGCTTGTTGGTGCTGGTTGGGCGTTGGTGGTCGGTGAATTGAGATTGGTTTAGCGTCAGTTTGCGGGTTTTGCTTAGCTGTCGGAGGTGGGCTTTTCTTCGTGAAACACCGCCTTCTGATCAAATCCGGGCAATTCTTCCGCTACGGTAGACATGACCTTCGGGCAGGGCGCCGTGACCTTCGGGCAGGGCGCTGCGGCAGCGGACATGACCTTCGGGCAGGGCGCTCGGGCAGGGCGCTAACGTCAATCATCGCGACGAAGAGCAAGCACAAACCGAGCCCCCCCCCCTTCCCCCGCGTCTTCGACCCAAGCC
>NZ_PVNK01000142.1 GCF_002994615.1 Enhygromyxa salina | reverse complement strand
CGAGGGTCGGCGGCTGGCTGTCGAGCTCCTCCCAGTGGGGCGCGACCTCCTCGGCCACGAATTCGCCGATCAAGGTCGCGAAGTCGCGGTAGGTCTCGACGCCCTCGGCGACGCTGCTCGGGCCCAGGAGTAGACAGACCATGGCCAACTTCTTCGACGACAACGACGACCTGCGCTGGTACTTCGACCACGGACTCGACTGGGATCCGATCGTCCGCCTGGCCGAGTGGAACTTCCGCGCCGAAGACGGCCCGAGCAGCGTCGCCGAGGGCGTCGAGACCTACCGCGACTTCGCGACCTTGATCGGCGAATTCGTGGCCGAGGAGGTCGCGCCCCACTGGGAGGAGCTCGACAGCCAGCCGCCGACCCTCGTCGACGGCCAGGTCGTCCTCGGCGAGCGCATGCGCACGATCTTCGCGCGCATGAAGGAGCTCGACCTGCACTGGATGGCCGTGCCCCGCGAGTTCGGCGGCATGAACAGCGCGATGATCCTCTACATGATCGTGACCGAGCTGATGGCCCGGGGCGATCAGTCGGTCACGACCCACTTCGGCTTCCACGGCGGCCTCGCCATGGCCATGCTCGTGTTCTCGATCCGCGAGGGCAGCACCCGCTTCGACCCCGACAACGCCCAGATCGCGCAGACCCGATTTCAAGACTGGATCGAGGAGATCGGCGCGGGTGAGAGCTGGGGCGCGATGGACATCACCGAGCCCGACGCCGGCTCCGACATGGCCGCGCTGCGCTGCGTCGGCGAGCAAGACGAGGACGGCAACTGGTTCGTCAGCGGCCAGAAGATCTTCATCACCTCGGGCCACGGCCGCTTCCACTTCGTGATCGCCCGGACCGAGAAGCCCGAGAGCGGGGACAGCGAAGACGCCTACGCCGGGCTCGGCGGCCTGAGCTTCTTCCTGGTCCCGACCTACGAGGACACGCCCGAGGGCCGCACGCGCTTCGCCGAGGTCGACCGCGTCGAGGAGAAGATGGGCCACCACGCCTCGGCGACCTGCGCGATCAGCTTCGATCGCAGCCCCGCGCAGCTGCTCGGCGAGCGCGGCGAGGGCTTCAAGTACATGCTCACGCTGATGAACAACGCCCGGATCGGCGTGGGCTTCGAGGCGATCGGGCTGATGGAGGCGGCCTACCGCAAGGCCCTGGCCTACGCCCGCGAGCGGCCCTCGATGGGCAAGACGATCGATCAACACGAGATGATCGCCGACCTCCTCGACGAGATGCGGACCGAGGTCCAGGCCATCCGCGCGCTCGCGATGCACGCCGGCTACCACGAGGAGATCGCGACCAAGCTCGAGCTCGCCCGCGACCACATGCCCGAGCTCGCCCCGGTCCCCGTCAGCGAGCTCGACGCCGAGATCACCCGGCACAAGGCCGCCGCGCGCCGAGCGACGCCGCTGCTCAAGTACTTCGCCGGCGAGCGGGCCGTCGAGCACGCCAAGCGCTGCGTCCAGATCCACGGCGGCAACGGCTACATCAAGGAGTACGGGGCCGAGAAGCTGCTCCGCGACGCGATGATCCTGCCGATCTACGAGGGCACCAGCCAGATCCAGTCGCTGATGGCCATGAAAGACACCCTCGGCCTGGTCATGAAGGATCCCCAGGGCTTCGTCCGCGAGCTCGCCCAGGCTCGCTGGCGCGCGCTCTCGGCCCGCGATCCGCTCGAGCGCCGCGTCGCCAAGCTCCAGATCATCGCCCACGACGCGACGCAATTCCTGCTGCGCAAGACCGCAGCCGACAAGGTCCGCTCGCTGTCCGACAAACCCGTGTCACAGTGGAGCGAGGCCTTCCTCAAGGACTGGAACCCCAAGCGCGACTTCGCCTGGGCCATGCTCCACGCCGAGCGCCTGACCCGGATCCTCGTCGACGTGCAGATCGCCGAGATCCTCCTCGCCCAGGCCGTGGCCCACGACGAGCGCCGCGAGCTGTGTGAGCGCTGGCTCGACCGCGCCGAGCCCCGCGACCGCTACTTGCTCGACGAGATCACCACCACCGGTCGGCGCCTGCTCGCCGATCTGACCCGCAGGCGCGGCGCCGACGAGCGCGCCGCCGCCGAGTAGGCCCAAACCAAAGAGCGACTCCTCATGGCGCTACCGACCAAACACATCCGCAGCCAGGGTCCCGTGATCAAGATGCTCGGCGCCACGGCGCTCACGGCCTTGCGCCGCTCGATCACGGGCAGCGCCCCCAGCGGCCCAATCGAGGTCCCGAGCCCCGAGTTCCGCGCGACCCTCAGCCCGCGCCCGCGCGCGCTGATCCGCGACTACGTGCGCTTTTGCGGCGGCGATCCGAGCAGCTACAAGCACACGCTGCCGCCGCACCTGTGGCCCCAGTGGGGCTTCCCGCTCGCGGCCAAGACCCTCGTCGCGCTGCCCTACCCGATGTTCAAGGTCCTCAACGGCGGCTGCCGCGTCGAGGTCAAGGGGACCCTGGCCAACGACGAGCCGCTCGAGGTCAGCGCGCGCCTGGTCAACATCGACGAGAACGAGCGCCGCGCCGTGCTCGAGCAGCAGGTCGTGACCGGGACCGCCGCCAACCCCGAGGCGATCGTCGCGACGATGTACGCGATCGTCCCGCTGGCCAGGCCCGAGCGCGGCGGCGGCAACAAGGCCCGCAAGCAGCCCGAGCGCGTGCCCGTCGACGCCGAGGAGCTCGCGCGCTGGAAGCTCCCCGCCGACGCCGGGCTCGCGTTCGCGCTGCTGACCGGCGACTTCAACCCGGTCCACTGGATCCCCCCCTACGCCCGCGCCTTCGGGTTTCGCAACACGATCCTCCATGGCTTCGCGAGCATGGCCAAGGCCTGGGAGGGCCTGGTCCGCGCCCGCTACGGCGGCTCGCCGACGGCGATCCGCAGCTTTGACGTCAAGTTCACCAAGCCGCTGACCTTGCCCGCCAAGGTCGGCCTCTACCTGCAGACCGGCGAGGACCAGGACCAGGTCTGGATCGCCGCGGCCCCGGGCGCCTCGCCCTACCTCGCCGGCACCGTGCGCGGCTCGTTCGATCGCTGAAAACGAGACACACCATGAACGACATCCTGCTTCAACTCGGCAACAACCCCCAGGCCCGCCGCCTGGTCAAGACCCTCGGCCTCCCGCTCCCGATCCCGCAGACCCTGGCCCGGGCCAAGTCCGCGATCGAGGCGCGCCCGCTCCACGACTACGAGATCGCGGTCGGCGGCCACCGTGGCGAGGGCGAGTCGGCGCTGCTCGAGGTCCTGGCCAAGACCCTGACCAAGGCCGGCGCCTCGCCGCTGGTCGTCGGCGGCGTCGAGATCCCCCGGGCGTTTCGCGATCACGGCGACGCCTGGGGCCGCCCGCCCCGCGGGCTCCTGCTCGACGCCCTGCCCGACGAGCTGCGCCTCGACGCGATGGTCTTCGACGCCACGCAGATCACCGACGCCGCCGGCCTCCGCAGCCTCTACGAGTTCTTCCACCCGCTCGTGCGCAGCCTCGTCAAATGCGGCCGCGTGGTCCTGCTCGCCCGCCCGCCCGCGCTCGCGCCCAGCCCCGAGGCCGCCGGGGCCCAGGCCGCGGTCGAGGGCTTTTGTCGCTCGCTGGCCAAGGAGCTCGGCAAGCGCGGCTCGACCGCCAACCTGATCCATGTCGACGAGGAGGCCGAGCCCCTGATCGAGGGCCCGCTGCGCTTTTTGCTCTCCACGCGCAGCGCCTTCATCTCGGGTCAGCCGATCCACGTCAGCGCGCGGACCGTCGACGACGAGGCCCTCGCTGACTGGTCGCCGGCCCAGGTCCGCTCGCTCGAGGGCAAGGTCGCGCTCGTGACCGGGGCCGCCCGCGGGATCGGCAAGGCGACCGCCAAGCTGCTCGCCGACGAGGGCGCCCACGTCGTGTGCCTCGATCGCCCGGCCGACGACGAGCTGCTCAGCGCCGTCGCCCGCGAGATCGACGGGACCCCGCTGCTCGTCGACGTCAGCGACCCCGAGGCCCCGGCGCGGATCGCCCAGACCCTGCGCGAGGACCACGGCGGCGTCGACATCGTCGTCCACAACGCCGGCGTCACCCGCGACAAGACCCTCGCGCGGATGAAGCCCGAGCAGTGGGATCTGACCGTAGCGATCAACCTCGACGCGGTCGTGCGCATCAACGACGCGCTCCTCGCCGACGACGGCCCGCTGCTCGACGACGGCCGCGTGATCGTGCTCAGCTCGATCGCCGGGATCGCCGGCAACCTCGGCCAGACCAACTACTCGGCGACCAAGGCCGGGGTCATCGGCTACGTCCGCCGCCTCGCCGACGAGCTCGACGGCCGCGGCGTCACCGTCAACGCGATCGCCCCCGGCTTCATCGAGACCCGCCTGACCGCGGCGATCCCCGTGATGATCCGCGAGGTCGGCCGGCGCCTGTCGAGCCTCGGCCAGGGCGGGCTCCCGCGCGACATCGGCGACGCGATCACCTTCTTGGCGACGCCCGCGGCCCAGGGCCTGACCGCCAACGTCGTGCGCGTCTGCGGCCAGTCCTTCGTCGGCGCCTGATCTTCGCGGGGAATCAAGACCATGCCAGTTAGCAAGCAAGACCAACCAAAGCAGCGCGCCGTGATCGTGTCCGGCGTCCGCACTCCCTTCGTCAAGGCCTTCGCCGAGTTCCTCCCGCTCGACACCATCGCGCTCGGCGACGCCGCCGTCGCGGCGCTGCTCAAGCGGACCGAGCTCCCGCGCCGCGAGATCGACTCGATCGTGTGGGGCGGCGTGATCCTGCCGGGCTCGGCGCCCAACGTCGCCCGCGAGATCGCGCTCGATCTCGGCCTGCCGCCCTCGGTCGAGGGCATGACCTGCACCCGGGCCTGCGCCAGCGGCCTCCAGGCGATCACCCTGGCCGTCGCCGCGATCGAACGCGGCGAGGCCGACGTCGTCATCGCGGGCGGCTCGGACTCGACCTCCAACGCCGAGCTCAAGGTCCCGCAGAAGCTCGTCCGGACCCTCGGCCCGATGATGATGGGCCCCAACAAGGGCAAGGCCACGCCCCGCGACATGCTCGCCGTGCTCAGCCAGCTCACGCCGATCACCGATCTGCTCCCGCGGATCCCCAAGATCGCCGAGCGCACGACCGGCGAGATCATGGGCGAGAGCGCCGAGAAGATGGCCGTCCGCAACGAGATCAGCCGCCAGGCCCAGGACGAGTTCGCCGTCCGCAGCCACCACCGCGCCGCCGAGGCGATCGCCTCGGGCCGCTTCCGCGACGAGATCGCGCCGGTCGAGACCCCGAGCGGAAAGTGGGTCCACCAAGACACGATCGTCCGCGGCGACACCAGCGTCGAGAAGCTCGCCAAGCTGCGCCCGGTGTTCAGCCGCGACGGCAGCCTGACCGCGGGCAACTCCAGCCCCCTGACCGACGGCGCCTCGGCCGTCCTGATCATGAGCGAGGACAAGGCCAAGGCCCTCGGCTACACCGCCTTGGCCCGCTTCGCCTCGTGGTCCTACGTCGGCTGCGACCCCGCCGACCAGCTGCTGATGGGCCCCGCGCTGGCCATGCCCCAGGCGCTCGCCCGGGCCGGCTACGAGCTCGACGACATGGACCTCGTCGACATGCACGAGGCCTTCGCGGCCCAGGTCCTCAGCGTGCTCTCGATGCTCGCGAGCGACAACTTCGCCCGCGCCCGCCTCGGCCGCGACAAGGCCGTCGGCGAGATCGACCCGGCCAAGCTCAACATCCACGGCGGCTCCGTCGCGCTCGGGCATCCCTTCGGCGCGACCGGGGCCCGGATGGTCACGACCATGGCCAACGAGCTCCACCAAAGCGGCAAGGTCACGGCGCTGATCGGGATCTGCGCGGCCGGCGGGCTCGGGGCCGGGGCGGTGCTCGAGAACGCTGGGGCTTGAGGGCGGACCGTGCAACGATGGGCCGTCCCTCCCGTGGGACGCCCGTGGGACGCCCATGGCCCGACCGAGCACCGAGCGACCGCCCCGATGCGAGTCCGACCGAGAGCACGCCTTGCTGCGGCGGATGTGCGAGCGCGCCGAGGTCGAGTTCACCGAGTGGCAGTGCGCGCGGCTGCTGACCGAGTTCAAGCGCAACTTGTCCGAGGCGCAGTGGGCCTCGCTTCGTGACGACGGCCGCGTCGACAGCCCCGAGGCTGCCCTGAGCGCGCTGATCGTGTTCGGGTTCGAGAATCGTCGGCTCAAGCGCCTCCGCCTGCGCGGGCGGGGGCGCGACCGGGTCTGGGGCGAGGCCGCGCACAAGCGGCGGATGTCGGTGCTGCTGGGCTCGCGCGGCCGGAAGTGACGCGCAGCGCGAGCCACGGCGGTCTCTCGCCTGAGGCAATCTCGCGCGATTCGGTGTAGCGTGCGGCAGGCGAGGTCCCCATGCCCCTGCAGTGCACCGAGTCCGACATCCGCCGCTGGCGGGCCGCCAGCGTCGACGACATGAGCGTGGCCGCGCGGGTCGCCCGCGTCCGCAAGCGCAGCATCAAGACCGAGTCCAAGGTTCGCTTGCTGCGCCTGGCCCTCTCGATGGTCGACCTGACCACCCTCGAGGGAGCCGACAGCCCCGAGCGCGTCCGCGGCCTGTGCCACAAGGCCCTGCGCCCCCACCCGCCGATGCCCGAGCTGCCCAGCTGCGCGGCCGTGTGCGTGTACCCGACCATGGTCGCGACGGCCCGCGCGGTCCTCGGCGCTGACAGCCCGGTCAAGCTCGCCGCCGTCGCCACGGCCTTCCCCTCGGGCCAGCTGCCCCTCGCGCTCAAGGTTCAAGAGGTCCGCGAGACCGTCGCCGCGGGCGCCGACGAGATCGACATGGTCATCAACCGCGGGGCCTTCTTGAGCGGTGACTACGCCCGGGTGTTCGACGAGATTGTCGCGATCAAGGACGCCTGCGGCCCGGCCCACCTCAAGGTCATCCTCGAGACCGGCGAGCTCGGCACCCTCGACAACGTCGCCGCGGCCTCGCGCCTCGCGATGGCCGCGGGCGGCGACTTCATCAAGACCTCGACCGGCAAGATCCAGCCGGCCGCGACCCTCGAGGTCGCCCTGGTCATGTTCGAGGCGATCCGCGAGCACTTCCTCGAGACCGGGGTCCGCGTCGGCATGAAGCCGGCCGGCGGCATCCGCTCGGCCAAGCTCGCCCTCCACTACCTCGCGCTGCTCGCCGAGACCCTCGGCGCCGACTGGATGACGAACGAGTGGTTCCGCTTCGGCGCCAGCTCCCTCGTCAACGATCTGCTCCGCCAGCTGCTGTGGCGCGACGAGGGCTACTACCAGTCACCGCGCCGCTTCTCCGTCGACTGATCGTTCGCCCACGAGTCCCGACATGAACGATGTAAGCACCAAGCAAGATCCCAGGGCCCGCGAGCTCGCCCTCGCCGGGGCCCTCGAGCTCTCGCCCTCGATCGAAAAACACCCCGTCGAGATCCGCCCGCGCTACGGCCACTTCATCGCCGGGCGGTGGGTCGAAGGTCGCGACGAGGGCGTGTTCGAGACCGTCAACCCGGCCACGGCCAAGCCCCTGGCCCAGATCGCCGCCGCCGACGAGGCCGAGGTCGACGCCGCGGTCGCGGCCGCGCGCAAGGCCTACGACGAGGTCTGGTCGAAGCTCTCGGGCCTCGAGCGGGGCAAGTACCTGTTCCGCATCGCCCGGCGCCTGCAAGAGCGCGCCCGCGAATTCGCCACCCTCGAGACCACCGACAACGGCAAGCCGATCCGCGAGACCCGCGACGTCGACATCCCCCTGGTCGCCGCGCACTTCTTCTACTACGCGGGCTGGGCCGACAAGCTCGAGCACGCCGCCGCCGGTCGCAAGGTCGCCCCGCTCGGCGTCGCCGGCCAGATCATCCCGTGGAATTTCCCGCTCCTGATGCTGGCCTGGAAGATCGCCCCGGCCCTCGCAACCGGCAACACCGTGGTCCTCAAGCCGGCCGAGACCACGCCGCTGACCGCGGCGCTGTTTTGCGACGTGCTCCAAGAGGTCGGGCTGCCGCCGGGCGTCGTCAACATCGTCAACGGCGCGGGCGAGACCGGCGCGGCCCTGGTCAACCACCCGGGCATCGACAAGATCGCGTTCACGGGCAGCACCGAGGTCGGCCGCATCATCATGCGCTCGATCGCCGGGACCAAGAAGAAGGCCACGATGGAGCTCGGGGGCAAGGGCGCCAACATCGTGTTCGCCGACGCGGCCCTCGACCAGGCCGTCGAAGGCTGCGTCGACGGCATCTTCTTCAACCAGGGCCACGTGTGCTGCGCGGGCTCGCGGCTCCTGGTCGAGGAGTCGATCGCCGAGGACTTCGTCGCGCGCCTGCGCCGGCGGGTCTCGACCCTGCGGATCGGCGACCCGCTCGACAAGAACACCGACGTCGGGGCGATCAACTCCAAAGACCAGCACGGCATGATCGACCGCTACCTCGACATCGCCGCCCAGGAGGGCGCGAAGGTCTGGCAGGGCGCCGCCTGCGAGCTGCCCTCGACCGGCTACTACCACCTGCCGACGATCCTGACCGGGGTCCAGCAGACCGACACCGTCGTGCGCGAAGAGATCTTCGGCCCGGTGCTCTCGGTCCTGACCTTCCGAACCCCCGCCGAGGCGATCAAGAAGGCCAACGACACCGAGTACGGCCTCGCCTGCGGGGTCTGGTCCGAGAAGACCTCGAAGCTGTTTCGCACCGCCCACGCGCTCAACTGCGGCGTGGTCTGGGCCAACGGCTACAACCTCTTCGATCCGAGCTCGCCCTTCGGCGGCGTGCGCCACTCGGGCTTCGGCCGCGAGGGCGGGATCGCCGGGCTGTGGCCCTACATGCAGGAGGTCGCGCGATGATCGGCCCAAGCCAGACCAGGATCCTGGTCGAGAAGACCATCAAGCTCTACGTCGGCGGCAAGTTCATTCGCTCCGAGTCCGGCCGCGTCGATCGCATCACGCCGACCAGGCCCCCAACCGACAACGCCGGGGCCGACCCGAGGGATATCTACGTGTGCCGAGCCAGCCGCAAAGACTTTCGTGACGCGATGGAGCTGGCCCGCAAGGCCCAGGCGGGCTGGGCCGGGCGCTCGGGCTACAACCGCGGCCAGATCCTCTACCGCCTCGCCGAGATGCTCGAGGACCGCGCCGAGGCCTTCCCCGTCGCGCGCGAGCAGGTCCACGCGGCCGTCGATCGGGTCGTGCACCACGCCGGGTGGTCCGACAAGATCAGCTCGCTGCTCTCCTCGCTCAACCCCGTGGCCACGGCCCACGTCAACTACTCGATGCTGCGGCCCGTCGGGGTCGTGGTCGCGCTGCCGGATCCCGCCGACGGGCTGCTCGGCATGGTCGAGGCCCTGTCCGCGGCCACGGTCATGGGCAACACGGTCCACCTGTTCGTGCCCCTCGAGTCCGGCGAGCTCGCGGCGGCCCTGTCCGAGGCGCTCGCGACCTGCGACATGCCCGGAGGCGTCGTCAACGTCCTGACCACTGACGTCACAGGCCTGCTCGAGTGGGCCAACCACCACGACGACCTCGACGCGATCTACCTGGCCGCGGCCGCGATCGACGACGACGCGCTGAAGGCCACCCAGCTCGAGGCCGCCCGAGTCATGCGCCGCCTGATCCTCGTCGACGGTGCCGCGCAGCCGGCCTCAGCGCTGACCTTGCAGCGCCTCGCGGAGGTCAAGACCGTGTGGATGAGCAGCTGAGGGCTGCGCAGCTGCGGGCTGCGCCAAGCACCAGAGGACTAGCAGCCCGGGGTGCAATGCATCGTGTCGCCTCGCGCCGGAATCTTCGCCGAAGGCGCGAAGCCAAAACGCCGCTGTACCGGGCGTACTGCAAGTTTTGGCGACAAAGCCCTCGGCGAAGAGGCCAAGCGAGGCGGCGCGAGGCGTTGCACCCCGGGCTGCTAGCCCTGTTTGGCGGCCGCGTCATCGAGGTCGGCTTGGCGGAGCTGGCGGAGCTCCTCGACGATCTCGTAGGCGCGCTCTTGCGTCCGCAGGTGATCGCTCCAGTCGGTGCCGTCGCGATTGGACGCGAACAGCTTGAACACGAGCTCGAAGGGGGTCGAGCCCGGAGTCATCCGCCACAGCGCATGAAAGCCGAGCCCGTCGGATAGACGATCAACCTGGAAGCCCATGTCGCCGAAGCTCTCGGCGACCCCGAGCTGGCGCTCGAAGTCCCGCGCGGCCTGACGACGCTGGAAGGAGTTGAGCTCGTCGACGAGCTTCTCGAGCTCCTTGAACTTGCGCTTGAACTGGCGCGAGCGCGGGACCTTGGCGGCCTCGTCGAAGGTCAGCTGATCGTGGGTGTTCATGTCGTAGAGCATCGACTCGGCGTCCTGCGTCCACGGCTCGTGGGCGTCGGCGTAGACCAGCCAGATCCAGCGCTGGTAGAGGCGCAGCGAGGGCGTCGGGCTCGGGCCGCGCAAGGGGTGCTGGGGATCGGCGAGGGCCTCCGCCTGCGAGCCTGGGCGCGCGTCCTTGATCCGCGAGGCGAGCTTGGCGTCGGTCGACATGACCAGGCGATCGCCGACCAGCGCGAGGTCGACATCGTGCCATTGCGGGACCTGCAGCACCCAGCCGTCGCCGCGCCTGGCCTGAGTCAGCACCCCGCCGAAGCGCTTGGCCCGGGCGAGGTCATCGAGGATCTCGCGTATCGCGTCGGGCTTGGACAGCTCGGCGTAGGCCGCGAGCCCCAGACTCTTGTCGACCTCGGACAGCCGCTTGGGGTTGGGCTTGCCGTGCTCGGTCAGCATCAGCCCGCCCGCGCCGGTCAGGGCCGGGATCAGGTCGCCGAGCACGTCGACGCCGAGCTCCGCGAGCACCTCGCGGTTGATCGACTCGAGGCTCTCCCCCTCGGCCCGCGCGAAGAGCTCGACGAGCCCGACGAGGGCCTGCATGTTCACGCGCCCGTCGACCGCCGTCATCGGCGGCTCATCGATCGCGCTCAGCAGCGGCGACTCGGACTCCGTCGGCACGAAGAGCTCGCGGAGCAGGGCCTCCCCCGGGATCAGCGCCCGCCCGTGGGCCTCGATCGCGCCATCGCGCAGATCGGCCGCGGCCACGAACGCAGCGATCGGCCCGAGCAGCCCCCGGGCCAGCTCGCGCCGACCGACCCGCGCCGCCTCCCGCTCCTGCTCCCAGCGCCGCTCTTCCTCGACGAGGCGCTCGAGCTCGCGGATCTCCTCCGCCGACGCCCCGGTCGCGCGGGCGCGATCGAGCTCGTCCTCGGCGTGGGTCAGGCCGTAGTTGCTCTCGCGCAGCCCGGCTTCGCGCTCGATCTGATCGAGCAGCCCGTTGGGCGAGACGAAGATCAGGCCATCGTCGGCGTCCTCGATCTGCTCGCGGGCCCACGAGAAGCCCTCGGTGTGGCTCAGGGCCTCGCGGGGATCGATCGTCGCAACCGTCGCCGCGTAGTCCCGGACCGCGCGCTCCGGGCGATCGACGAACACCATGACCGCCACGCCCTCGCGCAAGATCACGCTGAGCTCGTCGCCGATCCGGTAGACCCGACCGTGGCCGACGTCGGCCGAGGCCAGCTCGTCGCGCTTGTGGATCGCCTCCGAGACCTTGACGATGAACTCCTCGCACTTGGCCTGATCCGAGACGCTCACGTAGACGAAGAAGCCCTGGGCCTCGACGTCGAGCAGCCCGATGCCCGCGGGGCCGTGGCTGTCGAGGCCGACTTGCTGCCACTGCGTCGCGTCGAGCAGGTCGACGCCGATCTCCGCGCGCAGCGCCCCCCGGGCGGCGTTGAACTCCCGGTAGTTGTCGAGCGAGGTCAACAGGTCGAGGACCGCGGCCGGATCGATCGCCTCGGCGAGCGCCGAGACATCGGCCGGCAGCAGGTCGACCGGCCCCTCGACCGGCAGGGGCTCGAGTGTCTGTGCCGCCTCACCCGAGCTGGACGCCCCGTCGACCGGCTGAACCACCTGATCGATCGGCAGCCGGCTCGACGGCGCTCGACAGGCGACCAGGCCGAGCCCAACGAACGAGGACAGCAAGACCGCCGGCGCGTGGGCGTGAGCTTTGAATTTCTTGGCGAGGAACATCGCGGGCCGAGTCTACGGCGCCGACGCCGAAATATGGCCTGGACATCTGCGGGAATGAACTCGAGGGGTCGCTGTCTCGGGAGCCCAACCCGGAGCCAACCCCGGGGATGAGTCACGCCATGAACCAACGACTGTACCGATCCAACAACGAGCGCATGCTTCTGGGTGTCTGCGGCGGCATCGCCGAACGCTTTGGGCTCGATCCCACCCTCGTCCGCCTCGCCTTCGCGCTGTTGTTCTTCACCGGGCCCGGGCTGATCGTCTATCTCATCTCGGCACTCATCATCCCCCGGGCTCCAGAGCTCGGCGCAGGCGCGCAGATGCGCGCCATCCAGCACGGCCGCAGCTCTTCGCTGTCCCAGCGATGATCGCGATCGCTGCGTAGGCATTTTCACGCAAAATGCGCGCAAAATCGAGCGTTCAATGTCACAGCGTTGATTTCCCTCGGTTTTTCAGTGTGAATTTTTCTTCGCATGTGACTAGACCAGTGTTGTAAATCGTGTACAGTAGAGGTCGTGAGCTCTCGCAAGATACTGTGTGCCGTATCACTTTGTGCGTTGTTGGCCACGATCACAGGCGTCGTCGTCGCCTCCGACGTCCGCGCTGGCCAGCTCGATGATCTCGACCTCCCGGTCGGGACGGTCGTGGTCGACCAAGACACCCTCGACCAGGCCGGCGCCTTCGACGGCGAGTTTGTGTTTGCTGGCGGCCAGAAGGAGCGCGACGGGGTCGACGCCGCGATCGAGACCTCGGTCGCCGCGCTCAGCCCGATGCTCCGCAAGCTCGGCCGCAAGCGCCTCCAGGAGTCCAACCCCGTGTTCGCCAGCTTGTCGATCAGCGTCGACGGCGACAGCGCCGAGATCGCCTTCGACAACGACAGCCACGAAGCCAAGCTCGACGGGACGCCGATCAAGGCCAAGTCGAAAGACGGCGAGAAGGTCAAGGTCAGCCACCGCATGCGCGGGACCAAGCTGACGCAGCTGCTCGACGGCGTCGGCGGAGATCGCCTCAACGAGTTCCGGCTCAGCGACGACGGCAAGCGCGTGACCGTGAAGGTCAAGATCATCTCGGGCCATCTGCCCGTGCCCGTCGAGTACCGCCTGACCTACAAGCGCAAGTGAAGTCAGGGGCCGCCCGAGAGCAGCACGTAGCCAACCGGGATCGCTACCCCAGCCAAGACCAGCACCCACCCGCGCCCGGCCATGCCCTTCTTGCCTGGCAGCATCAGCATGCCCGAGGTCGCGAGGAAGAGCAGCAGCACCGCGTAGCCATCGGCGACCACGGTCCACGCCTTCTTGCCGCGGTTGAGGTGAAGCCAGTTGGCCAGGCGCAGCAATCGGCGCTCGTCCTGACCGCGATCCAAGATCGTCATCGCCTCGCCGTTGACGTAGAGCGAGCGATCTTCGAGCTGGATCTCGAGCTCCTGATCGTACAGGAACACGTCGCTCGGTTGCTCGTCGATGCCGAGCTGGTCGAGGACCGCGCGCGCGGCCTCCTGCTCGTCCTCGGCCAGCGGCGCCGCGAGCTCGTGGGTCCGCTCGAACTGGGTGTAGTTGGGATCCCAGTCCTCGATGTGGTTGACCGCGAGGCCCGAGACTGCGTAGACGAAGGTCAGCCCGACGACGAGGTAGCCGAAGTCGCGATGCAGCGCGCGCAGCTGCGGCCGCCAGCGCCGGGGCTTGCGCTCGCGCGCGCGGGGGTGCTCGCCTGGATCTGGATCCGTCATGACCTCAACCGTAGCGCTGTTCGAGCCAGGGATCGGCGTGGTTGTGGTAGCCGCGGACCTCCCAGAACCCGGGCTCGTCACGCTCGACGAAGCGGATGCCCTCGAGCCACTTGGCGCTCTTCCAGAAGTACAGGCTCGGGACCAGCGAGCGGGCCGGGGCGCCGTTGCGGCCCGCGAGCGACTCGCCCTCGTAGCGATGGGCGACGAGCGACTCGGGCGCGAGGGCGTCGGCGAGGCGGACGTTGGCGGTGTAGCCGTGGGCGGCCTCGAAGATCACGTGGCGGGCCGTCGGCCGCGGCCTGGCCCGCGCGGCCAGATCGGCGATCCGGACCCCCTGCCACGACGCGCCGAGCCGCGACCAACCGGTGACGCAGTGGACATCGAGGGCGAGCTCGGCCTGCGGCAGCGCGAGGAGCTCGGCGAAGTCGAGCTCGAACGGCGCGTCGACGGCTCCGTAGACTTTGAGCCGAAACGCCGACTTGCTCGAGTCGCCGCGCTGACCACCCATGGGCTTGAGCCGCTTGATGACCTTCTGGCCCGGCGGCAGGCGCGAGCGGCCATCGGGCAGGAGCTCGCGACGCGCGGCCTTGGTCTCTTCGTCGTCGGCGAGGAAGTAGTAGCCCCCGAGGGCCGCGACCGCCGTGCCCGCCGCGGCGAGCTTGATGAAGCGCCGCCGATCCTCCCGCCGACGCAGCTCCATCGAGGTCTCCTTCAAGTATGTCTTTTCGCCCGTCTTCACGTCGGTCGCTACGGCCAGTCTACGGTCCCGTGCGCGGGCCGGTTACTCGCGGCCCTCGTCGCCGGCGAGGATCGACCAGTGGACGCGGAGCTCTCGCGCGCCGGTCACGACCAATTCCTCGCGCCCGCCAAGCTCGAGGCCGTGGACCGCGAGGCCATGGCGGCTGTCCGTCCGCGGCTCGAGGTCCTCGATGACCCGGAGCAGAGCGCCGTCGGACGCGTCGAACACCGACACCCGCCCGACGCTGACCTTGCCGCCCACGGGCGTGCCTGGAGCCCCGACCACGATGACCTCGGGCGCGTCCCCGCCGAGCTCGACGACCGCCAAAGACGCGCCGAACTCGAGCTCGTCCGCCCCGGCCTCGAGCACCATGCTCGGCGAGTCCGGGAGCCCGTCGCCGAGGTTCTCGTAGACCCAGACGGCGCCCGCGCCCGGGGCCCCGACGAGCAGGTCGTCGTCGTCGTCGTCGCCGAGGTCGACGACCGTGAGCGTCGCCGCCGAGCCCGGCAGGCTCAGGCTCGCGCGGGCGCAGTCGTAGATCGGCGCGCCGACAGCCGAGACCCGGGGCGGATCGGCGACCGCGACGAAGACCACCGCGTCCCCGTCGAGGGCGAGCGCCGCCCGCTCCTGGCCCGCGAGCACGCGGCCCCCCGCGAGGGCCCTCGCGTCGAGATCGACACAGCGCGTCAGCCCCCAGCCCTCGACCGGATCGTCGTCGAACGCGGCCGGATCGGCGACGAGCGCCTGCTCGCGCGCGTCGACGTAGCTTTGGACCTCGGCTCCGAGCGCGTCCCAGATGAACAGCCCGCCCGCGCTGGCCGAAAGCAGCTCGGGCAAGCCCTCGTCGAGCTGCACGACCGCGAGCGCGCCGTTGAGAGCCACGGGCGGATCGGCGACCCACGGGTAGACCTCGACGTCGAGTTCGGCCGCGCTCACGCGGGTGAAGTCGGCGACGCCAAAGCGGACGATGCGATCCGGCGAGGTCTCGGTCGCGGCGACCCGGACCAGGCCCTCGGCGGGCTCGAGGCCAGGGCTGAGCGCGAGCCCGGTGAGCGTGGGCTGCTCGTGGCTTGCGAGGCTCGTCAGCTCGCTGAAGCTGGCGAAGCGCTGCTCGACGACGCCGCTCGGATCCACGCCAAACCAGCCGATCGCGCCGTCGCCAGCGCCAAACAGCACGCGCCCGGGCTGCCCTTGCGTGGCCGCGGCCGGGACCGTCAGCGCGACGCTCAGCTCCGCGTTGGCCTCGCCGGGCACCGCCACCACCACCGTCTGAACCGGCGCCGCGTCAGCCAGGGCCTCGAAGGCCCCCGGCAGACACCCGGGCCCGAGCGCCAGGAGCATGACCACGACCGAGGTCTCGCGCAGCCCCGCCATGGCTAAAACTCCACGACCCCCACGAGCCCGCCGCCTGTGGGCCCGAGGCTCGGCGCGAGCTGCCAGGCCAGGCTGCGTCGGCGCTTGTCGGCGCTCGACGGCGGCCCCGACTGACGGAGCAGATAGTAGAGGGTCAGCGCCCCGACGGCGGCCGTGACCCCGTACATCACCCCGCCGATCACCGCGTCGCGGCGCCCGTTGTCGATCCGGCGATCGTCCCGGTCGTACTGCCCGTAGCTTTGCAAGTCTGACGCGAGCGAGCGCCGGGTCTGATCCGAGCGGACCGTGAACACGATCGCCGCGGTCAAGCTCGACAGCGCGATCGCCCCCGTCACGATCGCGGGCGCGCGCGAGGTCGCGGGCGCGAGCGTCAGGTCGATCACGATCTCGTCGGCCTGGGCGACCTCGACTCCGAAGCTCAAGCCCTTGCTCCGACGCTTGCGGACCTCGAGCTGGTGCGCGCCCGGCTCGAGCTCCTCGCTGCACGGCAACACGCACAGCAGGGCGCCATCGAGGGAGACCGCCGCGCCCACGCTCGCCTCGTCTGTCGCGCGCAGCTCGAGCCGCGCGCCCTCGATCAGCTCGGGCTCGACCTGAAGGTTCAAGGTCTCGCCCGCGATGAGCTCGACCTCGCGCGACCACGGGCGATAGCCGGGGCCCTCGGCCGTGACTCGATAGCGGCCCGGCGAGAGCGGAGCACCAACCACGGGCGGAACGCCGAGCTCGATCACCGCCTGCGCACGGTCGAGCGGCTCCGCGCGCAGGACGATCGAGACCGCGCTGGTCGTGATCTTCAGCGAAGCGGGCCGCTCGGGCTCGGGGCTCGGCGGTCGCGGCTCCAGTTCGACGGTCGGAGGATCGAGGGCGGGCTCGACCGGCCCGGGCTCCGGCTCTGGCGGGGCCGCGCTCGCCGTAGCCGGCGTGAGACCCACCACCATGAAGATCGCTGCAGCCCGGCGCAAAAACAGTCTCCTCGCCCGGTAGTATACGCGCTCGACGGGCCTTGACTTCACGCCGACCGCCAGCGAGGGTCCAAAGCGATCCGCGGGCGCCAGACCCGAGCAAACGACCATGAATGAAGACACGTTGACGACCACCGCCCGCGCCCTCGTAGCCCCCAACAAGGGCATCCTAGCGGCCGACGAGAGCACCGGGACCATCGCCAAGCGGCTCGCCTCGATCAAGGTCGAGAACACCGAGGAGGCCCGCCGAAGCTACCGCCAGATGCTGCTCACGACCCCCGGCGCCGAGGCGTTCATCTCGGGCGTGATCATGTATCACGAGACCCTCGGCCAACGGACCGATGCGGGCGTGCCCTTCCCTGCCGCGCTCTCCGAGCGCGGCATCATCTCGGGCATCAAGGTCGACACCGGAGCCAAGCCGCTCGCGCTTCACAGCGACGAGAAGATCACCGAAGGCCTCGACGGTCTCCGCGATCGGCTCACCGACTACCGCGAGCGAGGCGCCCGCTTCGCCAAGTGGCGCGCCGTGATCACGATCGGCGACGGCACCCCCAGCGAGGCGTGCATCGTCGCCAACGCCCACGCCCTCGCCCGCTACGCCGCGCTGTGCCAGGAGGCCGAGCTCGTGCCGATCGTCGAGCCCGAGGTCCTGATGGACGGCGACCACAGCATCGATCGCTGCGAAGAGGTGACCGCCCGGACCCTCGGTGAGGTCTTCACCGCCCTGCGCCGCCACGACGTGCTGCTCGAGGGCATCCTGCTCAAGCCCAACATGGTCATCTCGGGCAAGGGCTGCGCGACCCAGGCCAAGGTCGACGAGGTCGCCCGTCGCACCGTCCGCTGTCTCCTTCGCCACGTGCCCGCCGCCGTGCCCGGCGTCGTGTTCTTGTCGGGCGGGCAGGACGACGTGACCGCGACCGCGCACCTCAACGCCATGAACCGCCTCCACGCCGACAACCCCTGGGAGCTCAGCTTCTCCTACGGCCGCGCGCTTCAGCAGTCTGCGCTCAGCGCCTGGGGCGGCAAGGCCGATCAGCTCGGCGCGGGCCAAAAAGCGTTCTTCCATCGGGCCAAGGCCAACTCGGCCGCCCGCAGCGGGCGCTGGGACGAAGGCCTCGAGAAGACCGCCGGAAAGGTCTGACTCAGGCCGAGGGCAAGTCCGACGCCCGAGCGCCGGACTTCCCCTCGCTGGCGTTGTCGTAGTAGCGGACCGTCGGGTAGGCGAAGTCGATGTCGTCGTGCTCGTAGAACGCGTCGAGGATGTCTTCCCAGATCTTCTCGGCGCTCAGGCGACGCTCGAAGGGCATGCACAGGTAGCGGAGCGTGAGCTTCACGCCGACGTTGTCGAGCGAGACGAACACCCGGGGCTCGATCGAGGCCGCGAGCAGGACGTAGTAGCGATCACCTCCGCGCAGATGCTCCTGGGAGGTCTCGCTCGGCGGCCTGCCGTGGACCGCCGCGATCTGGGTCATCAGCTCCTTGGCCGCGCGCCAGTCCGACTCGAAGGTCACGATGAGCTCCAGCTCGTTCCAGATCTGCTCGAACCACCCGCTGCTGTAGTTGGCCAGGACCTGGGTGAACACCAGCCCGTTGGGCGCCATCAGCAGCCGCCCGGTCCGATCATCGGCGTTCACCCAGTTGCCGATCTCCATCAGGCTGAAGGTCAGGACCCCCTGGTCGACGACGTCCCCCCGGTATTCGCCGATCTGGACGCGATCGCCGAGGCCAAAGGGTTTGCGCCAGACGATGAACAGCCACCCCGCGAGGTTCATGAGCGGGTCCTTGAGCGCGACCGCGATGCCTGCGGACACCAGGCCCACGACCGTCGCCAGCGACGAGAAGCTCTCGATCCAGATCCGTCCGACCAGCAAGAACGCGAACACGTAGACCGCGTAGGCCGTACCCTTGCGCCAGTGATAGTAGAACTTGGTCTTGTCTGTGCTGCTGCTGGTGCTCTTCTCACCGCGGCGGGCGACGATGCGCAGGATCAACACGCGCACGGCCCACAGCGCGACGAGCGTGACGACCGTCGACAGCACCCGCTCCTGGGCCGCCGAGCTCAGCCCGGTCACCTCTTGAACCCACTGATCGAGTCCTTCGAGCAATTCGCCCACGCGCCCAGGGTGCCCGATCAGCCCGTCGTCGTCGAGCGCGGAGGCCTGCGACCACACAGCGGGCAGCGCTCGTCGTCGACCGCGCGCAGTAGCCAGCCGCAGTTGGAGCAGGGCTGCCCGTCGACGACAGGGCTCGGTCGACCGCGACTCGCCTCGACCTCGACGCCGAAGTGCTCGAACAGATCGCCGGAGCCGCCGCCCTCCGGAGCCGCTGGCGCCGGTTCGGCCCGAGGCGGCGCCAGCGGACGACGTGACATCACCCTCGACTCTAGCAGATCTGCTCCGATGAGGGCCCGGTGGGTTTCGAACCCACGACCTAGCAGCCCGTGGTGCAATGCATCGTGTCGCCTCGCGCCGGAATGTTCGCCGAGGGCGCGAAGCCAAAACGCCGCTGTACCGGGCGTACTGCAAGTTTTGGCGACAAAGCCCTCGGCGAAAAGGCCAAGCGAGGCGGCGCGAGGCATTGCACCACGGGCTGCTAGCATCCCTCGCTCTGCCAGCTGAGCTACGGGCCCGTTCGTCATGAAGATGATGGTGATGGTGAGGAAGAGATGCGGCCCGCCACTTTGGGGCGGCGGACCGACCGTTCAAACCACTCGTGAACTCGAATTCCGAACCGAAACATGACCACTCCTCGAACTAATGATCCCGCGAGAGGGACTCGAACCCCCGTCTTCCGGGCTTCAACCGAACGCTTGAACCATCTCAGCTATCGCGGGTAGTGCCCCGACCACCATGGCCGGGGCAGGGCCTCCCGAGCCACCTTGGCTCGGCGAGGCCCGCGTTATTCGCTACACTTCTCCATGTTTTTTTGCTCCTTTCTGGGATTGACCGCGCAGCGGCCGATTGCTCGGGCGCGCGGCCTGGGGCTCGATGAGCCCAGTACTGGGGGCGGGAGTCGAACCCGCGTGAGCCGGATCATGAGTCCGGTGCCTCGCCTCTCGGCCACCCCAGCGTATGCATGAGTTCTCCATCGTCGCCAAGACTCGGGCCTGCGGCCCGATGACTGGATTTTTAGACCCTCCTGGAATCGAACCAGATCCTCCGCCGAGTCAAAGCGGCGCTCGTCCAATGAGCTAGCAGCCCGGGGTGCTAAGGGTCTGGGGAGACAAGCTGACAATCTGGGCCAGACCGGAGTCGAACCGGCATTTCTCGCTCATCAGACGAGTGTTCTCACCGTTGAACGACTGGCCGGTGAGGTCCGGTCAGCCCGGCGCGATTGTTGCCTGAGGCTCAGACACCAAGAAACGCTCGGCGCGACCGCACAGCTGCGCGGGCAATGACAACGCGAGCGCGGGCTCGGTTCATCACTCGACGCGTGGTCACGATACCTTTCATGGCGTAGCTCCTACCCAGCACAGACGACGTACGTAGGCCCAGGGCCCACTTCTATCTTCAACCAACCGTCACACGAGGTGACGAATCTGGATGTAGCGCAGCTCCTGGGGGTGTCAAGCGCTGCGATCGAAAAATGTTCTCGCATGCTCCCCTGCCCCACAACCTGGCGAGCTCTCGCGGTACACTGCCCGCCGACGAGGTACCCCCCATGAAACAAACGATTCTCAAAGCGCTCTTGGTGGCCGTCCCGCTCACCCTCGCTGCCCCAGCCGCGGCCGCGCCGCCCGAGGACGCCGACGGTGAAGGTGGTGACGTCGCCGACGACATCAGTGATGAAGAGGCCCTCGATGACGACATCTTGATGGTCATCGATCTCCCGCTCGCGGCCGACGAGGCCCGCGACGCGGGCATCGAAGAAGGGGAGCTCGCCGAGGCCCTCGACGCCGCCGAGGAGGCCGCGGTCTCGCCCGGGACAATCGCAGAGATCCTCGACGACGAGGCCGAGGGGACCCGCGCGAAGGGCAAGCGCAAGGCCTTCGGGATGTGGGTCAAGCTGCAGATCTCGCAGGGCGTGCGCGGCGAGGAGCTGGCCGAGAAGATCCGCGAGCGCAAGGAAGAGCTCGCCGACATGAGCGACGAGGAGAAGGCCGAGCTCGAGGCCAAGATCAAGGAGCTCGGCGAGAAGCATCGCAAGCGTCGCAAGATGATCCACGAGAAGCGCAAGCAGCTGCAGGAGGCGGGCAAAGAGATCCAGTTCGCCGGCAAGGAGCGCCACGCCAAGATGCTGGCCAAGGCCGAAAAGCGCCACGCCAAGGCCAAGCAGAAGTTCAAGAAGGCCAAGAAGGCCCACAAGATGGACGAGCGCGAGGACAAGATGGACGAGCGCGAGGACAAGATGGACGAGCGCAAGGACAAGATGGACGAGCGCAAGGACAAGATGGACGAGCGCAAGGACAAGATGGACGAGCGCAAGGACAAGATGGACGAGCGCAGGGACAAGATGGACAAGAAGGGCGGCCCCGGCGGCCCTGGCAAGCCTGGCAAGAAAGGTCCGAAGGGCCCGAAGGGCCCGAAAGGCCCGAAGTGAGGACCGGAGCCATGACCATGCGCACGATCATCACAACCACCTTGTTCGGCTTCGCCCTCGCGCTGACCGCCTGCGACAAGGAAGAGCCGGCCAAGACCGACACCCAAGCCAAGACCGACACCAAGACGGATGGTGGCGGCAAGGCCGACGGCGGCGAGAAGCCTGGCGACGACGACCCCGTCGAGGCGCCGAGCCTCGATCCCAAGGTCGAGCAGGCCGTCAACGTTGCCAACAGCATCGCCTCCGATCCCGGCGCCGCAGACTCGATCCTCGAGGAGGCAGGCCTGGACCGCCAGAGCTTCGAGGCGCTGCTCTACGAGATCGCCCGCGATCCCGAGCTGTCCAAGAGCTACGCCGTCGCCCGCGACGCCTGAGCCCGTCCAAGCTGCGAGCGAGGCGACGAGGGCCTGAAGGTCCCGTCGTCTCGCTCCGCGCCCCGCGGACGAGCGCCGCGGCGCTCCCCCAGATCGTCCAAGACCGCGAAACTACGGCGTTTTTTGGGTTCGGGGTGACGCTCCTGGCGGGCTTGCCTACGTTCTCGCTCTTGGCCCGCAAGAAGAAACAGCGGCAGCTCGGCGACGAGCTGATCGAAGACAACCGCAAGGCTCGGCACGAGTTCGAGGTCCTCGAGCAGATCGAGGCCGGGATCATGCTGCAAGGCAGCGAGGTCAAGTCGATCCGTGACCACCGCGTGAGCCTGAGGGAAGCGTTCTGCCAGTTCCGCGGAGACGAGCTGTTCCTGCTCCAGGCTCACATCGCCGAGTTCACCCAGGCTCACGCGCGCAACCACCCGCCCCTGCGCGCGCGCAAGCTGCTGCTCCACCGCCGCGAGCTCGATCGCCTGTTCGACGCCGTCAAGCAGCAAGGGCTGACGCTCATCCCGCTCGCCATGTACCTCAAGGATCGGCGCATCAAGGTCCTGATCGGCCTCGCGCGGGGCAAGAAGATCCATGACAAGCGCGCCGCGCTCAAGGAGCGCGAGCAGAAGCGAGAGATGGATCGGGCGATGCGTGAGCGGGACTGAGGTGGGCGTGGCGAACGACCAGCAGCGGGCCGCGCTCGAACAGCTCGATGGCCTGCTCGCGCTCGCCGACGCAGGCACGCTCGACGCCCCCGCCTGCGGTCAGCTGCTCGAGTTGTCGGCGCTCGTGCCAGGGCGCCTGCGCCGGGTCGTGGACACGCTCTCCCGCCAACGCCACGCCGCGGCCGTCGACGTCCTGCTCGGGCTCCCCGCTGACACCCGCGGCATCATCGAGGCCCTGTTCAGCGCGCTGCGCCACGGGGTCACGCGGACGCGCCCGGACGGGGCCGCGTTCCCGGCGATGATGGCCCTGGAGTTTCGGACCTCGACCTCCCGGCGCTTCCCCGCCCTGCGCGAGCGCGCGAGCGCTGCCTTCGGTCGGGACCTCGAGCGCATTCGCGTCGGCGGCAAGCTCCACTATCGACTCGCGCTGATCGACGACCCCACCCGCGAGCCGAGCCTGAGCGCCCGCGTGGCCCCGCTCGAGCTCGACATCGAACGCCTCCACCAAGACCTCGCCCGACTCCGCGGCGTTCGCCTGTGGCTCAACGGCTGGTGCTTCGACGACCACTCCAACATCCGCGCCCCCGCCCGGGCGCCGCTGTTGCGCGGCTGGCTCGAGTGGGCGCGCGAGCGCCAGCGCTAGCAGCCCGGGGTGCAATGCATCGTGTCGCCTCGCGCCGGATTTTTCGCCGAGGGCGCGAAGCCAAAACGCCGCTGTACCGGGCGTACTGCAAGTTTTGGCGACAAAGCCCTCGGCGAAAAGGCC
>NZ_PVNK01000141.1 GCF_002994615.1 Enhygromyxa salina | reverse complement strand
GTAGACCGACAGCCCCATGGAGGCGGGGAAGCGTTGCGGGCGCTTGGCCTCGGGCTCGTCGCTGCCTGCGTCCTCGGCTTGACTCTCGCTGCCACCCGCGAGTTCACCCTGGGCTCCCTCGTCGTCGATGTCGAGGGCGCGGCCGAGCTGCGGGGCCAGGAAGCCCGTCAGGTACCAGCGCGAGGGCGGCAAGGGGAGGACCTCCTCGCCGGCGCCGGGTTGGCCTTCGCGTAGGAAGGGGCCGACGAGATCGGCCTGCAGCGCGTTCATGAGGTGCTCGCGTACGTCTTCGGGGGTCATGTGGCTGCCAGAGCATAGGTCAGGCGGGGGGGGGTTGTAAGATGTGTTGCTGACGGACAGGCTCGATCCGGTGATCGGGTCAAGAGTCCTCGGAGGAGAATAGGTCGGCCTGCGCGGTGCTGGACTTCTTTTTGGTCCGCTTCTTCTTGGCTCCCTGTTTTTTTGACTTCTTGCCGGCGAGGCCGAGGCGGGCCTCCTCGCGGGCGCGCTCGGCGTTGAGGACGTAGAGGCGGTCGATGACCTCGTCCTCGAAGGCCTGGTGGGCGGCGCGCTCGGCTGGCGTCAGCGGGCAATAGGGGGGGGGCTCGATGTCGGTCCAGCCATAGGCGTCAAGGACGGCGCGGTCCATGGCCTCCGTCAGGCGGCGGAGCTCGAGGATGGCGGGGGTGGTGTTGGTGGGGTCCTTGAGGGCGTTGTAGGTCTTGGTGAGGCCTTGGTTCGTCTCCAGCATGAAGCCGGCGCGAGCTTGATAGAATTCTTTGCCAGAGGATTCGACGGCAGGGATAATTGTGCTGGGTTTTTCACGGGGGAAAGCAAATGTTTCGAAGCAGTCAGATGCAGCATATCGCAAGTCGGTCTTCATTGACGATGACAGTAGACGCGCCCACGCTTCATGGGTCCGCGACTGAAGAACCGCAAAGGCCGTGTAATTCTCAAGCGGGAAAACACAGACGGCCTCGCTCAGTATTCGGTCATTAGGTTGGAAAGAAAAAGACAGATGTTTGGTCACTCGTGACGTGACCAGGCATCGCTCAACATTCTTGATAGCCTTCCGCAATCCGGGCCTAACATCACCAAACTGCCACCAGCGTTCCCTGACCGCCTTACGTTTCTGCCGATCTCGATCCGGCTTGACCCTCTCTCGGACAATGTCCAGTAGCCCTGGCCATCCACTGGCTTCAGCGAGGCTCAGTTGTGCAAAGTCGATCACGTACCTGAAGAATCCCTGATTCGGGCTTGCATTAATCTCCTCGCCGCTCAGATATGGGCGAATGCGATTGCCATTGGGGTCAAGCGCTGGTGCGAGAACTTCGAATTCCTCTTGTGTCAGAGTGAAACCTTGCCCACCAATCCAGCAACCGAGGAAAGCAAACCCCGAGTTGCTGGAAAGAGAAACAGCATCGTCGCGCTCGGGTCCGGGCCGTAGCCGCGAGTCAATGGCCGAGACCTCACGCGAGTCAAGTATGAGGTTGTTGCCAACCTTTTTGGCGGGCTGCCCTTGCGCAATATGAACAACACTGACAGTGACGGCGGCGGCACCGGGCCAGGGCAGGGAAGTAGTGGCATCGTATACTGTGATTCCGTTCGCTAGCAGATTTTGCAATCCGCTCCGGCGAGTGTCGCCTTGGGCGATCGTGTTGGGAGCAAGCATACCTGCTGTCCCATGGGGCCCCATAAGGACGGAAGAACGACGAAAGAAATGAGGCGAAAGGTCGGATTTGCCAAGAGAGCCTGGGTGAATAAAGAAGAGCCAATCCCGGTAGGCATCACCCAGCTCGCGCGATATACGCGACTGCCCCATGAAGGGAGGATTTCCGACGAATGCCTCCATGTAGGCGGCTCCACTTATTCCGTTGTCATCCAAGGGATCGGGGCGCTGTTCGAAAAACACTTCGGGGAACTCAAGCCACCAGTGAAACGGTGTATGGTTTTCGCGGATCTCTTCTGCCAACCTACGAATATCGGACGTCAGCCCCTCTTCGCCCCCAAGCCAGCGTTCGACCAAAGTTTTCCGGCGTTCTCGCTCGCGCTCCCTGGCTTTGCTGCTCTTGCCGTCGGTGAAGAATGACCCTACGCATGCATCCGCGATCATACGAATTTTCTCCGTCGCATGCTCGGCATGGTCCAGCAGTCGCCGCTTCTCCTGTTGACAAAGGCTGTCTTCGTACGCTGAGAGCGCGTGAATCTCTGAGCGATGCTCCAGCGCTTGGCCCAGCGAGTCCTTCAGCAGCGCCGCAAAGATCGGAACCTGCGTCGTTTTCTTCCAGTGGAAACTCGAAAGCTGCTCGAGGTCCAACCCCACTAGCGAGTCTCCATGTCGCAGTGAGTGGTCAACAAAGGTAAACGGCAGCTCCCGGCTCATCGTCACCAGCCACAACGAGAGCTTCGCCAACTCCACGGCTGCTTCGTTCTTGTCCACCCCATACAAACACCGCTGGGCCACCAACCGCCGTGCATGCAGATGCGGATCCCGGTGGTACTCGGCGATCCCCGCCACCGTCCCCTCCCGCGTCCACACCGCAACCAACTGATCTGCAAGCTGACGACAAGTCTCAACCAAAAAAGCTCCCGACCCCATCGCCGGGTCGCACACCTTCAGCGACAAGATCTGGGCCTCAGTCGGCCGCTCCCCCAAGCATGCAAAGATCGGCTCCAGCGTTCGCCGCACGATTCTCTCCGTCAATGATCGCGGCGTATAGTGGCTCCCAGATCGCCGCCGTTCATCCCCAGGCTGTAACACCAGCCGCCCCGCCAGCACCCGATGACGGCTCCGCGCACTCTTCTTCCCGGGCGAGAGCTCATTGAGCACTTCTGCCAGCGCATCATCCCCCTCGTGCGCCTTCAACCCGGCGTTGACCTTCTTTATTTGCCCCGCGCTCAGCGCACACACCTGCTTGAGCCACTTCTTGCGGTCCGCGGTCTTCATCGCCCGCAGCTCCCCGGTCTGCACCCACACCCGGTTCTTCCCGATCCGCACCGCAGGCGACCCCACGCGCAGCACGTGGTAGCCCATCAGCGACTCGTAGATCGACCCGATCTGCTCGACATCCAGCGCTCGGTAGCTCAAGCGCTGCCCCTCGAACAACACGAGCCGCTCCAGCGCCGCGTGCACGATCCCGTCGTCGACCGAGGGCGGCCGCAGCTGCGCCCGGGCTTCCGGCTGCCCAATCGCCGCCGTGCTCCCCGGGAGCCCACCCTCCAAAAAGGGAAAGCTTGACGGATCGAACAGCCGTCCCTGCCGCGGCGGCAGCTCGAGGTCTCCGTGCTTGACGCCCAAGAAGATCGCCCGAAACAGCGACAACAGCCGCCCGTAGGCCCCGAAGCGATGGTGCATCGACTCGGGGTGCATGCCCACGTCCGCGACGAGATCATCGTAGAGGCCCTGCACGCTCATGTACTTGGCGTAGATCGGATGCCCGACGGGCAGCAGCGCCTGGTCCTCGGAGTAGAGCAGGAACACCAGGCGCAGGACCACGCTCAGCACGCCCTGGTACAGGTGGTCGTGCGGAGCGTCCAGGGCAGGGCGAAGCCAGTCGATCAGCCCGCTGCTCGCATCTCGCGCCGAGGCCTGCTCGAAGCCCTCGAGCAAGATCTCTACAGCCTCGAACACCTGCGCGGCCAGATCCTTGGTGACATCCGCCTGCCGTCGTCGGCTCTCGCGCAGCAAGCCCTCGAGCGTGTGCTCCTCGCTGGCCTGGTAGGTCCGTCGTGCCCCCATCAACAGCTCGAAAGCCGCAAGCAGCGGGCGCCCGGCAGGCTCGGCCATATCGGCGAAGCGAAAGGTCAGATGCGAGGTCGACTCGGCCGCGGGCGCATACACCAGCCGAAGCTCGCGGCCGTTGCTCAGCAGGCCGATCGGCACCCCGGTGTGCCGTAGCAGCCGCTCCAGCTTCGAGGTCGGCGGGTAGCGCCAGCTCCCCGTGGCATCCTCGGCCTTGTCCAACGACAGCCCTGTGCCCTGGTCTGCGTCGTCGCGCACATCCCAGACGAGGGCGAGGTAGGGGCTGGCCTCCTCGTCGTCGCTCGAGCTCGACTCACTGCCGTCCTCTGGCTCGTCGCTACCAAAACCCCCAAAGAGATCATCGGCGCTGTCGTCTTCGAAGGGGCCGCGCGCGATCGCAAAGCTCGGGCGAATATCCTGCCGGCCCTCTTCGGCGTAAAAGTGCAAATCCATGGGCAGCGCATCCCGCTCGACCAGCATGCCCTCGGCGTCGTAACCGAGGAAGGTCTTGAACAGCGTGCGCAGATCCTCCAACCACACCGGCTCGTCGAGCTTGTCGGGGCGGTTTTTCCCAGCGAGGTCGGGCACGTGAACCAGCTGCTCCTTGAAGCGAGCCGACAGCTCGGGCCCCGTCGCCGGGGTGATCTGCGCGTCCGCGAGCACGGGCACGGAGAACACGAGGCCCTCGATCGGCTGGGCGAGGCCCAACCACTCCCGGTGGAAGCGAGTCTGGGTGTCGTTGCGGCTCATGTCATCGCCTCCGGCCACGCGACCACGAGCCCGACGGGCGTCAGCCGGGTCATCTGTACGTCGTAGAGCGCCTCGATCGCCCGGGGTTCATCCTCGAGCTCGACCTCGATCCGCTCCTCGCGGCGGCCGAGGTGCTCGATGTCCAGCTCGATCTGCCGGCGCTGGTTCTTGTCGCCGACCTCGAAGAGCTTGGTCTGGCCGAGCTCGCCCTTGGCCTCGCGGATCGCCTCGCGCTGGCGCTCGAGGAGTGCGCGCAGCTCGTCGCTTTCCTTGCGGGCCCGACGGGCGAGGCCGTTCTTGGCCTCGACCCCGCGGGTGTCGGCCTCGGCTCGCAGGTGCGGCCACAAGCTGGCGAACAGCTCGGGGGCCTGCGTGAGCGCCCGGCTGGCCGTCTTGTCGGCCAGCGCCCGACCACTGGCCGCGAGCGCCTGCTCGCTGACCTCGCGGGCCCTGGCGGAGGTCGCAGGATCCTTATAAGGCGTGACCTCGGCAGGCGACGAAGGCCAGGGCGCCGCGACCACGAGCATCTCGTCGTGCAACCGCGCCGCGCCCGGGCCAAAGAGCGTGAGCCGGGCGTAGGCCAACACGCGCGCGACCGTCTCGCCGGGCACGACCACGCCGCACACGCGGGACAGGTCGTGGGCCCCGTAGCCCTGGGCAAGGAAGCGATCCAGGATCCGCTTGACGAAGGGGTGCGCGAGGTGGAGCTGCTCGGCGTCGTCGGTCATGCGCTCGAGGGGCTCGAAGGTCACGGAGCGGGGTGGCTTCTTGCGCCACTCCCAGAACGCCTCCTTGCGCCCGCGCGGTGGACGGAGCGTGTCCAGGGTGCGTTGCCACGAGCGGTCGAGCTCGGGCAGCACGAAGCTCTCACGCCCGCTCGATGTCTTGGGCCCCTCGCCGAGGCCGCTGGAGCCGCTCAACCCCAGCCCGATATCGACGACCCCGCGCAGGGCCTCCGGCCCGACCTCGAGCGCCCGCCGTGATCGCTCGAGGCGCTGCCCCGCCCGGTGGATCTCCTGCTCGAGCAGCTCGAGCTTCTTGCGCTGACCCTCGAGTTCTTCTTCGGCGGTCTGGGTACGGGCGTCGGCGCCGATCGCTTCGACCTTCTTGGCGGTGCGATCGGTGATCCCCGGCTGGAGGGTGCGCTCCATCTCGTCCATCAAGACTGCCCCCACCGAGCCCAGCTCCCGCTGGACCGTGTCGATCTTGCGGATCAGGGTCTCGAGCACTCGGTCTTCCTTGCGGTCGGCATAGACGAAGTAGTGGCAGCGGACCTCATCGGCCTGTTGCAGGGTGCGATCAATGCGACCGTTTCGCTGCTCGAGGCGCGAGGGATTCCAGGGTACGTCGAAGTGGAAGAGATCGGCGCAGTGGGCCTGTAGATTTATGCCTTCACGAGCGGCATCCGTCGCTAGTAGGATCCGCACGGGGTGCTCGGCGGGCTCGGCGTTGAAGGCTCGCTGGACCTCGTCTCGAGTCTCATCGCCCATCCCACCGTGGAACACCAGCACCCGCTCATCGGCGCGCTCGGTGCCGGCGATGGCCTCAGCGATGATCTCTTGTAGGTAGCGCTTGGTGTCGCCGTACTCCGTGAAGATGATGACCCGGCGCTCGGACCACTTGGTCTTGGCTCCGCGCACCTTGGCCACGCCGATCCCCGGGCACAGGTGCTCGCGCAGCCACGCGAGCAGGGCGCGGGCCTTGCCGTCGGGTTGACGCCGGCCCTTCTCGGCCAGGGCCCGCATGGTCTTGAGCAGAGCCGTCGCTTCTTCGGAGGGCGACGGCAGCGCGGCCGAAGACGCGCGCACGAGGGCGTCCTCATCGGCTGCCGCTGCGTCGTCATCTACGCCGTGTAACTCGGGGTCTTCGAAGATCTCCTGTTGGGAGGCGGGCGCTCGCACGCTCACACCGCCGGCCTTGGTCACGGACCAGGAGTGAACCTCGAGTGTGCGCGCGAAGGCCTCGGGGCTGGACAGCAAGCGTTTTTGCAGGTTGACGAACACCAGGCGACCACGGCCCTTAGCCGGTGCGCACAGCTCCGTGTACCGGGCGAGTTGTTGGGCCAGCTCGAGCTCGAGGTCGTCGCCGCCGAGGTCCTTGGCCAGGGTCGTCGGAGGTTCCCGTGTCCCTTCCTCGGCGTCGTAGCGCTCGGCGCTGGCGTTCCACCCACGCTCGCCGTGCTCGAGGATGATGCGTGTCAGGATCCGACTCGGGAAGCGCTCGACGCCGAGCTGCCGAAGGTCGCGCTTGAGCCGGCGAACCATCACCGGGGCCAGGGCCTCGGCGCCCTTGACCGGTACTCCGCGGGTGAAGCGGATCGGGTCGAGGATCTCGAGCAACGCGCTGAAGGAATTCGAGTGCCCATTGTGGGGGGTCGCGCTGAGGAACAGACGGTTATCGAACTTCGGGGCCAGATCCCGAATTGCGCGGGTGGTGTCGCTGTCGACCGCGTACTTGCTCGCCGAGGCCGGGGCTGCGACGTGGGCCTCGTCGAGGATGAGCAGGCCCTTCTCGGCGCGGTGGCCGAGGTGGGCCAGTAAAGGATCGCGGTAGTCTGGGCGGCGGATCAGGGGGTGGCTGACGATGAAGCGGTTGTGGGTCGCCCATGGGTTGACGCCGAAGCCACGTTCGCGGCGGCGGTTGGCGATGAACTGGCGGCTCATGACCTCGAAGCGGAGGCCGAAGCGACGCATCATCTCGTCGCGCCACTGTAGGCTGACGGACGCCGGGCAGACGACGAGCACGAAGCCCGCCTGCTGGCGGAGGATGAGCTCCTGGAGGACCAGGCCCGCCTCGATGGTCTTGCCCAGGCCGACGTCGTCCGCGATGAAGAGGTTGGCGCGGGGCAGCTCGAGGGCCTTCATCAGCGGAGTGAGCTGGTGGGCCATGAGCTTGATGCCGGCACGAAACGGCGCCTGGAAGCGGGTGGGGTCCGCTGCGCTGACAGCACTCCACTTCAGGGCGTGTAGGTAGGCGCCGAAGTGGGACGGTGGATCGAGGCGCGTCGGCTTGCCGAGGCCGTGGGCCTCGGGCTCGATGACTCTCGCGCCGATCTCCAGATCCCAGAGGATCTCGAGCTTGCGACCGGGCGCGTCGTCGTCGAGACAGGCCAGGCGGAGCAGCGGTGACTCGCCGTGCTCCGCAGGCTCGACGGCCTCGATCAACCACTGTCGACCCCGAGCTGCGAGCACTTGCCCCGCGTGGGGAACACCGTCGTGCGACATCAGCGGAACGGGGGGGACCTCGCTGGATTCGAGACCTGCGGCGTGAGCGATCCTCTCGATCAGCTCAGGGCGTGTCGCCTTGCTGTCGTCAAGACCATGAGCTCGACAAACGCCCCGGAGTTCATCGCGGCCAAGCTCGCGGAGGATCTCGAGAAGGCGCGCGGAGCCAAGGGTCCTGGCGAGTGTTTCCGCGATTGCGGATTTAGTCTGCCTCGACGCCCGCAACCCAGCCCCAAACACTCGGCCGAGGTCAAAGAGTCGCTCGCGAGTTAGGGCGTCGAGCACCGACGCGGTCTCGGGCTTGCCGACATCACCGCCTGCTTTGGTCTCGATTGACTCGCGCACCGCGACAGGCTCGGGCTCGGGCTCAGGCTCAACTTCAGCGTTGTCGATGGCAGGCTCGGGCTTGACAGCGTTCTGGCCCAAGATCCTCTCGATGAGAGCAGCTTTTTTGCCGCTCGAGGTCAGCTCGTGTGCGCGACAAATCTTGCGGAGCTCAGTGAGCGGTAGCGCAGCGATGACTTTGGTGAAGCTGGCCGCCTTGGAGCGAGCAAGACCCTCGATGAACTCGTCCTTGGGGCTAGCCTGAGTGATCTCCAGTTCGAAATCCCTGGCAATACCGATGAGGCGTTTCTTGCTCAGGCAAGCGAGAGCGCTGCGCTTGGTCGGTCGAGGCATGGGCTGGGGGAGCGTACGCCTGCCGTCGCCCCGAGGTCAACGATGCTGTTGTCCGCGGCCGTCAGCTCAGTCTCGCTGAAACGACGTGGCGTCGCCGAGTGGTCCACGTGGTCGGATGATCGTTCCTGCGACGCGCATGCTCGGGGTAGTCTGCTCGACCTGTGAGTCAGTCCGACATCGAGACACGCATCGACAGTCTGCTCGAACAGCTCGAACGCGGAGACTTGCTCGAGCGTCCGGCCTTGCTCGAGCAGATTGTAGCGCTCGGCGCCGACGCGATCGCGGGCCTGCTCCAACGAAGCGAGCACAGCCAGGCGAAGACGGCCCTGCGCGAGCTCGTCGCTCAACTCGAGGGTGACGAGCGAGAGCGTGCGTGCACGATGTTGCGCTCGGGCGTGCGACGCGATCGGGCCGTTTCGGCACGGATGCTGGCACTGAAACTCCTCGGTGAGTACTTCACGGATTTGACCGGCTTCATCGAGAAGGTTGTCGAGACAGCGCTCGATACAGGGGAGTCGAACGAGGTCCGAGCGCGAGCGCTCTTGACGCTGGCCGCGGCTGCCCTCGATGGCGCGACTGCACGCGAGCTCAGTGGCAAGCTGCTGAGTATGGAAGCACTTGGAGGCACCGAGAAGGCCGGCCTGCGGGCTGCAGCGTTCGAGTGCTTCGTCGAGCACGCCGAGCACCTTCCGGTCGACGTCACGATGGCGAGCTTGGATCCCTTCCTGATCGCCGAAGGTGCAGGCGTGCGGACGCTGGGGCTGAAGCTGCTGGCAGCGGTGGGCGACATCGACGCGGTCGAGCGTATCGCCATGCTGCCAACCGCAAACGAGGATGCTTCCGCGCAGACTGCGATTGAGACGATCCTCGCTCGACCGATCAATCTCTACGCGCTGCGCTGGGAGCACTTCGAACACTTCGTCGGTCAGCTGTTGCGCAGCATGGGGCATCTAGACGTCGAGATCACCCGGACGGTACGCGACGACGGTGTTGACGTGATCAGCTATCGAGAGCGTGAGGACTTTGGGCGACAGACCCGCGAACGGTGGGTCGTCCAGTGCAAGCGCTGGACGAAAAGTGACGTCGACGTGAAGGCTCTCGAGGAGTTCGTCTGTCGCAGTCGAGAACAGGATGCAAAGCACGCCCTGTTTATCACGACTTCGGGCTACACCAAGCGTGCGCAGGACTACGCGGACGCCCACCTGAATGCGATCGAGATCATCGATGGTGACCAGCTGATTGGCATACTGGAGCGCCAGTTCGGGCCTGGTCGATACGTGATCCGCGGGCGCGATTGACTTCGATGCTCCATCCTCTGAACCAGCCGCCCTCGTCCCTGTTCTGGTCCGCCCCCGTCGATCGGGACACGGACTTCACCGCCGAGGATCCCCTCGCCCTCGACTACCTCGGCCAACAGGTCGGCAATTGGCTGTTCCCTGGCTTCACCACCCGCACCGGCCGGGCCCAGTACTACCTCGTCGTCCTCTACGGCCTCCACCTCGTCGAGCGCGCCATCCAACGCCACGGCTATCCCGGCGACGATCAGACCCGCACGAGACTGTTCGAACGTTGGGAACGCCTGTGGGCGCTCGCCACCCTCGAGTCTCGCCACGGCGAGCTCACCCGCGGTGACGTCGACGCCATGCGCGGCGTCCGAGGAGCGAAACGAACCTGGACTTCGGGCACCAAGCCACTGCCCCTCGACTTCATCCTCATCTCCCGTCAAAACGAGCTCGCGGGCCTCGGCGCGTACCTGAGCTCTCTACGCCACTACCGTCTGGTTGTCGATCATACTCTCCGTCCGTCGAGGGCCGCGCGCGAGCTGATCGACGACTTCTGGTCCGAGTCCGGCCCCCGAGGTCGTAGCCAGAGCTACACACGTTACGCCCTCGCCGCGCTCAATCTCGAGCGGACCTCGATCTCCCGCAAGTCGGGCCACGTCACGCTGGAGCTGCTGGGCAAGAAGAGTCGGCTCAGCGCGATCCGTCATCGCCGCCGACAGGCCACCCGCGAGCAGCTGTGGCAACTGCTTTTCGAGGGCGCCCGCGATCCCACCACGCTGGCCCTGGCGCTACAGATCGAGGCTGCCGATCGGGCGGGCGTGCAGGACCCCGCGACCTTGCTCGAAGGCATGGCCCGCGGAGACTGGGGTGAGCTCGACCTGAGCGTGCACGAGCACGTCAGCCTCGCGCTGGCCTTTGGGAAGCTCGCAGTCGCGCTCCTCGACCACTTCGATCGCTGCTACCAGGCGGTGCACGAGGCCGGTTGGATCGCCGACGCCGAGGCCGTCGCCGGGCTCGTGTTCTCGCGCCCAGAGACAGACCTGTTGCGCATCCGCTGTGCGGCGCTGCTCGAACACCCACTTCGCAGTCGCTTTCGAGAGCTGCGCTTCCACGGCCGACCGCTGCTGAAGCTGTGCGGCCAGCTAGCGAGCAGCGACCCCGTGACCTGTCTGGCCGCGTTGCTTGGCTTCCATCGTCAGGTCCAGCGCTCCCGTCGTGGCGGCGGCGCGTGGATCCGCCAGGCCGACACCAAGCTGACCCTGCAGGTGACCCACTACCGTGGCTACCGCAGCTATGCCCAGCTCCCGAGCTTCAAGTTGTGGACCGTCCGCAGCCTGCTGCGCGACCTGGGGAGGATCGCGTGAAGCTGGCCCAGGCCAACGTGCTCGATCGGCTGCCGGCCGACCAACCGTGCCTGGGGGCGGTGTTCACCAGCTTCGCCTTCGATCCCAAGACCTTCGAGGAGCAGGTGCTGCGGGCGGTCCTCGACCTGCGCACGGACCCGGCCGAGCTCCCAGCCCGCTACCTCGACGAAGGTCGGGCGCGGCTGCAGTCCTCGCCGGTCGCCGTGCTCGTCGACGCGGGTCAACGCCAGCCCGGCCGCCGCATGCCCTACGACCTGCTCGAGGTCGATGGCGAAGTCTTCCACCCCAAGGCGACGCTGCTGCTCTACGAGGACCACGCACGGCTTCAGATCGGCTCGGGCAACATCACGCGGGGCGGCTACGGCGGGAACGCCGAGCTCTTCGTGGTCCTCGAGCTGCGCTACGACAAGCCCGCCGATGCCGAGTTGCTGCGCAGCTTCGACGGATTTTTGGACCGCAGCGCGGCCTTGGTTCGGCACCCCGGGACCCAGCTCGCGCTCGTTCGTGCCGAGCTCGGCCGCCGCCTGCCTCCGGGGGCGCGAGGCTCGTCGCGCTTCGCGTTGCTCGACGGCACCCTCGACCGGCCCTTGCTCGACCAGATCTTCGACCTGCTCCCGGCTGGGGCCAAGGTCGTGCGCGTTGGCATGCTCGCGCCCTTCTTCGAGTCCGACAGCAACTCCGGTCGCGGGTCGTTGTTCACTCGTCTCGTAGAGCTCGCTGGCGCCGACATCCGGCTCGACGTCGGCATGGCCTGGGACAACCCCTCGCCGATCTGCGAGCGCGCGGAGATCCCCGCGTTGCGCGAGCGTCTCGACGAGCTGTGGTGTTGGCGTCACGACGGGGATGCGGGGCAGGTCGAGTACCTGGTCCCGACTCGGATCCTGCGCAAGAACTTCGAGTACGTCGATCAACGGGGCGCAACGCAGCGCTGGTCACGAGCCGACGCCGACTACGCTCGGGAGCGCAAGCGTTTTTGGCCCGTCGGCTCGCTCCACGCCTTCGCCCCTGCGCGAGCCCTCGTGCGTGCGGCCAAGACAGTCCGAAAGCTCGACACCTGGCTCTTCCCTGCGGTGCAGCTTTGCGATGGCCGGCCCGAGCCGCGTCCGCTCCACGCCAAGCTCATCATCATCGACTTCGAGCATGAGGGCGCCCGCCAGACTCTGGTCGTCGTCGGCTCCGCGAATCTGTCGCGGGCGGCGCTACTGCGCGGGCCGGACGGCAACGTCGAGGTGTGCGTGGCCTTTTGCCTGAACGGGGCCCGGCGGCTCCACGAGTTCGCGCCCGAGCTGGTGAGGGTGCCGCGTGCGCTCCTGAGCCTGGACGAACGCGAGTTCCCCGAGTTCGGCAGCCACTATGGCCTGTGCATTGAGCATGCCGTGCACGACCCCGAGGCCGGGACCCTCGACGTGATCTGGGATCGGCGACGGTCGGCGTCCGTCGACCTCCCAGCTTGGGAGCTTCGCTACGGCGATGAGCAACTCGCGGGCGGCCAGGGCGCGCCGCCCGAGGACCTTCACTGGGAGCCTTTCGTACTTCGGCCCGATCGCGCCGAGCTGACATTGCGCGTCGGCGAGCGGGAGTTCTCCGTTCCAATCTTCGTCACCGATCTGGCCAAGCTTCCGGTTCGTCACGCGGAGATAGACATGGACCTGCAGCTGCTCTTGCATGTCCTCGCCGGCCGAATGGGACGCGAGCGAGCCGCGGTGTTGCAAGAGCGGGCGCAGCGAGTCTCTGGAGCGCCAGGCTCGGGGGTCGGACTCGAGGCGATCTTTGGCGAGGGCTTTGGCCCTGTCGATGTGTTCCGAGCATGGTGGGGAGCGTGCGCGGACCTGCGCGAGCCTGGCTTCTCCGTCCAGGCGTTTCGGGTGACGATCGTCGGGAGCATGGGTCTGGAGGTCGTGTGGTCGAAGATGCTGGCGGCGGTGAGGGCAGATCCACCCGCACTGAAGAGGGCGCAAGCATGGTTCTTCGGCGCCGAGCTCCTGCGCGAGCTAGGCAAGATCCAGCTCGGTGCCGATCCGACCAGCCGCGCCAAAGCCGAGGTGCTCGAGCGCTTCACCTCACGCTTGCGACGCGAGTTGCGAGAGCTGACGCCGAGCGAGGGTGGGGAGACCTGGATGCGACACGTGGTCGAGTTCTACGGAGTGGCGCCATGACGATGACCTTGGACGAGCTGCGTGCGATCATGAGGTTGGACGTGCGGGCCAGGGCGGACAAGATTCCGCAGGCCGACATTGAGCGGCAGGAGCTGACGGTGCTGCGCGCTCGAGCGCTGCTGGCCGATCAGCCCGGTGTGGTCCTGGCCGACGAGGTCGGCATGGGCAAGACCTTCGAGGCCCTCGGCGTCGCCGCCCTGGTCCACCACGACAAGCCGCGCGCGAAGATCGCTATCATCACACCGGGGCCCGACCTCAACACCAAGTGGTCCAAGGAGCTCCCACACTTTGCCGCGGTCCACGACTTTGGCAGTCACACGGCGGTCAGGCGCCTGGGGGAGTTCGTCCGCGAGGCGCCAAACCACAGTGTCACGATCGCGCCGATGACCATGTTTCAGAGCGGCCACGGGGCTGCTGGGCGGGCGTGGTTGCTGTCGATGTACTTTCACTGGAAGGATCTGCACGGGCGCACCGGCAACGCGATTCTCAAGCGCTACGACAGCTCGCTGCACCGGGTCGATGTCTACGAACGCTTGTTCTTGGGTCGCTTCACCGCGGACGCGTTCAGCGAGAGCTCGCTGCGCCGGGCGTTTTGTAGGACCAAGGCGCACGGTGGCGCCGCGGGGCTCGACGATCTCTTCGAAGACGGGGGGCTCGACGCCTTCCGGTCCCAGCGAGCGGTGCGCGATGCCCTGCATCGCGCACGGACGCAGCTCGCGCGGAGCCAATTGCCGATCTTCGATCTGCTGATCGTCGATGAGGCGCACAAGCTCAAGAACGCCAACGCCCTGCGCACGCGTGGCCTGCAGACGACGATGAGCGGCCGCCACCGCAAGGCGATCTTCTTGACCGCGACCCCCTTTCAGCTCGAGGTCGGAGAGCTGCGCCAGGTCTTTCATTTGTTCGCCACGGCCAAGGGGGCGCCCAAGGATCTCGACGATCAGGTCCACGAGCTGCTCGAAGGGATCCGCGACTACCAGCGCTGCTACACGGAGTTCCAGACCAGCTGGGGGCAGCTCGAGACCGGGCAGGCCGCTGAGTTCCGAACCATCTACGCGGTTGATCCCTCGCTGGGAGGGGAACTCGACGATCCCTCGTTGCGGATCGTCGCGGCCTCGCTCCGCGAGCTCATCCGGCTCAAGGAGCAGACGCTCGAGCCAGGTCTGCGCCGATGGATGATCCGGTCGCTTCGCAGCGGGAAGCGCGAGTACCGAGACCACGACGAGCGCACTTTGGATCCTGTGCACGCCGGCTCAATGCCCTTTTTGGTCTACGAGCGCTTCATCGCCGAGCTTTTTCGCAACCCGGCCGAAGGTGGCACCCACAAGGCTGCTGCCGAGATCAACATGGTCTCGTCCTTCGCTGCTGCGCGCAGCGGCGCGCTGCTGTCCGACTCGGGCCGGAGCATGGGCGTCGAGGCCGAGAGCTACCGCGAGCTGCTGCGCTCAATCCTCGACGAAGCCGGCGAGGGTGATGGGCGCCATCACGCGAAGGTCACCTTCTCGCTCGAGGACGCGCTCGGGGCAGGGATGCGCGACGAGAAGACGCTGGTGTTCTGCACTCGAGTGGCGACGCTCCGTCGCCTGAAAGCGCGCCTCGAGGAAGCCTGGTACGCAAACTTGCTGCAGCGCTGGCGTGACGTCTATCCCGAGATCGAACGAGAGGCAGTGTTCGGTGATGTCGAGCGCGACGCCGCGGGCAGGGAGCGACGGCGCATCCCCGGTCGGCACCAGGCCGTGCAAAAGCGGCTCCACGCCCACAGTGACGCGCTCTATCTGGCACTGCGGGAGCGCTACCTCCACACCGTGTTGCCGATCGCGGCATGGGCACGCGCGCACGTCGATGAGTTCCTCGCCGCGGCGAACACCCGGCTCGACAGCCTGAAAGTGCGCAAGACGGCGGCCGAGCGGCGGGACTTCAAGCTCGCCAAGCGCTGCGTCGAGCAGGCCGCGGCGGCGCACTGGCACGCGCTCGGGAGTCCGACATCAGCGCTGAGCGCGGCCCCTCACCAAGAGGGAGTCGCCGCGTTGCTCGACGAGCGCTTCTTGGCCCTGGGTCTCGACCTGGTCAAAGATCCACTCGAGCAGGACGAAGCTGGGGACCACGAGCCGCGTTGGACGATCGATCGGGAGCTCGCGCTCGACGTCATCGGTGATGGGCGATCGCTGTGGCCGCGGGCGGCCACGCTGCTCAACGAGCTGGACCTCGTGCAGCGCGTGCGAGTTACTGAACTGCTCGCGCGATATCTGGGGTTTCAACAAGTCCCCTTCGTCGCCGAGCTACTCGGGGCGGCCAAAGCCGCGGGGCTCGGTGTGGACTCCATCGAGTCTCGGCCGCTGCGCCGGTTCATCGATCAATTTTGGGATCAGCCCACGGGCCGGCCGTGGCTCGAGCGCTTGATCGATTTCTTGCGCTTCTTCATCGACCGCGACGACAGCCATCGGGAGAGCATCATCGACGAGGTGCTTCAGTCGAGCAAGGCGGCCTTCGCTCGCCATACGAAGGACGGCAGTAGCCGCGAACGCCTCCGCGAGGCGTTCAATACGCCGCTCTACCCCATGGTGCTGATCGCCAACGAGGTCATGCAGGAGGGACTGGATCTGCACCGCAGCTGTCGTCGCGTGGTGCACCACGACTTGGCCTGGAACCCCGCACAGCTCGAGCAACGGGTCGGCCGAGTCGACCGCCTGGGGTCGAAGCTGCTTCGGCTACGGGAGAACGATGAGACGGAGAAGCTCAAGGTCGTCTACCCGATGATCCGCGGGACGATCGACGAGCGCCTGTTCGAGGTCGTTCGTCGACGAGAGAAGTGGCTGGAGTTCCTGCTCGGGGCGCCGCCGAATCTGCGCGAGTATCGGCTTGGAGACGAGGAGCCTCCGCCGCTGCCGGAGGGGCTCGCGGAGCGGTTGGCGGTGGATTTGGGCCCCGGGAGTCGATCGTAGGCTGGGCTGGGATAGTATCTCGCCCCCGTGAACAACCGGCCCATGCACGAGCTCGTCTCCGAGAACCTCCGCCGCCTGACCGAGGGCAAGGGCGTGTCGTTGGCGGCGGTCGCAGACCGAGCCGGCCTCGATCGCCGGGAGTTCTTCGAGGTGATCGCGGGCGAGCGCGAGGGCGACTTCGACTGGCTGCGCAAGGTCGCCGAGGCCCTCGACGTCGAGATCGCAGAGCTGGTTGTGGACCTCTCGTCGCCGGGCACGTGAGCCACCGGCCTACTGAACCGCGGCCTGGATGTGCAGCGTGCCGAGCACAGCGTAGGCAACCTGCTTGTGGGTCTCGGGCAGGCTGCGGATAACAGTGGCGAGCTCGTCGGCCTGGTCATACTCGTCGTGGACCAGAGCGACGACGGGGACCTTGAGCCCCGCGGCGATCTTGATCATCGTGTCGAACGACGGGCTCACGCGGCCCTGTTCGAGACGCCAGATCGAGTCGGCCGCAACTCCGGCAGCCCTTGCCAGCGCAGCCTGAGTGAGACCTCGACGATTGCGAAGGTCTCGGATGCGAGCCCCAAGCTCCTTGGTGTTCTTCACCGCCACGGGAGACTCCGGGAGCTGGGTATCGGCTGGCTGGTCGGGTCGTGCATGGTCACCCTTGCTGACATGCGGGTGCGAAGCGGGTGGAAGGCCACTTCGCTACTGGTCGGGCCCCGGCTTCGCCCAACAGGCCATGAAGCCGCCCAGAAACGCGGCCCCACGGCAGAAGTCTGATTTTTCTGGGGCCCCTTCCACAGGGCCGGAGGACACTCTATCAGTGCCCCGCGACGGTTGCAACGCGCATGTTTCCGTGTGGAGAGGCGGCGGATGCTCACGGCGGTGGTCGAAGTCCGCGACCGACATCGATGTCGATGCCGACCTGACCGGATGTCGGTCGGAGTAACGAGCACCTCGATCGTTATGGCGCAAGCAGAGCCGAGTTCGGGCTGTCAGAGAGTTTGAACTGCTTTGCGACCGGCCACCAAAGTATGGAGATCGGTTGGTGACTCGCTGAACCATCGACGAACACTTGTCGGTAGGACTTGGGCTACTTCGATCGGCGCCCATGGCAGAGCGAAAGCGCAAGCGAGAGCCAGACGCCGAGGACCAACGATTTGGTCGACACATCCGTTCGCTTCGTCGGGCCCGAGGCATGACTCAAGAGGTCCTCGCGGAGAAATCGCGGCTGGCCGCGGACACGATCCGGCGTCTCGAGCATGGGTCGTTCTCGCCGTCGCTCGATACGCTGCGCAAGGCATGCAATGGGCTCGGGATCCGGATCTCGACGTTGTTCGAGAGCTTCGAAATCGGTGAGCGCGACGTCGGTCGGGAGCTCGTCGATGCACTGTCAGGGCTCACCGAGCGCGAGCTAGCGATCGTGGCGGGTATCGTCCGCACTCTGCGGGACTTCAGGGGCGGCGAAGATGGCTAGCCCGCACGTGGCCCGGCCCGGACTCCGATTGATGTCCGGCGACGACTACGACGACCTCGCGGAGGCGGTGTTGCGTGGGGGGATCGACGGGGATGGGAGGCTCGACGGACCGCAGGAGCGGTTCACGGTTAGGCTGAGCTCCTGGGACTCCATGACGAAGGCTCTACTCGTGAGACTCGTGGTCGAAGCTGGCTCTCTTCGACGTGCGTTGCTCAGCGTGGGTATTCAATCGATAGAACTCGTCGATGCCTGGGCACGCGGCGCCATGTCAGGAATGTCTGCGAGCGTAACCTGGCTGGCAGAGCAGCCCGTGGTGACAACATCGGAGCCTCGGGTTCTCACGCGCTCGATGCGTGCTCGCCGGGGCGACGACTATGCTGACCTCGCCGAGCACGCCAGTTGTCTGGGCCTGGTTGGCGACGGTGCACTCGACTCCGCACGGCTGCGCGGTCGTTACCAGGTCGAACGTGGGCCATGGTTGCTGATGCTCGGGGATTTGCTCGGCGCGGTCGTTGCGGATGCTGGCTCCGTCGAGAGGGCAGCCTTGGTCCTCGCTGTACCCCCGGCCATTCTGATCGAGTGGGTCCGCTGGTTCGTGTCTCGGGGATCGATCGACGCTGCGAGTTCGCGGTGGCCGATCGCTCTTCCCGGAGATCAGGTCGATGAGATGGCCTACGCCGATCTCCTTGAAGCGGTCGAGCGTGGAGCTGTTGGTGGCGAGAACGAGCTCGACCCGCCCAGTGTCCGTGCCGTGTACGAGGTCCGAATCGACAGCTGGGAGCGTATGGAGGCGGACTTGCTGGGTCAGATCGTCGCGGATGCTGGTTCGATCCGGCGTGCGTCGAAGCTGATCGACATGCCGCGATCGACTCTGGGCGCGAGGCTCGCCCGAGCGCGACGCAGGCGACCATGAGCTGCACCCCACCCACCGGTTCGACCTGTACGCCGGTGTTTGTTCGTGTCCACGGGATCGCCCCCGAAGTACGGGGCGGTGTTCGAGCACCGCACGGGGTTGGTGTTGGCGAGCAGAACCCAGGCTCGAGTCGCCGTTCCACCTCGCGCCGACGATTCGAACCACAACCCAAGAATGGTCTGCCGCCAGACGGCGGCGGTGGGTTTTCGTGGGGAACCTACCCGTTTCGGCCCTTCGCCAGACATTCTTGGTGGTGAACATCAGAAAAGTCGTTTTCACGTATGTAGAGGGGGTATTGGAGGCCGAATTCGTATATGGGGACGGTTCGTGTGGAAATCGGTTTGGGCGTTAATGTGGAAAATCGGAAACGGCAATTCACTCCGTACTAACTGTTCGTTTTCGCGGAGTGATTGAGTTCCACACGGCCTCCACACGGACCAAAAAAAACCGCGTCTCAACCGTGCGACCCACGCGCACTCAGCGTGAGTCTCCGCGCCGCGGTGCTACGCCGAAACCCATTGGCGATGGACTTGCCTCCGGCCGCTCACGCAGCGGCCAGAGCACTCACGGATGAGGTGCCCAGTGCGTAGCGAAGAAGCGATCGAAATTCTCACGGCCGACCAGCTCGCCGAGCTCCTCGGCGTCAACCGCAAGACGATCTACGAGGCCGCGAGCCGCAGCGAGATCCCACACCGCCGGCTGGGCCGACGCCTGATCTTCGAGCGGGGTGCTGTGCTACGTTGGCTTCGCCAAGACGCGCTATCGGAGGAGAACACCGATGAGCGTTAGGAAACGAACCTGGCGGGACAAGCATGGCCGCCAACACACACGCTGGATGATCCACGTGCACCACACCTGGCCTGACGGCCGCAAGCAGTCCATCCGCAAGGTCTCCCCCGTGCAAACCAGGCGCGGCGCCGAGGCTTACGAGCGGGAGGTCCGCAAGCTGCTGGCGTCCGGCTCGTGGCAGGAAGGAGATCGCAAGCAGACCCCGACCCTCGAGGGCTTCGCCGAGGAGTTCCTCGCGTACCAAAAGACCCTCAACAAGCCGTCCGAGCTGGCGAACAAGGAGATGATCCTCCGCGTTCACCTGCTCCCGGTCTTCGGCAAGCGCCGGCTCGACAAGATCGACGAGCGGGCGATCGACGCCTACAAGGTCGAGAAGCTCGAACAGGTGACGAGGCGGGGCAAGCCCTACAACCCCAACACCGTCAACAAGCACCTCAAGCTGCTCGCGCGCATCCTCCGAGTCGCGCGCAAGTGGAAGCTGATCTCGGACGTCCCCGAGGTCGGCCTGCTCAAGTCGCGCAAGACCGACTTCGACTTCCTCACCTTCGAGGAAGCCGAGGCGTTCATCGCCGCGGCGAAGCAGCACACCCCGCACTGGCACCCCTTCGTGGTCGTGGCTCTGCGAACTGGCCTGCGGGTCGGCGAGCTCATCGCGCTACGTTGGCGTGAAGACATCGATCTCGCTCGCGGTCGCGTGACCGTGCAGCAGTCCTACAACCCGCACAACGGCTTCACGTCGACGAAGAACGACAAGATCCGCGAGCTCCCGCTGACGTGGGACGCGATCGCGGCCCTCGAAGCCCAGCGCGAGCTCGTCGACGCCGACAGTGAGCTCGTGTTCCCCGGAGCGGACGGCGAAGTCCTGTCCGCGAACAAGACCAACGAGGTCCTCGCGGAGATCTCCGAGGCCGCCGGCATCCGCCGGATCCACAATCACTGCACGCGTCACAGCTTCGCAAGCCACGCGGTCATGCGCGGGATCCCGATCCGCCAGGTCCAGGAGTGGCTCGGTCACGGCTCGATCGTCGTGACGATGAGGTACGCGCACCTGGCCCGAGGTCTGGGCGACGAACTGATCCGTCGTCTTGCCCCTCAGCCAGCTGCAGACCTGCAGCACACTGACAACCCACAGAATTCGGACCCCTCCGAATTCCCACCCCTACACCCCTCTAACAACCCGATCCTACACTGATCCCAGACCCTGCTAGAGCGTCACGGCAGTGACCGCGGATGAGAGGGACACCGTGTCCACGAGTATGGTCCCGCTGAGCGTCTCGCCGTCGGCCGTGCTCTGCGTCACCGTCCCCCCTTCGTAGAGGGAGACGTCGGTGCCGACCGAGAGCCACGGCGCCGAGATGACGAGGGACTGGAACGCCTTGCTCGGCTCCACCGCCAGCGCCTCGGTGCCGTTGTCGAGCCCGACGGCGGTCCCGGCCGCCTGCGCCGACGAGAAGGTGATCGCTACCGTTGGCTGGGTCGAGGACACGCTCGGCGTCTGGGCCATCCGCCCGGCGGCGCCCGAGGCGAGGAGCACGCCGCCCATGATCACGAAGTCACCGTTGTAATCGATGGCCCCCTGCTCGGGCCGCGTCCCGGGCGTCGGGCCGCTGATGGTGAGGCACCCACCGGTCATGAGGATCGACCCGTTCGAGTCGATGCCGTCGTTGCCCGACGTGACCGTGACCAGGCCGCCGTTGAACACGATGTCATAGGGATCAGGGTCCGACTCCACACCGTTCGGGTCGTCGCCGTCACCCGAGAGGTTGAAGCCGTCGTCTGTGGCCGTGACGTCGATCGTGCCGCCGCTGACGACGAGGTCGCCTGAAACGGACTCGATCCCTTCGTAGCTCTGGGGCACGGTGATCTCACCACCGTTGATCGTCAGCGTGAACTCGGCATGGACGGCGTCGTCAGCCGTGGCGATCTCGACGGTCCCGCCGTTCAAGACCACGTCGCCATCGGAGTGGACGCCGTCGTCGGAGGCGTCGATGGTGAGCTCGCCCGCGTCCACGACCACGAGCGCGCCTGCCTCGAGCCCCTTCGTCGAGGTCTCGTCGTCGGGCGTGAGCGAGGCGCCACCGCCGGACCGGAGCGAGAGCGCGCCGCCCGTGACGAGCGCGTCGGTCTCGGCCGTGACGGTGTCGCCATCGGCATTGACCGTGATCGTCCCGCCCGCGATGAGCAGGTAGCCGAGTTCGGCGTCCTCGTCCTCGTCGGACGCGAGCCCGTCACCGCCCGCCGTCACGTCGAGCGTGCCGCCACGGATGACGAGGTAGTCCTTGCCACGGATGCCCTCGTCGGGGGCCGTGACCGTGATGTCGCCGTCGCGGATCACCAGCCCGTCTTTGCTCGTGATCCCGTCTTCGAAGCTGGCGGTGACCGTGAGCGAGCCGCTGCCGCCGATCGACAGGTCGTCGTCGCTCCAGACGGCCGCGTTCTGCTCGGCGTCTGTGGGGTAAGTGGACCCGTCGGCGACGGTGTTGGCCGTTCCCTCTGCGAGGATCAGGGCGACCCTGTCGGCTTGGTCCACGCGGATGCCAGAATCGGACGAACTGGTGATCGACGCGCCAGCGAGCACGATCTGGACGACGCCCTCGTCGACGGAGTCCACGACGAGCTGGCCGTCGCTCAGCGTCCCACTCACGACGTAGGTGCCCGGCGCGGTGACGGTGATCGTGCTCCCGCTGGCGCTCGCCCCCGATCCGGTGACGGTCGCTGACGTGCCAGCGAGGGCGATGATGGTGGCCGAGGTGCTGTCGTAGCTGTAGTCGTCGAGGTCCTCGTGGTCGGCGACGTTGTCAGCCAAGGCGTCGGCGACCGTGAAGGGGTCGGCGTTGACGCTGTCGGCATCACACGCGAGGGCGGTCAGCGGGAGGTCGACTTCGGTGATGTCGCAGGCGCTGACCAAGAAGAGGAGGGCGAGTGAGGTGGGTACATACCGGGTCATTCGATGTCCTTGGTTGCGCTGTGGTCCCGCGCCTGCTTCCGCGACGCAGGGGGCGTTCGGGAGTCAAATTTTGCAGCATGCGTGCCAGTGGAGCGCGCGAGTGAGGACCAAGCTTTGGCCGTTCGGATCCCTGTCTTGCCTGCGGGAACCGCAGTTGTCGGTGCGGTACTCGTATTGGTGAGGCTCGCGCCCGAGGTCGACGAATGCACTCTTCATGGAGTAGCTAGCAGCCCGGGGTGCAATGCCTCGCGCCCCCTCGCTTGGCCTTTTCGCCGAGGGCTTTGTCGCCAAAACTTCCAGTACGCCCGGTACAGCGGCGTTTTGGCTTCGCGCCCTCGGCGAAATTTCCGGCGCGAGGCGACACGATGCATTGCACCCCGGGCTGCTAGGGTGGGTCTCCCGGGGCGACGGCGCGGACGTACCGCGTGCCCGCAGTCCGATCGGACTTTCACGGCGGGCAGCTCAAACCGGCAGCGGCGGGGTCTGCACCGACTCGTGACCCACGCTCGCGTGGCTCGGCGCAGACTGGGCCGCAGGTCGCGCGCGTGTCTGCCGTGCGAGTCAGCATGAGGGCTGCGCCGTGGTACCTTCCCGCGTTCATGTGCCCGTCCGCACGAGCCCGGTGGTTCGCCGCGCGTCATCTGGTGGCCGGGGCGGTCGGGTTGGTCCTCTCGGCTGTGGGCTGCGCTTCGTCATCCGAGGGCGGCGAGGCCGAGGCCACGATCCTGCTCTCACGCTGCGAGGGCGTAGGGGTCGCCGAGCTCCAGTGCGGCGTCCTGCGCGTGGAGGAGAACCGCGAGCAGCCAAACGGGCACCAGATCGAGCTCGAGATCGTGGTCGCGCCATCGACGTCGCGCACGCCCGCGAGCGATCCGGTGTTCTTCCTCGCCGGGGGACCGGGGCAGGGGGCGGCCGCGCTCGCGCCGATGATCGTGTCGAGGTTCGACGCGATCCGCCGCGAGCGCGACATGGTCTTCGTCGACCTGCGCGGGACCGGCGGCTCGGGGCCGCTGCGCTGCGACGTCGAAGATCCCGACGACCTCGGCGAGCTGCTCGGCGCGAGCTTCGACGTGACCAAGCTCGACGGCTGCGTGGCCGAGTTCGCCGCCGCGGGCGTCGACCCGACCCAGTACACGACCGCGGCGATGATCGACGACCTCGATGAGGTCCGCGCCGGGCTCGGCTACGGGCAGGTCAACCTCCTGGGGATCTCCTACGGGACCCTGGCCGCGCAGGTCTACATGCGCCGCCACGCTTCGCGGGTCCGCAGCGCGGTGCTCGACGGCGTGGTCCCGACCGACAGCTCGGTCTCGCTCGCGATGCCTTCGAACTTCGAGCGCGCGCTGAAGCTGGCGTTCGCCGACTGCCGCGAAGATCGAGGGTGCGCGGCCGCCTACCCCGGGCTCGAGCGCAAGCTCGCCCAGGTCCTGCGCGACCTCGACGAGAACCGGGCGCTCGAGGCCTTCAACCACCCGCGCACAGGGGCGCCCACGCGCGTCGAGATCTCGCGCGAGGGCTTCGTCCACGTGCTCGGGGGGACGCTCTACTCGAGCCAGTTCGCCGCCCTGGTCCCGCTGCTGATCGAGCGGGCCTACGTGGGCGACTGGGGCCCGGTCGCGGCGGTGGCCCTGCGCACGGCCCAACAGTCCAAGACCGTGAGCACGGGGCTGTACCTGTCGGTCGCCTGCGCCGAGGAGCTCGCGGGGGTCGACGAGGCCGCCCGGCGCGAGGCCACGGCCGGGCTCGAGTTCTTCGATGACCACCCGCTCGAGCAGCTCGAGCAGGCCTGCGCGCGCTGGCCCCACGCCGAGATCGACGCCGGGTTCCACGAGCCGATCAGCTCCGACGTGCCGACGCTGCTGTTGTCGGGTCGCTACGATCCGGTGACGCCGCCGAAGCTGGCCGAGCAGCTCGCGGAGCGGCTCGGCGACGCGCGCCACGTCACCGTCGACGCGGTCAGCCATGGCGTGTGGCACAACGGCTGCGCGCCCGAGCTGATCGCCGACTTCTTCGCCGCCCCCGACCCCGCGGCGCTCGACTCGAGCTGCCTCGATGGGCTCGCGCGGCCGGGCGTGTTCTTGTCGCCGAATGGGCCGTGGACGATCGCTAAGGGGCAGGGCGCCGACGCGCCGGTCCTCGACGCCGAGCCCGAGTCCGACGCCGAGTCCGACGCCGAGGCCGACTCCAACTCCGGCAGCGCCCTCGCCCAGGGCGAGCCGCTCGGGGGGAGGGCTGAGCCATGATCGTCGCCGAGGGCCTGCGCAAGCGCTTTGGCGAGCTCGTCGCCGTCGCCGAGGTCTCGCTGCGCGCCGAGGACGGCCAGATCACCGGGCTGCTCGGGCCCAACGGGGCAGGAAAGACGACGACCCTGCGCCTGCTCTACGGGTTGATGAAGCCCGACCACGGGACCGTGCAGATCGACGAGGTCGACGTGGTCGCGGCGCCGCTCGCAGCCCAGGCCAGGGTCGGGGTCCTGCCCGACGCCCACGGTCTGTACCCGCGGCTGTCGGCGCGCGAGCACGTGCGCTACTTCGGCGAGCTCCAGGGCCTGCGCGGCGACGCGCTCGAGCAGCGCATCTCGACCCTCGTCGAGCGCCTCGACATGCGCGGGATCGTCGATCGCCGGGCCCAGGGCTTCTCGCAGGGCGAGCGTATGAAGGTCTCGCTCGCGCGCGCGCTCGTCCACGGGCCCAACAACGTGATCCTCGACGAGCCGACCAACGGCCTCGACGTGATGAGCACCCGGGCGATGCGCAAGCTGATCCGCGGGCTGCGCGACGAGGGCAAGTGCGTGTTGTTCTCGAGCCACGTCATGCAAGAGGTCTCGGCCCTGTGCGACGTGATCGTGATCGTCGCCGACGGGCGCGTGGTCGCGCGCGGGACCCCCGACGAGCTGCGCGAGCTCAGCGGCCACCGCGATCTCGAAGACGCCTTCGTCAAGCTCACGGGCGTCGAGAGCGTCGAGTCGCTGAGCGCGGCGGGGGGGCAGGCTCCGTGAGCGCGCTTTCGTCGTGGCTGCGGGCGATGCGGATCGTGCTGCGCAAGGAGCTGCTCGACGGCGTCCGCGATCGTCGGGCGCTGTTTTCGGCCCTGCTCTACCCCCTGCTTGGGCCGCTGCTCTCGGGCCTGCTGTTCGGGTTCATGGCCGACAAGCAGCGCGACGCGGCCGAGGTCCCGGTCCCGATCGTCGGCCAGGAGCGCGCGCCCGAGCTCGTCGGCTGGCTCGAGGGCCACGGCGTCGAGCTCGTCGACGCGCCCGAAGATCCGCGCGCGGCCGTGAGCGAGGGCGAGGTCCCCTTCGTGCTCAGCGTGCCCGAGGGCTTCGGCGAGAACCTCGCGAGGGGCACGCCCGCGCAGCTCGAGCTGATCGTCGACGGCTCGCGCAACGACAGCCGCGCCGCGGTCGGCCACATTCAGAGGCTGCTCGAGTACTACGGCCACGACATCGCCAGTCGGCGCCTGCTCGCGCGCGGGATCGATCCCGAGGTCGTGCGCCCGGTCGTCGTCGCGCAGGTCGAGGTCGCCTCCGAGCAGGAGCTCGCGGCCAGCGTGTTCGCGTTCGTGCCGATGTTCGTGCTCATGGCGACCTTCATCGGCGGCATGCAGCTGGCCGTCGACGCGACCGCGGGCGAGCGCGAGCGCGGTTCGCTCGAGCCGCTGCTGCTCAACCCCGTGCCGCGCTCGGCGATCGTCGTCGGCAAGTGGCTCGCGGCGGTCGTGTTCGCGCTCGGCTGCGTGATCTTGACCCTGCTGTGCTGCGTGTTCGTGCTCGAGTACACGCCCGTGCGCGATCTCGGGCTGAGCCTGGATCTGACGGCGCTGGCGCTGGTCGGCGTGCTGCTCGCGGCCGCCCCGATGGCGCTGATGGCGAGCGCGCTGCAGATCCTGGTCGCAAGTTTCGCGCGCTCGTTCAAGGAGGCCCAGACCTATATCTCGCTGCTGGTGTTCGTGCCGATGGTGCCCGCGCTGATCGGCATGATGACCGGGCTCGAGCGCACGATTGGCGCGCTGCTGATCCCCGGCGTCGGCCAGCAGATCGTCGTCGAGCGAGTGTTCGGGGGCGAGGCCGTCGGCGCCCTCGACTTCGTCCTGCCGATGCTCTCGGCGATCGCCGTCGCGGCCGCGTGCGTGTGGCTGACGGCGTGGATGTTCAGGCGCGAGTCGGTCGTGTTCGGGCGCTGAACATCGGCCCCATCGGTCAGGCCCAGTCAGTCAGGCCCAGTCGGTCAGGCCCGCCGCGGTCGAGGCAGCAAGGGCGCCTTGGGCCGGCGGCGCTTGACGGCTCGCGACCACGTGCGCGGCTGCGGAGGCGGGCTCGTGGGCGGGCTCGCCGGGCTCGACGGCGGGGTCGGGAGCTCGAGGATCGCGTTGGCTTGCTTGGTCGAGGACATCGTGCTGACCGGGGACCCGGGTCGGTGCGGGGCACCGGCCGACCGTCGATGAGGGAGTCGACGAGTTCGCATCCAGACGGGTCCTCCGGCGATGTGAATGACACGTCGAGGGATGGTGCTACCCGAGGGCTCAAACACGAGTATCCCGAACTCGAGATTTTCGCAATGCGCGTCCACGTGCAAAGCGGGCTCACGACCGCGCGTTTACTGGGGCAATCATCGTCGCGCAAACCGACGCCATGGAGCCAGCCAGCTCATGGATACTCGATCGTCATCGTCAGTCGCCCGGCCTTGATCGTGGTCCCGGCTGGGAGCCGCAGCGGCTGGTTGGCGTCGACGCCGTCGACCGTGACGCCGCCAAAGGGCTCGACCGGGGTGAGCACGGCCTCGGTCCCGCGTCCGCCCCAGTGGAGCACCGCTTGGGCGCGGTTGGTGCCGTCGCTCGCGGTCTGGATCAGGCAGGCGTCGCTGGTGCCGATCTTCTGCTTGCCCGGGATGATGAACTCGAGCTCTCGGGTGCCGCGCGCGTCGTGGATGTGCAGGACCGCCGCGACGGGCGTCTCGAACTCGCGGCGGAGGATCGACGCGAGCTGCCGCGCGACCACTCCACCCGTGGCCGGGCGCTGGTCCGGCGCTTTTTGCAGCATCCAGTGGCACAGCTGCATCAGGCGCTTGGGCAGCTGCTTGCGACAGTTGCGGTAGCGATCGAGGGGCACGAGGTCGCGCTTGACGTGGGCCGAGAGCCACTCGAGGGGCTCGTCGAGCAGGCGCTCGCGGATCGCGTTGCACGGCTCCTTGGCGAACAGCGGCATGTGGGCCGAGAGCAGCTCGTAGAGCACGATCCCGAGGCTGTAGACGTCGCTGGCCGGGACCAGCTCGGAGCCGAGGACCTGCTCGGGCTGGCTGTAGTGCGGGGTCCCGACCAGCATGTGACCCATGGTCGCGGTGATGCCCATCGTGGTGCCCGGATCCCAACCGCGCGCGAGGCCGAAGTCGATGACCTTGCAGGTGCCGTCGGGCAGGATCCAGAGGTTCTCGGGCTTGATGTCGCGGTGGACGATGCCCATCTGGTGGGCCTCGTCGAGGCCGACGCAGGCCTCGTAGATCAGCCTGCACGCGCGGACTGGGTCCATCGGCTCGTGGAAGTAGTGGACCTCGAGCAGGTCCGCGCCCTCGAGTAGCTCCATGAGCATGTACCAGCGCTCGTCCTGGCCCATGCCGTGATCGAGGATCCGGACCACGTGGGGGTTGGTCAGCGACTCGAGGATTCGGATCTCGCGGAGCGCCCGCAAGGCGGTGGCCTCGCTCTCGACTGGGGTGCGCGAGAGCTTGAGCGCGACGGGCTCCGGGTGACCGGGGGCGCGGACCTTGTAGACCCGCGCGAAGGTCCCTGTTCCGAGTTCGGCGAGGATCTCGAACTCCTCATAGCGGTCTCCTGGGGCGAGGTCGGGGTCCATCGACGCGGCTCGAAGCGGGGGCACAAAGAGAATGCAGGATCGTGGGCCGTCGCGCTCGCGGCTGCCACGAGTGCCAGCAGTACCACGCGAGGAGCGGGTCCTGGAACGGCTGAGTCGGGCTCCGCGCGCGGATGGGCGCAGCCGCCGAGGCCCTCGACTACGAAGCTCGGTGGCGCTCGATTCCAAGCGTTCTAGGAGCGGGGATAGTGCATGCGCATGCTCAGCGCACCGAGCTCGATCCGCGCGCCCGCGGCGAGCTGCACGGGTCCGGCGAGCACTTGTCCGTTGACGGAGCACATGCCAGCTTCGACGGGGGTGAGGGTGGCCTCGGTGCCTGGGCCGAGCCAGTCGAGCTTGGCGATGACCCGCGCCTCGCCCCGGGCGGCCGCTCCGCCGATGCCCTTCAGGGCGATCGTCCCGGTCTGCTCGCCGATCGTGTGACTGCCCGGGACCACGATCTCCGAGCAGTGCTCGAGGTCGAGGGTCGCGGCGACCAAGATCGCGTACTCCTCGTGGAGGATCTCGGCGAGCATGCGGGCCGCGACGCCGCCGGTCGCCGGGCGCTGCTCGGGATCCTTCATCAGCATCGCGTGGACCACGGCGCGGGCTTCGTCGCTGATCGCCCGACCCTGGGGGTGGCGCTCGAGCGGGACCAGCTCCTTTTTGACGTGGGCGCCGAGCCAGCGGATCGGCTTGTGGGACAGGCGCAGGACCACGCTGGCCCAGGGCTCGTCGGGGAAGTAGGGCACGCGCCCGGTCAGGAGCTCGTAGAGCACCACGCCGAGGCTGTAGACATCGCTGGCCGGGGTCAGCACGCCCGACTCGACCTGCTCGGGCTGGGCGTAGTGAGGGGTCCCGATCAGCATGTGGCCGACCGTGGCCTGCTCGCCGACGGTCACGCTGGGATCCCAGGCCCGGGCGAGCCCGAAGTCGATGACCTTGAGCAGATCTCGGCTGCCGCGGGACGGCCCAGCCTTGGACCGACAGATCCACAGGTTCTCGGGTTTGACGTCGCGGTGGACGATGCCCTGGCGGTGGGCCTCGTCGAGCCCGACGCAGGCCTGGTAGACCAGCGAGAACGCGCGCTCGGGCAGCATCGGGTAGTCGAAGTCGTGGAGCTCGAGCAAGGTGCTGCCCTCGAGCAGCTCCATGACCATGTACCAGCGCTCGTCGGAGCCCATCCCGTGATCGAGGATGTGGACGACGTGGGGGTTGTGCAGGGACTGCAGCGCCCGGATCTCGCGCAGCGCCCGGATCGCGGTGATCTCGGAGTCGAGCGGGACGCGTGAGATCTTGAGCGCGACCACGCGATCGCCAAAGCTCGGGTGGCGAGCCGCGAACACTCGGGCGTAGCTGCCGCGGCCGAGGACCGCGAGGATCTCGAACTGGTCGTAGTGGTCGCCCCGGCGCAGGTCGAGCTCTTCGATGATCGCTTGAGTCATGACGGTGCCCCGGACGAGCCCGGTTGAGGATAGGCGAGGGCCATCCGGGTCCCGGCGACGTCGAAGTAGGTGCCGGGGACCAAGAGCACGGGGCGCTCGAGCAGATGGCCGTTGACCCAGACCGTGCCGTGGGGCTCGACCGGGGATAGCACGGCCTCGTGTCCGGGCCCGAGCCAGCGCAAGCTCGCGTGGGCCCGTGCCGGGCCGCCGCTGGCGATCTCGATCGTGCAGCTCTCGGTGTTGCCGAGCGTGAAGCCGCCGGGGACGAGCAGCTGGCTGGGGTTGGACCCGTCGGGTCGAGCGCTGCGCAGCATCGCGGCGACCTCGGTGTTGAAGATCGTATGGAGGATCCAGGCGAGGTGCTCGGCCGCGGCGCCGCCTCGCGTCGGGCGCAGCGCCGGGTCCTTGGCCAGCATCCAGTGGACGACGCGGCGCAGCTCGGCGGGCAGGCGCGCGCCGGCCGGGTAGCGGTCGATCGGGACCAGCTCGTTCTTGACGTGGGCCGACAGCCAGCCGAGGGGGTTGTCGCGGAGGCGCTCGCGCGCGCGGTTGAGGGGCTCGTCGGCGAACAGCGGGTTGTGGGCGCACAGCAGCTCGTAGAGCACCGTCCCGAGGCTGTAGACGTCGCTCGAGGCGACGAGCTTGCCGCTGTGGACCTGCTCGGGCTGGGCGTAGTGCGGGGTCCCGATCAGCATGTGGCCGACGGTCGCGTCGGTGCCCATCGTCGAGCCCGGATCCCAGGCTCGGGCAAGCCCGAAGTCGATGATCTTGCAGGCGCCCGAGCCCGCGGTGATCCAGATGTTCTCGGGCTTGACGTCGCGGTGGACGATGCCCATCTCGTGGGCCTCGTCGAGCCCGACGCAGGCCTCGTAGATCATCCGGGTCGCTCGGACCGGGTCCATCGGCGCGGCGAAGTCGTGGTGCTCGAGCAGCGTGGCGCCCTCGAGCAGCTCCATGACCATGAACCAGCGCTCGTCCTCGCCCATCCCGTTGTCGAGGATGTGGACGACGTAGGGGTTGCGCAGGTTCTGGAGGATGCTGATCTCTCTGAGCGCGCGCACGGCCGTGGCCTCGTCGGTCAGCGGCGCGCGCGAGAGCTTGAGCGCGACCGGAGCCTCGAACGCGGGCGAGCGGGCGGCGAACACCCGCGCGAAGCTGCCCTGGCCGAGGGCCGCGAGGATCTCGAACTCGCCGTAGTGGTCGCCCGGGGACAGGTCGAGTTCTTCGATGATCGCCGGTTTCATGGGCCGTGGCCGGCCCGACCATAACTCAGGGGCACAGGGGGGCCCAACCTCCCCATTCACGCCCGCTCGGGCCGAAGCCACCCCTTCCTCTCGCCGTCGGCCACCCGAGCGCGGGGAGCTTGCGAGTGATGTGAAGGCCGCCCGGGTGACCAACGAAATTTTGTCACCGCGAACGCAACGCGAACAACTTCGACACCGCCAGCTTGGGTCGGCGCCAGTGAGCTCGGCGAGCGGCGAGACCCGGAGCATGAAGGTGCCGCGGGTCTCGGTCGCGACCTCGCCGACGAGAAGATCAGAGCTGGGCTCGGGCTCGGGGGGGGTTGGATACACGCGGCAAGAACTGGGACCAGCGTGTCGTGCGCAATGTGGGGCGAGCTGGCTGTTCTTTGCGCTATCTGTGTGACGACATCAAGCCGCCGCTGTGGTAGGCCCGCCTCCGTGCCCCCGAGCCTGAGAAGACCGCGACACGCAACGATTCGGCTCCCGACCGTCGAGACCATGGAGCGATGGCTCTGCCCCGGTGGCGTCGTCGAGGATGTCACCCCCTCGGTCTCGACTGCGTGTCAACGGTGCTGATACCAGGCCGAAAATAGACATTCGGCTGCAGACCAATCCTAGGACCAAACACATGCATACCAAACGACTGGTTTCTCTTCCCCTCTTTGCGACTGTCCTCGTGACGACTTGCTCGTTGGCGATTGCGGCCTGTGGCTCCGAGCCCGAATCGATGGACGGCGAGACCGAGACCTCCGGCGACGGCGACGGCGACGGCGACGGCGATCCCGGCGACGGCGACGGCGACCCCGCGGAGACCTGCATGCCCGACTCGTGCGACGTCAACGCGACCTGCGACGACAGCTCGGGCATGATCGAGTGCACCTGCAACGAGGGCTGGGAGGGCGACGGCCTCGCTTGCGGCGACGTCGACGAGTGCGCCGAGCAGATCGACGACTGCGCTGGCATATGCACCAACGAAGAGGGCGGGTTCAGCTGTACGACAACTGAGACCTGCGCCGACGTCTTGGCCGCGCTGCCGGACGCCACCGATGGCGAGTACGAGCTGTTTCACAAGGGGGATTCGGCCCTCGGGTGGGTCGCCTACTGCCACGACATGGCCGGGACCCCGACCGAGTACCTGACCCTGACTTCGCTCGGGCCCGACTTGAATTTCTCCCAGTACACGGCCGGCGGGGGGGCGCCGGGGACGGACGTCCGGACCAACTACGAGCGCCTGCGCATCGACCCGCTGACCCTCGAGGTCGACATCGACGATCAGACCTTCTCGAACTCGGTTGGATCGGTCATGCACGGCGACCTCGAGGTCACGAGCCTGTCCTACGCCGTGGCGATCGGCTGCGAGAGCGACGTCGACAACGGCCTCGCCAACATCGATCTGCAGGGGACTCCCTTCGCCGTGACCGGTGAGTTTTGTCAAGGCGGCTTCCAGCCCCTCGGCGGAGCGACGAAGAGCATGAACGACCAGGTCGTCGACCTCACGGGCGGCGGCTTTTGTGGCTGGACGACCCCCACCGCCGATCCCTGCCCGGGAGAGCCGCAGACCGGGACCACGGGCGCGCGCTTGCAGCTCGGCTTCGCTCCCTGAGCGGACGCGTCATCACAGCCCGGCGGTCGAGCCGAAGCGGTCGTCGTAGGTCGGCTCGCAGTCGGACCGCTGGGCTGGATGACCTGGTCGACGGACGCTCCGGCCACGCCGTCGGCCCCGCGACATCGCCGCGACATCGCCGCGGCCCTAACCGAGGCTCAGAGCGGGCCCAATTTTTGATACTCGCTCGGCGTCATCCCCATGTGCCGCGCGAAGGCGCGCGAGAACGAGGGGTGATCGGCGAAGCCGACGCTGAGGGCGACCTCCAAGATCGGCATCTGCGTGGTTCGCAGCTTGCGGGCCGCGTGGCACAGCCTCAAGGTCCGCAGGTAGGCCCCTGGCGTCATCCCGACGACCTGCGAGAACTGGCGCAGGAAGTGATACTTCGACAGCCCCGCGACCTCCGCGAGCTCGTCGAGGGTCACGTTGTTGGCCCCGGTCTCGGTCTCGAGGTTGCGGATGTACTCGACGGAGCGAGCGATCTTGCGGTGGCCGACGCGGTTGGTTGAGCGCAGCATCGGCTGGCGGAGGTTGGAGAACTCCTCGAACGCGAGGACCACGACCTCGTGGAGGGCCGCGTCGATCGAGAGATCGGGCTCGGCGTCGGCGGGCGCGGTGTCGTGCGCGTCTGGCTCGGCGCCGAGCTTGATGCTGGTCTCCAAGAGGGTCTCTGGCAGCTCGATCTCGGGGTCGGGCGGGGTCCGGCTGTGAGGGAACAGGCGCTTGCCCTGCTGCTCGCGGACGAGGCTGAGCAGATCGACGAGCCGGGCGATGAGCTCGGGCTGGGGCCCGGCCTTGACCACGGTGAACTCGGGCGTGGAGGTGGGCGCGCCGAGCTCGGCGGCGAGGCCCTCGACGACCTCGCGGTCGACGTAGAGGCTGAGGTACTCGAGCTCGTCGTTGGCGGTTTGGTTGCCGGTGTGGACCTGCTGCGGGTTGATGAGCACGACGTCGCCGGGCGAGAAGCGCTGGGTCTTGCCGCTGACCTGGCACTCTTCTTCGCCCTTGATCTGGGCGCAGATCAGGTACTCGTCGTGGAAGTGGGGGCTCAGGGGCAGGGCCGAGTTGGGCCCCCAGGCGTGGTAGAGCGTGAACCCCGACCCACCGTAGAACGCCGCGCGGAGGTCGAGGCGAGCCATGGCCTGTACCTTACCCAAATCTCGCCCGGCTACCAGCGCAGTCCATCGCAATCCCGGCATCTCGCCGGTGAAGGGGCCCCGGGTAGACTCGCGCCGTGAGCCGAGATCCCCAGCACTCCCGTGAGCTCGAGCTGCTCGAAACCCGCCAGCGTGAAGAGGCGCCGGCCGCCGACCTGCGGGTCAACCGCGAGACCTCGAGGGTCCGAATTCCCGAGCAGGGCGCGCTGCCGCGATCCGCGGCGCTGCTCGAGCGCCTCTATCACGGCGAGCTCGTGCCCCGCGAGCGCAAGCCTCAGGTCATCGACACCCGCCGCAGCTGCGGGCCCTTCATGGTCTCGGTCGACGAGCCGCCGATGGTCCTGCTCGACGCCTGCAGCCAGATCGCGACCTTGAGCCACGGCTTCGCCCACCCCGGGATCCTCGCGGGCCTGCACGAGGGTCGCTTCGACGGCTGCCTGTGGGCCAACCCCGACAGCACGGTCACGCCGTCGCCCGAGCTCGACGACTACGGCGCCTACCTGCTGAGCAAGGCCCCGGCCGGGCTCGACCACGCGACCTTCGTGTGCGCGGGCGGGGCCGAGGCCAACGAGAAGGCGCTCCGGATCGCGCGCTTGAACAGCCCCGACCCGACGCGGCGCCGGGTGCTCGCGTTCGAGGGCTCGTTCCACGGGCGCACGCTCGTCAGCCTCGGCGCGACCTCCAACCCGGCCAAGCGCAAGGGCGTGGACATGCCCGGGTTCGAGGCGATCTTTTGCCCGCGCGATCTCGACGCCCTCGCGGCGGTGCTCGGCGAGCGCGGCGGCGAGCTCTACGCGGTCATCGTCGAGCCGATGATGGCCGAGGGCGGCGACATCCACCTCGCGCGCGAATTCTTGCTCGGGGTCCGCGAGCTCAGCCGCGCGCACGGCCTGCCGCTGATCATCGACGAGGTCCAGACCGGGTTCGGGACCTCGGGCAGCTTCTTTTGGTGGACGCACCTCGGCCTCGGCGACACGCCCGAGACCGCGCCCGACCTGATCACCTGCGCCAAGAAGGCCGGGCTCGGCGTGGTCCTGTCGCGCTGGGCCGACCCCGAGCCGGCGCCGGTCAACGTCGCCTCGGCTCTGCGCGGGTTGATCCAGGCCGAGACCGCCGAGCTCCAGGCCGAGCTCGAGGCCCCGATCCGCGAGCGCCTCCACGCGCTCGCGGCCGAGTTCCCCGAGCTGGTCAGCGAGCCGCGCGTGGCCGGGACCGCCTTCGCCTTCGATCTGCCCTCGGCCAAGGAGCGCGACGCGTTCATCGGCCAACGCTTCGCCCGCGGGTTCATGACCTACCACGCGGGCGAGCGCACGATTCGCTTTCGCCTCGCCTCGTGCTGGGAGCTCAGCCACCTCGACGATCTCTTCGCTCGGGTCGCGACGGCGCTGCGCCGCCTCGACGATCCCAGCGCCGCGGTCTACGAGCGCGAGGGCGGCAAGCGCCAGCGCTTCGGTCAGCTCGACATCCGCGAGATCACCGAAGAGGACTGGGCCGAGATCATGGCCCTCGAGCAGCGCGCCTACGAGCCCGCGCGGGCCGACAGCGAGGAATTCCTGCGCGCGACCGCGGAGGCCGGGCTCGGCCTCGTCGCGCGCGACGGCGCCAGCGACGAGCTGCTCGGCTTCGTGTTCGCGGCCGGGCTCGAGCACTACGCCGAGCTCTCGGGCCCCGACCAAGATCCCAACCTCGGGACCGGCAACACCCTCTACGCCGCGGATCTGACCGTGTCCGAGGGCGCGCGCGGTCGCGGGGTCGGGCGCGCGCTCAAGAGCCGCCAGATCCAGTGGGCGCGCGAGCACGGCTACACCTTCGTCTCGGGTCGCAACCGGATCGGGCTGACGACCCAGATGGCCGCGCTCAACCGCTCGTTCGGCGCCTACACGGCCAAGGTGCTCGAGAACCAGTACGGTGGCGACGCGACGGCCGAGTACTACCGGATCCCCCTGCGCAGCCCCGCGCCCGCCAAGAAGCACGCGCGCGGCCTCGATCTGGCCTCGGGCCTCCAGGCCCCGTTCGGGCCCCGGCCGGAGTTCATGGCCACGCGTGAGCTCGTCGGGCCGACGGCCTCGCGCCTCAACCTCAGCAACTGGGCGACGCCCGACTCGGTCCACTACTTCGAGCACCTCCGGGCGATCCTCCCGCGCGGGACCGGGCACCTGTACACGACCAGCTCGCGCGACGAGCTGCTCGACAAGTCGCTGCGCTGCCTCAAGATGGCTCGGGCCGAGGCCACGATCGCGGTCGGCTTCGAGGGCGGCTACCTCGGCCACACGACCGCCTCGGCCCGCTCGCTCAGCGACCCGGCCGGGTTCGGCGAGGGCTTCGCGCTGTTCGACTGGCCCCGGATCCCGCACCCCGAGGACGTCGGCGTCGCGGCCAGCGTCGCGGCGCTGCAGGGGCTGATCGACGCGCACGGGGCCGCGAAGATCGTCGCGGTGTTCGTCGAGCTCGTCGGCGAGCGCTCGGGCCGGGTCCTGGGCAGCGAGGCCGCGCTCGCGCTCGCCAAGCTGTGCAAGACCCACGACATCCCCCTCGCTGTGGTCGAGACCGCCTCGGGCGGCTACCGCAGCGGGGCCGGGGCCTGGGGCCTCGACGGGCTCGACGCCGGCTTTTGTCCCAACCTCGTGCTCTGGTATCCGGGCGGGCAGCTCGGGCAGATCTTCATCGACTCGCGCTGGTGGAACGGGGCGCCGCTGCAGCTGATCAGCACCTGGGACGGCGACGAGCTGTCGCAGATCCGGACCCACGAGCACCTCCGCGCGGCCCATCGCCTCGAGCTCGGGCCGGCGATCAACGCCCTGCACGATCTCGCCCACGAGGCCGCGGACGCGATCGGCGAGGGCGCGCGCGTGGGCGGAATTGGGCTGTACCGGACGCTGTCGTTCGGGGATCCGAAGCGCGCCGCGGCCGTCCTCGCCACCTGCCGTGACGCGGGGCTCCTCCTCGGTCGCGGCCTGCCCGACACGCTCACGCTGGTGCCCGCCCTCGACGTCGAGCCGGCCGCGCTGCGCGGCCCAGCGCGGACGATCCTGCTCGACGCGATCTCGAGTTCGGTCGGTGGCTGAGCTCGACCTCTCGGTGATCGGCGCGCTGATCGACGGCCGCGCCGCCGCGCTCGCCCGCGCGGGCGTCGGGCTCGACGCGCTGCGCCCTCACGTCGAGCGGCTGTGCGCGGAGGCGCCGGTCGAGGCCGGCGAGCTCCTCGCGCTCGCGCAGCGTTGTGGTCGACCCCTGCACGAGCTCCTCGTCCTCGACGGCGGCCTCGCCGAGCTGCTCGGCGGCGTCGGCTTCGAGCGCTCGCTCGGGCTCTACGTCGACGGTCCAAACGGGGCCGTGCTCGCGGGCGCCTGGGCGCTGCCGGCGAGCGAGGCGGAGCAGGTCGAGCTGCGCGAGGTCCCCGTCGACGACGAGGGCACGCGCCACGCGTGGGTCTTTGGTCTGCCCGGCAGCCTCGGGCTCGCGGGCATCTCGCCCTCGGGTCACGCGGTCGTCGCCAACCTCCTGCGCCCAAATGAGGCCGGACCGGGGATTCCGGGCTCGGCGCTGCTGCGTCAGCTGCTCGGGGCCTCGGACCTCGACCAGGCCCGCGCAAGCATCGAGGCCACGCCGCTGGCCGACGGGCGCAATTGGATGCTGGCCGACGGTCGCAGCTTCTTTGGCTACGAGCAGCTGGGCGCCGAGCGGATCTTGACGCGCGTCGGCCCCAAGACCGGACACGTCCACGCCAACCACTGCTTCGATCCCTCGCTGCGCCAGCGCGAGGCCCGGCCGCGCAGCGCCCCGAGCTTTCGCCGGCTCGAGCTGGCCTCGACCCTCTACGTCATGCGCCGCCCGGACACCGCCGCGAGCGTGCTCGAGTTCCTCACCGAGGTCGAGGAGGCCGCGTTCGCCGACCCGGCTGCCCGCGCGCACACGCAGCTGGCGATCGAGCTCGAGACCGGCCGCGCGCTGTGGCGCCGCCGGGCCGGCGACCCCATCGAGCACGAGCGGTGAGCTCGGCTCTCACTCCAAGCGTGGCTCGATCGTGGGACGCCTCGCCAACGACTTCGCGGATGAGGTGGTCGAGTTGCCTAGCAGCCCGGGGTGCAATGCATCGTGTCGCCTCGCTTGGCCTTTTCGCCGAGGGCTTTGTCGCCAAAACTTGCAGTACGCCCGGTACAGCGGCCTTTTGGCTTCGCGCCCTCGGCGAACATTCCGGCGCGAGGCGACACGATGCATTGCACCCCGGGCTGCTAGAGAGCTGTTGGGGTCGCATGGCCCGGCGACGGGCCAGCGACCCGCTGACGGGCCACTCGCTGCGACGCGGTCGGTGCCAAGTCATTGTAATGACTCGACTCATTATTGGTCCGCTGATTGCGAGTGGAAGCCGCCGATGGCCCAACTCGAGCAACTCGCCAGCGCCCACGAGAGCCTCGTCGAGCTCCTGCGAAACATGCCCCGGCGCGCGCTGGCCGAGATCGTGTGCGCCGCAGTCAACGTCTCCTCGGACGACGTCGCAGAGATTTATGAGCGGACCCCGAGCGTCGAGGTCTCTGGCCTGGCCCGGGCCGCCCGCAAGGTCGCCGCCGACCTCGTGCTGGTCGTTCACACCTTGGATGGCCGGATCCTCGAAATTTGGATCTTCGAGGTTCAACTCAGCTGGGATCGCAACAAACGCTGGATCTGGGCGTTGTTGCAAGCCGCGTTCGCGGCCGAGTCTCGTACGAATGCGATGGTTGTCGTCGTCGCACCCAGCCCGCGACTTCGCGCTCGGATGCGGAGGAAGCTGGTGCCGCATGTCGCGCCACCGCTGATCCTGCTCGAGCCGGATCAGATCAAGCTAATCGACGACGCAGACGAGGCACGCCGCCGCCCGCTCGAGACGATCCTCGGCGCCGTCTACCACGCCCGCGAAGACTCCCCATTCTCCGCTCGGGTGGCCGGGATCCGGGCCGCACTGCTTGCGCTGCAGACACTCGATTCTATCAGTTGCCGGCGCTACACTGTACTCGTCATGTCGATCGCACCCACCGCTGTCGTTCAACAGGCCATGGAGGAGCTGCGCGAGCGTGGCGAGCTCGACGAAGGCCGCTTCGAGACCTTCACCGAGATGGAGCGCGAGGGCTACAGCTTCAATCACGGTCGTGAAGAGGGTCTGCACATCGGTCAGATCGTGACCCTGCGTCGGGCGGTCGTCGACATCCTCGGGCTGCGGGGCTTCGCCGTGAGCGGGGGGCAGCGCGAGCGAATCGAGACCTGCAGCGACCTCGAGACGCTCGAGCGCTGGTACGACAGGGCACGAGCGCTCGCTGTCGACGGGACCCTCGAGCAGCTCTTCGACCGCTGACGCTCGACTGGACCAGGGGCGCTAGCACCCCGGGGTGCTAGCCTCCGCCAGATTGGGCTTCGCCCCGGATCACGAGCATCGGCAGACCTTCGGCGCGCTCGACCGTCGCGTCGAGCTTGGGGACAGTAGCGATCGCGGCCCGAGCGTCGTCGAGATCGAGGCACAGGGGCACGAGGCTGTTGACGAAGAAGAGGCGGGCGAGCACCTTGGCCGGGCCCGGGACACGCCAGGTCGAGATGAACGCGTCGACGTCGGCCGGGCGACAGCCGCGATCGCCCTCGGCGACGATGAGCTGGCCGCCGGGGGTGAGGACTCGGGCACACTCGCGCAGCCCGCGAGCGGGCTCGCTCCAGTGCTTGAGCGAGCCGAGGCTGTAGACGAGGTCGAAGCTGCCGTCGTCGAAGGGCAGGTCGAGGGCCGAGCCTTCGACGAACTCGACGCGGTCGCCAACGCTCGCCCCTCGACCTTTGGCGCGCTCGATCTGCTCCGGCGAGAGGTCGAGGCCCGTGACCCTGGCCTCGGGCTCGCGCTCGGCGACTGCGAGCGTGACCTGGCCACCGCCACAGCCGACGTCGAGCACCCGGAGCCCGGGTCTCAGCTCCGGCTCGATCCAGCTCATGCAGCGCTCGTGCAGGGCACCGATCGCCCGCTCGACCAAGCTGTCGTAGATCAGCGATTCGAGCGGCGTGTAGTTGTGGAGCCCACGAAACGCCGAGAGGATCTGCATCGGGGCCCAAGGTACCAGTCATCGGACCGCGGCAGTGGCGGCGCGGGGTTGGTGAGCGCCGAGTGCCGATCAGAGCCCGCCTGCTAAGCTCCCAGCCGCGCCCGGGGCCCGCTTTGCCTCCCCCGGTCGCCAGCGAAAGCTCCAGCCCTTCACTCGAGCCCCATCATGACCGCGAACAGTCTCAGTGCACGTCAGCGTCAGCATGTGTTCTTCACCTGGTCGGCCCAGGCGCGCGCGCGGCCGCTCGAGATCATCGACGCCGAGCGGGCCCGCTTCGAGGTCGCCGGGAAGGGCTGGGTCTGGGACCTCGAGAGCCAGGTCTACAACGTCAACGTCGGCCACAAGCACGCCCACGTCCAGGCCCGGATGATCGAGCAGGTCGAGGAGCTGCCGGCCTGTGCCCCGAGCGCGGCGCTGCCGATCCGCGCCCAGCTCGGCGAGCTCCTCGTCGCGCACACGGGCATGGCCAAGGCCTTCTTGACCACCGGGGGATCCGAGGCGGTCGAGAACGCGATCAAGATCGCCCGGCTGGTCACGGGGCGAACCAAGATCCTCACCCGGCGCAGCAGCTACCACGGCGCGACCCTGGCCGTGCTCGAGATCGCTGGCGACGCGCGCAAGCGGCCCTTCGAAGCGACGATGTCCGCGGGTCTGCACATCGACGATCCCTACCCGGCGCGCGCGCCCACGCCCGAGCGAGCCTCGGATTGGCTCGAGAGCGCGCGCGAGCTGGTCGCGCGCGAGGGCGGCGAGACGATCGCCGCGATCCTGCTCGAGGGTTTTACCGGGACCAACGGGATGCAGCATCCGCCGAGCGACTTCTGGCCGGGCGTGCGGGCGCTGTGCGACGAGCATGGGATCTTGCTGATCGATGACGAGATCTTCTCGGGCTTCGGCCGGACGGGGCGGTGGTTTGCGCGGGAGCGCTTCGGCGTGGAGGTCGACATGATGACCCTCGGCAAGGGCCTGACCTCGGGCTATGCGCCGCTGGCCGGGGTGATGGTCAGCGAGGCGATCGCGCGCCGCTTTGACGATGAGGTCCTGTGGTGCGGGCTGACCCACTACGCGCACCCGGTGAGTTGTGCGGCGGCGGTCGGGAGCATTGAGGTGCTCGAGCGCGAAGGGCTGCCCGAGAACGCCGAGCGGGTTGGGCGGGTGTTGGAGCAGGGGTTCGCGGGCTTGAGCGAGCGGCACGCGATGGTGGTTGGGCAGCGTGGGTTCGGGTTGATGCGCGCGCTCGAGCTCGATCGTAGCGCGCAGGAGTTGGTCGAGCGCGCGTGGGAGCTCGGGGTGTATCTGCCCTCGCGGGGGCCGATGGTGTGGGTCTGCCCGCCGCTTTGCCTGCGCGAGGAGGAGGCCGAGACGATCCTGGGCCTGCTCGATCAGGCGCTGGCGCGGTCATCCGAAGGTCTCCAATGAGCTCGTCGATTGTCGTGAACGAGCCGCGTGTCATGCGCAGTTGCCCGTCTCGGCCCAGGTCATCGTCGTCGAGCGCACAGCGCTTGATTCAGGGCTGCTAGCAGCCCGTGGTGTAATGCATCGTGTCGCCTCGCGCCGGAATTTTCGCGGAGGGCGACAAAGCCCTCGGCGAAAAGGCCAAGCGAGGCGGCGCGAGGGATTGCACCACGGGCTGCTAGGCTTCGCGTCTTGGCTCTGACGCGTCGTCAACTATCCCTGAGCCTCGCGCTCTCCCCCGTCCTCGGTCTGTGGCCGCGGGTCGGCCACGCGCGCGCCCCCCGGGTGCTGATCGTCGG
>NZ_PVNK01000140.1 GCF_002994615.1 Enhygromyxa salina | reverse complement strand
CGGGGTCTCGGTCGAGGACATCACCCCCGCCCCCGACCGAGACCCCGAGGGCGGCGGCGCGCCACCGATGCCGCCGATCGAGGACATCAGCCCCGCCCCCGACCAAGACCCCGAGGGCGTCACCGTCGATCGCTTCGGCCAAAAGCGCACGGCCTCCGGGGCCCTGATCCTCGAGCAGGGCGAGGTCGAGCGCGGGCTGTCCGAGGACACCCGCGCGACCCTCGACGCCGGCGGGTTCTTCGACCCCACCGCCTTCGACGACGCCGAGGTCGTCAAGACCAAGGCCTACGTCCACCTGATGCCGGGCCTGCCCAACGAGGTCGTATACGTCGGCCTCGGGCTGATCTTGCTGCTCTCCTTCGTGCTGTTCGAGCGCTACGGCAAGCGCAAGGATCCGCGCGGCACGGGCGGCGGCGGCTCGCGCGACGATCGGCCCTACTGGCGCTTCGAGCTGACCCGCTTCGCGTGGTTGAAGCGCGCGCTGAACAGCCGGTGGGTGCAGCCCGCGGTCCAGCTGCCCGTCGTGATCGCCTTCGTCGCGGTCATCGTCTGCGGGCTGGTCGGCAGCCAGGAGCCGGGCCGCAACATCGCCCCGGTCCTGACCTGGAACATCTGGTGGATCGGCCTGATCTTCCTGGTCATGTTCGCGGGCAACCTGTGGTGCTTCATGTGCCCGTGGACGGCGATCCCCGACTGGGTCATGCGCCGCTCGCTGCTCGCGGTCCGCAAGATCAAGAGCTTCGGCCTGAAGTACCCGCGCTTTCGCCTGTGGATGTGGCCGGCGATCGTGCTGTTCGGGTTCGTGACCTGGCTCGAGATCGCCTACGACGCCGCCAACCGCCCGTGGCTGACCTCGATCTTCGGCATCTTCATGGTCTTGCTTTCGTGGCTGTGCCTGGTCCTGTTCGAGCGCAAGGCCATGTGTCGCTACGTGTGCTTCGTCGGCCGGGTGTCGGGCCAGTACGCGACGATGGGCATGCTCGAGCTGCGCCGCCGCGACAACGCGGTCTGCCGCTCGTGCGAGACCTCGGACTGCGTCCACGGCCGCGAGGGCGTCGGCTATGCGTGCCCGACCAGCGAGTACATGGGCGCGATGAACGACAACCAGTACTGCACGCTGTGCACCGAGTGCGTCAAGAGCTGCCCGCACGACAACATCGCGCTCAACCTGCGCAGCAGCGGGGCCGATCTCCTCCACCCGCACCGGGCCAAGATCGACGAGGCCTACATGGCGATCTTGGTCTTCATCGTGTCCGCCTTTCATGGCGCCGCGATGATCCCGCTGTGGAAAGAGTGGGAGACGGGCCTGCGCGGGTGGCTGGTCGATCACGACCTGCTCGGCACCAAGGAGCTGTTCGCGGGCAGCGACGGCGGGGTCTTGACCTTCACCTTGATGATGCTCGGGTGCATCTTCGCGCCCGCGCTGATCTACTGGCTGCTGTGCGCGGCGATGCACCTCGCCAGCGGGCGGCGCGACGTGTCGATCCGCAAGCTGTTCATCCGCTTCGCGTACACGCTGCTGCCGATCGCGCTCTTCTATCACCTCGCCCACAACGCGACCCACGTGTTTTGGGAGTGGTCAAAGCTGCGGCGGCTGGTCTCGGACCCCCTCGGCTGGGGGACGGACTGGTTTGGCACCGCCCGGGCGCCGCTGACCTCACTGTGGGAGCCGGAGACGATCTGGTACCTGCAGGTCGCGCTCGTCGTGATCGGCCACGCCTACGGGATCTTCGTGGCCCAGCGCGAGGCCTTTCGCGTGTTCGATGGCGACAAGAAGGCGAGCTTTCGGGTTCACCTCGTGATGATCGTGGGCATGATCGCGATGAGCGTGCTCAGCTTGTGGCTGCTGGCCCAGCCCATGTACATGCGAACCGCGGATCTTTAGGGACCCCCCCGAACGTCTGCAACTTTGCCACGCACGGCCGCAAGCGGCCGGTCGCTCCTCGCTCCGCTCGTCGCTCGGTGGGCTGGTATGAGCTACGCAAGCCCACTCGTGGCCCCCTAGGAGGGGG
>NZ_PVNK01000139.1 GCF_002994615.1 Enhygromyxa salina | reverse complement strand
GCGCCTCGGGGGCGGACGCGGGCTCGGGGGCGGGCGGCTCGGTCGCGGGCTGCGGCGCGTCGGAGACCTCGGCGGCATCGGAGGCTGTTGGGCCAGCGGACGGCCCGGCCGGGGGCGCGAAGCCCAGGCACAGCGAGACGAGCAGCGTCGGGATCACAGCGCCACCCCACCAGCGACGAGGCCGAGCACGATCAGCGCGATCAACGGACCGGTAGCGATCGCGTGGCCACGCATGCCCATGAACACGCGGGTGTCACCGTCGAAGAAGTCACCCGCGAGGTACAGCCCCCCCCAGCCGCCGAAGCCGACCCCGATCTCGGCCTGGGTGCCCCAGTAGCGCCCGTCGAAGTCGAGCACCGAGCTGTTCGCGACGCCGAGGGTGAAGTCGAGGTGCAGCGCGTTGCGCTTTTGCGAGAGCCACAGCTGGTTGAGCAGGCCGATCCGGTAGGTCCGGATCGGGTCGGTCTCGGCCACGCCGACGTTGGGGTCTTGGGGGTCGCGGTTGGTCGCGGTGATCGAGCCCGAGGCCAGCGACCAGTTCGCGACCACGCCGATGCCCCACTGGTGCCAGCGCTTCTTGCTCAGGACGATCGGCCGGACCGTGAGACCGCCGCGGACGCGAAATTGCGTGTAGGGCACGTCGAGGCCGCGGTCGCTGGTGATGATGTTGAGCCCGACGCCGACGTCGGCGTCGGCGATCAGGGCGGCCCCGCACGCGCTGTCTTCGACGAAGCAAAAGGTCCCTCCGGCGACCGAGGCGAAGGGCTGGTCGCGATCGGGACGGTGGGCGTCGCCCGGGAAGCGAAGCTCGCTGACGGGCTCGGCCTCGTAGAAGGGCCCGAAGTCCTCGGGCTCGATGAAGCCGGTCGCCTGCTTCTTGGGCTTGGGCGGGGCCTCGACGACGGGCGGCGCGCCAGCCTCGTCCCGCTCGCGCCCGGCGGACTCCTCGGTGTAGGTCGGCAGCGGCGCGACCGCTCCGTAGCCCCCGGACGCGGAGTCGTCGGGGTTGTTGGGGTTGGGGCCCGGATCGGGGGCGGCCTCGAGCTCACCGAACTCGCTCGGCCCCGGCTCGGGCCCCGGCTCGGACGCAGCCTCGCCCTCACCTGCCGGGACCTCGGCCGAGCTCGGGTGACTCGGTGTCTGCGGCGGAGCCAGCAGGAGGAGACTGAGGAGGTGCGCGAGCAAAGGCGGTGGCTCTCGATCGGCCCGGACGCCGCATCGTACAGCAAATCACCTGACCACGTGACAGCGCGGCCCCCCTCGCGGTCCAGCTCAGACCAGCGCGACGGCGAGCAGCAGCCCGCCGCCTGACTCCAGCGCCTGCGCGCCGGCCTGATCGGCCCGCTCGACGGCCGCGCTGCCCGGCTCCTCGGCGCCGACCTGGGCGACGCCGACGCCGACCGTGGCCAGGCCGAGCTCGGCGAGCCGGGCGAGGACTCGCTTGGCGACGACCTCGCCGCCCGCGAGCGGTGTGTGCGGCAGGATCAGGCACCAGTGGTTTGCGTCGGCGCGGCCGAGATCGTCGACCCCGCGGACGCAGGCGATCAGCGTCTCGCCGACGGCCATGGCTCGGTCCGCGAGGGCCTCGTCGGACTCGACCTCGATCGAGATGATCGTCAGCGGGTGCTTGTAGCGGCGGGCCCGCATCAGCGCCTCGTCGAGGCGTCGAGCGAGCTCCACCATCGAGCGGATCCGAGGGCGCCGCGGCTCGCGTTCACGCTCGGCGAGCTCGGCCTTCAGATCGTCGATCTGCCGACCGAGGCGGGCTTGGCTGCGGCGCAGGCGAGCCTCCCCGCTGCGGTCGACGAGGATCAACACGCCGCCAGACTCACCGCCGGGATCGGCGACGAGGGCGGCCGAGAGCTCGCGGCCGATGCCGTCGGCGCCGACGACACGAAGCACCGGGGTCTCGGCGTCGACCATGGACGGCAGCTCGGCGAGCGCGGGGAGCTCGCGGATCAGCGCGCCGGGCTCGCGGCCGGCGATGTCCTTCGGTGCGCCAGTCAGGGCGACGAAGCCGGGCGACGCCGAGTCGATTGTGCCCTCGGCGCGCAGCTGGCAGCACCCTCCCCCGGTCGCATCGATGAGCTCTCGAGACCCCGCATTCATGACCCGAGGGTAACGCAGGACCGGACGCGGCGGGGTCGAGAAAGCCGCGCGAACCCGCGCCTTCACTCGCTGATCGAGGCCTCGCTGCCACCCTCGCGCGCGTCCTCGCGCACACCCTCGCGCCCGTCCTCGCGCCCGTCCTCGCGCCCGTCCTCGCGCCCGTCCTCGCGCCCGTCCTCGCGCCCATCGAGGTGCGGCACGAACCAGATCAGCACCATGCCCGGGACCGTGGCCAAGAAGGTGAAGCCGAAGTAGCTCGCAAACCCGAGCGCGTCGGCCAGGAACCCGCTCGACACCCCCGCGACGGTGAAGCTCACGCTCATCAGCGCGCTGACGATCGCAAAGTGTCCGGCCGTGTGGTGCGGGTCGCAGGTCCGCATCAGGTAGACCATGAACACCGCCGTCCCGAGCCCCGCGCCGAAGTGCTCGGCGGTGATGACCGCGGTCAAGACCAGCCCCGAGATCGCGCTCGGATCTGGGGCCAGGGCCAGGCCCATGTAGAGCAGGTTGAGCACGTTCTGGGCCAGCACGAAGGGCCAGATCCAGCGGCGGAGGCCGTCGCGGGCGATCAGCCGGCCGCCGATGATCGTGGCGACGAAGGAGGCGAGCACGCCGATCGTCCCGTGGGCGAGGCCGTAGAACTCGAGCTCGAGGCCGACCGCGTCGTCGAAGAAGGGCCAGCGCATCTTCTGCAGGAACGACTCCCCGGTCCGAAACAGGACCACGAAGGCCAGCATCACGCCGATCTTGGGCTGGTCGAGGAAGCTGACGAAGCTGGTCGCGTAGTCCGACAGCTGACCGCGCTCGCGGGCCGCGGTCAGGCGCCGGAGCAGGCGCGGGAGCAGGGCCAGCGCGCTCAGCAGCGCCGCGAGCAGCCCGAGCCCGATCCAGCCGCCGAGGCCGATCTTGGCGACCCAGGGCGCCGCGCGCTCGAGCCCGCGCCACGCGAAGCTCAGCTCGGTCCCGAGCGCCCACCAGTACTCGAGCATGAACAACAGCCCGGCCGCGAGCAAAAAGGGCAAGCTCCGCCAGCTCGCGAGTCGGGCCAACTCGCGCGCCGGTCGCTGGCGTCGCTCGGTCCGCGGGAGCAGCCACGCGTGAGTCGCGAACAGCAGCGCCATCGCGGCCGCGGCCAGGAGCAGCCCGAGGGTCCAGCCGAGCAGCGCACACACGGCGACCAGGGGACCGCTGACCACGAGCACCGCGATGCGGTAGGCCGCGGCTCGATAGCCGACGAAGGTCGACTGATCGCGCTCGTCGAGGACCTCGAGGTAGAAGCCATCGATCGCGATGTCGTGGGTCGCCGACAGCAGCGCGAGGACCAAAAAGCCCGCGGCGAGGGGCGCGAGGGTGAGCTCGGCGGTGGCCACGAGCAGCCCGAGGATCACGATCACCGCCGTGATCACGAGCTCGGTCACGACTAGCCAGCGGCGCTTGGTCTCGTAGTCGTCGACGAAGGGACCCCACAAAAATTTGAGGTTCCAGGGCAGGTGAAACAGCGAGGTCAGGCCGACGACCTGGAGCGACGCGCCGAGCTCCTTGAACAGGATATCGGCTAGGTTGTTGACGATCGCGTAGGGGTAGCCCTCGGCGAAGTAGGTCGTCGAGACCCACGCGTGCTCGCGCCGCAGGCCCCGACGTTTGGCGGGCTTGGCGGAGCCGCTGGGCTCCGTGGTCGGGCTCGACGCGGCGGACACAGGCCCGGCCGGGCTACCACGAAAGCTAGGCGGACGGCACTTTCTGGCGCAGGTGGGTGGCGAGCAGCGCGGCGAGCAGGACCACCGCCGCCGCGCCAGCGCCAAACGCAGGGCGATCGAAGGCCGGGGTCTCGTGCCAGGCCAGGAAGTGACGCCAGACCAAGATCGCCGAGAGCCCGGCCAGGCCCGCGAGGCCGACGCGCAGGGCCGTGTTCGCCCGGGCCCAGGCCAGCGCGAGGCCGAGCGCGGCGAAGGGGAGGATCGGGATCAGGTAGCGGTGGTCTTCGGTCCCGCCGCCCCACGGGGTCCGATGCATGGCCAGGACCAGGGCCCAGGGGACGAAACCCAGCAGCGCCCGCTGGATCGCCGCGGACCCGGGTGACACGTCGCGCCGAGCGAGGGCCGGCAGCGCGATCAAAGCGACGAGCACGATCGGCGCCTGGGCCAGGAGTCCGGCCCCGCGGCCCAGCCCCCACAGCGTCCACAGGCCCTCGAACAAGCTGCCCGAGAAGGTCGAGGCGCGCCCGCGCGCGAACTCGAAATTGCTCTGGTGATCGTAGCCGACCGAGAACACGCCACCGAAGGCCGCGTGGTGATAGGCCAAGGTCGCAACGACGACTGGCGTGGTCCCGAGGACCACCGCCAGCCACCGCCGGCGGTCGATCGCAACCAGGCTCGCGGGCACGATCGCGACCAGCAGCAGGTAGTCGCAAGCGATCGCCCAGGCGCCCGCGAGGCCGGTCAGGGCCGCGACCCACCCGAGCCCGCCCGCGCGACCTCGGGACGAGGAGTCGCGCTGCGCGAGGGTGACCACGCCCCACAAAAACCCCGCGACCGCCGTCGCGGCGCTGACGTGAGCGAACAGGGCGCTCGCGTAGGGTCCCCAGGCCGAGGCGAGGCCCAGGCACGCGAGCACCACCAGCCGCTGACCGTCGGCGGGCGCGTCGGCGGGCGCGAGCCGCCGCAACAGCGCGTCGATGAACATCAGCCCGACCAGCCCGACCAGCGCGGCGTGGCAGGAGATCGCCAGCGAGGTCCCGATCAGCCCGGCCAGCGCAGGCCCCGAAGCTCGACCGGCCCCGGTCGTCCGCTTGGCGTAGGTCGAGATATAGGGCGGGGCAGCGGGGAGCGGCTCGACGTCCTGATGCGCGCGCGCTTGCTGCTTGGCGCGCTCGAGCATCGCGGGGTCGAGGCGCGCGCCGATCCACACGCTTGCGAGGGCGGCGAAGGCCGTGCCCGGGGGACGGTCGGAGTAGGCGTGGCCGTCGCGCTCGGCGAGGTCGACCTCGAGCGCGAGCGCCCGATCCGGATCGATCGTGGTCTCGCCGCGCAAGACCAGCGCCCGGGCCAACGCGAGGTGCGACCCATCGTTGCTGCTGACCAGGCCCGAGCTGTTTGCGAGCCACACGAAGGTCAACAGCGCGAGCAGCAGGGGCAAGCCCAGCCGTCGCACGACGTCGCCGCGACGCTCGCCCCGCCCCTGGTTTCGCTCTGCGTCCCGACTCATCGATCTCGTGGTTTTTTCGGCGGCCAGCCCGGCTGCGCGCGGGTCCAGATCGCCCCGCGTGGCCCAGTATGCCTGCCCCGGTACCCGTTTTTACGCCTGTGAACCATGGCGTGAGCTGCGGGCCCCCGCGCGAACCCGAATTTGTTGGCCCCCGACAAACTTTCGCGACGTGAGCGCCCGCGCCATGAGTTCGAGATCGTCGCGGATCGACCCACCCGAGCACGTCCCAAAGCTCCCCACATGGTCACCCGACCCGATCCTGACGACCGTGCGCATCTCGGCCGCGAAGCTCGATATGGTCGGAGCGTGACCGGTGGGTCTCCTCCGCGCGCCGTCGCAGCGCAAACCAGCGAAGCCGAGGCGCGTTTCGATCGAGCCCGCGCGACGATCGGAGCCGTGCTCGCGCCGCTGGTGTTCATCGGGCTGCTGCTCGCGCCGATGCCCGGGCTGAGCGCGCCCGCGCAGCGGGTCCTGGCGATCGCAGCGCTGACCGCTGTGTTGTGGATCTCCGAGGTCATCCCCCTCGCCGTCTCGGCTCTGCTCGCGCCCGCGCTCGCGGTCTTGCTCGACGTCGCCCCCGCAAAGCAGGTCTTCGCCCCCTTCGCGCACCCGCTGATCTTTCTGTTCATCGGCGGCTTCATGCTCGCCGAGGCGCTGTCGGTCCACGGCTTCGACCGGCGCGCGGCGCTGTGGCTGCTGTGCCGGCCCGTCGTGCGCGGATCCCCTGCCCGAGCGCTGGTCGTCGTCGCGCTGACCGCGTTCGGGTTCTCGATGTGGATCAACAACACCGCGACGACCGCGATGATGATCCCGATCGCCGTCGGCCTGTGCACCAGCATCCGCGGGCTGTGTCCGACCGACCCCGAGCTCCTCGCCAGGCAGCGCCGCTACGAAGAGGGCATGCTGATCACCCTGGCGTGCGCGGCGTCAATTGGGGGCATCTGCACCCCAATCGGTACGGCGGCAAACATGATCGCGCTGGGCGAGCTCGATCGCGCCCTCGGGGTTCACCTCGACTTCCTCCAGTGGATGGCGATTTGCGTGCCGATCGCAATCGTCGCGCTCATCGTGATGCTGGCCCTGGCCTGTCGGCGATGGCCCCCAGCGCTCGAGCAGGTCGAGGGCCTGACGGACTCGGTTCGAGGAGATCTCGCGGCCCTCGGTCCGGTCAGCGATGCCGAGCGTCGCGCCCTGAGCGTGTTCCTCCTCGCTATCGCTGGCTGGCTCGCGCCCTCGCTGCTCCGCCTTGGCCTCGGCGAGGGTGCGCCCGCGACGGCGTGGGCCCGCCGCGCCCTCCCCGAGGGGGTCGTCGCCCTGCTCGCAGCCACGTTGCTGTTCGTGGTCCCTGCATCCAGGACCGCGCGAAATCGCCAATCCTGGGCGCAGGGCAGGCGCTGGACCCCGCTCATGCGCTGGGCCGATGCCAGCGCGATCGACTGGGGGACGGTGCTCCTGTTCGGCGGCGGTCTCGCGCTGGGTGGCCTGACCGTGAACAGCGGCCTCGCAGACGTGATTGGCGCGCGCATGGATGGGTGGCTCGGCCACGGCGCGGCCCCACTATTGCTGCTGTTCGCGATCGCGACCCTGGTAATTCTCATGACTGAGCTGGTCAGCAACACGGCGACGATCAACATGCTGCTGCCAGTGGTGATCCCGCTAGCTGTTCACGCGGGCATGGATCCAGTCCCTGTGGTACTCACGGCTACCTTGGCCGCCAGTCTCGCGTTCATGCTCCCGGTCTCGACCCCACCCAACGCGATCGCGTATGGCACGGGCCTGGTTCGCATCCCGACGATGATCCGCTTCGGGGCACAACTCAACCTCATGGGTCTGGTGTTGCTGACCGCCGTCGGGGCGTGGTTTCTACCGGCGGTCCGCTTTTGGTGACCCTTCAAGTTCCGCACACTGGTTCGCGATGCATAGTGTGATACGCACAGACTCGCATACCATCCTACATGCGCATTGAATGGCAATATATCTGTGGCTATATGCCCCACCCGATGATTCGCTGGTTTTGGCCATCAGAACGCGATAGCCTGCCAATAACTGCCGCCTAGGACACAACTCGGCCCGAGGGATTTTCTAGACGCGCGACACGGAGAGATCCGAATGAGTATCGACGCTACCCACAAACTCGTGCCGCGGGCGGTCCCCGTCCAACGAGAGACCCGAGTCGCAGATCAGATCGCGGAAGTACTACTTCGTCACCGCATCGATCGCGTGTTCGGGATTCCCGGTGGCACCATTTCGCCGGTCTTTGACGCGCTCTACGGGGCCGGCATCGAGATGGTGACCTGCCAGCACGAGACGATGGCCGTGTATGCAGCCGCTGGCTATGCGCGCGCCACCGGGAGCCCGGGGGTCGTCGCGGTCACGTCTGGGCCCGGCGCCCTCAATGCGCTCACCGGGCTCGCCGCCGCCGGGCGCGACGAGCTCCCGGTGATGGTGCTCTCGGGCGAGCCCGACATGCGCAACTTCGGACGCTCCCCGCTGCAAGACGGCAGCGCCTCGGGCCTCGACCTGATGACCATGGTCCGGCCGCTGACCAAGTACGCCGAGCTGGCGCTGCGCGCCGAACGAGCGCCGACCGTCGTCGACCAGGCCCTGTCGATCATCAACCAGCAGCCCTTCGGGGCCGCCTTCGTCAGCCTCCCGGTCAACCTCACCCACTCCTCGGTCCTGCCCGGGCGCATGCCCGCGCTGATCAGCCGGGGGCTCGAGCCCGACCTCGCAACCTGCCGCCAGATCGCCAACATGCTCGGCGGCGCCAACGACGGCGCGACGCGACCGGCGATCATGCTCGGAGTCGGCGCCAAGCGGGCCGACGTCGGCCAGCTCGTCCTCGAGATCGCCGAGACCCTCCGCATCCCGGTGTTCACCGACATCGAGGGCAAGGGCGTGTTCCCCGAGAGCCACCCCCTCTCGCTCGGTGTGTTTGGCGTCGGCAACCGCGGCAACGCCCACGCCTATCTGCGCGACCCCGTCGATCTCTTGCTGACGATCGGCTGCCGCTTCGACGACACCACGACCGCCGGCTACGCCGACGCCCTCCGGCCCGACTACGGCCAGATGATTCAGCTCGATCACGATCCCAACCGCATCGGTCGATCCTATGCGCCGGATCTCGCAATGTGTGCCGACCTCGGTCGGACCTTGCAGCTGATTCAGGAATTACTTCCCACCCCGACGCCGCAGCTGCTCGTCGAGCGCGACCGCTCGACCCGCAACTTTCGTCCGCGCCCGGAGCCCCCGGCTGAGTTCGAGAGCACCGCGCCCCACAACCCGCGCCTGCTCGCGCCCGCGCTCAAGGAGATCGTCGGGCCCGACGCGGCCTTCGTCTGCGACATCGGCAATCACATGCTGTTCACGGCGCAGAACCTCTCGGTCGAGCGTCCTGACGCGTTTTGGGTCTCGCTCGGCCTCGGCGGCATGGGCTCGGGCATCGGCACCTCGATCGGCATGCAGCTCGCCTACGGCCACCTGCGCCAGGTCGTGTGCATCTGCGGCGACGGCAGCATGATGATGTGTGGCAACGAGCTCGCAACCTGTGCCCGCTACGGCATCCCGCTGACGGTCATCGTGTTCAACGACCGCCACCTCGGCATGGTCAACCAGGGCTTCCGTGCCGTCTACGGCCGGGCCCCGGACTGCCAGAGCCCCGACGTCGACTTCGCCAGCTACGGCCGCTCGCTCGGCCTCAACGCCGAGCGCCTCGACAAGCTCTCGGACCTGCGCGGGATCCTCGAGCGCTACCAGGGCAAGCCGCTGCTGATCGACGTCCCGATCGACCCGGACGTCGGCACCGCCAACCCCCGCAACGACGTCCTGTCCGCCGACGACTGAGGTCGCGGAGCTCGAGCGCTGGCTTGGGTGGTGTTCGAGCCCCCTTCCAGGGGGTCACGAGCAACGAGCGACCTGACGCGCAGCGGCAGTGCGTGGCGACGCGCAGCCTGGCTGTGGGGGCCTAACAGCCCGGGCTGCTAAGCGAGCTTGTTGTGGGCCCGGAGCCAGCGGACGGTGTCGGCGAGGCCGGCCTCGAGGGTGAAGCTGGGCGACCAGTCGAGCTCGGCCCGGGCCCGGGCGTCGTCGCACCACCAGCCGCTAGCGAGGCTGCCGCGGGCCTTGTCGAAGGTCAGGGCCGGGACCTGGTTGCGGACGCGACCGATGCCCTGGTTGAGCCGACCGACGGAGCGGACGGCGAAGGCCGGGAGCGGGATCGTCAGGGCTCGACGCCCGGCGGCCTCGGCCGCGGCCTGACCGAATTTGGCGACGGTCGTGCGCTGGCCGTCGGTCAGGTAGTAGATGCCCGCGCCGCGTGGGTCGTCGACGGCGCCGGGGGCCCGCGGATCACCGCCGCCGCCAGCGTGGACGTGACCGGGGACCTCCTCGCGGGGGATCGCGCGGCCGCGCTCGCCGACGAGCGCGATGCCAGTCGCGAGGTCGCGCCCGTGGATCGCCGACATCCACGTCGGCCGGAGGCCGGGCTGGGCGACGACGCCGAGGGCCGCGGACTTGATCATCTGGAGCACGTCCTCGTCGCGGGGTCCGTAGACCAGCGGCGGCCGGACGATGACGAGGTCGACGTCGGCCGCGCGCGCGGCCGCGACCGCGACCTGCTCGCCCGACAGCTTCGAGTCGCCGTAGTCGGTGAACCCGGGCTCGTGGCGGTGGTGCTCGCGCCGAGCGGTGCGCGGGCGCGAGGGCCCGGCGGCCATCAACGACGAGACCTGCACGACCCGGCGCGGGCCCTGGCCCTGAGCGTGGGCGCGCTCGATCGCCGCGAACAGGTTGGCCACGCCCTCGACGTTGGCGCGATCGAAGCCCGCGCGATCGAGGGCCGCGGTCGCGCCCGCGACGTGATAGACGAGGTCGACGTCGGCGAGCGCCGCGGCCATCGCCGCCGGGTCGTCGAGGCTCGCGTAGCGCAGCTCGAAGGGCACGCCTCCGGCCCCGAGCTCGAGCTTGTCGAGCCGCGAGCTGCGACGGACCATCGCCCGGACCTCGTGCCCGCGCTCGCGCAGGACCTCGCACAGGTGGCTGCCGATGAACCCGCTGGCCCCGGTCACCAGCGCCTTGTGTCGCTGCTCGCTCATCCCTTGGCACCCTCGGCGGGCTCGACGAGCGCGTCTTGGTAGATCCGGTAGTGCGCGACCGGCTTGCTGCCGAAGTTGCTGATCGCACGGTTGACGAGGTCGTTGTCCTCGAGCGTCCAGCCGATCTCGCCGCCCCACCACCCGAGCGCGCGACAGCGTTCGGCCATCTCGAGGAACAAGATCGAGTCGAGCCCGCGGCGACGAAAGCCCTCGCGGATGCCCATCAAGATCAGCCGGCCCGAGTCGACGGTGTCGTTCAGCTCGAGGTCCCACAGCAGGCGCAGGATCCCAAAGGGGAACAGCTTGCCGTCGAGCTTCTTGAGCACCGGGTTGACGTTCTTGATGATCAGCGCGAACGCGACCGGCTTGCCGTCGACCTCGGCGATCAGCGGCAGCGAAGGGTGGAGCACGAGCTTGAGATCCTTGGCGATGTGGCGAAACTCCTTCTCGCCGACCGGGACGAAGCCCCAGTTCTCCTCCCACGCGTCGTTGTAGACCTCGAGCGCGCGGTCGACCTCGCGGTCCCAGTCGTCGAAGCTCATCGCGCGCACGGTCACGTTCTCACGCGTGCGTATCTTCTTGGCGATCCGCACGACCCGCGGGGGGATCGGATCGCTGAGCTCGATGCTCCACTGGATCAGATCCTTGGCCTTGGTCAGGCCCTGGCCCTGGAGCAGCTTGTCGTACCAGGGCGGGTTGTAGGGCATGTTGATGCCCGGGTCCCGCTCGAAGGCGTCGAGCAACACGCCGCACACGTAGTTGGTCGAGAAGTCCATCGGCCCGATCATCTGCTCGAGCCCGCGGCGCCGCAGCCACGCGCGCGCGCGCTCGAGCAGGGCGCCCGCGACGGCGGGATCGTCGGGCGCCTCGAACATCCCGAAGTAGCCGGTCTTGTCGCCGTGGAAGGCGCGCCAGTCACGATCCTCGATCGCCGCGATGCGCCCGACGTCGCGGCCGTGCTTGCGCGCGATCCACAACGACACGCTCGCGTGGTCGAAGAAGGGGTTTTTGCGCGGGCTCAGGTAGTCCCGGCGATCCATCAGCAGCGGCGGGACCCAGTGATCGTTGGGGTAGAGCTCACGGTGGATGTGCCAGGGCACGCGTATGAAGCGGTCGACCAACTTGCGATTGGTCAGCGGGACATCGACGATCTCGACCTCGGACATGGGCGATCGGCCCATAGCGACAAAGCTCGGCCCAGTCCACCCTCGGCCGCGACGATGTGAATGCCCTTCGCCATCGCGGGCCCCCCCCGCCTCGGCGCCTCGGGCTCCCCTACATGGACATACCTATATGATTTAACTATGTTTTTCCCTGGCCATGGCGCGCGTCACTCGACGTGAATGTCGTTTCGTCTCATGAACAGCCTGGGCGAGGGAGTGGTCGGCGCCGCGCTCGTTGGGAGCCGAGCTTCTCCGAGCTTCTCCTTTTTAAAGGATCCATGTTCACGTCGCATCACTCACGCGACAGCGGCCGGACCGGGCTCGACCTGCGATGCAACAGTCTGCAAGATGCCGCGACCAGGCGAGAGCGGTCGGCGTTGCAGGCTGCAACGCCGACGCCCACCGGCCCAGGCGCCCGCCTGACCGCGCCTAGCCACACTGACGATTTTTCCGTGACAGTCCCGCTCGTTTGACGGTACTGACCCACCTCCCCCGTCCCAGCATGAGCAGCGAAGCCCAGTACAGCCTGGCGGACTTCTACTTCACCGACACCGAGGATCCCTTGGTTCCGCCGCCGGAATTCGGCGACTGGCACAAGGCCGGGTCCTGGGCGTTCGCGCTGTTCGAGCCCGAAATGCAAGGCGCGGTCGAGCCGGTGATGAAGATCAGCCGCGGCGGCAAGTCGCGGACCGTCGTCAACCTCTCGTCCTACAACTACCTCGGCCTGGCCGCGAACCCCGAGGTCATCGAGGCCGGCAAGCGCGCGCTGGCCAAGTACGGGACCGGGGCCTGCGGCTCGCCGATGTTGTCGGGCATGACCGACCTCCACCGCGAGCTCGAGCACGAGCTGGTCCAGTTCACGGGCCACGAGGACGTGATGCTGTTCAACAGCGGCTTCGGCGGCGGCCTCGGCACGCTGACCGGCGTCCTGCGCAAGGGCGACCTCGCGATCCTCGACGACAAGTGCCACCTGTGCCTGATCGACGGGGTCAAGCTGGCCAAGGCCAAGCTCCAGTTCTTCTCGCACAACGACCCCGCCTCGCTCGACGACCTCCTGGCCAAGACCGGGGGGCGGCGCCGCCTGATCGTGATCGAGGGCGTCTACTCGATGGACGGCGACAGCGCCAAGCTCCCGCAGATCATCGAGGTCGCCGAGCGCCACGGCGTCGGGATCATGATCGACGAGGCCCACTCGATCCTCGCCCTCGGCGAGAACGGACGCGGCTGCGTCGAGCACTACGGCCTCCCGCCGACCGCCGTCGGCCTCCAGTACGCGACCTTCTCCAAGTCCTTCGCGCACGCGGGCAGCTTCGTCGCCGGCAACCGCGACCTGATCCGCTACCTCCGCCACTACGTCAACGGCTACGCGTTCTCGTGCGCGCTGCCGCCGGCCGTGGTCGGCGGGCTGCTCAAGGCCCTCGAGCTCGCGACCCGAGACAACTCGCTGCGCGAGAAGCTGTGGGCCAACGTCCGCTACTTCCGCGAAGGCGCCGACGCCCTCGGCCTCAACCTCGGCGACAGCGACTCGCAGGTGTTCCCGATCATCATCGGCTCCGATCGCCAGATGCTGTACGAGCAGTGCGCCGCGATGAGCGACGCCGGGTTGTTCCTCGCGCCCGTCGACTACCCCTCGGTCACCGAGGACACGCTGCGCTACCGCGTCGCCGTGACCGCGGCCCACGAGACCGTCGACCTCGACCGGGCCCTGCAGATCCTCGAAGACACGGTCGTCAAGGCCATGCGCGAGGCCGGGACCCTCGACGCCAGCAAGGACGCCGCGCACGCGGCCAAGGCCCGGCGAGAGGGCCACGCCAGCGGCCACGGCGATCCCGGCGCGGCCAGCGACTGGCAGACCATGGCCAAGTTCTTGATGCGCCAGGCGTCCGCGATCGCCAACTCCTCGAACAAGCGGGCCCGGATCGCGCAGCTGTCCTCGATGGCCTACGACCACTTCGTCGAGCGCGCCCGCGACCCTTCATCGGCCTACGACCGCCTCGTCCACGCCTACCAGGAGCTCAACTGGCGCGACGGCGTCAGCTCCCTCGCCAACCTCCGCGAGGGCCTGCGGCGCGACGGGTCCCGGGGAGATCGTCGATGACCGACGCGTTCACCACCGAGTTCGACGGCGAGCGCGGCTTCGAGGGCCCGCCGTCCGCGCTCGGCGCAGAGTTCGGAGATCGAAGGGCCGCCCAAACCCAGACCGACGCCGACGCCGACCCGCTGGTGTTCATGTTCCCGGGTCAGAGCTCGCGCTACCCCGGCATGCTCGATCGCCTCGTCGATCTCTACCGGCCCAACGCCGAGCTGCTCGCCTGGGCCTCGGACCTGCTCGGCCGCGACCTCGCGGCCCACTATCACGTCGACGCGGGCGAGGCCGCGTTCGCGCGCAACGTCGACGTCCAGGTTGGGGTGTTCCTCGCCAACCACATGTTCCTCGCCACGCTCGAGGCCGCGGGCATCGTCGCCGAGCTCTCGCTCGGCCTGAGCCTCGGCGAGTGGAACCACCTCGTCCACATCGGCGCGGTGTCCTTCGAAGATGCCCTGCGCGCGGTCGATCGCCGCGGGCGCTGCTACGACGAGGGCCCGCGCGGGTGGATGGCCGCGATCCAGCCGATCTCCGACGAAGACCTTGCGACGGTGGTCGACAGCGCGGCCAAGGTCGGGCTGCTCGAGATCGTCAACCTCAACTCGCCGCGCCAGCACGTCGTCGCCGGCGAGCGCGCCGCGGTCGAGGCCGCGGTCGAGCAGGCCGAGGACGAGTTCTACGCCCAGCCGCGGATCATCGAGCGCAACGTGCCGATGCACTCGTCGCTGTTTCGCGAGGTCGGCGAGCGCTTCCGTGCGCACCTCGAGACCGTCGAATTCCGCGTCCCGCGGCGGCCCTACCTGCCCAATCGCCTCGGGCAGCTGCTGCCGCGCCCGAGCCACGCCGAGCTCGTCGAGCTGCTCTCGACCCACGTCCACGAGCCGGTCCTGTGGCGCGCGTCCCTCGACCACCTCGTCGAGCGTCACCCAGACGCGATCTTCATCGAGGTCGGCCCGATGTCGGTGCTCCACAACCTCATGCACCGCAAGTGGCTGCGCAACCGCAAGTTCCGGACCGACAGCCGCGACGAGCTCGCCGACCACTTCGCGAGCATCGTTCGCGAGCTCGTCGACGAGCGGAGGGAGCCCGAAGCTTGCACACCAAGCTGATCAAATCCGGTCGCCGCCGCTCGCTGTTTCAGGCCGCGCAGACGACCCAGTCCGTCGAGCTCGGCCGCGCGCAGCTCGAGCGCATGCTGCCCCACCGTGATCCGCTGCTGCTGCTCGACGCGATCACCCGGGTGGATCTGAGCCAGGGCCTCGTCGAGGGCCGGCGGCGGATCGCCGAGGACGACCCGGTGTTCGCCGGCCACTTCCCCGGCGACCCGGTCTACCCCGGCGTGCTGCTGCTCGAGATGGTCGGCCAGCTCGGCATCTGCCTCCAGCATCTGCTCGAGCGCTGCTCGCCCGGCGCGCCGATCGAGATCCCGACCGACGACCGGCCCCGCGCCCTGCGCCTGCTCAAGGTCGAGCACGCGCTGTTCCAGGGCGCCGTCCGGCCCGGCGACGAGCTCACGCTGGTCGCCAAGTCGATCGAGAACAGCGACTATGTATCCGTGTGTGCGGGCCAGGCGCTGCTCGGCGAGCAGGTCCAGGCCCTCGCCATCTACGAGGTCTTCATGCTCGACGACGAGGCGAGCTGAGCCGACTTTCAACATCGCAGGAGCCGAGCCTTGAGTCTTCAACCAAAGCGCATCGTCGTCACCGGAATGGGCATCAACACCCCGATCGGCGACAACCTCGACGACTTTTATACCAACCTGATCGCGGGCAAGTCGGCGATCACCAAGTGGAAGTGGCTCGAGAACGACGCCGTCTACTCCAAAGTTGGCGGTGACCTCAGCGAGTACAACGCCAAGGCCAAGGTCGCCTCGCTCAAAGACGCGCTCGCGCCCGCGACCCACAAGCGCCTGCGTCAGCTGGTCAAGAAGGCGCCCTTCTCGACCAAGATCTCGGCCCTGGTCTCGGCCGAGGCCTGGATCGACGCCGGGCTCTCGGGCCAGGAAGACAAGCTCGACCCGACCCGCCGGGCGACGCTGGTCGGCGGCCACAACCTCAACGAGCGCTACTTCACGAACAACTACGAGACCTTCCTCGACGAGCCGGACTACATCGACTCGATGGCCGCGCTCTTGATGCTCGACACCGACCACGCCGGGACGGTCAGCGAGGTCCTCGGCAACCAGGGCGCCGCCTACACCCTCGGGGGCGCGTGCGCGAGCGCCAACGTGGCCCTGCGCAACTGCCTCGACGAGATCCGCCACCACGACCACGACATCGCGCTGTGCGTCGGCCCGGTCCTCGACTTCTCGCAGATGGGCCCCCACGCCATGGCGATGATGGGCGCGATCACCTTCGCGAGCTTCAACGACACGCCCGAGAAGGCCAGCCGGCCCTACGACAAGCTGCGCGAGGGCTTCGTGCCCTCCCACGGGGCCGCGTGCCTGGTCCTCGAAGAGCTCGGCCACGCGCTCGAGCGCGGGGCCCGGATCTACGCCGAGGTCCTCGGCTGCACCTCGACCTCCGACGGCTGCCACCTGCCCTCGCCCTCGACCGAGGGCCAGGCCCGGACCGTCGCGCGGCTCCTGCGTCGCTGCGAGGTCGAGCCCGAGCAGGTCGACTTCGTCTGCGCCCACGCGACCTCGACCCCGCTCGGGGATCTGTCCGAGGTCAACGCGCTCAAGACCGTGTTCGGCGACCACGCCTACAAGCTCAAGATCAACGCGCCCAAGTCGATGCTCGGCCACACCTGCTGGTCGGCGCCCGCGGTCGAGATCGTCGCCGGGCTGCTCCAGATGAAGCACGGCAAGCTCCACCCCTCGATCAACGTCGACGACATCGACCCCGCGATCGACCTCGACGTGTGCGCCAACGAGGCCGTCGATCACGAGATCCAGATCATGCTCAAGAACTCGTTCGGGTTCGGCGGCCTCAACTGCTGCTCGCTGTTTCGGCGCTTTGACAAGTCCTCGCTCTGAGAGCCACGCCATGCACTACTTCGTCACCGGAGGTTCACGGGGCATCGGGGCCGGCATCGTCGAGTACGCCGCCGCTCACGGTCACCACGTCGCGTTCACCTACGTCGCCAACGCGGCGGCCGCCGAGGCGTCCAAGCTGGCCGCCGAGGCCGCGGCCAAGGAGGCCGGCCACGACGTCCAGATCCGCCACTACCAGCTCGACGTCAAAGACCCCGCCGCGGTCGAGGCCGTCTCGGACCAGGTCCTCGAAGACTTCGAGACCATGGAGGTCATCGTCAACTGCGCCGGGGTCAACCGCGACAACCTCGTGGTCTCGATGGCCGACGAGGAGTGGCGCGAGGTCCTCGCGACCAACCTCGACGGGCCCTTCTACGTCTGTCGGCAATTCATCCAGACCCTGATGGCCAACCGCTTCGGGCGGATCGTCAACATCTCGTCGATCCAGCACGAGGGCGGGACCGGCCAGGCCAACTACGCCGCCGCCAAGGCCGGCCTCCACGGCCTGACCAAGACCCTGGCCAAGGAGTACGGCCGCCGCGGGATCACGGCCAACGTGATCGTCCCGGGCTTCTTCGACACCGACATGACCCGCGAGACCATGCCGCAGGTCAACAAGGACTACTGGAAGCAGTACTGCCCGATGCCCAAGGGCCGCATGGGCAAGGTCTCCGAGCTCGCCGCCGTCGTCGAGTTTCTCGCCAGCGAGGGCGGCGCGTTCATCAACGGCGAGGTCATCAACGTCACCGGCGGCCTCGGCTGGACGGTCTAACGATGCCCCCCGCAGCCGCTTTCGCACTTTGCCACGCGCGACCGCAAGCGGCCGGTCGCTCGTTCCCACTTCCTGCAGCTGACTCGGTGGGCAGGTCTGCGCCGCGCAGTGGATTGCGTGGCCCCGCGGAGCAGGGCTCGGGGTGGTTTCGGTCGCTTGGAGTGATGCCATGAGCATGAACACCGTCGGAATTGAGAAGATCTTTGCGTATCCGGGCGCGCTGACCCTCGACATGGTCGCGCTGGCCGAGGCCCGGGGGGTCTCGCCCTCGCACCCGCTCGAGGATCTGTGGGTCGAGTCGCGCAGCCTCAACCCGGTCTGGGAAGATCCGGTCTCGATGGCCGTCAACGCCGCCCGCGGGCTGCTCGAGGGCGAGGACCCCGAGCAGGTCGAGCTCGTCGTGGTCGGGACCGAGTCGAGCGTCGACTACGGCAAGCCGATCTCGAGCTGGGTTCAGCGCCTGGCCGGGATCGGACCCAACTGCCGCAACTTCGAGACCAAGCACGCGTGCTACGGCGGGACCGGCGGGCTGATGGCCGCGGCCCACTGGATCGCGTCGGGCTTCAACCGCGGCAAGAAGGCCCTGGTCGTGTGCTCGGATCAGAGCCGCATGCACCTCGGCAAGCCCTGGGAATTCGTGCTCGGTGGCGCCGCCACGGCGATGTTGCTGTCCGACAAGCCCGAGCTGCTCGAGTTCGAGCTCGACAAGAACGGCTACTGGACCCACGAGATCAGCGACACCTACCGGCCGACCTCGCGCGATGAAGTCGGCCACGCCGACACCAGCTTGTTCGGCTACCTCGAGGCCGTCGAGGGCGCCTGCGAGCACTTCATGGAGGTCTCGGGCGAGCAAGACTACGACGGCAATTTCGCCCGCCACGTCTACCACGTGCCCTTCGGCGCGATGACCTATCGGGCCCACCGCGCGGTCATGCGCCGCTGGGCCCCGGGCCGGTCCAACAAGGAGCTCCGCGCCCACTTCGAGCGCAAGAGCAAGGCCGGCCTCAAGTACAACCGCCGGCTCGGCGGGACCTACACCTCGGCGACCTTCCTCGCGCTGATGGGGACGATCTCCGCGGGCGAGGACCTGCGCGGCGGTGACCGGATCAGCGTGTTCTCCTACGGCTCGGGCTCGTGCTCGGAGTTCTACCCGGTCCGCGTCGGCGATCGCGCCCGCGAGATCGTCGCGGCCGCGGACCTCGACGGCCAGCTCGACGCGCGCGTGCGCGTGAGCGTGCCCGAGTACGAGGCGATCGAGCAGGCCCGCGCCACCTACGTCGACAACCCGACCTACGAGACCGACAAGCGCGGCCCCGACGGCGCCTGGGCCAAGCACTGGGACGCCCGCTACGAGGGCCGCGGCCTGTGCGTGCTCGACGGCGTCGACAACTGGGAGCGCCGCTACCGGCTGAGCTGATGCGACTGCGTTGCGAGCCAGGGGACAGCCCCGTGTGGCGGGTTCGGCTCGAGCCCGGCGACAAGCCCGAGGTCGCGCTCGACGGCGCCGGTCTCGACCAGCTCAACGCGCTGCTCGAGGCCGCGCAAGAGTCCCCGCGCTGCCGGGTGATCGTGATCGAGAGCGCCCCCGGGGTGTTCTGCCGCGGGATGGACCTCGAATTCCTCGTCGCCCACGCCGGCGAAGATCAGTCCGCCAAGCTCGCGGCCTACGCCCGCTGCATGGAGCGCCTGCGCGGCTCGGCCAAGGCCGTCATCTGCCTGATCGACGGCGAGGCCATGGGCGGCGGCGTCGGCCTGGCCGCGGCCGCCGACCTCGTGGTCGCAACCACGCGCTCGAGCTTCGCGCTGCCCGAGTGCGTGCTCGGCCTGATCCCGGCCATGGTCCTGCCCCTGCTGTGCGAGCGCATGCCGGTCCAAAAGGCCCGGTGGATGGCGCTGTCGAGCCGCAGGGTCGAGGCCGACGAGGCCTTGGCCATGGGCCTGGTCGACGAGCTCGTCGAGGGTCCGACCGAGCTCGAGCAGACCCTGCGCCGGATCCTCAAGCGGCTGCTGCGGGCCAGCCCCCAAGCGCTCGCTCGGGTCAAGCGCTACACCAGCGAGATCGCCACCCTCAGCCGCGTCGACGCCCTCGAGCTCGGCGCCCGCCAGACCGCGACCGACTTGCTCGAGCCCGAGACCATCGCCGCGGTCCAGGGCTTCATCGCGGGCGAGTCGCCGCCGTGGTTCGAGCGCTACCGCCCAGACCAAGGAGGCACGGGATCATGACCGACGACCCCCGCGTGCGCTTGACGATCGAAGACGGCGTCGCCGAGCTGTGGATGTGCGACGAGGCCGGCAACAATTCCTTCTCTCGGGTCTTCGTCGACGAGCTGCTCGCGCGGCTCGCCGAGCTGTCCCGCGACGGCGAGGCCAAGGTCTGCGTGGTCCGGGGCCTGCCCGAGCTGTTCTCGGCCGGCGGGGATCAGGGCGTGCTCCTCGACCTCGCCGAGGGCCGGATCGCGCCCTACGACCTCGAGCTGACCCGCAACCTGATCGAGCTCCCGATCCCGACGATCGCCGCGATCGAGGGCCACGCCGTCGGCGGCGGGCTGATCTTCGGGCTCGCCTGCGACATGGTCGTGCTCGCCCGCGAGAGCCGCTACGGGACCAACTTCATGGACCTCGGGTTCACGCCCGGCATGGGCACGACCGGGCTGCTGCAGTTCGCGGTCGGCCACTACCTCGCGTCCGAGATGATGTACGGCTGCCAGTACTTCAAGGGCAGCCACTTCGAACAGCGCGGCAACATCAACTACGTGGTCGAGCGCGCCAAGGTCCTGGCCCGCGCGCGCAAGCTGGCCGCGCGCTTCACCGACAAGCCCCGCTTTGCGATCGAGCTGCTCAAGCGTCAGCTCGCGCTCCCGCGCCGCCTCGCCTTCGAGCAGGCCCGAACCGTCGAGTCGATGATGCACCAGGTCTGCTTCGGCTCGCCCGAGACCAGCGCGCGCATCCGCGAGAACTACAACCCGGGTCGCGGCGGCTCGAACACAGACTGAACCCAGATCGCTCCCATGCTCCACGACTTCAAAGACAAGGTCGTCCTGATCACTGGCGGAACCAAGGGCATCGGCCGGGCCTGCGCGCTCGCCTTCGCCCGGCTCGGGGCCAAGTGCTGGCTCACCCACCGCTGGGGCTCGGCCGACGAGGACGAGCTGCGCGCGGCCTTCGCCGAGCTCGGCGCGCCCGCCCCCGAGATCGTCGAGGCCGACGCCTCGAAGAAGGGCGACACCAAGGCCCTGATGGCCAAGATGCGCGAGGCCGGGGTCGAGCGCGTCGACGTGTTCATCTCCAACGTCGCCGTCGTCGTCCGCGGCGAGGGCTTCGACGCCCACAAAAAGCGCGCGCTGATCAAGAGCCTCGAGTACAGCGCGTGGCCCTTCGTCGACTACATCCACAAGCTCCACGCCGCGTTCGGGGCCTACCCCGAGTACGCCGTGGCCATGAGCTCCGACGGGCCCGACCAGCACTACCCCCACTACGACTACGTCGCGGTCGCCAAGTCGGTGCTCGAGACCTTCGTCCGCTACATGTCCACGCACCTGCGCGAGCACGACGTCAAGGTCAACGCCCTGCGCACGCGCCAGGTCCCGACCGAGAGCTACGCGCAGATCTTCGGCGAGCAAAACACCGCCCTCGCCGAGCGCTTCGCCGAGTTCTCGGTCACGCCCGAAGAGGTCGCCGCGACCACGCTCGCGCTGTGCAGCGGGCTGTTCGACAGCTTCTCGGGCCAGGTCCTGCAGCTCGATCGCGGGGCCTCGTTCGTCGACAACGTCATGACCATGGGCAAGCGCCTGCTCGCGGGCCCAGACCCCGACGCCGCGCCCGCGCCCACGCCCGCCAGCCCGGCCCCGAGCCCCGCGCCCAGGCCTGCGGCCAGCGAGGCGGGCCACGACGTCAGCGCGAGCCTCCGCGCCCAGCTCGACGGCAAGGCCGTGCTGATCACCGGCGGGACCAAGGGCATCGGCCTCGCCTGCGGCCTCGCCTACGGGCGCTACGGCGCGCGGACCTACCTGACCCACCGCTGGGGCTCGGCCGACGAGGACGCGATCCGGGCCAGCTTCGCCGAGGCCGGGGCGCCCGAGCCCGTCATCCTCGAGGCCGACGTCAGCCAGGACGAGGACACCGAGGCGTTGATGCAGCGGATCAAGGACGACGTCGGCGCGCTCGAGGTCCTGATCTCCAACGTCAGCTTCGCCCACGTCAGCCAGACCCACGACGACCTCAGCTTCAAGGGACTCAAGCGCTCGCTCGAGTACAGCTCGTGGCCCTTCATCTCGTACATGCAGCAGGCCAAGGCGATCTTCGGCCGGCTGCCTCGCTACGCGATCGGCATGTCCTCGCGCGGCCCCGAGTATTTCCTCCCGGGCTACGACTTCGTCGCGGCGTCCAAATCGGTGATGGAGACTTTTTGTCGTTACCTCACGAGTGATCTGCTCGACGAGGACATCCGCATCAACGTGCTCCGCGCGAACCCCGTGGAGACCGAGTCACTCGAAGCCACGTTCGGCCCGGAATTCGCCCCCTTCTGCAAGAAATGGTACGCGGAGGGCTTCTTCATCCAGCCCGCGGAGGTCGCGGATGCCGCTGTCGCCCTCTCGAGCGGTCTGATGGACGGAGTCCGAGGGCAGGTGCTCTTGCTGGACAGGGGCTTCGGTTTTTCGGACAACGTGGTCCGTCTCTTCACCGAGCGAGAACGCCACGGTCTGTGAGACACTCCCGGGCTCCAACGATGCCCGGACCGGCCCAGGGACCAAGCCAGGGCCCGGATCAATGACTTTCTGGAACCCCGCGCCTCTGGCGCGCCTGAACGAGAACGAGAACGAGGAGAACCAATGACCCGCGAACATGTGCTCGAGGTCGTCACGCGCCACCTGGTGGACACCATCGAAGAGCTCGAGGGAGTCGAGATCGATCCCGCGAAGTCGATGAAGGATCTCGGGGCCAACAGCCTCGACATTGTCGAGGTCGTCTCGTGCAGCATGCGCGAACTCAAGGTCAAGGTGCCCCGCGCCGAGCTGAACAAGCTGGAGAACATCAACCAGCTCGTCGAGCTCCTGTACAAGAGCGTGCAAGAGAAGGAGAGCGTCTCGTCCTGAGTCGCTGGCTCTCGTCATGACCGCCGAAGACGAGCCTCGCGCTCGTCTTTCTGTTGGTTTTGGCTGTCGGTTTTGGCTGTCGGTTTTGGCTGGCGCTTTTGGCTGGCGCTCTGACTGGCTATCGTTTGGGCCATCGGGATGCGGACAGTCATCGTCGTCGGTAACTACGTCAACGTAGTCGACGGGGTCGCGCTGACCTTCGGACGCCTGGTCCGCGCGCGGCTCGAAGCGGGTGATCAAGTCAGGGTCCTCGCGCCCGGCGCCGCGCGCCCGGCGATCGAGCCCGCGGGGACCTTCGTGCCCGTGCCGTCGATCCCGGTCCCGGTTCAGCCCGAGTACCGCCTCGCGCTGGGCATCCCCCCCGCGACCCGGCGGATGCTCGAGCGCTTCGAGCCCGAGCTCGTCCACGTCGGCAGCCCGGACCTCGCGGGCTACGCCGCCCTCGACTTCGCCGCGGCCCACGGGATCCCCGCGGTCGCCTCGTACCACAGCGAGATCGCCCGCTACCTCCGCTTCGCGCCCGTGCCCGGGATCGCCCGCGTCGGCCCGCTGCTCGAGCGCGGGCTCTGGGCGTGGATCCGGCGCTTCTACAACCGCTGCCGCCACGTCTACGCGCCGAGCGAGTCGATGGTCGAGGTCCTGCGCGCGCGCGGGATCGAGGCCGAGCTGCGGGTGTGGGGTCGAGGCGTCGACGCCGAGCGCTTCAACCCGAGCCAGCGCGACCCGAGATGGCGTCGGGAGCTCGGCGTCGCCGATGATCTCCCGCTGATCCTGTTCGTCGCCCGCCTCCGCTGGGAGAAGGGCCTCGACACCCTCGCCGCGGTCCTCGACACCCTCGCCCAAACCGGCCCGCCCCACGCGAGCGCGATCGTCGGTCACGGCCCCGCGCGCGCGGCCCTCGAGCGCCGCTGCCCCGCCACCCACTTCCTCGGTCAGCTCCCC